>NZ_JXTE01000059.1 GCF_000972385.1 Streptomyces sp. WM6386
CCCGCGGACTCCCCCCACACCCACCCCGACCGCACCCTCGCCCACTCCGGCACGGCCAGGAGCCGCCCGCCCCGCCGCCAGAAAGACCCCGGCGGCGGACTCCTCATGGGACGCCCCTTCGGCGTGCCCGTCTACGTCGCGCCCAGCTGGTTCCTCGTCGCGGCCCTCATCACCTGGGTGTTCGGCGGCCAGCTGGACCGCGTCCTGCCCGAGCTCGGCGCCGCCCGCTACCTCGTATCGCTCTTCTTCGCGGTCGCCTTCTACGCCTCCGTGCTCGTGCACGAACTCGCCCACACCGTCGCCGCCCTGCGCTTCAAGCTGCCCGTACGCCGCATCCAGCTCCAGTTCTTCGGCGGCGTCTCCGAGATCGAGAAGGAAGCCGAGACCCCGGGCCGGGAGTTCGTCCTGGCCTTCGTCGGCCCACTCCTCTCCCTCGTCCTCGCCGGCCTCTTCTACCTCGCCATGCAGCCCGTGGAACCCGGCACCGTCCCCGGCGTCCTGCTGGCCGGCCTGATGATCTCCAACCTCATCGTGGCCGCCTTCAACCTCCTGCCCGGCCTCCCCCTCGACGGCGGCCGCATGCTCCGCGCGGTCGTCTGGAAGATCACCGGCAAGCCCATGAGCGGCACCATCGCCGCCGCCTGGGTCGGCCGCGCCCTCGCCGTCTCCGTCCTCATCGGCCTCCCCCTGCTCACCCAGTCCGGAGCACTCGGCTCCAACGCCGAGGACAACGTCGGCATGGACACCGTGATGGACGCCCTGCTCGCCGCCATCCTCGCCGCGATCATCTGGACCGGCGCCGGCAACAGCCTCCGCATGGCCCGCCTGCGCGAACACCTCCCCGAACTACGCGCCCGCAACCTCACCCGCCGCGCCGTCCCGGTCGAGACGGACACCCCGCTCTCGGAGGCCCTGCGCCGCGCCAACGAAGCAGGCGCCCGCGCCCTGGTCGTCGTCGACGCCGACGGCGAACCCCTCTCCCTCGTCCGCGAGGCCGCCATCGTCGGCGTCCCCGAACACCGCCGCCCCTGGGTCGCCGTCAGCGGCCTCGCCCAAGACCTCACCGACGGCATGCGCGTCTCCGTGGAACTCGCCGGCGAGGACCTCCTGGACACCCTGCGCGCCACCCCCGCCACCGAGTACCTGGTGGTGGAGGAGACCGGAGAGATCTACGGCGTCCTCTCCGCCGCCGACGTCGAGCGCGCCTTCGTCAAGGCCATGGCCCGCCCCAACTGAAATCCAAGTGGTCGGCGCCCTCCACAAACCCCGGTAGTCTGTTCACATGTCCGAACCGACCGGTGCCGCCCGCAGGCGCGGGCCCTTCAAGGTCGGGGACCAGGTTCAGCTGACCGACCCCAAGGGCCGCCACTACACGTTCACGCTCGAGGCCGGGAAGAACTTCCACACCCACAAGGGTTCCTTCCCGCACGACGAACTGATCGGTGCTCCCGAGGGCAGCGTTGTCCGCACCACCGGGAACGTCGCCTACCTCGCGCTGCGCCCCCTGCTCCCCGACTACGTCCTGTCCATGCCCCGCGGCGCAGCCGTCGTCTACCCGAAGGACGCGGGGCAGATCCTCGCCTTCGCAGACATCTTCCCCGGCGCCCGCGTCGTCGAAGCCGGCGTCGGCTCCGGCTCGCTCAGCAGCTTCCTGCTGCGCGCCATCGGCGACCAGGGCATGCTGCACAGCTACGAGCGCCGCGAGGACTTCGCGGAGATCGCCCAGCAGAACGTGGAGCGCTACTTCGGCGGCCCGCACCCCGCCTGGCAGCTCACCGTCGGCGACCTCCAGGACAACCTGTCCGACACCGACGTCGACCGCGTCATCCTCGACATGCTCGCCCCCTGGGAATGCCTGGAAGCCGTCTCCAAGGCGCTGGTCCCCGGCGGCATCCTCTGCTGCTACGTCGCGACCACCACCCAGCTCGCCCGGACCGTCGAATCCATCCGCGAGATCGGCAGCTTCAACGAGCCGACCTCCTGGGAATCGATGATCCGCAACTGGCACGTCGAAGGCCTGGCCGTCCGCCCCGACCACCGGATGATCGGCCACACCGGGTTCCTCCTCACCGCCCGCCGCCTCGCGGACGGCGTCGAGCCGCCCATGCGCCGCCGCCGCCCCGCCAAGGGCGCCTACGGCGAGGACTACACCGGACCGAACGCCGACGGAGGCTCCGGCCGCTGAGACGGCCCCGTGCCGCGTACAACGCAACGGCGCCGTGACCGAGTTCCCGACAGTCTCCCGGAACTCGGCCACGGCGCCCTTTCATTGACACCGCACCAGAAAACGCAAGGCCGCGAGCCGACAAGCACCGCCCCCGCCGTTCCGCCGCGCTGTGACGTGTGGCACCATGCTGGCCACCCCCACCGGCACCAGCCCTCTCGGGAGTCACCCTCAGTGCAGCAATCCGCGGTCCCGGAACTCGCTCACACCCACACCCGCCCCATCCACTGGGTCGCCACCGCCACGGCAGTCGCCGGCGTCATAGCGTTCTCCTCGGTGCTCCAGCCCAATCCGGCCACGGCCGCCCAGGCCGCCGGCCCCCAGTCACACAGCGCCCCCACCACCATCACCGCCCCCGACCCCACCGCCGTCGACTTCCCGATCGAATGCGGCCCGGTCAAGGCACTGGTGGTGAAGAAGGCCTCCGGCGACCTCGACGGCGACGGCAGGCCCGAGACCGTGGCGGTCGTCCACTGCGACGCCCCCATGGGCACCCCACCCGACGGCGTCTACGTCCTCACCCAGGCCGCCGACGCCAAGACCCCGCGCGTCGTGGCGACCCTCGTGGACCCCAAGGACCGCATCACCGTCAAGACTCTCACGGTCTCCGACGCAACGGTCGCCGCCGACATGGTCGGCTACTCCTCCGACTCCGTACCCAGTTGCTGCCCCGACGTGAACACAAGCGCCAAGTGGCAGTGGAAGGACGGCGCGTTCGTCCGCTCCACACCCGCAGGCGCCCACAGCGTCTGATACGCGCGCAGGGCCCCGACGACTCAATCCGCCTCGGGCCCGTAGACCTCGACCAGGTCCGACACCCGGCGCACATGGATGCACTCGCCAGGACACTCCTTGGCCGAGTCCACCACGTCCGTCAGCAACGGCAGCGGCACCGGCGTCGTCGCGCCCTTGGCCTGCAACAGCTCGTCGCCCGCGCCCTTCACATAGGCCAGACCGTCGATGTCCAGCTCGAACACCTCGGGCGCGTACTGCGCACAGATGCCGTCGCCGGTACAGAGATCCTGATCGATCCAGACCTCGAGAGCCTCACCGTCGGCCACGGCTTCCTGCTGCACGCTCATGTCTCCTGCCCCATCGGATGCTGAACACCCACGACCCTACCCCCGGCCACCCGCGCCCGACCGGCCCTCGCAAGACGGCCCGGACAGTGACACGTCCCACCCGTCCGTACACGCTCCGTCAACGAACTCAAGACGTGAACGAGCCGCACCGGAGCCCCGGCGGAGCGGACCACAGGCGTCCGAGCCGCCGTTCCACGGCCTCCCGACCGGCGACGCTGTGGGCAACTCGGGCCCACCGTGGAAGATTTCGAGCACTCCGACCTTGGAACAGTCCGCTTCTGAAGCACGTTCACTGGGTATCCACACGGCGTAGAGGGATGGCGCAGGGTGACCGACGACACACCTTGACACTCATGGTGATCTAGGGGTTTCAATCGACACCCACCCAGGTAGGGTCTGGAAGCGTCCAGCTCCCCTTGGAGGAGGTGAGGACCGTGGCAGCCCACGACGACGACATGAACCGCGGCATCCGCCCGGGACGAGGGTCCGACGACCCGGCCGGGCAGATTGCCTACCTTGAGCAGGAGATCGCCGTCCTGCGACGCAAGCTCGCCGACTCTCCGCGGCACACGAGAATTCTCGAAGAGCGGATCGTCGAACTGCAGACCAATCTGGCCGGCGTGTCCGCCCAGAACGAGCGACTCGCCAACACACTCCGCGAGGCCCGCGACCAGATCGTGGCCCTCAAGGAGGAAGTCGACCGGCTCGCACAGCCCCCGGCCGGCTTCGGTGTCTTCCTGCAGGCCAACGAGGACGGCACCGCCGACATCTTCACCGGAGGACGCAAACTCCGGGTCAACGTCAGCCCCAGCGTCGAACTCGAAGAACTCCGGCGCGGCCAGGAACTGATGCTCAACGAAGCACTCAACGTGGTCGAGGCCATGGAGTTCGAGAGCGTCGGCGACATCGTCACCCTCAAGGAGATCCTCGAGGACGGCGAACGCGCACTGGTGCAAGGGCACACCGACGAGGAGAGGGTGGTACGGCTCGCCGAGCCACTGCTGGACGTAGTCATCCGTCCCGGCGACGCCCTGCTCCTCGAACCCCGTTCCGGATATGTCTACGAAGTCGTACCCAAGAGCGAGGTCGAGGAACTCGTCCTCGAAGAGGTCCCGGACATCGGCTACGAGCAGATCGGCGGTCTGGGCGGCCAGATCGAGGCCATCCGCGACGCGGTCGAGCTCCCGTACCTCTACCCCGACCTGTTCAAGGAGCACGAACTGCGGCCGCCCAAGGGCGTCCTGCTCTACGGACCCCCCGGATGCGGCAAGACGCTCATCGCCAAGGCCGTCGCCAACTCGCTCGCCAAGAAGGTCGCCGAAGTGACCGGGCAGGCCACGGGCAAGAGCTTCTTCCTCAACATCAAGGGCCCCGAACTCCTCAACAAGTACGTCGGCGAGACCGAGCGACAGATCCGCCTCGTCTTCCAGCGTGCACGTGAGAAGGCCTCCGAGGGCACACCCGTCATCGTCTTCTTCGACGAGATGGAATCCCTCTTCCGCACCCGCGGCTCCGGTGTCAGCTCGGACGTGGAGAACACCATCGTCCCGCAGCTGCTCGCCGAGATCGACGGCGTGGAAGGCCTGCAGAACGTGGTCGTGATCGGCGCCTCCAACCGCGAGGACATGATCGACCCCGCCATCCTGCGCCCCGGCCGCCTGGACGTGAAGATCAAGATCGAGCGTCCCGACGCCGAGGCCGCCAAGGACATCTTCGGCAAGTACCTGACCGAGCGCCTCCCGCTGCACTCCGACGACGTCGGCGAGCACGGCGGCAGCAGGTCCACCACGGTCCAGAGCATGATCCAGACCGCCGTGGAACACATGTACGCGGAGTCCGAGGAAAACCGCTTCCTGGAAGTCACCTACGCCAACGGCGACAAGGAAGTCCTCTACTTCAAGGACTTCAACTCCGGCGCCATGATCGAGAACATCGTGGGCCGCGCCAAGAAGATGGCGATCAAGGACTTCCTCGACCACAACGCCAAGGGCCTTCGCGTCTCCCACCTCCTCCAGGCCTGCGTGGACGAGTTCAAGGAGAACGAGGACCTGCCCAACACCACCAACCCGGACGACTGGGCCCGGATCTCCGGAAAGAAGGGCGAACGGATCGTCTACATCCGTACCCTCATCACCGGAAAGCAGGGCGCCGACACCGGACGCTCCATCGACACGGTGGCCAACACCGGTCAGTACCTGTAAAAGCGGGGCGGCTGCGGGTGCCCTCACCGGGTACCCGCAGCCGACTGTTTTTCAGGCAACTAACCGGAACAAGAGGCGTGCAAGGCAATGACGCAAATGATCTCCCCACCAGCGCAAAGCCGTTCTAGGCTCTTCGGTACCGCCGAGTCGCGCAGTGCGGGGACGGGCACCGCACACGCACCGGAGCGCCAGCGGTACTTGAGCGCCGCCCCCGACCGAGGGCGCCGCCGGGCAAGGAGGGCCGCATGACTGTACGGCGAGTAATGGGCATCGAGACGGAGTACGGGATCTCCGTCCCCGGCCACCCCAACGCCAATGCCATGCTCACCTCGTCCCAGATCGTCAACGCCTACGCGGCGGCGATGCACCGGGCCCGACGGGCCCGCTGGGACTTCGAGGAGGAGAACCCGCTGCGGGACGCGCGGGGCTTCGACCTCGCCCGCGAATCCGCCGACTCCAGCCAGCTCACCGACGAGGACATCGGCCTCGCCAACGTCATCCTCACCAACGGCGCACGCCTGTACGTCGACCACGCACACCCCGAGTACAGCGCCCCCGAGGTCACCAACCCACGCGACGCCGTCCTCTGGGACAAAGCCGGCGAGCGCATCATGGCGGAAGCCGCCGAGCGCGCGGCACAGCTCCCCGGCGCCCAGCCGATCCACCTCTACAAGAACAACACCGACAACAAGGGCGCCTCCTACGGCACGCACGAGAACTACCTGATGAAGCGGGAAACCCCCTTCTCGGACATCGTGCGCCACCTCACCCCCTTCTTCGTCTCCCGCCAGGTCTTCGCCGGAGCCGGCCGCGTCGGCATCGGCCAGGACGGCCACGAACACGGCTTCCAGATCAGCCAGCGCGCCGACTACTTCGAGGTCGAGGTCGGCCTCGAGACCACCCTCAAGCGCCCCATCATCAACACCCGCGACGAGCCGCACGCGGACGCCGAGAAGTACCGCCGCCTCCACGTGATCATCGGCGACGCGAACCTCTCGGAGATCTCCACCTACCTCAAGCTCGGCACCACGGCCCTGGTGCTGTCCATGATCGAGGACGGTTTCATCGCCGTCGACCTGGCGGTGGACCAGCCCGTACGCACCCTCCACCAGGTCTCCCACGACCCGACGCTCCAACGCCTGGTCACCCTCCGCAGCGGCCGCACACTCACCGCGGTCCAGCTGCAGATGGAGTACTTCGAGCTCTCCCGCAAGTACGTGGAGGAGCGCTTCGGCGCGGACGCCGATGAGCAGACCAAGGACGTCCTGGCCCGCTGGGAGGACACTCTCAACCGGCTCGAGAACGACCCCATGAGCCTCGCCGGCGAGCTGGACTGGGTCGCCAAACGCGAACTCATGGAGGGCTACCGGCGCCGCGACGACCTCGACTGGGACGCCGCGAAACTCCACCTCCTCGACCTCCAGTACGCCGACGTACGGGCCGAGAAGGGCCTCTACAACCGTCTCGCCGCCCGCGGCAGGATCAAGCGCCTCCTGGACGAGTCCGACGTCGAGCGGGCCCGTACGAAGCCGCCGGAGGACACCCGCGCGTACTTCCGGGGCCGTTGCCTCGAGCAGTACGCCGACGACGTCGCCGCGGCCTCCTGGGACTCGGTGATCTTCGATCTGCCGGGCCGGGACTCTCTGCAGCGCGTTCCAACCCTGGAACCGCTTCGCGGAACGCGTAATCACGTCAAGGAGCTCCTGGACCGCTGTCGCACCGCGGAAGACCTGGTCAGGGTCCTCTCCGGCAACTGAGCGGGTACCCGGAACGAGACCGCCGGACAGGGTGGAAATCCCATCGTCCGGGAATCATCGAGGTGGCCCCCGTACGTTGAGGAAACTGCGGGGCCGATGTCAGACCAGGCTTGTAGGGTCTGATCATCACCGATCGGCGGATAGCCGACCTGGCGACCATGTCGGGCGAAACGAGCGGGGTGAGGGTTATGTCAACCAAGGACACCGGCGGCGGCCAGCAGAAGGCCACGCGTTCCACCGAGGAAGTCGAGGAGGCGGCACCGGAGGCGGCAGCCACCGAGGACCTCAAGGAGCGCCAGGAGAAGCTGAGCGACGACGTCGACTCGGTTCTGGACGAAATCGATGATGTGCTCGAGGAGAACGCAGAGGATTTCGTGCGCTCCTTCGTGCAAAAAGGCGGGCAGTAGGCCGCGTTTCCCTTCGAATCGAAGGCTTGTCGCTAGCGGGGGCTTCGAGTGGCAGAAGAGCAAGGCGTGAAGTGCTGTCCGCGGTGCAAGGAGGACAAGCCGCGGACAGCCTTCGCAAGCAACAAGGCAATGCGTGATGGCCTGCAGGTCTACTGCCGGGACTGCGCGTCGGCGTACCACCAGGCGCGGCAAGTCGCCAAGGGGCGCAACGTTCGGCCGCGGGTGGATGTACCAGTCGGCCACAAGCACTGCCGCACGTGCGGCGAGATCAAACCGCACAGTGAGTGGACACGTAATCGCAGTGCTTCGGACGGTTTCGCGACGCTCTGCAAGTCATGCAAGGCGATCAAGGGCCGTGCGGGCCACCTGAAGCGCCATTACGGCCTCACCGAAGCCGAGCGTGACGAGATGGTCGCATCTCAGATGGGGCTCTGCGTCATCTGCCTAAAGGCTCCAGCCGTACATGTGGATCATTGCCACAAGACGGGTAGGGTCCGTGGCGTACTGTGCTTCAACTGCAATTCGGCCATCGGCAAGTTGGGGGATGACCCCGACGCCGTCCGCCGGGCCGCCGCTTACTTGGAAGGAATCGCGTGGAAGCCAACACTCGTAGCACCGGGCGTCTACCGGCTGCCTTCCTGACGCCTGGGTCCGCCTCTTTCATGGACTTCCTGTCCGACCACCAGCCGGAGATGCTGCCGGGCAACCGCCAACTGCCGCCGACCCAGGGCGTGATCGAGGCGCCGCACGGCACCACGATCGTCGGCGTGACCTTCCCGGGCGGGGTCGTGCTTGCCGGTGACCGGCGGGCCACGATGGGCAATGTCATCGCGCAGCGGGACATCGAGAAGGTGTTCCCGGCGGACGAGTACTCGGCCGTCGGCATCGCCGGTACCGCTGGTCTGGCCGTGGAGATGGTGAAGCTGTTCCAGCTGGAGCTGGAGCACTTCGAGAAGGTCGAGGGGGCGCAGCTCTCGCTGGAGGGCAAGGCGAACCGGCTGTCGACCATGATCCGTTCCAACCTCGGTATGGCCATGCAGGGCCTGGCCGTGGTGCCGCTCTTCGCCGGGTTCGACGTGGACCGTGGCAAGGGCCGAATCTTCTCCTACGACGTCACCGGTGGCCGCTCCGAGGAACACAACTTCGCCGCCACCGGCTCGGGCTCGATCTTTGCCCGGGGTGCGATGAAGAAGTTCTTCCATGACGGTCTGTCCGAGGCCGAGGCCACCATGTTGGTGGTGCAGGCCTTGTATGACGCGGCTGACGACGACTCGGCGACCGGTGGTCCCGATGTCGCGCGCCGGATCTATCCGATCGTCACCGTGATCACCGAGGACGGCTTCCGCCGGCTGACGGACGAGGAGTCCTCCGAGATCGCCCGCTCGATCCTGGAGCGGCGTCTGGAGCAGCCTGACGGTCCGCGGGCCGCGCTGCTGTAGCGGCGGATCCGGTGCTTGCAAGGTGATCGCAGTGACTTCGACAGAAAGGGACGGATAACCGGTGTCGACGCCGTTCTATGTCTCCCCCCAGCAGGCGATGGCCGACCGGGCGGAGTACGCCCGCAAGGGCATCGCCCGCGGTCGCAGCCTGGTCGTGCTGCAGTATGCCGACGGCATTGTCTTCGTCGGTGAGAATCCGTCCCGTGCGCTGCACAAGTTCAGCGAGATCTATGACCGGATCGGCTTCGCGGCGGCCGGCAAGTACAACGAGTACGAGAATCTGCGGATCGGTGGTGTGCGCTACGCGGATCTGCGTGGGTACACCTATGACCGTGATGACGTGACCGCCCGTGGTCTGGCCAATGTCTATGCCCAGACGCTGGGCACGATCTTCTCCAGTGCGGCCGAGAAGCCGTACGAGGTGGAGCTGGTCGTCGCCGAGGTGGGTGAGACGCCCGAGGGCGACCAGATCTATCGGCTGCCGCATGACGGTTCGATCGTGGACGAGCACGGTTCGGTCGCGGTGGGTGGCAATGCCGAGCAGATCAGTGGCTATCTCGATCAGCGTCATCAGGACGGCATGAGCCTCGCCGAGGCCCTCAAGCTGGCTGTCCAGGCCTTGTCCCGGGACACCAACGGCACGGAGCGGGAGATTCCCGCCGAGCGTCTGGAGGTGGCGGTGCTGGACCGTACGCGTCCGCAGCAGCGGAAGTTCAAGCGCATCGTGGGTCGTCAGCTCGACCGGCTTCTTGAGGCGGGCGGCGCGGCCACCGAGGCGGAGAGCTCCGAGGAGGAGTAGTCCCGCGTCTCACCTCGTCCTTGTGTGTGCCCCGGCCGTTGACTCGGCCGGGGCACAGCGCGTTCAGGGGGCGGTGGGGGGTGCGGTGGAGCCTCGTACGACCAGTTCGACGGGGATGTCGCCTGCGTCGGGTGTGTGGCCCTCCAGGACGGCCAGCAGGGCGCGCATGCCGTGCTCGCCGAACAGTTCGGCGTCGAGTCGTACGGTGGTCAGTTCGGGGTCGAGGGCGGCGGCGAGGGCGATGTCGTCGACGCCGGTGACGGAGACGTCGTCGGGGATGCGCAGGCCTTGTCGGCGTAGGGCTTTGTAGGCGCCGGCGGCCAGTTTGTCGTCGTCGCAGATCACGGCGGTGGGGTGGGGGCCGGGTGTGTGGAGGGCTGTCTCCGTGGCTGTCAGGGCGCCTTCGATGGACATGGGGGTGTGTGCTGTGTGCAGTGAGGTGCCAGGCACTGTTGCGAGGCGTGCGGCGAGTTCGCGTGCGCGTACCTCGAAGGTCCAGGAGGGGATGTCGGCGGCCAGGTGCAGGAAGCGTCGGTGTCCGAGGTTCAGGAGGTGGTCGGCGACCTGGCGGGTGCCGTCGGCGATGTCGAGGTTCACGGTGGCCGCGCCCAGGCTGCCGTGGGGGTCGCTGTCGAGCATCACGAGGGGGAGTTGGTCGCCGCGGATGGCGGTGAGGGCGTCGGCGGCCATGGAGGAGGCGAGGACGCCGTCGAGGGCGGCCTGGGCGGAGGCGAAGGGGTTTTTGGCGGGGCCGACGCCTTCGGGGGAGGGGTACAGGAGGACGCCGAAGCCGTGTGCGGCGGCGATGCGTGCGGCGCCGGTGTAGACGCCTGCGAAGAATTCCGTGGTGAGGGCGGGGACGACGAGCAGGACGGTGCGGGTGCGGCCGAGGCGGAGGTTGCGGGCGGCGAGGTTGGGTCGGTAGCCGAGTTCGTGGGCGGCTCGGCGTACCCGTTCCGCTGTGGCTTCGGAGACTCGGCCTCGCCATTTGTCGCCGAGGACCAGGGAGACGGCGGCCTGGGAGACGCCGACGGCTTGGGCGACGTCGCGGCTGGTGGGGCGTGCGCTGCCTCGTGCCACCGGCTGGCTGCTCCTTCGTCTGGACTCGTCGTCAGCGCACATGGTACGTATGACGGAGGACGTTATACGTAAAACCTCATGCGTCACCGGCGCACGTCACGGCACGGGAAGGGCGGGACATGGCCGCGGGATACCTGGAGATCCTCAGGGCGAGGCACGCCACGCGGTTGCTGGTCGGCACTCTCGTGGGCAGGCTGCCGAACGCCACCGCCGCCATCGCGATCGTGCTGTTCGTGCGTGCGGAGGGCGGCTCGTACAGCCTCGCCGGGGCGTTCGCGGCGGTCTACGGTGTCGCCAACGCCGTCGGGCAGCCCGTGCTGGGCCGGCTGGTGGACCTGCACGGCCAGCCCCGTGTCCAGCTGCCCGCGGCGATCGCCTCCGCCCTCGCGATGGCTGCCTTCGCGTTCATCGGCCCTGACAGGCTCGCGGCCGCCTGTGTCGCCGTGGCCGTCGCCGGGCTTTTCACGCCGCCGCTGGAGGGCGGACTGCGGGCGTTGTGGCCGAGTGTTCTGCGCAAGGAGGGGCAGGTGCACACGGCGTACGCGATGGACGCCGTGGCGCAGGAAGTCATGTTCACCCTCGGGCCGTTGCTGGTGACGGTGTGCACGTCGTTGTGGTCGGCCCGGGCCGCCTTGCTGGTCCTGAACGTCATCGGGGTGCTGGGCGCGCTGTCCGTGGTCGTCTCGCGGCCGTCGCGCGCGTGGCGATCTGCGCCGCGCGAGGCGCACTGGCTCGGCGCGCTGCGCTCGCCCGGACTGCTGGCGCTGCTGGGCGCGTTCCTGTTCGTCGGCATCGCGCTCGGGTCCATCACGGTCGCTTCGGTGCCGTACGCCGACGACCACGGCGGCGACGTGGTGTACGGCTGGCTGATGGCGGCGATCGGTCTGGGCGCCCTCGTCGGCGGCACCGTGTACGGCGCGCGGCAGTGGACCGGCGAGCCGGCGCGTCGACTACAGGTGCTGGTGGCCCTGCTGGCGGTGTGTTACCTGCCGTTGCTGCTGATGCCCGGCGCGGTCGCCATGGTGCTGCTGACCGTGGTCGCCGGGGTGTTCCTCGCGCCCGCCATCGCCTGTGCCTTCGTGCTGGTCGACCATCACGCGCCGCGGGGCACGGTCACCGAGGCTTTCTCCTGGCTTGTGACGACGTTCACCGTGGGTGCCTCGGTCGGAACGGGCGTCGCGGGGCCGGTCGTAGAGGCCGGAGGGGCGTTGTGGGGGTTCGCCGTGCCGGGTGTCGCGGGGGGTGTCTCCCTGCTTGTTCTGCTGGCCACCGGACGGGTCCTCGCAGCTCCTGGTGGGCGGGGGGTGGTTGCGGCTTCATCGGAAAATGATCCAAACCGTGCCGTCGAACCCCGTTTCAGCACAGGGGATCGGGCGTAATGTTCAGTCATGGACCGCCGCATTTTCGGGCTGGAGAACGAGTACGGCGTCACGTGTACGTTCAGGGGACAGCGACGCCTGTCTCCCGACGAGGTGGCGCGGTACCTCTTCCGCCGTGTCGTGTCATGGGGCCGCAGCAGCAATGTCTTTCTGCGAAACGGCGCCCGCCTCTATCTCGATGTCGGGTCACATCCGGAATACGCGACTCCCGAATGTGACAACGTGACGGAACTGGTCACGCACGACAAAGCAGGCGAGCGCATTCTCGAAGGACTCCTGGTGGACGCCGAACGACGCCTGCACGAGGAAGGAATCGCGGGCGACGTCTACCTCTTCAAGAACAACACGGACTCGGCCGGAAACTCCTACGGGTGCCACGAGAACTATCTCGTCGCCCGCCACGGGGAGTTCTCCCGGCTCGCGGACATCCTCATTCCCTTCCTTGTCACCCGCCAGCTGCTCTGTGGCGCAGGCAAGGTTCTGCAGACCCCGCGTGGTGCCGTGTACTGCGTCAGCCAGCGGGCCGAGCACATCTGGGAGGGCGTCTCCTCGGCGACGACGCGTTCCCGGCCGATCATCAACACGCGCGACGAACCGCACGCCGACGCCGAGCGTTACCGCCGCCTGCATGTCATCGTGGGCGACTCGAACATGTCCGAGACGACCATGCTCCTCAAGGTCGGCGCGACCGACCTCGTGCTGCGCATGATCGAGGCGGGCACCGTGATGCGCGACCTGACGCTGGAGAACCCGATCCGGGCCATCCGCGAGGTCAGCCATGACATCACCGGCCGGCGCAAGGTGCGTCTGGCCAGTGGCCGGGAGGCCTCCGCGCTGGAGGTGCAGCGCGAGTACTACGAGAAGGCCGTGGACTTCGTGGAGCGCCGCGGCATCCGTACCGGAACGGTCGAGCAGGTCCTGGAGCTGTGGGGCCGGGTGCTGGACTCGATCGAGGCCGAGGACCTCGACCGGATCGGCACCGAGATCGACTGGGTCATGAAGTACAAGCTCATCGAGCGGTACCGGGCCAAGCACAACATGACCATGTCCCACCCGCGGGTCGCGCAGATAGACCTCGCGTATCACGACATTCACCGTCGTCGTGGTCTCTACTACCTTCTGGAGAGGAAGGGTCAAGCAGCCCGTATCTGCAACGACTTGAAGATCTTCGAGGGCAAGTCGGTGCCCCCGCAGACCACTCGGGCCCGTCTTCGCGGTGACTTCATCCGCCGGGCTCAGGAACAGCGCCGGGACTTCACGGTCGACTGGGTGCATCTCAAGCTCAACGACCAGGCCCAGCGCACGGTGTTGTGCAAGGACCCGTTCCGTTCGGTCGACGACCGGGTCGAGAAGCTGATCGCCGGTATGTGAGCAATGCGTTCCGGATCGCCTTCCGGAACGCCACACGGGCGCCGTACGTTATCCGTACGGCGCCCTTCTCACGCCGTAGAGTTGCGCGCACGCCATCCACAAGATCGACCGATTACGAGGCTCTTACCGTGCGCCGACGCTCACTACTGATTGCCGTACCCGCAGGAATGGCCACGCTCGCCGCGTGCAACGAGGACGACGGGGCGAGTTCGGCGGAGAGCGGCGACAGCGCGTCGCCGTCCGCCTCGGCCACGTCCGGCGCGCCGGCGCCGAAGATCGTGGACGGGCCGCTGCCGGCGATCACCGCGGGCGCGAAGTTCGGTGAGAAGCCCACCGTCGCCAAGGGCAGCGGTGACCCGTCCGGCCAGCTCGCGGTGAAGACGCTCATCGCGGGCAACGGCCGGACGGCCGCGGAGGGCGACTTCCTCGTGGCGAACTACCTCGGCCAGATCTGGGACACGGCCAAGGTCTTCGACAACTCCTTCGACCGGGGCGCCGCGCTCGCCATCCAGCTCGCGCAGGCCGGTGTCATCGACGGCTGGCGGTACGCCCTGGTCGGCAGGAAGGTCGGCAGCCGCGTCGAGTTCTCCGTCCCGCCCACCTGGGGCTATGGCAAGGCGGGCTACGCGGAGGGTGGCATCAAGGGCACCGACACGCTGGTGTTCGTGGTGGACATGAAGGGTGTGTACCCGGTCACGAGCTCCGCCAAGGGCACGGACGTGGCGCAGGACGACGTCGATCTGCCCAAGGTGGGTACGAACACGGACGGCAAGGCGCCCTCCGTCGAGATCCCCAAGAAGGATGCGCCGAACAAGCTCGTGTCGGCCTATGTCATCGAGGGTGACGGCGAGGAGGCCGCGGCCGACAGCAGTCTGCTCGTGCAGTACAAGGGGGTGCTGTGGGACTCCGGCAAGGAGTTCGACTCGACGTATGCCAGGAAGACCCTGACGTCGTTCTCGCTGGACGGCGTCGTCAAGGGCTGGAAGCAGGGTCTGACCGGCAAGAAGGTCGGCAGTCGCGTTCTCATCGTCATCCCGCCGGCCCTGGGCTACGGCGACAACCCGCCGAGCGGCAGCGGCATCGAGAAGGACTCGACGCTGGTCTTCACGGTCGACATCCTGGCGAAGCTCTGACCCCCTCGGGGTGTAAGACTGTGTGGGTTGCCTTTCCGCAGACAAGCAGGAGCTAGAGACGTGAGCATCGAGAAGCCCGAGATCGACTTCCCTGAGGGCGAAGCCCCGGCGGACCTCGAGATCAAGGACATCTGGGAGGGTGACGGCGAGGTCGCGCAGGCCGGTCAGAACGTGACCGTGCACTACGTGGGCGTTGCCTTCAGCACCGGCGAGGAGTTCGACGCCAGCTGGAACCGTGGTACGCCGTTCAAGTTCCCCCTCGGTGGCGGCCGCGTCATCAAGGGCTGGGACCTCGGCGTGCAGGGCATGAAGGTCGGCGGCCGTCGTCAGCTGACGATCCCCGCGCACCTCGCTTACGGCAACCAGAGCCCGACCCCGGCCATCAAGCCGGGTGAGACGCTGATCTTCGTCGTCGACCTGGTCGGCGTCTGATCGTCGTACGATCACTGTCGATCATCTGGGGTCCATGCCTGTCCGGGCATGGGCCCTCGGCTTTTGCCACGCCACTGCGGGGCGGTACGGTCATCGTCAGTAAGCACCATAGGGAGGCGAAGGGCGTCGATGGCCATTGCCAAGGCCGAGCGGCTGATGAACCTGGCGCTGTGTCTGCTGGGGACGCGCAGGCCGCTGAGCAAGCGTGAGCTGCGTCAGTCCATCGAGGCCTACCTGGAAGCGAATTCGGACGACAGCTTCAACCGGATGTTCGAGCGCGACAAGGACGATCTGCGCGAACTCGGGCTCGTCATCGAGACCGTGGAGAACCTCGACGGCGACGTCGGTTACCTCGCCCGCCGCGACAGCAACCGGCTGCCTCCCGTCACCCTCGACGCCGAGGAGGCCGCCGCCCTCGGTCTCGCCGCCAAGGTGTGGCAGCAGGCGCGGCTCGCGGGCGCGGCCAGTGGCGCCCTGCAGAAGCTGCGTGCGGCCGGGCTGCCCGAGGACTTCGACCCGTACGAGGCGCACGGCGCCCTCGAGCCGCGGATCCCCGTGCACGAGGCCGCGTTCGAGCCGCTGATGCTGGCCTGCCGCGACCGCCGTCCGGTCGTCTTCGAGTACCGCAAGGCCACCGCCGCGCACCCCGAGACCCGGCATGTCGAGCCGTGGGCGCTGGAGTGCTGGCGCGGCCACTGGTATCTGGCCGGCTGGGACCGCGACCGGGGCGCCGAGCGGGTCTTCAGGCTGTCCCGGATCACCGGCAAGGTGCGTTCGCGCGGCGCCCGTTTCACCGCCGAGGTGCCGGACGTGGTGACCGTCCGCGAGACCGTCGCGAGCTGGGCGGGGGAGAGTGCCGACCGCAGTGCGCTGATCCGGCTGCGCGCGGGCGCCGGTTACCCGCTGCGGGCGAAGGCCGCCGCGGTGCGGGAACTGGGCGACGGGTGGGACGAGTTGGAGATTCCGTACGGCCATGGGCTGGACGCCTGGCTGGTGGAGTTCGGCCCGGACGTGGTCGTCCTGGAACCGGCCGAACTGCGGGCCGATGTGGTGGACCGGCTGCGTGCCGTGGCCAAGGGCTGAGGGGGAGCGAGCAACACAGTGGCAGGCAAACCGGTCAGGCCCGTCAACGCCATCGACCAGACCCGGCGGATGCTCTCCCTGGTGACCTATCTGAAGGAGCGGCCCGGCGCCCGTGTCGAGGACGTCGCCCGTGCCTTCGGGATCACCGAGGACGAGCTCGTCTCCGACCTCGACGTGCTGCCCATGTGCGGCACCAGCTTCCGCGGCGGCGACCTCCTCGACATCGACACCGACGGCGAGCGCATCTGGTGGCACAACCCCGATGACGTCGCCGAGCCGCTGCGGCTCGCCGCCGACGAGGCCACCGCGCTGCTCGTCGCCGCCCGGGCCGTCTCGACCCTGCCCGGTCTGCGCGAGGGCGACCGGCAGGCGCTGCTGCGGGCCACGGCGAAGGTGGAGACCGCGGCGGGGGAGCAGGCGGGCGCCAGCTCCCGGCTGTCGGTGACCTTCGAGTCCGAGGGCGGGGTCTTCGCCGATGTCGACCGCGCGATCTCCGAGCGGCGCCGGCTGTGGATCCGCTACTACTCACCCGCCCGCGACGAGGTCACCGAGCGCGAGATCGACCCGATCCGCCTGGTCAGCGTCGGTCACACCTACGTCGAGGCCTGGTGCCGCCGCTCCGAGGCACGCCGCACCTTCCGGCTCGACCGGGTCGCCGAGATCAAGATCCTCGACGAGCCGTCCGCGCCGCCCGAGATAGAGCTGCGGGACCTCTCGGAGGCGCTGGTGCAGCCGGCTGCCGAGGACCCGGAGGTCGTCGTCGAGGTGAGCCCGGGCGGGCGCTGGGTCGCCGAGTACTACCCGCACGACAGTGCGGATGAGCTCGCCGACGGCGGGCTGCGTATTACCCTGCGCACCCCCGACCCGACGTCCCTGCGGCGCCTGGCGCTGCGGCTCGGCCGCGACGGCCGTATCGTCTCGCCGCCCGAGCTCGCCGACAGCGCCCGGCAGGCGGCCCGCGAGGCGCTGGCGGCGTACGACGGGGTCGAGACGCAGGGTTCACACCGAACTCACACGAACGACGACGGGCAGTACGACAGGCAGGAGCAGGAGCTTTGAGCGAGTCGGCGGCGTCTGGTGTGCAGGGGATCTCGGTGGCGTCCGCGTTCTCGGGAATGCGGAGCGTCTCACCGATGGTGTTCCGGGCGGGCTGCCCGGACTGCCGCGGCCGGTTCGAGCTCGCCGCCGGGGCCCTGCGGCTGGTCGTCGGCGCCACCAGCAAGACCACCTTCTACTCCTTCACCTGCCCCGACTGCGCCGCCTCCGTCCGCAAGCCCGCGGGGGAGCGGATCGTCGAGCTGCTGACCGGGGGTGGGGTCAGCACCTTGCGGCTCCACTCCACCCTCTAGGCTCGGCACCATGTTCTGGCCGATGTTCGCGATCGCTGTGGGTTTCCTGGGACTCGTCGTGCTCGGAGTGCTCGCCGTGCGGGTGTTCCTGGAGGCGCAGCGGCTGGGCCGGCAGGTCGCGGACTCGGCGCAGCGCATCGGCCGGGCCGCGGAGGATCTGGAGCGGGCCGCGGTGAGTACCGCCCGCTCTGTGGACACGCTGTGAGTCCTGCTGTGCACGGGATGTGAGTCCTGCGCCGGAAGCGTTTTGGGTCACTTCGCCCTGTCACCCCGGGGGGCCGGGCAGGTACGCTGCTGGTCGCGGACCGGAGAACGAGGCCCGGGTCGCGGTCCGGGAGTACGCACGGGGATTGCCTCACGTTCACCCCTGAGCGTTACGATCGCTGACAACACGATCGTTCGGACACCTGTCCGACCGGTCGGACAGCACCCCACCCCAGCCGCCTCGGTGAGAAGGTAAAGACTTATGTTCGGAAGGCTCGGCGCCCCCGAGATCATTCTCATCCTCGTCGTCGTCATCCTGCTGTTCGGCGCGAAGAAGCTTCCCGACATGGCGCGCTCGCTCGGCAAGTCCGCCCGCATCCTCAAGAGCGAGGCGAAGGCGATGAAGTCCGAGGGCCAGGACAACGCGACCGCCGCGTCCGCCCCGCCCCAGGACGACCAGCAGCCCCAGTCGCAGCGCACCATCCAGGCCGCCCCCGGCGATGTGACCAGCTCCCGCCCGGTCACCGAGCCGACGGACACGACCAAGCGCTGACGCAGGGCCGGTGACCTCCGGCCCGCTGCACGAGATGGGAACGTGGGTTGCTGAAGTCTGCCCGCAATGAGGAGAAGGATCCCGAGGGGCGGATGCCCCTTGCGGATCACCTTCGTGAGCTCCGCAACCGGCTCGCGAAGGCACTGCTGGCCATCGTCCTCGTGACGATCGTCGCCGCCTTCTTCTACAACGACATCATCAACTTCCTGACGAAGCCGATCCTGGACTCGATCGGCTGCGAGCAGAGCTTCGCGGAACTCGCCAGGTCGGCCTCCTCCGACCAGCAGACCGCTGAGAAGTGCGCCCGGATCACCATCAACGGTCTGCTCGCGCCCTTCAACCTGGCTCTCCAGGTCTCGTTGATGGCCGGTATCGTGGTCGCCTCGCCGATCTGGCTGTACCAGCTCTGGGCGTTCGTCGCCCCGGGTCTGCACCGGCACGAGAAGAAGTACGCCTACGCCTTCGTCTTCACCGGTGCCCCGCTGTTCTTTCTCGGCGCCTACTTCGCGTACTCGGTGCTCCCCACCACCGCGAAGGTGCTGATCGACTTCACGCCGAGTGGCAGCATCGACAACCAGCTTCCGCTGGACGATCTGCTCCAGCTCGTCACGCGCATGGTGATCGTCTTCGGCCTCTCCTTCGAGCTGCCCCTGCTGCTGATCTTCCTGAACCTCACCGGGATGATCACCGGCAAGCGCATGCTCGGCTGGTGGCGCGGGATGATCATGGGTATCACCGTGTTCGCCGCCGTCGCGACACCGAGCACCGACCCGCTGAGCATGCTGGCGCTGGCCGGCCCCATCTGGGTGCTGTACTTCGGCGCGACGCTGTTCTCCCTGGTCAACGACAAGCGTCGGCGCCGCCGCGACGCCGAGGGCCCCGACGACGACGAGGCCTCCGACCTGGACCTCACCCCCGAGGACATCGGCGAGATCGAGACGGTCTCCGCCAGCCGGGCACTGCCCGAGCAGGCGTCGGGACCGGACCGGGTCAACGGTTATGACGACGTGACCTGAAGATCGGGTAGCCGCTCGTAGGGTCAGTGACGTGACCAGCGAGATCACCCTCTTCGTCAACCCCACCGCGGGTCGCGGCCGGGGCGCCCACGCGGCGCAGCCGGCCGCTTCCGCTTTGCGGGCGGCCGGTTTCTCCGTGCGGACGGTCCTCGGGGAGAACGCCGAGGACGCCCTCACACGCGCGCGCGGCGCCGTCGCGGACGGCACCGGCGCCCTGGTCGCCGTCGGGGGCGACGGCATGGCCAACCTGGCCCTGCAGGCCGTCGCCGGCACCCGCACCCCGCTCGGCCTGGTCGCCGTCGGCACCGGCAACGACCTCGCCCGCGCCCTGGGCCTGGCCGTGCGGGACCCGGCCGCCGCGGGCCGACGGATCGCCGAGGCGCTCAAGGGCGGCTACCTGCGTGACATCGACCTGGGGCGGGCCGGCGGCCGCTGGTTCGGCACCGTCCTCGCCTCCGGCTTCGACCTTCGCGGCAACGACCGCGGCAACGACCGCGGCAACCGCATGCGATGGCCGATGGGCCGCTTCAGGTACGACCTGGCGACGGTCGCCGAGCTGGCCGCCTTCAAGCCCGTCCCGTACCGGATCAGGCTGGACGACGGCGAGGTCCAGGAGATCGAGGCGACCCTCGTCGCGGTCGGCAACGGATCGTCGTACGGCGGGGCATGCGGATCCGTCCCGGCGCCGACCTCACCGATGGGCTGTTCGACATCACCGTGGTCGGGGACTGCGGCCGGGCCACGCTGCTCAAGGTGTTCCCGAGCGTGTACCGCGGCACGCATGTCGACCATGCCAAGGACACCGTGCACCGGGCCGCGAAGGTCGAGATCAGCGCCGTGGCGGGGGTCCGGGGGCATCCCCCGGGTGAACACAGCACCGGGTACGCCGACGGGGAGCCGCTCGGGCCGCTGCCGCCGACCGCGCGTTGCATTCCGGGAGCGGTACGCGTCGCGGGGCCCTGAAGTGCACGGACCCGGGGTTTGACAAGACGGGATCCGGATAATGATCGTCCTGTTGTCAGTGGGGCCCGGTACGCTCGAAAGCACGATGACAGAGGACCTCTCACCGGCCGAGCGGTACGCGGCCGCGCGCGTGCGCGCTGCCGAGCAGGCCACCGCGCTCGCCGACTTCCGCGAGATGTACGACTTCGGCCTCGACCCCTTCCAGATCGAGGCCTGTCAGGCGCTCGAGTCGGGGAAGGGCGTGCTGGTGGCCGCGCCCACCGGCTCGGGCAAGACGATCGTGGGCGAGTTCGCCGTCCACCTCGCCCTGCAACAAGGCAAGAAGTGCTTCTACACGACACCCATCAAGGCGCTGTCGAACCAGAAGTACGCCGACCTGTCGCGTCGTTACGGCGCCGACAAGGTCGGCCTGCTCACCGGCGACAACAGCGTCAACTCCGATGCCCCGGTGGTCGTGATGACCACCGAGGTGCTGCGCAACATGCTGTACGCGGGCTCGCAGACCCTGCTCGGTCTCGGGTACGTGGTCATGGACGAGGTGCACTACCTCTCCGACCGCTTCCGCGGTGCCGTCTGGGAGGAGGTGATCATCCATCTCCCGGAGTCGGTCACCCTGGTCTCCCTCTCGGCGACCGTGTCCAACGCCGAGGAGTTCGGCGACTGGCTCGACACCGTCCGGGGCGACACCGAGGTGATCGTCTCCGAGCACCGGCCCGTGCCGCTGTTCCAGCACGTGCTCGCCGGGCGGCGGATGTACGACCTGTTCGAGGAGGGCGAGGGCCAGAAGAAGGCCGTCAACCCCGACCTCACGCGGCTGGCCCGCATGGAGGCGCAGCGCCCGTCCTACCAGGACCGCAGACGTGGCCGTGCGATGCGCGAGGCCGACCGGGAGCGCGAGCGCAGACAGCGGTCGCGGGTGTGGACCCCGGGGCGCCCCGAGGTCATCGAGCGGCTCGACTCCGAAGGGCTGCTGCCGGCGATCACCTTCATCTTCAGCCGGGCCGCCTGTGAGGCCGCCGTACAGCAGTGTCTGTACGCCGGGCTGCGGCTCAACGACGACGAGGCGCGGGGCCGGGTGCGCGCTCTCGTCGAGGAGCGCACCGCCGCCATTCCGACCGAGGATCTGCACGTCCTGGGCTACTACGAGTGGCTGGAGGGCCTGGAGCGCGGTATCGCGGCCCATCACGCGGGCATGCTGCCGACCTTCAAGGAGGTCGTCGAGGAACTGTTCGTGCGGGGCCTGGTGAAGGCCGTGTTCGCGACCGAGACGCTCGCGCTGGGCATCAACATGCCCGCGCGGTCGGTGGTGTTGGAGAAGCTCGTCAAGTGGAACGGCGAGCAGCACGCGGACATCACGCCGGGCGAGTACACGCAGTTGACCGGGCGTGCCGGGCGGCGCGGTATCGACGTCGAGGGTCATGCCGTCGTGCTGTGGCAGCGCGGAAGCAGCCCTGAGCATCTGGCAGGCCTCGCGGGCACGCGTACGTATCCGCTGCGGTCCAGCTTCAAGCCGTCGTACAACATGGCGGTCAACCTCGTCGAGCAGTTCGGGCGGCACCGGTCGCGTGAGCTGCTTGAGACGTCCTTCGCGCAGTTCCAGGCCGACAAGTCGGTCGTGGGGATCTCGCGGCAGGTGCAGCGCAACGAGGAGGGGCTCGAGGGCTACAAGGAGTCCATGACCTGCCACCTCGGCGACTTCGAGGAGTACGCGCGACTGCGGCGCGAGCTGAAGGACCGCGAGACCGAGCTGGCCCGGCAGGGCGCCAGCGAGCGGCGGGCCGAGGCGGCCGTCGCGCTGGAGAAGCTCAAGCCCGGTGACGTCATCCATGTGCCGACGGGCAAGTACGCCGGGCTGGCACTGGTGCTGGATCCGGGGCTGCCCGCCGGGCGGTCCAACGGGCATCGCGGGTTCGAGCACCACGACGGGCCGCGCCCGCTGGTGCTGACCGCCGAGCGGCAGGTCAAGCGGCTCGCCTCGATGGACTTCCCGGTGCCCGTCGAGCCGTTGGAGCGGATGCGGATCCCGAAGTCCTTCAACCCGCGCTCGCCGCAGTCGCGTCGGGACCTCGCCTCCGCACTGCGTACCAAGGCGGGGCACATTCCGCCGGAGCGGGCTCGCAAGAAGCGGGCGCAGGCCGCCGACGACCGTGAGATCGCGCGCTTGCGGACGGCCATTCGGGCCCATGCGTGCCATGGGTGCGACGAGCGTGAGGACCATGCGCGGTGGGCCGAGCGGTACCACCGGCTGCTGCGGGACACCTCGCAGCTGGAGCGGCGTATCGAGGGCCGTACCAACACCATCGCGCGGACCTTCGACCGGATCGTGGCGCTGCTGACCGAGCTGGACTATCTGCGGGGCGACGAGGTCACCGAGCACGGGAAGCGGCTGGCGCGGCTTTACGGTGAGCTCGATCTGCTGGCCAGTGAGTGTCTGCGGGCCGGGGTGTGGGAGGGGCTTTCCCCCGCTGAACTCGCCGCGTGCGTCTCCGCGTTGGTGTACGAGGCGCGGGTCGGTGACGATGCGATGGCGCCCAAGCTGCCGTCCGGCAAGGCGAAGGCCGCGCTCGGGGAGATGGTGCGGATCTGGGGGCGGCTCGACGCGCTGGAGGAGGACTTCCGGATCAGTCAGACCGAGGGTGTGGGGCAGCGGGAGCCGGATCTCGGGTTTGCCTGGGCCGCCTATATGTGGGCTTCCGGGAAGGGGCTCGATGAGGTGCTGCGTGAGGTGGAGATGCCGGCGGGGGACTTTGTGCGGTGGTGCAAGCAGGTGATCGATGTGTTGGGGCAGATCTCGGCTGCGGCGCCTGTTTCTGGTGGGCAGGGGTCTACGGTCGCGAAGAACGCGCGTAAGGCTGTCGATGAGCTGCTGCGGGGGGTTGTCGCCTACTCGTCGGTGGGGTGACGGGTGCGTTGGCGGGTGCGGGGTGACTGTGGCTGGTCGCGCCCACGCGGCGGAGCCGCAAATCGATACAGCCCCGCGCCCCTGAAGGGGCGCTGCCTACTCGGCGTTCACATATGAGCGCCAACTGCCGTATGACGTGATGTCCTCGGCGTCCTTCAGCGCGCTTGGTTCGCACAGGAAGCCGGGGACCGCGGATCCATCTGCCAGCACCACGCTGCCCAGGGTCATCGGGCGGGGGAGTGCGGACAGCAGGCGGCCCAGGCCCTCTGCCGGTAGGCGCCACAGTTCTGCCTCGATCGCGGCCCCGCCCTCGCCGACGTACACCAGGCCCGGCTTGGGCGGGGTCGTCGGCAGGGCGTACAGGCGGTATGCGGCGGCCGTGGTGGTCGTACGGTCCAGGCGGGCTCCCAGGGCCAGGAGTTGGGGGTTCAGTGGCTGGCCCGAGAGGTGGGCGCCCACCACGGCCAGCCGGGTCTCCGGCTGGAGCAGCGCGGCGATCCGTGTCAGCCGTTCGTCCGTGAACGCCGGGCCGATCAGCATCACGCCGAAGGGAAGGCCGCTCACCTCGCCCGCGGGGACGGCCACTGCCGCCAGGTCGAAGAGGTTGGTGGAGTTGGTGAAGCGGCCGAGGCGGGCGTTGGCGCCCAGCGGGTCGGCGGCGACCTCGGCGAGGGTGGGGTGGCCCGGTGTGGTGGGCAGCAACAGGGCGTCCGCGTCGGTGAGTTCGGCCTCGGCCCGGGCCCTCAGGGTCGCGAGCCGGTCCTGGTCGGTGTAGAGCTGGTGGGCCGGGATGTCGCGGGCGCGGGTGATGATGCCGGCGACGGTGGGGTCCAGGCCGGTGCCACCCTCTGACGCCAACTTGTCGACAAAGCTCCCCACCGCGGTGTAGCGCTCGGCGACGAAGGCGCCCTCGTAGAGCATCGCGGCGGCTTCGGTGAAGGGGGAGAGGTCGATGGGGTGGATCGACGCGCCGGCCGTGAGGAGCTGCTCCACCGCCGCCTCGTACGCCTGCGCCCAGCCCTCGTCCAGCTCGCCGAGCTGGTCGCGCGACGGGACCGCGACGCGCCACGGTCCCGGCTTTCGCTGGGGGAGCGGGGGCAGGTCGCGGTCCGGCGGGGAGGTCATGAACGACAGCGCCTGTTCGGCTTCCGGGAGGGTGCGGGCGAAGACCGTCACGCAGTCGAGGGAGGCGCAGGCCGGGACGACGCCGGCCGTCGGGACCAGGCCCCGGGTGGGCTTGAGGCCGACGATGCCGTTGAAGGCGGCCGGCACCCGGCCCGAGCCCGCGGTATCGGTGCCGAGAGCGAGGTCGACGATGCCGAGGGCCACCGCGACGGCCGAGCCGGAGCTGGAACCGCCGCTGATGCGTGCCGGGTCGTGGGCGCCCCGTACCGCGCCGTGGGGGGAGCGGGTGCCGACCAGCCCGGTCGCGAACTGGTCCAGGTTCGTGGTGCCCAGGACGATCGCACCCGCCGCCCTCAGCCGGGCCACCACCGGTGCGTCGGCCTCCGGGTGGTAGGCGTACGCCGGACAGCCCGCGGTCGTGGGCAGCCCCGCGACGTCGATGTTGCCCTTGGCGGCGAGGAGCCGACCGGCCAGCGGGAGGTGCTCGCCGGCGGCCACGCGCTCGGCCAGGGCATGTGCCTCCGCCTCGACCTCGTCCTGCGGGCGCAGGTCGATCCAGATCTCGGGGCGGTCCACCGCCTCGATGCGTGCGTAGGCGGCTCGGACTCTCGACAGCATGTGTTCCTCTCTCAGTTCACAGGTTTCAGTTCACTGGTGCGAGCACGACCAGCGCCGTCCCCGCCTCCACCTGATCGCCCGGCCTCGCCAGGATCTCCGTCACCACGCCGTCCATCGGCGCGTGCACCCTGGACTCCATCTTCATCGCCTCCAGCGCGAGCAGTGGCTGGCCGGCGGTGACCTCGTCGCCCGGCTCGACGTTCAACTGCCAGACGGAGGCCGTGAATTCTGCTTCGACGATCCGGCCGCCCTCGGGGATCTCGACGGACGCCGCGGGCGGGGCCGGAGCGCTCACCGCGTCCGCGCGGGCGAACTCGCCCGCGGCCTCCCAGGCGTCCCGCTCGGCCGCGAAGGCCGCCTGCTGGCGGGCCCTGAACTCCGCTGTGGACTCGGCGTTCTCGGCGAGGAACGTCCGGTACGCGGAGAGAGAGAAGGTTCCCTCCTCGATCCGTGGCACGAACCGCCCGGACGTGATGTCGGCCCGCAGTTCCAGGAGTTCGTCGGCGTCGACCGGATACCACTTGATCCGGTCGAAGAACCTGAGCAGCCAGGGCGAGCCCGGTTCGAACGCGCCGCGCTGCTGCCACCCCGACCACACCTGGGTCGTGCGGCCCACGAACTGGTAGCCGCCGGGTCCCTCCATGCCGTAGACGCACAGGTAGGCGCCGCCGATGCCGACGGAGTTCTCCGCGGTCCAGGTACGGGCCGGGTTGTACTTGGTGGTCACCAGACGGTGCCGCGGGTCGAGGGGAGTGGCCACGGGCGCGCCCAGGTAGACGTCGCCCAGGCCCAGTACGAGGTACTCCGCGTCGAAGACCGTGTCGTAGACGTCGTTCACCGAGTCCAGGCCGTTGACCCTGCGGATGAACTCGATGTTCCACGGGCACCATGGGGCGTCGTCCCGTACCCCCGCCATGTAGCGGGCGATCGCCTCGCGGGTCGCCGGGTCGTCCCAGGACAGGGGGAGGTGGACGGTCCGGGAGGGCACGACGAGCTCGTCGCTCGGGGGGAGGGACGCGGTGATCTCCCGTACCGCGGCGAGGAGTTCGTGCTGCGGGAGCCGCCGTGGGTCCGTCTGGATCTGGAGGGAGCGGATGCCGGGTGTGAGGTCGGTGACCCCGTCCGGACAGGCGTCGGCCACCGCCTCCATCAGCGCGTGGACGCGCATGCGCAGCGCCAGGTCGAGCTGCATCGGGCCGAACTCGACGAGCAGGTTGTCGTCGCCGCTGCGGCGGTAGGTCACATCGCCGTCGCGGGCGAGGACGCCACCGTCGACGATGGCCGGCCGGGGCTCTCCGGCGACGTCCACCGGCATGAACCGCACGGTGTCGCCGGGCCGCAGCTGGCCCAGCTTCCAGCGCTCGCCGCTGAGCACGGTCGCCGGGCACACGAAACCGCCGAGCGAGGGACCGTCGGGGCCCAGCAGCACCGGCATGTCGCCGGTGTAGTCGACGGCGCCGACGGAGTAGGGGGTGTCGTGGATGTTGGACGGATGCAGGCCCGCCTCACCGCCGTCGGCGCGCGCCCAGCGCGGCTTCGGACCGATGAGGCGGACTCCGGTGCGGGCCGAGTTGAAGTGGACCTTCCAGTCGGCGGCGTAGAAGTCGTGGATGTCGTCCTCGGTGAAGAACTCCGGTGCCGCATGGGGGCCTTCGGCGGCGCCGATGTGCCAGGTCCGGGTGAACAGGGGCGGGTCGTCGACCGGCCTGCCCTCGGCCCGGCCGCCCCCGTGCAGGACGTCCCCCGTCCGCAGGGCCCGTCCGCCGTGCCCGCCGAAGCGGCCCAGCGTGAAGGTGCTCGCGCTGCCCAGGAACGCGGGTACGTCGAGCCCTCGGGCGAACAGCACATAGGTCCGCAGGCCGTGTTCCAAAGGCGCCCCGATGTCCAGCAGGGCCCCCGCGGGCACGGTCACCGGCTCCCACTGGGCGACCGCGGAGCCGTCCACGGTCACCGGAGCGGGTGCTCCCGTCACACACACGGTGGTGGTGTGGCTGAACCTCAACGACGGGCCGCGGAGGGTGCATTCGAGTCCCGCCGCGCCCTCGTGGTTGCCGAGTGCCTGGTTGCCGAGCCGGAAGGACAGGTCGTCCATCGGGCCGCACGGGGGCACCCCGACCTGCCAGTAGCCGGTGCGGCCCGGCCAGTCCTGCACGGTGGTGAGGGTGCCGGCGGAGACGACCTCGATCCGGGGAGTGCGGTCGCGCACCCCGGCAAGGGTCGCCGTCGAGTGGCTCGCCCCGGCGAAACGGGAGTCCGCGAGCGCCGCCCTGAGCAGGCCCAGGTTCGTCTCGATGCCGTCGACGCGGGTGCGGGCCAGCGCCTCGTCGAGCCTGTGCAGCGCATGGGCCCGGTCCGAGCCGTACGCGATCACCTTCGCGAGCATCGGGTCGTACGACGTCGTCACCTCGGTACCGGTCTCCACCCAGCCGTCGACGCGCACGCCCGGCGGGAACTCGACCCGCGTCAACAGGCCCGCGCTGGGCCGGTGTTCGCGGGACGGGTCCTCGGCGTAGATCCGGGCCTCGACGGCGTGACCGCGCGGGCTGTCCGGCTCGCGCACGACGTCCCTCTCGCCGCGGGCCAGCCGCAGCATCCAGGCGACCAGGTCGACGCCGTAGATCTCCTCGGTGACCGGGTGCTCCACCTGGAGGCGGGTGTTGACCTCCAGGAAGTACGCCTCCTCGCGGGCGGCGTCGTAGACGAACTCGACGGTTCCGGCGGAGCGGTAGCCGACCGAGGCGCACAAGTCGACCGCTGATCGGGCGAGGTGCTCACGCACGTGGTCCGGCAGCCCCGGTGCCGGCGCCTCCTCCAGCACCTTCTGGTTGCGGCGCTGCAAAGAGCAGTCGCGGTCGCCGAACGTGACGACTCGGCCCTCTCCGTCGCCGAAGACCTGCACCTCGACATGGCGGGCGTGCTCGACCAGGCGCTCAAGGAAGAGGCCTGATGCGGACGCTGCGGAGAAGGAGGCGGCGGCGACGCGCCGCACACGCTCCCAGGCGTCCGCGAGGTCCTCGCCGGAGCGACATGCCGCCATGCCGATACCGCCGCCACCGCCGGTCGCCTTGAGCATGACGGGATAGCCGATGGCCTCGGCCTGCGCGAGGGCCTCGGTGAGCGACGCCAGCAGTCCTGTCCCCGGCGCCAGCGGTACCCCCGCCGTCTCGGCCGCCGCCCGTGCCGTGTGCTTGGCGCCGAAGAGCTCCAGCTGCTCCGGTGTCGGGCCCACGAACACGATCCCGGCCTCCTCGCAGCGCCGTGCGAAGGCCGCGTCCTCGGACAGGAAGCCGTATCCGGGGTGGACGGCCCCCGCCCCCGTGTCCTTGGCCGCCCTCAGCACCAGGTCCGCGTCGAGGTACGACTCCTTGGCGGGCGCGGGCCCCAGTCGTACGGCCTCGTCCGCGAGCCGCACATGGGGTGCCGAGCGGTCCGGGTCGGAGTACACGGCGACCGTGCGCAGGCCGAGTTCGCGGGCGGTGCGGATGATCCGTACCGCGATCTCGCCCCGGTTGGCGACGAGGAGGGTGTCGAAGGTCATCCGGTGGCCCCGATCGTCATCTCCACCGCGGTCGGCTCGAAGCCGTTGCAAGGGTTGTTGATCTGCGGGCAGTTGGAGACGAGGACCAGTACGTCGCACTCGGCGCGCAGGGTCAGCTTCAGACCGGGGGCCGAGATGCCGTCGACGATGCCGAGGGTGCCGTCCTTGTCGACCGGCACGTTCATGTACCAGTTGATGTTGGAGACCAGGTCGCGCTTGCCCAGGCCATGACGGGCGCCCTCCGCGAGGAAGTTGTCCACGCACGCGTGCTGCGACCAGGTGTGGTGGCCGTACCGGAGGGTGTTGGACTCCTTGGAGCAGGCGCCACCGACCGTGTCGTGGCGGCCCACCTCGTCGTCGACCACGGTCATCAGCGGGGTGTGCTCGTTCGACATCAGCACGGTGCCCGTGGTCAGGAAGACGTTGCCCTGGGCGTGGATCGTGTCGGGCGCGCTGTAGCGGACGGCTGTGTCGTGGGCGTCGTAGACGAGGAAGTCGACGGCCTGGTTGCCGTGCAGATCGGTGACGGTGAGGGTCTCCCCGGTGCGGACGACCGCGGACCAGGCGGCACGGGCGGGAACGACGGTCGTGCTCATGCGAGCCCCCTCGCGGCAAGGAATTC
This sequence comes from Streptomyces sp. WM6386, assembly GCF_000972385.1. Classification (GTDB taxonomy): domain Bacteria; phylum Actinomycetota; class Actinomycetes; order Streptomycetales; family Streptomycetaceae; genus Streptomyces. The sequence continues at coordinate 29,278 of NZ_JXTE01000059.1, forward strand.
GGCGGTGTTGAGGAAGGCGCGGCGGCCCTCGGGGGTGGCGTCCCACAGCGGGTCGCCGGGCTTGGTCGCGGCGGCCCGCCAGGCGAGCACCTCCAGCGGGGTGCTGACGTAGTCGGGGCGCGGGTCGGCGGGGTGGGGCACGTTGGCGAGGAGCACGGTGACGTCCTGCTCGGCCCGCAGCGTCACGCTCGCGCCCGGGCCCGCCGATCCGCTGAAGTCGAGGGCGCCGTCCTCACGGACCTCCACGCCCTGGAAGAAGGAGAGCGACGGCGGCAGATCGCGCGGGGCGAGTCCGTTCTTCGCGGCCGCCAGCTTGAACAGCTCCCGTCCGGCGGGGGAGTCGGACTGCGGGGTGCCGTCGCCGTACCGCTCGGTGTTCCGGACGAGGGTGGAGGTGCCGCACAGGGCGTCGTGGCGGCCGGAGGTGTCGGCCACCAGTGAGGCGAGGACCCGGCCCTGGTCGGACAGGAGCAGCACGCCCTCACCCAGATAGGCGTTCCACTGCACCTTCACCGTGTCGGCGACGTTCAGCCGTTCCCAGGGCCGGTCCGCCGCGTACAGCAGCAGATGTGCGCAGGCGTCGCCGTGCAGGTCGGTCAGGCGCAGCTCGGTGCCGCGGGCGAGTACGCGGTGCGTGTAGTTGCCGCCCGCCACCGTCTCGGCCCAGACCAGGGGCCCTGCCTCACGGGGCGGTTGCGGCCAGTCCGCGGCCGGCACGACGGGCATGGCCTCGGCGTGGGCGCCCTCCTGGGCGCGGGCGTGATCGCGGGCTCCGTAAGTGGTCGATGTCGCCATCGCGGGACCTCCGGCTCCGGTGCTATTTCTGTCGTGCGACAGAAATTAGGAGCGGGGTGGGTCGCGGGGATTGCCCGGGGGTTGCGGGGTGGTTACCGAGCCCTCACCCGTGCCGGCCGGGTGCTGCCGAAGATCACCGGATGGTGCCCTGTGCGAGGATCGGCGTATGGGAACGACGGGTGGACGGCGGGTCGGCAGACCGCGCGCCGCACAGCGGCCGGACAGCGGGCTCGAGCCGCGTGACGAACTGCTCGCCGCCGCCGCCGAGTTGTTCACCACCCGGGGTTACGCGGCCACCACCACCCGGGCCGTCGCCGAACGTGCGGGCATGCGTCAGGCGTCCATGTACCACTACGTCTCCGGCAAGGAGGAGCTGCTCGCCCGGCTCCTGGAGTCCACGGTCACCCCGTCGCTCGGGTACGCCCGCGAGCTCCTGGCCGACGACGCGACCACGGCAGAGGACCGGCTGTGGGAGCTGTGCCGTGCGGACGTGGAGCTCCTGTGCGGCGGCCCGTACAACCTGGGCGGCCTCTATCTGCTGCCCGAGGTGCGTGCCGAGCGGTTCGCCGGCTTCCATGCCGTGCGCGCCGAACTCAAGGACGCCTACCGGCAGTTGCTCGCCGCGACCGGCGCCGGTGGCGCGCTCGCCAAGAGCGAGCTCGATCTCCGTACGGATCTGTTGTTCGGGCTGATCGAGGGGGTCATCCTCGTCCACCGCTCGGACCCCGACCGCCCGGTGGCGGTGTTTGCGGAAGCCACCGCGGACGCGGCGCTGAGGATCGCGGGCACCTGACCTTCACCCGTCACGGTGAGTGGTTTTCGTATGCCTGTACGCCGTGACGCACCGTGTGCGAACGGAACCTCTGCGTGTAAATGGAGCTGAGGGTACTCCTTGTCCGCGCCCCATTTCAGGTGCTTGCTGAATATGACACGGCGATGATCCGGTCGGACTAAGCTCGCCCGCGGCGCACCGAGTTGAGATGTATTCGTGCGCTTGTTCCCTATGTATGCGCATCCAAGCCGATTCGTTTTCGAGGGCCTTACATGGTGAGTGTTCAATCCCCACCCGTACGCCGTGAACTTCCCTACGCGCGCGTGCTGTTGCTCCCCGCGATACTGATGGCCGCGGCCACCGGAGCCGCAGCCGCCGTGGTCCAGGAGCCGGCCCGCACGGCCGTCGCCTGGTGCGGCGCCGTCGCCACGCTCCTGGTGCTCGCGGCGGCTTCCGAAGTGGTGCGTCGCGGCCGGGCCCTGCGTGAGCTGCGCGCCGAGTACGCCCGTAACAGCGCGTATCTGGAACGACGGGTCGGCTCGCACGAGGAGGACATGCTCCGCCTCGCGAAAGAGATCACACCCGCCGCCATCTACCGGTTGCGATCCGGAAATTCCCCCGGTGAGGTGATTCGCCAACTCGGCGACATCGACCCCACCTACCGCGAACTCCCCGAGTCGCAGCTCATGCTGATCCACTCGGTGCTCGACATCATCGACCGCGAGGAAGCCCTCCGTGACTCCACGCAGCGCTCCTTCGTCTCCATCGCTCGCCGTGTCCAGGCGATCGTGCACCAGCAGAACAACGAACTCCGCGAGATGGAGGAGGACCACGGCCGCAACCCCGAGGTCTTCGACGACCTCCTGCGCATCGACCACGGCACCGCGCTGATCGGCCGCCTCGCCGACTCCATCTCCGTCCTCGGCGGCGGCCGCCCCGGCCGTCAGTGGCCCGATCCCGTCCCGCTGTACAGCGTGCTGCGCGGCGGCATGTCCCGCATCCTGGAGTACCGCCGCATCAAGCTGGACTCCATCGCCCAGGTCAACATCCGCGGCATCTCCGTCGAGCCGGTCATCCACGCCGTCGCGGAGCTCCTGGACAACGCCACCCGCTACTCGCCGCCGCAGACCAAGGTGCACGTCACCGCCAGCGAGGTGCAGACCGGCGTCGCCGTCGAGATCGAGGACGCCGGCGTCAGCTTCAGCGAGGAGGCCCGGGCCAAGGCCGAGGGCATGCTGGAGAGCGCCAAGGCCGGTGTCGACCTCCAGGACCTGGGCGATTCCCCGCGCCTGGGCCTGGCCGTCGTCGGCCGGCTGTGCACGCAGTTCAACATGCAGGTCTCGCTGCGCTCCTCGGCGTACGGCGGTGTCCGCGCCGTCCTGATCGTGCCACGCGAGATGATGACCAGCGATCCGGCCCCCGGACTCGCCCACGGCATCGGCGCCGGTGCCGTACCGAAGACCGAAGGTGCGCTCGAAGGTCCCAAGCGCGCACCGAAGAGGCGGCGTCCCACCAGCCCGCGCATCCCCATCGGCGTGTCCATGGAGGACGACGTCCCCGAGGTCACCGAGTGGACCGCCGGCGGGCTGCCGCAGCGCCGCAGCCGGGTCAAGACGCCGCTCGCCCAGCGGTTCGCCGAGCAGGCGGCCATCGAGAAGGCCGAGCGGGAGGGCAAGCCGACCATCTGGTCGACGCCCGCCCCCGCCCCCGAGCCGGAGAAGAAGGAACCCGAGCCCGGACTGTGGGTCGAGGCCTTCTGGAACGGACTCAAGGGCGCCCCCGCCCCGAGCGCACCCACCCAGCAGACCACCGAGCCGGCCCGGACCGAGGCCGACGACGAGAGGGACCACACGTGATCCAGCAGCGCGCCAACTTCGACTGGATGCTCAAGGACCTCGCCGACGGGGTACCAGGCATCGAGATGATCGTGGTGCTCTCCGCCGACGGCCTGCGCATCGCGCGCTACGGCGGCGACCCGGACGCCGCCGACCGTGTCGCCGCGGCCTGTGCGGGGCTCCAGAGCCTCGCCCACGCCGTCGCCCACGAGATCCCGGACAGCGACGGCCGGATGAAGATGGTCATCATCGAGATCAACGGCGGCTACTTCTATCTGATGGCCGCGGGGGCCAACGCCTATCTCGCGGTGCTGTCCGACGTGGTCGCCGAACCCGGTCTGATGAGCAACCGCATGCGCGACCTCGTCGTCAGAATCGGCGCCCATCTCACCAGTCCGCCCCGGCGGAACGGGCAGACCGTATGACTCCTCCGCAACGCCAGCGGCGGTACCCCAGTCAAGCACCGGAAGAACCGCCCCCGAATCCCGCGGGCGAGGGCACCGGAAAGCGCCCCCCGGAACGGCTCTACGTGGTCGCCGGACCGGACGGGGAGCGGGCCGACCTCGACCTGGTCGCGTTAATCGTGGCGCGCGCCGACCCTCCGCCCTCCGCCACCCCTGAGCAGACGGCGATCCTCCGACTCAGCACGGCCCCGATCTCGGTCGCCGAGCTCTCGGCCTATCTGAGCCTGCCGTTCAGTGTGATGACCGTCCTGCTCACGGAGATGCTGACGGCCGAACTGGTGACGGCGCGCGCCCCGATCGTCCGTCAGGCGCTCCCCGACCGTTCCCTTCTCGAAGCGGTGATGCATGGACTTCAAAGGCTCTGACACCATCCCCGGACCACGCACAGAGGATCAACTGCCGCACACGGCCCAGGCCGCGGTGAAGATCGTGATCGTGGGCGGCTTCGGAGTCGGCAAGACGACGATGGTCGGGTCGGTCAGCGAGATCAGGCCGCTGACCACCGAGGAGACCATGACCCAGGCAGGGATCGGGGTCGACGACAACTACGGCTCCGAGACCAAGACCGCCACCACCGTGGCCATGGACTTCGGCCGCATCAGCATCACCGACCAGCTCGTGCTGTATCTGTTCGGAACCCCCGGCCAGCAACGCTTCTGGTTTCTGTGGAACGGCCTGTTCGAGGGCGCGCTCGGTGCGGTGGTGCTGGTCGACACCCGCCGTCTGGAGGTCAGCTTCGACGTCATAGGACGGCTCGAGGAGCGCGGCGTGCCCTTCATCGTCGCCGTCAACTCCTTTCCGGACGGGCCCCGTTACCCCATCGCGGACCTGCGTGGCGCGCTCGACCTGGACGAGGGCATCCCCATCGTGGAGTGCGACGCACGCCGCCGGGCCTCCAGCCGCGACACCCTGATGACCCTGATGCGCTTCCTGCACTCGCTCGCGCTGACCGGCCGGCTCACCTGACCGCCCGGCGACCTCACCCGACCTCAACTCCCCAGCAACCGGATCCACTTCGGAGCGATCACAGTGACGCCTGAACCCCCATCCCTGACCGGTGCCGACCCCACGGCCGGCCCGCCTCCCGGCTGCCCCGCCCACGGCCGTGGCCCCGGCGGGCTGCACCGGCTGTACGGCCCCGAGGCGCAGGACCTCGAAGGCCTCTACGAGAAACTCCGCGAGGAACACGGCCCGGTGGCGCCCGTCCTCCTCCACGACGACGTACCGATGTGGATCGTCCTCGGCCACGCCGAGAACCTCCACATGGTGGGTACCCCCTCGCACTTCTGCCGGGACAGCCGCATCTGGACCCCGCAGATCGAGGGCATGGTCAAGCCCGACCACCCGATGATGCCGCACATCGCCTGGGCGCCCATCTGCTCCTACGCCGAGGGCGACGAGCACCTGCGCCTGCGCGGCGCCGTCACCGGCGCCATGTCGACCATCAACTACCGCGCCATCCGGCGCCACATCAACCGCTACACCCAGCGCCTGGTCAACGAGTTCTGCGAGCAGGGCGACGCGGACCTCATCGCCCAGTTCGCCGAGCACCTGCCGATGGCCATCATGTGCGAGATCTTCGGCATGCCGGCGGAGTACAACGACCGGCTCGTACAGGCCACCCGCGACCTCCTCAAGGGCACCGAGACCGCCAACTCCAGCCAGGCCTACGTCATGGGTGTTCTCCAGGGCCTCGCCGAACGCCGCCGCAAGCAGCCTGGCGACGACTTCGCCAGCCACCTCGTCCTGCACCCGGCGAAACTCACCGACGAAGAGGTCACCACCCACCTGTGGCTCGTCCTCATGGCGGCCTACGAGGCCACGGTCAACCTCATCGGCAACGTCCTGCGTGAGGTGCTCACCAACCCGGGCTTCCGCGCCCAGCTCAACGGCGGACAGATGACGGTGCCGCAGGCGGTCGAGCAGTCGCTGTGGGACGAGCCGCCGTTCAGCACGGTCTTCGCCTACTACGCCAAGCAGGACACGGAGTTGGGCGGCCAGCGCATCCGCAAGGGCGACGGTCTGCTGTTCGGCATCGCGCCGGGCAACGTCGACCCACGGGTCCGGCCCGACCTCGAAGCCAACATGCAGGGCAACCGCTCGCACCTCGCCTTCGGCGGCGGCCCGCACGAGTGCCCCGGTCAGGACATCGCCCGTGGCATCGCCGACACCGGCGTCGACGCGTTGCTGATGCGGCTGCCGGACGTCCAGCTCGACTGCGACGAGGACGAGTTGGAGTGGCGGCAGTCGATCTCCTCGCGCCACCTCGTGGAACTGCCCGTCCGGTTCGCGCCCAAGCCGCAGCAGGACATCATGCAGAAGCCGGGCCACGCCCCGGTTCCGCAGCAGCGGCCCAACTGGCAGGTCGGCACGGAGCGGCCGCAACCCGCGGCCGTCGAACCCCAGCCCCAGCCCCAGCCCGCCGCCCCGCCGCAGCCGGCGCCGACGCCCGAACCGGCCCGCCCGATGGGCGCCTGGCGCCGCTTCCTGCGGTGGTGGCGGGGTTACTGACCGGCCCGGTCGCCGTGCTCCGCCCAGGCCTCCAGCACCCGAGTGCTCCGGAACCGGTGCTCCACCCCCGTGAGCGGATCGGTGAAGTCCAGCGCCCGCGCCAGTAGTTGGAGCGGATGCCGGAACTCCCCGGCCGGCACGGGGGCGGCGACCTCCGGATACAACGGGTCACCCAGGATGGGAACGCCGAGGGCGTTCATGTGGACGCGCAGCTGATGTGTCTGGCCGGTGGTGGGCGTGAGCCGGTACCGGCCCAACCCGTCACGCCGGTCGAGGAGTTCGACACGGCTGACGGCGTTCGGCTCGCCCTCGACCTCATAGGCGGCCAGCACCCCGCGCTCCTTCACGATTCGGCTCCGCACGGTCCGAGGCAGGGCGAGCGCGGCATCGTAGGGCGCGACGGCCTCGTACTCCTTGCGCACCTTCCGGTCCCGGAACAGGGACTGGTAGGCGCCCCGCTCCTCGGGCCGCACCGTGAACAGCACCAGTCCGGCGGTGAGCCGGTCGAGCCGGTGCGCGGCCCCGAGCTCCGGGATGCCGAGTTCCCGGCGCAGTCGCGCGAGCGCGGTCTCGGTGACATGGCTGCCGCGCGGCGTGGTGGCGAGGAAGTGCGGTTTGTCGACGACGACGATGTGTTCGTCGCGGTGCACGAGCTCCAGGGGGAAGGGCACGGGCACCTCGTACGGCAGCTCGCGGTGGAACCACACGTACATGCCGGGCACGTACGCGGCATCGGGTGCCACGGGAGTGCCGTCCGCCCCGACAATGAGCCCCCGGGTGAACATCCCCTCGACGACTCCGGCGCCCGCACCCCTGAGCCGCTCCACCAGGTGCTCCCGCACGGTGGCCCAGTCGCCCTCGCCCGGCAGGCGCACCCGCACCGGGTCCACCCCGTCGCGCTGGGGCAGCGGGGAGGGCGGGGGAGCGGTACGCCGTCTCATCGGGATCAAGAGTACGGGGTGCCTCCGGCGGTGGGCGGGGGCGACTAAGGAGGTGGGGCGATGTGTTGGCGGTCGCGTGTGGCGCCGTGGGGGCTGGTCGCGCAGTTCCCTGCGCCCCTTTGGGGCGCTACTGCTGACGTTGCCTGTAAAGGAGCCGCCAAGCCACGCCCAGTACCAGCGTCGCTCCCAGGAACAGGACCGTGAACCACTGGAAGTACCAGTGGCCGCCCGCCGGGTCGTACACCTCCGCCCTCGGCCAGGCCAGGTTGATCGTCATGAACAGGCCGTAGAGCAGGGCGAGGGCGTTGACCGGGACTCCCCAGCGGCCCAGGGAGAAGAGCTTGCCGCCCCTTTCGTCCGTGCCCTGCGAGGTGAAGCGGCCGCGGAGGCGGGCGACCAGGAGGGGGCCGGTGACCATCGCGTACGCCAGGTACAGCATCACGATGCAGGTCGTGCCGATGGCGAGGAACGCCTCCGGGGAGGCGAAGTTGAGGAGCAGCAGGGCCGCGGCGAGCAGACCGACCACCAGGGCGGGAGCGTTGGGCATACCGGTGCGGGGGTGGACGCGAGCGAGGCGGGCCGCGAAGGGGAGTTGGCCGTCGCGGGCCATGGAGAACAGCATCCGGCAGGCCGCCGTCTGGATGGCGAGGGTCGCCACCGCGATCGCCACGACCACGTCCGCCAGCAGCAGCTTGCCGACCCCGTCGCCCAGGCTGCTGGTGAGGACGTAGCTCAGCCCGTCGACCGCCAGGCGACCGTCGGTCAGGCTCGGCGCCGCCAGTAGGCCGCCCAGCACGATCAGACCCCCCAGGAGGCCTGCCGCGCCGAGTGCCGTGAGGATCGTGCGGGGTGCGGTGCGCCGTGGATCGCGCGTCTCCTCGCTCATCTCACCCGCGCTGTCGAAGCCGATCATGACGTACGCCGCCGTGAAGGAACCCACCAACAGGGCACCGAACAGGCCGGACTGGGCCGCGCCCTCGGTGTGGAAGGTGATGCCGGGCGTGCGCTCGGAGTGGGTGAGCAGCAGGACGACGATCAGTACCGCGCCGATGATCTCAGCCGTCACCCCGACCCGGTTGATCACGGACATCACCCGGTTGTCGAGCACGTTCACGAGTGTCGTCAGCACGAGCAGGAGCACGCCCAGGAGCGCCGCGTTGGCCGCGCCGTCCGCCGACGTCGGCGCCGGATCGGTGCCGATCAGCTGGAAGCCCGACCAGATCGCCGGCAGCACCATCTGCAGTGCCAGCGCGGCCGCCGCGACCACCACGATCTGCCCGATCACCATGATCCAGCCCGCGAACCAGCCGAAGGTGAGGTTCGACAGCCGTGTCGACCACTGATAGATCGCGCCGGAGATCGGATAACGCGCGGCCAGCTCCGCGAAGCAGGCGGCCACCAGCAACTGCCCGACCAGCACCGCCGGCCAGGCCCAGAAGAAGACGGGGCCGCCGAACGCGTACCCGAAGGCGAAGAACTGGAAGACCGTCGTCAGGACGGAGATGAAGGAGAACCCGGCCGCGAACGACGCGTACCGGCCCAGGCTGCGGTGGAGTTCCTGGCGGTAGCCGAACTCGGCGAGCGAGTGGTCGCCGGGGGAGTGCGGTGGATCGGGGCGGACTTCGGAGGGGCTGGTCGTCGTCACGGCGGCACCTGCCTTCGGCGGCGGAAGAGCGGGACAGCGGTGCGGGCGCTGAATTCCTGTCGGGCGACAGAAATTAGGGAGCCGCTGTTTCGCCCGCGTGACGCGGCCATGTCGAAGGTGGGCCCAAGTCCTCACCTCCCTTGCGCACGCCGTCAAAACGCGATACATCGTGTCTATTGACGGGCTGTCGTAGATCACGATATATTCGGCTACGAATATTCGGATCGAAGTAGAGATGTGAGGTGAATCGGCCCATGAGGCGGCGCAAGCTCCGCAACCCCCTGGCGCTCGCCGTGCTGGCGACCCTGTGGCAGAAGCCGATGCATCCCTACGAGATCGCCCAGACCCTGCGCCGCCAGGGCAAGGACTCCAGCACGAAGATCAACTACGGCTCGCTCTACACGGTCGTGCAGAACCTCGAAAAGCATGGCTTCGTCGAGGTCACGGACGTGGAGCGGCAGGGCAACCGGCCCGAGCGGACGGTCTACGGCATCACCGATGCCGGCCGTCAGGAGACCACCGAGTGGATGTCGGACCTGGTCGCCTTCCCGGCCAAGGAGTACCCGATCTTCGAGACCGGGCTCTCGCTGCTCGGCGTGCTGCACCCCGACGACGTGATCTCACTGCTGGAGGAGCGGCTCGAGGCCCTGGAGGTCCGGATCGCCTCCGGCCGGGGCGCCCTGGAGAAGCTGTACGAGACCCTGCCCCGGCTCTTCCTCGTGGAGAACGAGTACCAGCTCCACATGATCGAGGCGGAAGCGGCATGGGTCCGCGGCTTCCTCGACGAGATCAGGAAGGGCGAACTGCCCGGCATCGAGGAGTGGAAGGGCTTCCACGAACCGTGACCTGACGAAGAACAGGCCCCGGCACGGCTGTTGGAGCAGCCCGCCGGGGCCTCGAACCCCGAGCTGAATCCGCCGTGAGGCACATCCAGGCGATCGAGGTGCGGCACACCCAGGATAGCCCGGTGCTCCTCACGCGGATCAGCTGTCATCCGCTCACCCAGGAGAGCACCTGTCATGAACACCCGTGCGCCCGCAGTCGCGGCGCGTCAGCTGATCAAGACCTACCCGGGTGATGTCACCGCCCTCAACGGCATGGACATCACCGTCGAACCCGGCACCGTCTTCGGCCTTCTCGGCCCCAACGGCGCGGGCAAGTCCACCACTGTCAAGATCCTCACCACCCTGGCCCGCCCCGACTCCGGCACGGCCACCGTCGCCGGGCACGACGTGCTGCGCCACCCGGGCCGAGTGCGCCGCGCGATCGGCGTGGTCGCACAGAACTCCGGCGCCGACCCCGGGGCCACCGGCCGCGAGAACCTCCGACTGCAGGGCAGGCTCTACGGGTTGAGGGGAGCCGGCCTCGACAGGCGCGTCGCCGAGCTCCTGGACCGCTTCACCCTCACCGACGCCGCGGACCGTCGGGCCAAGGGCTACTCCGGCGGTATGCGGCGCCGCCTCGACGTCGCCCTCGGCCTGGTGCACCGCCCCGAGGTGCTCTTCCTCGACGAGCCCACCACCGGTCTCGACCCCGAGGCCCGCAGCGCGATGTGGGACGAGATCGGCCGGCTCTCCGGCGAGGAGGGGCTGACCATCCTGCTCACCACGCACTATCTCGAAGAGGCCGACCGGCTCGCCGAGCGCGTCGCCATCGTCGACCGCGGCCGGGTCGTCGTCGAGGGCACCCCGGACTCCCTCAAGGGTGAACTCCACGGCGACGCCGTCCACTTGGAGCTCCGCTCCGGCCTCGGCGAAGCCGGCCGTACGCTGCTCAGGAGCGCCCTCGGCGGACTGCCGGGCGTGCACGAGGTCCTGGTCGACGGGCACCGGGTCAGCGTCCGCGCCGACGACGGAGCGGCGGCGGTGCCCGCCCTCCTGGGCGCACTCGAGCGCGCCGGAGTCGATGTCGCCGCAGCGACCGTGGCCCGCCCCTCGCTCGACGACGTGTACCTGCGTTACACCGGCCGCCGTTACTCGGAAGCCGAGGCGGCCGAGGGAGCGGGGGAAGCCGGCCGGCCTGACGGCCTCGCCCTCGCGGGAGGTGCCCGATGAGCACCGCCGTCTCCCAGACCTGGTACATGACGCAGCGTCAACTCATGGTGTTCGCACGGCAGCCCGCGTACGCGGTCATCACTCTGATCCAGCCGGTGATCTGGCTGTTCCTGTTCGGCAGTCTGTTCCGCGAGGTCGTCGAGCTCGGCGGTTTCGGCGCCACCTCGTATCTCGACTACCTCGTCCCCGGCGTGGTCGTGATGAGCGCGCTGAGCTCCAACATGTGGGCCGGGATGACCACGCTCGACGAGATCCAGCGCGGCACCCTGGACCGCTTCCTGACCACCCCGGTCAGCCGGGCCGCGCTGATGAACGGCAACGTCGTCAACAACGGCCTGGTCACCGCCGCGCAGTCGGTGATCATCGTGCTGCTCGGGCTGCTGGGCGGGGCGGACTATCCGGGCGGGATCGTCGGGATCGCGGTCCTGGTGCTCGCCTCGGTGCTGCTGGGCACGGTCTTCGGGGCGCTGTCCAACGCGCTGGGCATGCTGGTGCGGGAGCGGGAGTCGATCATCGGGATCAACACGTTCCTGCTGCTGCCGCTGACGTTCCTGTCCTCCGCCTTCATGGCGCCCGCCCAGATGCCGGGGTGGATGCGGCACATCGCCGACTTCAACCCGCTCGACTGGGCGATGGTGGCGGGGCGTTCGGCGCTGTCCGAGAACCCCGACTGGAGTGATGTGCTCGTCCGGGGCGGTGCGCTGTCGGCGCTGGCGGTGGCGGCGGTGTGGCTGTCGATCCGGACGTTCCGGTCGTACCAGCGGTCCGTGTAGCGGTGTGGGAGGGCGCCGCTGCGCCCTCCCACACCGCCTATCTGCCCCAGCGGACTAGGCGGGCGTGCTCTCCTGCTCCGCCTCGATCCGTGCGTTCCAGTCCCGCTTCGAGGCCTGCCAGCCGTCCTCGTTGTGGCCGAGCCGCCAGTACCCGGAGATCGACAGGTCCTCGCGCGCGATCTCGCGCTCGACGCGCAGCAGGTGCCGCAGCTGCTTCACGCAGTGCGCCTCGCCATGGACGAAGGCGTGCACCCGGCCCGCCGGGAACTCCAGCGCCCGCACGGCCTCGGTCAGCGCCTCGCCGACCGGCCGGTCCCCGCGGTGCAGCCAGACGACCTCCACATCGGAGTCGATCTTCTGCTCCTCCTCGGGCCCGGAGACCTCGATGAAGGCGTACGCCGTGGCGCCGTCGGGCAGCACCTCCAGGGAGCGGGCGATCGCGGGCAGCGCGCTCTCGTCCCCGGCGAGCAGATGCCAGTCGGCGGCCGGATCGGGGGTGTAGGCGCCGCCCGGGCCGCTGAACCGGACGGTCTCGCCCGGCTGCACGCCGGCCGCCCAGGGGCCGGCGAGGCCCTCGTCGCCGTGGATCACGAAGTCCAGGGTCAGCTCACGGTGTTCGGCATCCCAGTGGCGCACGGTGTACGTCCGCGTCACCGGCCACTGCTCGCGCGGGAACTCCTCGCGGATGCGCTCCATGTCGAAGGGCTCCGGGTAGGTCGCACCCCCGGCCGGGAACAGCAGCTTCACATAGTGGTCGGAGCAGGTGTCCGCCGAGAAGTCGGCGAGACCCTCACCTCCGAGCACCACACGCTGCATGTGCGGGGTCAGCCGCTCGGTGCGGACGACCTGAGCGGAATGCGGCTTCCGCGGCTTGCGTCCCGGTCGTTCTGCCATGGCGGCCTCCCTGACTCTTCGCTTAGGCTTACCTAAGTTAGCATCTTCCCCTACTTAACACCCCTTGTATGAGGCCAAGATTAAGCCATTGCGGAGAGTATGGATTCCTCCTGAAGAGAAGCTCATTCACTCAGAAGAGAACATGATTTACGGTGCCAGGGTCGTCAGCAGCCGCTGAAGCGACCCGCCCAGCCCCCAGCGCGCCGCCAGCCGCTCCACCGCCGCCGGATCACGCGGGCCGCGCGGCACCGCCGTGTCGACGTCCGGCAGCGGCACGTCGTCCGCCACTCGAACGACCTTGGGCGCCACCGCGACATAGGGCCGGGACTCGTCCAGACGCTTGCGCTGCGAGGGCGTGAGCTTGGCCTTCGGGTCGTCGACCGCCGCCATGATCCCGGCGACATCGCCGAACTCGGCCAGCAGCTTGGCGGCCGTCTTCTCCCCGATACCGGGCACCCCCGGCAGACCGTCGCTCGGGTCGCCGCGCAGCAGCGCCAGATCCACGTACCCCCGCCCGTCGACCCCATACCTCTCGCGCAGCCACGCCTCGTCCGTGAGCTGGAGGGTACCCACGCCCTTGAGCGGGTACAGCACCCGCACCCCGCGCCCGTCGTCCACCAGCTGGTACAGATCGCGGTCCCCGGTGACGATGTCGACCGGGCCCTTGGCCCGAGCGGTGAACGTGCCGATCACATCGTCCGCCTCGTACCCCGCGACGCCCACGCGCGCGATGCCGAGCGCGTCGAGGACCTCCTCGATGACCGGGACCTGCGGCGACAGGGTGTCCGGCACCTCCTCCTCGTCCGGCCCCACCTCGCGCTCCTCGGCGACGCGGTGCGCCTTGTAGGAGGGGATCAGGTCGACTCGCCACTGAGGACGCCAGTCGGCGTCCATGCAGGCCACCAGCTCGTCGGGGCGGTGGTCCTTCACCAGGCGGTCGATGAATTCCAGCAGCCCGCGCACGGCGTTCACCGGCGTGCCGTCCGGGGCCTTCACGGACTCCGGGACGCCGAAGTAGGCGCGGAAGTAGAGGGAGGCGGTGTCGAGGAGCATGAGTCGTCCGGTCACGCCTCGCATCATGCCGTACGGCGCCGACAGTCACGGGTCCCCAGCGATGTGAAGCCTCCACGGCGATCCCACGGACTGGTTGTGAACTGAACCACTTGGGCGTTTGGCCTGGTCGGTCGAGGGCAGGCGCCGCCACTGACCCCCGCCCCCGAGCCAAGAGGTACGCGTGTCAGCCAGCCTAGAGGCCGAACATCTCTACAAGGTGTTCGGCAGACGACCGAGTGAGGCAGTCGAGAGACTGCGCGATGGAGCCGACCGGGAGGAGCTGCGCGCCGACGGCACCACCGCCGCGGTCGTCGACGCCTCCTTCACCGTGGAGCCCGGCCAGATCTTCGTCGTCATGGGCCTGTCCGGATCCGGCAAGTCCACCTTGCTGCGCATGCTCAACGGCCTCCTCGAACCCACCGCCGGACACGTCCGCTTCGACGGTCAGGACCTGACCGCGCTCGGCGACCGCGACCTGCGCGCGGTCCGGGCGAGGAAGATCAGCATGGTCTTCCAGCACTTCGCGCTCTTCCCGCACCGCAGCGTCCTGGAGAACGCCGCCTACGGTCTCGCCGTACAGGGCGTCCCCCGCGCCGAGCGCGAGAAGCGCGCCACCGAGGCCCTGGCCCTGTGCGGTCTGGCCGGCTGGGAGAAGTCCTGGCCCGACGAGCTGTCCGGCGGCATGCAGCAGCGCGTCGGCCTGGCCCGCGCGCTGGCCACCGACGCCGACCTGCTCCTCATGGACGAGTCCTTCAGCGCCCTCGACCCGCTGATCCGCCGCGACATGCAGGACCAGCTCCTGGAGCTCCAGAAGACCCTGAAGAAGACCATCGTCTTCATCACCCACGACCTCAACGAGGCCATGCGCCTGGGCGACCGCATCGCCGTCATGCGCGACGGCCGTATCGTCCAGATCGGCACCGCGGAGGACATCCTGGTCCGGCCCGCCGACGACTACGTGGCCTCCTTCACCCAGGACGTCGACCGCTCGCGGGTCCTGACCGCGGGCGCCGTCATGGACCCGGACGTCGTCGGTGACGAGGTCAGCTGTCGCTGCGAGACCGCGACACCGGACACCCCGTTCACCGAACTCTGCGCGATCAGCGCCCGGCTGACACACCCCGTCGCCGTCCTCGACAAGACCGGGAAACTCGTCGGCCGCGTCCCGCGACAACGCCTCGTCGCGTTCCTCGGCGACGAGCAGTCCGAACCGGTTGCCTGCGACTCGCCCCGGGACAAGGGCGGCGACAAGGCGGTGGCCCGTGCCTAGGATCCCGCTCGGCGACTGGGTCAACGACGCGGTCGACTGGCTGCTCGGCCACATGGCCTGGCTCTTCGACTTCCTCAAGACCGTCTTCACCGGCACCTACGACGGTATCGACGCCGTCCTCCAGGCGCCCCAGCCCCTGCTCCTCGCGGGCATCTTCGCCGTCATCGCCTTCTGGCTGCGCGGCACCACGGCCGGCGTCCTCACCTTCGCGGGCTTCGCCTTCATCGACTCCCTCGAACTGTGGGACGACGCGATGGTGACCCTCTCGCTGGTCCTCGTCGCCACGATCATCGCCCTGGTGATCTCCGTGCCCGTCGGCATCTGGGCGGCCCGCTCCGACCGCGTCAGCGGACTGGTCCGGCCGGTCCTGGACTTCATGCAGACGCTGCCCGCGATGATCTACCTCATCCCGGCGATCCTCTTCTTCGGCACCGGCGCCTCCGCGGGCATCGTCGCCACCCTGATCTTCGCGCTCGCCCCCGGCGTGCGCATGACCGAGCTGGGCATCCGCCAGGTCGACAAGGAACTGGTCGAGGCGGCCGAGGCGTTCGGCACGACTCCCAGGGACACCCTCCTGCGGGTCCAGCTCCCGCTCGCCCTGCCCACCGTCATGGCCGGCGTCAACCAGGTCATCATGCTCGGCCTGTCCATGGCCGCGATCGCCGGCATGGTCGGCACCGGCGGCCTCGGCGGACGCGTCAACGAGGCCATCGGACAGCTCGACGTGGGCCTCGGGTCCGAGGCGGGCGTCGCCATCGTGATCCTCGCGATCTACCTCGACCGCATGACCGGCGCCCTGGGTACCCAGGTCTCCCCGCTGGGCCGCCGCGCCGCCGCCAAGGCACGCGCCGCACAGGGCCTGAAGATCTGGTCCTACCGCCCCCGTCCGCAGGTCGCCGTCATCGGCGTGGTGGTCCTCGCCCTCGTCGCGGGCGGCATGGGGATGTTCGGCGGCAAGGACGACAGCGCCACCCCGGTCGGCGAGAACGTCGGTCAGGGCAAGAAGGTCAGCATCGGCTACATCCCCTGGGACGAGGGCGTCGCCTCCACCTTCCTCTGGAAGGAGCTCCTGGAGGAACGCGGCTTCGAGGTGGACGCCAAGCAGCTCGACGCCGGCCCCCTCTACACCTCCCTGGCCTCCGGCAACGTCGACTTCCAGACCGACGCCTGGCTCCCGACCACCCACGCCGAGTACTGGAAGAAGTACGGCGACCGGCTCGACGACCTGGGCTCCTGGTACGGCCCGACCTCCCTGGAGCTGAGCGTCCCCTCGTACATGAAGGGCATCGACTCCCTGGCGGACCTCAAGGGCAGGTCCGCCGAGTTCGGCGGGAAGATCACCGGCATCGAGTCCAGCGCCGGAATGATGGGCCTGCTCAAGAGCAAGGTCCTCAAGGACTACGGCCTCGACAAGGAGTACAAGGTCGTCGACAGCTCCACGCCGGCGATGCTGGCCGAGCTGAAGCGGGCGTACAGCAAGCAGGAACCGGTCGTCGTCACGCTCTGGTCGCCGCACTGGGCGTACAGCGACTACAAGCTGAAGAAGCTCAAGGACCCGAAGGGCTCCTGGGGCAAGGGCGACGGGGTGCACACGGTGGCCCGCAAGGGCTTCGCCGACGACAACCCGGTCGTCGCCAAGTGGCTGAAGGACTTCAGGATGAGCGAGAAGCAGCTCACCGGTCTGGAAGCCGAGATCAACAAGGCGGGCAAGGGCAAGCAGCAGGACGCCGTACGCGCCTGGCTGAAGGCCAACCCCGGTGTGCTCGACAAGCTCGCACCGGTCGCCGGCACCGCCGCCCCCGCCGAGGCGAAGCGGCCCGTCGACGTGGCCTGGTTCCCCTGGGACGAGGACATCGCCGTCACCTACCTCTGGAAGAACGTCCTGGAGCGGCGCGGCTACAAGCTGAACCTCAAGCAGATGGACGTCGGCCCGGTCTACACCGGCCTCGCCTCCGGGGACCTCGATCTCAACTTCGACGCCTGGCTGCCGTACGCGCAGGCGAACTACTGGGACAAGAACAAGGACAGACTCGCCGACCTCGGCACCTGGTACGAACCGACCTCGCTGGAGGTCGCGGTGCCCTCGTACGTCAAGGGCGTCAAGTCGTACGAGGACCTCAAGGGCAAGGCCGACCTCTTCGACGGGAGGATCATCGGCATCGAACCGGGCACCGGCGAGATGAACCTCCTCAAGAAGAAGGTCCTGCCGGGCTACGGCCTGGACAAGGAGTACGACGTCGTCGACGGCTCCACGCCCGCGATGCTGGCCGAGCTCAAGCGCGCGTACGCCAAGAAGCAGCCCGTGGCAGTCGTGCTCTGGTCGCCGCACTGGGCGTACAGCCAGTACGACCTGACCAAGCTGAAGGACGACAAGAAGCTCTTCGGCGAGGGCAACACGATCCGGACCATCGCCAACGAGAAGTTCCCCGAGCAGTACCCGCAGCTCACCAAGTGGATCAAGAACTTCCGGATGAGCGAGGACGAGCTCGGCACCCTGGAGGCCGAGATCAACCAGCGGGGCCAGGGCCACGAGGAAGAGGCCGTCGCCGCCTGGCTGAAGGAGCACCCGGACGTCACGGAGCGGATGACTCCGCAGTAGCCGCCCTGTCGAAGCCGCCCGAGGGGCGGGCTCCCCACGCGACCTGACGGCGTGTGGCGAGGCCCGCCCCTCGGGCATGTCCGGGGCCCGCGCATCCGTACGCGGTCCATGAGAAGGATCCGGACAACCACATAGAGCTATGCCGCCCCCTGAGCCTCATGGGTCGGTCGTGGTCAGCCGGTTCGTCCTGACGGCGCAAACCCCGCACGGAGCGGGTGGAGAGCTGATCTACTGGCCGGAGTTGGCGAGATGGCCCGCACGGGGTTTACGGCAATGTGACGGGCGCATGAAACGGTTTGCCGAACATGCGTAGGGTGCAGACAACTCATCAGAGAGTGTGAACGGACCGACGGGCGAAGGAGGGAGCCGGAGCGATGGGCGACCACAAAGAACAACCCTTGCGGGTCGGCGCGGCCGTCAGGCGGCGACGTCGTGCGCTGGAGCTCACCCTCGCCGTCGTGGCCGAACGCAGCGGCCTGTCGGTGCCCTTCCTGAGCCAGATCGAGAACGAGCGGGCGCGGCCCAGTCAGAGCTCCCTGGAGAAGGTGGCCGACGCCCTGCGCACCACCGCCGTGGAACTCCTCGCCGCCGCCGACCCGGCGTGCAGCGTCGACGTCGTGCGCGCCGACGACACCGAGCCGGAGTGCCGGACCCGGGTGCGTTCCCTGGTGCGTGGTCACCATCAGATGCATGCCCAGGAGTTCACCGGTGACCATGACGCCGGCCGTGAATTCCAGTTCCGCAACGACCAGTTGATGTACGTCGCCGACGGCGCGGTGGAGATCGAGGCGGAGGGCCGGGCGTACCGGCTCGGCCGCGCCGACACGCTCTACCTCACCGGTGGGGTACGGCACCGGTGGCGGGCGACCGTGCCCGAGACCCGGGTCGTGGTCGTCGCGGTGGCCGAGCACATCGAGGCGGTCCGGGACCGGCCGCGCACGTGAGGGTCGGGCAGTGAGGGTCGTCTCCCTCGTCCCCTCCCTGACGGAGGCGGTGGCCCGTTCCGCCCCCGGTGCCCTGGTCGGCGCCACGGACTGGTGCACCCACCCGGCGGACCTCGACGTCGCGCGCGTGGGCGGCACCAAGAACCCCAGGCCCGACCGCGTCCTCGCCCTCGCCCCCGACCTGGTGATCGCCAACGAGGAGGAGAACCGGGAGCCGGACCTCGCCGCCCTGCGCGAGGCGGGCGTCGAGGTCCTGGTGACCGAGGTGAGGGACGTCCCGCAGGCCTTCCGGGAACTGGCGCGGGTCCTGGAGGCGTGCGGTGCGCGGACACGCCCGTGCTGGCTGGACGAGGCGGAGTCGGCGTGGCAGGCGTTGCCGCAACCGTCGTACCGGACGACGGCCGTGGTCCCGATCTGGCGCCGCCCCTGGATGGTGCTGGGACGCGACACCTTCGCCGGTGACGTGCTGGCGCGTCTGGGCGTGGACCATGTGTACGCGACGCACCCCGAGCGCTATCCGCGGATCCCGATCGACGAGCTGAACGCGGCCGCACCGGACGTCGTCGTCCTCCCTGACGAGCCCTACCGCTTCACCGCGGACGACGGCCCGGAGGCGTTCCCCAAACTGCCCTGCGCCCTCGTCAGCGGCAGGCACCTCACCTGGTACGGCCCGTCCCTCAGCGAAGCGCCACGGGTGCTGACGAAGGCCCTGCGAGCAGCGCACCGCTGAGCAGCCCGCGCGCGGTGTGCAGGGCGGCGACGGCCCAGGCGGCCACGAGAACGACGTACAGCACGACGGCGAGCCACTGGAAGGCGAGCAGCCCGGTGTGCCGGGCCAGCCCCTCCGCCCCGGTGACACAGGTGCCGACCGGGAAGGTGAAGGCCCACCACGTCATCGCGAACCCCATGCCCTCCCGCCGGGCGCGCAGGACGTGCGTGGTGGCGAGCGCGAACCAGAGCAGCGCGAACCCCATGACCGGCACGCCGTAGAGCACGGCGAGGACGCCGAAGCCGCCGCTGTACGGCGTCGGTACGACACCGGGCGCGACGTCCGCGAACTTGTCGACGGCGGTGGTGGACTGCCCGAGCGGGCCCAGCACCAGGAACAGGGTCGGGGTGAGGGCCAGGGGCAGCGGACCGCCGGTGATGAGCCGTCCGAAGACGAGCGGCAGCATGAGCAGGGTCGCGAGGAGGCTGATCCCGAACATCGCCACGCACGCGAGCAGCAGGGTCTCCCGCGCCTGCCCGGCCGGGAGATGGGGCACGAGCAGCGGCCCGAGCGCGGCCGACACCATGGGCGCGACGAGCGGCAGCAGCCACACGGGAGTGGCCTGTGACGGCTCGATCCGATGGCGTACGGCCATGAGGTACGGGACGGCGACGGCCGCGGTGAGTCCGATGGCCGTGCCGGCGGTGAACAGCACGGCGTCCAGAGCGACCGCGGCTCGCGTGCCGATCCAGCCGGAGCCGACGGTGAGGGCGCCGCCGCCGACGGCGAGGAGGGCCATGGAGAGACAGCCGTAGAAGGGCGCCATGGCCGGGTCGAGGAGATGGGCGCGGGCCTGGTCCCGGTGGTGGGTCCAGTGCAGGGCGCGGGCGCAGAGCAGGACGACGAGAAGGGCGAGGGAGAGCGCCCAGACGCCGGTGAGGGCGGTGCGCAGACCGGGAACGGAGAGGGGCAGTCCGGCTCCGGCGGTGGCGACGATGGCGGTGCCCATGACGGTGGCGTACCAGTTGGGTCCGAGGTGACGGACGGCGATGGCACGCGGGGATCGTGCGGTGGCACGGGGGAGAAGAGGCTGGGCTGCGGTGACCATGATGCGACGATCGCGCGGTTGTGCGGCTGCCACCAGGGACGACGCCTCTATGAGGACATAAACTGGATTTATGAGCAGTGAGCGGGAGGGCTCTCCCTCGACCCCCGGTGGCATGCTGGCGCACCGCGTCCCCGACCTGGGGGCGCTGGAACTGCTGCTGGCGGTGGCCCGGCTCGGCAGCCTGGGTGCGGCGGCGCGGGAGATCGGCATCACCCAGCCGGCGGCCAGCAGTCGCATTCGCTCGATGGAACGTCAGTTGGGTGTGGCGCTGGTGGACCGCTCACCGCGCGGCTCCCGTCTCACGGACGCGGGCGCGCTGGTGACGGACTGGGCGCGGCGGATCGTGGAGGCCGCGGAGGCGTTCGACGCGGGGGCGCAGGCGTTGCGGGACCGGCGGGACTCGCGGCTGCGGGTGGCGGCGAGCATGACGATCGCGGAGTATCTGCTGCCGGGCTGGCTGTTGGCGTTGCGCGCCCAACGTCCGGACACGGCGGTGTCGTTGCTGGCCGGCAACTCGGCGGCGGTGGCCTCCCGGCTGCTGGCGGACGAGGCGGACCTGGGGTTCGTGGAGGGCCTGAACGTACCGACGGGCCTCGACTCGGTCGTGATCGCCCACGACCACCTGATCGTGGTGACGGCCCCGGCCCACCCCTGGGCCCGCCGCCGACGGCCGCTGGCGGCGGACGAGTTGGCGGCGACGCCGTTGATCCTGCGGGAGAAGGGTTCGGGGACGCGGCAGGTCCTGGACGCGGCGCTGGGCGGACTGGCGCGGCCGTTGATCGAGTTGTCGTCCACCACCGCGGTGAAGGCGGCGGTCGTGAGCGGCGCGGGGCCGGCGGTACTGAGCGAGCTGGCGGTGGGGGAGGAGCTGGCGATGCGTCGGCTGGTGCGGGTGCCGGTGGAAGGCGTGTCCCTGGCACGGGACTTGCGGGCGGTGTGGCCGACGGGGCATCGACCGGTGGGTCCGGCCAGGGAACTGCTGTCGCTGACGCGGGGGTAGGGGCAGCGCCGGCGAAAAACTCCTGGCCCGCCACCGCGGCCGACCCGCACCATGCTGTACATGCCACCCACCGCCCCGCCCGCCGCAGGCGCCCGCACTCCCTGGGAAGAGCTCCCACCCCGGGTCCGCGACGCCGTGGCCGACATCCTCGGTGAACCCGTCACCCACGCCACCACTCAACCCGGCGGCTTCTCCCCGGGCGCCGCGGCGCGCATCCGCACCGCCCGAGGCCGCCGTGCCTTCGTCAAGGCCGTCAGCGCGGACACCAACGCCACGGGACCCGTGTTCCACCGCAGAGAAGCCCGCTACGCAGCCGCCCTCCCACCCGCCGTCCCCGCACCTCGCCTCCTCGGCACCTACGACGACGGCACCTGGGTGGCTCTGGTCTTCGAGGACGTGTCAGGCCGCCAGCCCCACGTGCCCTGGCGGCAGCCGGAGTTGAGACGCGTCCTCGACGCGGTGACAGACCTCGCCCGGACCCTCACCCCGTCCCCCGTGCGCGACGCGCCCCCCGCCTCCGCGTCCGCCGTCGGCACATACGGCGGCTGGCGGCGGCTCCTGGAGGAGACACACCCGGACCTCGACCCCTGGACCGCCGCCCACCTTCCGCACCTCGCCGAGCTGGCCGCCCCCTGGCCCGAGGCAGTCTTTGGCGACACCCTCGCCCACGGCGACCTGCGCGCCGACAACATGCTGCTCACCGACGACGGCCGCGTCGTCTTCGTCGACTGGCCGCATGTCGTCCGCGGTGCCGCATGGCTCGACCTGCTCCTCATGCTCCCGTGCGTCAGAGCCCAGGGAGGCCCCGACCCGCAGGAGCTCTTCACCGCGCACCCACTGGGCCGCGACGCCGACCCGGACGCCGTCACCGCCGCCCTCGCGGGCCTCGCCGGCTACTTCGTCCACCAGTCGCTGCAGCCCCCGCCGCCGGGCATCCCCACCGTCCGCGCCTTCCAGCGCGCGCAGGGCGAAGCGGCGTCGAACTGGCTGCGAGGCCGGATCGGATAGACCCCGGTTCAGGCCCCCGCCGCCTCCACCAGCCCCCGTACCACCCGCAGATCGTCACCCATCTCCGGATGCCACTGCACCCCCAACACCCAGTCGGAGGAAGGCAGTTCCACGGCTTCCACCGTGCCGTCCGGTGCGTGCGCCGATACGAGGAGACCGGTGCCCAGACGGTCCACGGCCTGATGGTGGTATGTCGGTACGGACGTCTCCTCCGGGACGACACCGGCGTACAACGTCCCCGGCACCGGCTTCACGGAGTGCCACCCGAAGACACCGACCACCTCCGCGTGCCCCTCGATGTGCTGGACGAGCGTGCCGCCGAGGGCGACGTTCAGCAGCTGCATGCCCCGGCAGATGCCGAGCAGCGGGATGCCCGCGGCGAGGGCCGCGTCGATGAGGGCGAGCTCCCAGGCGTCGCGCTCCGGTGCCGGCGGCCCGGTACGGGGCTCGCGCTCGGCGCCGTAGTGCACCGGCTCGACGTCCGGGCCGCCCGCGATCACCAGCCCGTCGAGGCGCGCCACGGCCCCGGCGGCATGCTCGGGCGCGTCCGGCGGAAGCATCGCGGCCAGCCCGCCCGCCCGCTGCACGAGCCGCGGATACCCGACGGGCAGCAGCGCCGCCGCCAGCTCCCACACACCCCAGCGTGCCCCGGCCTCCAGATACGTACTGATGCCGATCAGCGGCCTGCCCGCCATGCGCCCTCCCGGTCCGGCAAAGGATTGTTTCCATACCTTTGTCGAGAGATGCCCGCGGAGGCAAGACCCCCAGGCCGCACGGAAGGCGCCGTCACGCCAGGAACCCCCTGAGCAGTGCCGCCGTCCCGCCGCAGTGCTCGCGCATCATCTCCCGCGCCCCGTCCGCGTCCCCGTCCAGCACCGCCTCCACCAGCGCGGTGTGCTGGCGTTGGGAGTGTTCGAGGTTGCGGACGAGGAGCGGGATGCAGTCCAGCAGGTCGTTCACCGTGGCCCGGACCGCCGCGTACTGCGCGGTCAGCGACGGTGAGCCGCACAGCTCGGCCAGCGTCAGGTGCAGCATCGTGTCCAGGCGCCGATAGTCCGCCAGCGGAGCGTCCTGGGTGCGGGCCAGCGCCTCGCGCAGCCGTTCCGCCTGGTCGTCGGCGAGCCCGTGCGCAGCGCACAGACCCGCCGCCCCCACCTCCAGCACCTCGCGGAACCGGAGCACGTCCTCGATGTCGACCGCGGAGATCCGCCGCCGCAGCTCGTCCTCGCCGCCGGCGTCCGACTTCCGCAGCACGAACGTCCCGCCGTACCGACCGCGCCGCGACTCCACCAGCCCCTGGTCCTGGAGCACCTTCAACACCTCGCGCAGCGTCACCCGGCTGATCCCGAGCCGCTCCGCCAGCTCCCGCTCGGCCGGCAGCCGCTCACCCCCCGGCACCAGACCGAGCCGTACGACCTGCAGGATCTGCTCCAATGCCTCCTCGAAGCCGTTGCCCGCCCGTACCGGCCGCAGCACCGGCGTCAACCGGTCCTCCAGGTCGCCCTCCGGATCCAGCGACATCCCGTCGTACCCCCTTCCCAAGCAATGGTTCTCCGCAATACCTTATGGCTTCCGGCCCGGCCGAAAAAAGCGCAGAAGCCCGAAGGAGCTCTCCCGTGGCAGATCGCACACCCCCGCTGAGCGTCGAGGAGCTGCACGCCCTTGTCGCGAGCGGTGAGATCGACACCGTCGTCCTGGCCTTCCCCGACATGCAAGGGCGGCTCCAGGGCAAGCGGTTCGCCGCCCGCTTCTTCCTCGACGAGGTCCTCCACCACGGCACCGAGGGCTGCAACTACCTCCTCGCCGTCGACACCGAGATGAACACCGTCGAGGGCTACGCCATGTCCTCCTGGGACCGCGGCTACGGCGACTTCGCCATGCACCCGGACCTCTCCACCCTGCGCCGCGTCCCCTGGAACGCCGGCACGGCCATGATCATCGCCGACCTCGCCTGGGAGGACGGTTCCCCGGTCGTCGCCGCGCCCCGCCAGATCCTGCGCCGCCAACTGGAGCGGCTCGCCGAGCTCGGCTACACCGCCCAGGTCGGCACCGAGCTGGAGTTCATCGTCTTCAGGGACACCTACGAGCAGGCCTGGGACGCGGGCTACCAGGGGCTGACACCGGCGAACCAGTACAACATCGACTACTCGGTGCTCGGGACCGGCCGCATCGAGCCACTGCTGCGGCGCATCCGCAACGACATGACCGGCGCCGGCCTCACCGTCGAGTCCGCCAAGGGCGAGTGCAACCCGGGCCAGCACGAGATCGTGTTCAAGTACGACGAGGCCGTGGTCACCTGCGACCAGCACGCGATCTACAAGACCGGTGCCAAGGAGATCGCCGCCCAGGAGGGCGTGTCGCTCACCTTCATGGCCAAGTACAACGAGCGCGAGGGCAACTCCTGCCACATCCACCTCTCGCTCGCCGACGCCGCCGGAAACAACGCGATGGCGGGCCCCGACGGGATGTCGGACGTGATGCGGTACTTCCTCGCCGGGCAGCTCGCGGCCCTGAGGGACTTCTCGCTCCTCTACGCCCCCAACATCAACTCCTACAAGCGGTTCCAGCCGGGCTCCTTCGCCCCCACGGCCGTCGCGTGGGGCCACGACAACCGGACCTGCGCGCTGCGGGTGGTCGGCCACGGCCGCTCCCTGCGCTTCGAGAACCGGCTGCCGGGCGGTGACGTCAATCCGCACCTCGCCGTCGCCGGGCTGGTGGCAGCCGGGCTCTACGGCATCGAGCAGAAGCTGGAGCTGCCCGAGGCGTGCGCCGGCAACGCCTACACCGCCGACTTCGCCCATGTCCCGACCACCCTGCGCGAGGCCGCCGAGCTCTGGGAGAACAGCCCGATCGCCAAGGCGGCCTTCGGCGACGAGGTCGTGGCGCACTACAGCAACATGGCCCGCGTCGAACTCGAAGCCTTCGACGCGGCGGTGACCGACTGGGAGTTGCGCCGCTCCTTCGAACGCCTGTGATCCCGAGTGTCTGTGATCCCGAGTGTCTGTGAAAGGTTCTTCGTTGTCGTACGAGCATGAGCTGACCGTCCTCAACCCGGCCACCGAGGAGGTCGTCGCCACCGTCCCGGCGGCCTCCGCGGCCGACGTGGACGCGGCCGTCGCCAGGGCCGCCGCGGCACAGGTGAAGTGGGCCGGGGCCGCCCCCGCCGACCGCGCCCGGCTGCTGCGCCGGTTCGCCGACGTCGTCGACCAACACGTCGAGGAACTCGCTCGGTTGGAGGTCCGGGAAGCCGGTCACCTCCTCGGCAACGCCCGCTGGGAGGCCGGGAACGTCCGTGACCTGCTCGCCTATGCGGCCGGGGGAGTGGAGCGCCTGAACGGCCGCCAGATCCCGGTGTCCGGCGGCCTCGACGTCACGATCCTCGAACCGCTCGGCGTCGTCGGGATCATCGCGCCCTGGAACTTCCCCATGCCCATCGCCGCCTGGGGTACGGCCCCGGCGCTCGCCGCCGGCAACGCGGTGATCCTCAAGCCCGCCGAGACGACCCCGCTGACCGCCCTGCGGCTCGCCGAACTCGCCCTGGAGGCAGGGCTGCCGGAGGGTCTGTTCCAGGTGCTGCCGGGCCACGGACCGGTCGCCGGGACCGCTCTCGTCGAGCACCCCGGCGTCGCCAAGATCGTGTTCACCGGCTCCACCCGCACCGGGCGGGACGTCATGGAACGCTGCGCCCGCCGGATCAAGCCGGTCACCCTCGAACTCGGCGGCAAGAGCCCGAACATCGTTTTCGCCGACGCCGACCTCAAGACCGCCGTCGACCCCTTCTCCTTCCTCGACAACTCCGGCCAGGACTGCTGCGCCCGCACCCGCATCCTGGTCCAGGAGTCCGTGTACGACGAGGTCCGCGAGCTGCTCGCCGACGCGCTGGCCGCCGTCGTCGTGGGCGATCCGGCCGACGAGAAGACACAGATGGGGCCGCTGATCTCCCGTCAGCAGCTGGAGCGCGTACGGTCGTTCGTGCCGGACGACGCCCCGGGCCTGCGCGGCAGCGCCCCCGAAGGGCCCGGCTTCTGGTTCGCGCCGACCGTCCTCACGGGGGAGCGGCACGACTCCGAGGCGGCCCGGGAGGAGATCTTCGGACCCGTGGCCGTACTCCTGCCCTTCACCGACGAGCAGGACGCGATCCGGCTGGCCAACGACACCCCGTACGGCCTCTCCGGCTCCATCTGGACCCGGGACGTCGGCCGCGCGCTCCGCGTCTCCCAGGGCGTCCGGGCCGGCAACCTGTCCGTCAACTCCCACTCCAGCGTCCGCTACTGGACCCCCTTCGGCGGCTACAAGCAGTCCGGCGTGGGCCGGGAGCTCGGCCCGGACGCCCTGGCCGCCTTCACCGAAACCAAGAACGTCTTCATCAGCACGGAGGGCCCCGCACAGTGACCGCATCGACCGAAGAGATGGTCTGCCGACGCCTGGTCGGCCGTACCGCCGTCATCACCGGGGCCGGCAGCGGCATCGGTCTCGCCACCGCCCGCCGGCTCGCCTCCGAGGGCGCGCACGTGGTCTGCGGCGACGTCGACGAGCAGCGCGGCAAGGCGGCCGCCGAGGAGGTCGGCGGAGTCTTCGTGAAGGTCGACGTCACTGACCCCGATCAGGTCGAGACGCTGTTCAAGACGGCGTACGACACCTACGGCAGCGTCGACATCGCCTTCAACAACGCGGGCATCTCCCCGCCCGACGACGACTCCATCCTGGAGACCGGCCTGGAGGCCTGGAAGCGCGTCCAGGAGGTCAACCTGACCTCCGTCTACCTGTGCTGCAAGGCGGCGATCCCCTACATGCGGCGGCAGGGCAAGGGCTCCATCATCAACACGGCGTCCTTCGTGGCGAGGATGGGCGCGGCCACGTCCCAGATCTCCTACACCGCCTCCAAGGGCGGTGTCCTGGCCATGTCCCGTGAACTGGGCGTGCAGTTCGCGCGGGAGGGCATCCGCGTGAACGCCCTCTGCCCCGGCCCGGTCAACACCCCTCTCCTTCAGGAACTGTTCGCCAAGGACCCCGAGCGCGCCGCCCGCCGCCTCGTCCACATCCCGCTCGGCCGCTTCGCCGAGGCCGAGGAGATCGCCGCCGCCGTCGCCTTCCTGGCCAGCGACGACTCCTCGTTCGTGAACGCCAGCGACTTCCTCGTCGACGGCGGAATCTCGGGGGCTTACGTCACACCCCTGTAGGCCCGCGGCCTAGAGTGCCGGGATGAGCATGACGCCCCCGCCCGGCTGGTACCGCGACCCCGAGCACCCGCATCTGGAACGCTGGTGGGACGGTACGGCCTGGACCGAGCACCGGCGCGAGCCCGCACCCGCGGGCCCGCCGCCGGTGCCGGGACGGCCGCCGGGCGGCGAGGCCTCGGGACGCGCGAAGGTCATCGCCCTCACCACGGCCGGGGTGGTCCTGGTCGCGGCGATCGTGACGGGAGCGTTCGTCCTGCGTGACGACGGGGGCGCCGAGGGCAGCACGACGGTGACCGAGTCCATCACCCCCACCTTCGCCCCGACGAGCCGGACGCCCACTCCTACGCCCACGCCGTCGGAGTCCACCAGCGAACCCTCCGCCGACGACCCGGCCGTCGTCGAGGACCAGCTCAACGGCATCACCGTGCCGCTGCTCGACGGCTGGGTACGACCCCAGTACATCGTCGACGACGACGTCCTCATGTCCACCGACGGCACCTACGACTGCCCCGGCGACCCCGGAGTGTGCCGGCACGGTCTCGTCATCTCGCGCACGGTGACCTCCAACGACGAGACCTCCCCCGAGTCCCTCGCCAAGGCAGACATCTCCGACGCGGCCGACTACGCCTACGACCGCGACCTCGTCGGCAAGCGGCCCTTCGGCGGCATCGAGTCGCACGAGGTCGTGAAGTCGGGTCCGGTCGCCGTGGCCGGCCGTGCCGGGTATTTCGTCCGCTGGCGCGTCAAGACGGCCAAGGGGCCCGGCGGTTACGTCCAGTCCCTCGCCTTCCAGTCCAGCGTCGGCACCGAGTCCCCGGTCGTCGTGCGCTACGTCTTCGACGCAGGCGAGGACGGGCCGCCGCTCGCCGACATGGACCGGATCACCAAGGGCATCCGCTCCAGCGGCGACGCGAACGGCGGCGGCGTCGGCAGCAGCATCGGCCCGACGGACTGACCTACAGGAACGTCCGGCCCTCGCCTCGATAGGTCGGGACGGTCGAGGTGACGGTGTCGCCCTCGATCAGATGCAGCACGTCGAACCGCTCGCACAGCTCCCCGGCCTTCGCGTGCCGGAACCACACCTTGTCCCCGAGGAGGAGGTCGTCGGCGGGCGAGCCGAGCAGCGGCGTCTGCACCTCGCCGGGCCCCTCCTGAGGGTCGTACTTCAGCCCCTCCGGCAGATAGGGCACGGGGAGCCGGTCGGGCCCGGGCGCACCGGAGGCCGGATAGCCGCCCCCGAGCACCGTGACGACACCGACGCCGGGCCGCCGTACGACGGGCTGGGCGAAGAGCGCGGCCGGACGCCCGCTGAACGACGTGTAGTTGTCGAAGAGCCGCGGCACGTACAGCCCCGACCCGGCCCCGATCTCCGTGACGGCGTCCTCGGCGGCGGTGGTCTGGACGCTGCCGGTACCGCCGCCGTTGACGAACTCCAGGTCGGGAACGACGGCCCGGACGGCACGCACCACTGCCGCCCGCCGCTCGGCCAGCTCCTTGCGGGCGGTGGCCTGCATCAGCCGGACGGCACGGGACCGGAACGGATGCCCGGCGACGGAGTCGCCCACGCCGGCGATATGACCCTCGTACGCCATGATCCCGACGACCTTGAACCCGGGTCGCCGGGCGACCGCGCGGGCGAGGTCGGCGACCTGGGCGGGGGAGTGCAGCGGGGAGCGCCGGGCGCCCACCCGCACCCGGCCGCCCAGGAGCTTGAGGGAGGTGTCCAACTCCAGGCAGACGCGGACGACTTCACGTCCGCCGTCCCGGGAGCGGTCGATGAGGTCGAGCTGTGCGACGTCGTCGACCATGACGGCCACGGCGGCGGCGAGCTTGGGGTCCGAGGTCAGCTCGGCGTACCCGGTGCTGTCGGCGGAGGGGTAGGCGAGCAGGATGTCGTCGAACCCGGAGCGTGCCAGCCACAGGGACTCGGCGAGGGTGAAGGACATGAGGCCCGCGAAACCGTCCTTGGCGAGGACGCGTTCGAGCAGTGCCCGGCACCGCACGGACTTGCTGGCCAGACGGATCGGCTTACCGCCGGCCCGGCGGAGGAGATCGTCCGCGTTGGCGTCGAAGGCGTCCAGATCCACGATCGCCACAGGAGCGTCGAGGTGAGCGGTGGCCCGGTCGTAACGGGCCCGGTCGGCGGCGCGCGCAGTCATGAACGAAGCCTGCCAGACAGGATTACCGCAGGGTAGGGGGACGTTCCGGGCTAAAGCCCCGGGCTCGTGGACTGGTTCCCGTCCGGCCGGGGACAACCCGTAGAGTGACGCGCACGCATGTGAGGACGGCAGGGGCCCGAGTCAGGGGATGCCGATCCGTCCGTGCGGGTATGCGTGCCCGGGCGGGCCTGTTCGCACCGGGGACGACGACGGACCCGGGCACAAGGGAAACGGGGGGCGCATGAGCACGGAAGCGCGGCACGCCTCCATCCCTCCGCGCCCCACAACACCCCCACGCCCCACGGACCCTCCGAGGACGGGCCCCGAGGCCACGGACCGCGAGGAGCCCGGGCGCACCGAGGAACGGCCACCGGCCCAGGCACCGGGTACGCGACCGACGAGCGGCGCTTCCACCCCGACGACGACCGTGCCCCCGCTCCCGGGCGCACGACCGGCACCCGGGACCCCCGCTCGTGACGCCTCCCCGGACACACCGCCGCCCCCCGGCCAGGACAGCCCCGGAACTCCCACGACACCTC
>NZ_JXTE01000590.1 GCF_000972385.1 Streptomyces sp. WM6386
GGTCCGCACCGCGACGCCCGTCGCGCCCGGGCCGCCGGCGCCAACATCGTGCCCACCACGACGGGCGCCGCAAAGGCGATCGGCCTGGTGCTGCCGAACCTCGAAGGCAAGCTGTCGGGCGACTCGATCCGCGTACCGGTGCCGGTGGGCTCGATCGTCGAACTCAACACGACCGTCGCCCGCGATGTGACGCGCGACGACGTGCTGGCGGCGTACCGCACCGCCGCGGAGGGGCCGCTCGCCGGCGTCCTCGAGTACTCGGAGGACCCGCTCGTGTCATCCGACATCGTGGGCAATCCCGCCTCGTCGATCTTCGACTCGGCCCTCACCCGCGTCGACGGCCGCCACGTCAAGGTGGTTGCCTGGTACGACAACGAGTGGGGCT
>NZ_JXTE01000591.1 GCF_000972385.1 Streptomyces sp. WM6386
GTGCCGGTCAACGACCCCGCACTGCCTGCGGGGTGGGCGGCACAGCCGAAATGGGACGGCTACCGCGCGCTGGCCGGCCGATGGGCCGACGGCCGTGTCGCCGTACAGAGTCGTCACGGCAGCGATCTGGCCCGGGCGTTCCCGGAGATCGAGGAGGCCGTCCGGCGGCTGCCGGACGATACGGCGGTCGACTGCGAGCTCATCGTGTGGGAGGCGGGCCGGCTCGCGTTCGAGCGTCTCCAACAACGCATGCACCACCACGGTGCGACCGCCGCCCGCGCGGCCCTCGAGCTCCCGGCCCACCTGGTCGCGTTCGACCTGCTGCGCATGAACGGCCGGGACCTGACCGGCCTCCCCTTCAGCGAACGCTACGCCGCACTGGCGG
>NZ_JXTE01000592.1 GCF_000972385.1 Streptomyces sp. WM6386
ACCGTCACCGTCGCAGTAGCCGTGACCGTCGGAGTCTCTTCAGGATGCGCCGGGACCGAGGAGGGGACGGTCACTGCCGGATTGCTGGATTCCGCAGGAGACCTCGGTCCCTTGTCAAGCTGATCGACGGCGCTGAGGATGCCTCCCAGGAGCAGGAACGCAGCCAGCAGGCCGACCAACGCGGCGAGGATCCGGGCCGGGAGGCCCGTGGATGCCCATCGCCGTCGTATTCGCCATACGAGGCCGCGTCGCCTTCCGTTGCCGCCCATCGCAACGTCCCGTGCTCGATCAGTCCTTCTTCCCAGTGCAACACCCCGCGCAGCGGACCGCACGGCGAAACAACCGCGTGTGGCACCACGAGGCAGGCAGCAGACCGCTCACCCTT
>NZ_JXTE01000593.1 GCF_000972385.1 Streptomyces sp. WM6386
CGGAGGCTGACCATCGGCACGCGGGACGGAGAGACTCGTGACCTGGTGCTGCGGACCTTCGTCAACGTGGAGCACGCCGAGGACTGGCTGAGCAGGGAGACTGGCGCCCTCACACTCCTCTCGGGGACCGGAGTGCCGGCTCCCGGACTGGTCGCGGCTGATCTGACCGCCGCGCATTGCGAGTATCCATCGCTCCTTATGACGCATCTGACGGGCCGGACGGTTCTCGACGATGAGGGATTGGAGACGCGCCTCCCTCTGCTGGCCCGTCAACTCGTGGCGATCCACGCACTGCGACCCGCTGAGCGGCCCCGGAAGTATGTGACGTTGACGACCGCCGACACTGTCGTGATTCCGAAGGGCGCCGACGGGGCGGTATGGGC
>NZ_JXTE01000594.1 GCF_000972385.1 Streptomyces sp. WM6386
GTCTCCGGGGGGAGTCCCTGGGCGGCGAAAGCGGTGTGGAATCGGTCGGCCGTGCCGGCGCGGACCGGCTCGCTTCCGTTGATCAGGGCGAAGACGCCGTCCAGGCGCAGGTCTGCCTTCTGCGCCTCGGTGACCGTCGACGCGCAGTAGTCGTAGGCGAAGTTGGGCGCCGCGCTGAGCGCACGTGGGTGCGCGGCCAGCAGCCGCAGCCAGCGCACCGGTTCGTGCAGGAACGCCACCGGATCCATGAGCACCGACAACAGCCCCCGCACCACCGGCGCCGCGACACTGAGCACGAGTCCCATGTCGTGGTACAGCGGCAGCCAGCCCACACAGGTCACCGGATGCACGTCGGCACCGTAGGCGGCCAGCGCCTGGCGGG
>NZ_JXTE01000595.1 GCF_000972385.1 Streptomyces sp. WM6386
TGGAGTTGGTACCACCCCCGCTCGTGCCTCCTCCGTCGCCGCATGCGGTCAGCAGAGGTGACAGGGTTGCCGCCCTGCGACGGCCAGCGTGCCGCTGACGAAGGTTCTGCGGTTCAGCTCATGGCTCATGGTGGATCGCCTCTTCTCGTCGAAGCGCTTCGATTCGCAGCGACCCTAGTGACGGGCAACGTTGCCCACAAGAGGACAGACACAGCTTTTTATGAGGCTAAGTCAGTCTATGAACGGGTACTTGAGCATCTGTTGAAAGAGCATTGGCCCACATGCGACTTTCGAAGCGCTTCAACAACCTTGCCGGTGCAGGCAGCCTTCGCACTACTTCCCCAGGACGGACATGGCGGTCTACGACAATCCCGTGATCCCC
>NZ_JXTE01000596.1 GCF_000972385.1 Streptomyces sp. WM6386
ATCGTGTTGTCGGGGCGGCGGACGCTGCCGGCGAGCCGGTCCTGCACGTACTCACGCAACCTGTCGTCGCCTGTGAGCTTCGCCGTCTTGGGGCGCTTGGCGGCCTGCTGTGCTTTCCACTGGGCGACCGTCGCGCGGTACTCCTGCTTGCCGCCGCGCGTGGCGGCGTTGCGGCGCAGTTCGCGAGAGATTGTCTCAGGGTCACGCCCCAGAGCGCGAGCGATCTCGCGCACGCCCTTGCTCATGGCCCTGAGGATCGCGATCTCCTCGCGCTCCTCGAACGTGAGGTACCGGCCCGTGGGTTCGGCCAACGAGATCGGCGGCATGCCGCCAGCGTGACGAAACCACCTCGCACCCACCGGCCACGACACGCCGACCGCCA
>NZ_JXTE01000597.1 GCF_000972385.1 Streptomyces sp. WM6386
TCCGCGACCACCTCGGCCACCGTCTCCCGCGTCACCCGCAGCCGCGACCAGGTCTCCCGCTCGGCCTCCAGCCGCGCCGTCAACTCCGCGATCTGCGACTCAAGTTCCTCCACCCGCACCCGGGCCGCCGCCTCCCGGGCCTCCAACTCCTCGAACAATGAGCCCATCAGGGTCGCCTCCTCCACCGCCACGGTAGAGACGGGGAGACCCGAACACACCCCGATCAGCAATGCCTCGGCTCACGTTCCCTTCAGAGGAGCCGCACCCATACCTAAAGCCGGATGGGTGTGGGTCCTTCCGCACTCATCCCGGATGCCCTGCTCTACTACCGGCGCAGCACCCGGGACGGCAAGGGCTCGTCGATGCTGCGGGCGTTTCGTG
>NZ_JXTE01000598.1 GCF_000972385.1 Streptomyces sp. WM6386
CACCGTTTCGGGTTCGCGGGCACCGGCCTTGCTCGGCGTGCTGGGGACGCCCGCACGGCCGCCGTGGAGGGCTCCTGACCGCGCGATACACCGGCGACCAGCAGGGGTCACCGACGAAATGGGGCTGGGCAGGTGACGAAACGCAGTCCGTGGTCGGCCGGGCCGCCGATGAGAAATGGCGCCGACAGTGGTCTGTGTACGGTCCGGTGAACGCGGTGCGCGCATCAAGGGAGAGCAAAGAGATGAGACCACTTCGGTACTCGATCAACGTCACGCTCGACGGCTGCTGCCATCACGAGGCAGGACTCCCCCCGGACGAGGAGTCGATGCGCTACTGGACCGCTGAGATGGAGCGAGCCGATGCCCTGCTATTCGGCCGGG
>NZ_JXTE01000599.1 GCF_000972385.1 Streptomyces sp. WM6386
CGCCAGCACCGCCCCGTCCACCACTCGTCCTGCCTGCGCGAATCGCGCGGGTCGCGCCTCGGCTCCCCACCGCACCTGACGGTGGGTCAACTCCCACGCGTCGTCGAGGAGTCCGGCTCCCCACACGCAGCGAAGCAGCTCCAGCGTCGGCCCGGTCAGCAGCAGCGGCCGCGTACCCACCCCGGGACCGGGCGCCGAGAGCCGGATGTGATGCCCACGTCCGACCAGTAGCCACGCGCAGGTGAGCTCCGCCATCCCGGTTCCGGCGATCGCGACGGAGCTCACCCGTTGCCGCCGCCGTCTTGCATGGTCAGCGCGCCGAGCAGTGCCTCGGTGTCGCGCCAGTGGCGGACCACCATCCTCTGCGCGTCCTCCTCGAC
>NZ_JXTE01000006.1 GCF_000972385.1 Streptomyces sp. WM6386
ACCGGAGATCACCAGGTCGTAGCCGGCCTTCTCGATCGCCTTCGCCAGCACCAGCGAGGTGCCGATCGCGTCCGTGCCGTGCAGGTCGTCGTCCTCGACATGGACGGCCTTGTCGGCGCCCATGGACAGCGCCTTGCGCAGCGCGTCCTTGGCGTCCTCCGGACCGACGGTGAGGACCGTGACCTCGACGTCGTCGTCGGAGTTCTCCGAGATCTGCAGCGCCTGCTCGACC
Source organism: Streptomyces sp. WM6386 (assembly GCF_000972385.1). Taxonomy (GTDB): domain Bacteria; phylum Actinomycetota; class Actinomycetes; order Streptomycetales; family Streptomycetaceae; genus Streptomyces. The sequence continues at coordinate 233 of NZ_JXTE01000006.1, forward strand.
GCGTACTCGTCCAGCTCGGAGAGCAGGCCGTCCACATCGTCACGGTCGACGGTCAGGTCATCGGCGAAGTGCCGGTCGCCGGTGGCGTCGGGCACGTACTTCACGGTGACAACGATCCTCAAGCTCACGCCGGCTCTCCTACTGCTGCGTCGACATTTCTCTGCTGCCTACTTGCAGGCAGCATAGGCGCCCCAAGCGGCCGATCCCGATCGGGGCGACCCGCGCTCCGAACGAAATATTACTCGTCAGTACACCCAGTTCGTTCCCGCTAAGCAAGCGCTTTGAACTGTGACCTTCGCAACGCAGCGTAATCGGAACTCGACCGCTTCGCAGAAGTGGGCGTCAGTCGCGCAGACCGCCGAACCGACCCTGGTGGTAGACGAGCGGACGGCCGGCACCGGCCGGATCGCCGAGGAGCACCTCGGCCAGGACGATGCGATGGTCCCCGGCGGGCACGCGCGTGACGACCCGGCACACCAGCCAGGCCAGGACGTCGTCGAGGACGGGCACGCCCTCGGGGCCCTCCCGCCAGGCAGTCGGTGCGCCGAAGCGGTCGGCGCCGCTGCGGGCGAAGGTGGCGGCCAGCTCCTGCTGGTGCTCGCCGAGTATGTGCACGCCGACATGGTCGGCCTCGGATATCGCCGGCCAGCTGGAGGCGCCGACACCGATCCCGAAGGAGAGCAGCGGGGGCTCGACGGAGACCGAGGTGAGGGAGGTGGCGGTGAAGCCGACGGGACCCCCGTCACCACCGGCGGTGATCACGGCGACCCCCGCCGCGTGCCGCCGGAAGACGGAGCGCAGGAGGTCGGCGGAAGCGAGCTGAGGGGTACGGAGTTCCGGCGAGGCCGTCATCGAGTGATCCTTCGGCAAGGAGGGGCGAGAGGGTCCGTGGGTGCTCAACAACCCGGACAGCGCGCGCTCGCCGTGCGAGCGAGGTCGACGTGGACCCGCCCGAAGAGAAGGAGTTCCGAAGGCATACGGTCAGGCTGACGATAGGTGGCGCGCACAGTCAAGTACGTCCCGGCATATGGGAGATGCCTCACCGTCCGCGTGAGCCCCGTCAAACCGCTTCCCCCAGCGCGGCGATGACGTCCGCCTTGCGCGGCTGCCCGCCGGCCCGCCGCACGACACGACCGTCGGCGTCCAGCACGAGCACGGTCGGCGTCTTGAGGATGTCGAGTTCGCGCACGAGGTCCAGATGGGCCTCGGCGTCGATCTCGATGTGGGCGACTCCGGGCACCATCTCGACCACCTCGCCCAGGATCCGCTTGGTGGCGCGGCAGGGCGCGCAGAAGGCGCTGGAGAACTGGACGAGCGTGGCGCGCTCCCCCAACTCCCCGCCCAGTTCCGCCGAGCCGAGCCGCTTGCCGTCGTCACGCCCGCGCACGCGTACTCTCCCGCTCCGCCGTTTGTGCAGCACTCCATAGGCGCTCGCGGCGACGAGCACCATCACACACACCACAACTCCGGCCATCACCCAGCTCCAGCGTTCACAAGACTGCAAAGATTCCCGGCGCCACTGACACTTCCCCATGCGGAATGCTTGATTCATGGACATCGACGTGAGGGGACCGCGCTTCGGGGCGGCCGTGACGACCCTAGTACTGGCGGTCGTACTGATCACCGGCAGCGTGTGGCTCCTGGCCTGGCAGACCCTGGCGTTCGCACTGGGCGCGGCCGGCGGAGCGGCTCGTTCGCCGTACGGCTGGCTGTTCCGCAAGGCCGTAAGGCCCCGGATCGGCCCACCGACCGAGTTCGAGGCGCCGGAGCCGCCACGGTTCGCTCAGGCCGTCGGGCTCGCGTTCGCCGCCGTGGGACTCGTCGGTTACGCGCTCGGACCGACGTGGCTGGGGCTCGCCGCGACCGGTGCGGCGCTCGCGGCCGCTTTTCTCAATTCCGCGTTCGGGTACTGCCTGGGCTGCGAGATGTACCTGCTCGTACGGCGGGTGACGGTGCGCACGCAGTAAAGGCCACGTAAAAGCACGAGGTGGATCAAGCAGCCGACGTGACAAGGATCTCGCCGTTCACGGGCACGAGGACTGGCCCCCGGTCCGTTCTTGGGGCACGATCTGCGAGATGCCGTAAACCTACGGCGCCGTAACTTTCCCGCCGGGAACCGTCTTTCCCAGCAGAGAAGGAAGGGTCCACCCCGTCCATGGCAGAGCTTGTCTACCGACCCGCTGTCGGCCTCGCGCTCACGTTGTTCAAGGCGTGGGACCTCAAGATCGACTGCCAGGGTTCGGAGAACATCCCGCGCTCGGGCGGCGCCGTGCTGGTGAGCAACCACATCAGCTACCTGGACTTCATCTTCGACGGCCTGGCGGCGCTCCCGCAGAAACGACTCGTTCGCTTCATGGCGAAGGAGTCCGTCTTCCGGCACAAGATCTCCGGACCGTTGATGCGCGGGATGAAGCACATCCCCGTGGACCGCAAGCAGGGTGAGACCGCCTACCAGCACGCGCTGGATTCGCTGCGCTCCGGCGAGATCGTCGGGGTCTTCCCGGAGGCCACGATCTCGCAGTCGTTCACCCTGAAGTCCTTCAAGTCGGGTGCCGCGCGCATGGCCCAGGAAGCGGGCGTCCCGCTGATCCCGATGGCGGTGTGGGGCACGCAGCGACTGTGGACCAAGGGCCACCCCAAAAACTTCAAGCGCAGCCACATCCCGATCACGATCCGGGTGGGCGAGGCGATCGAGGCGTCCAAGGACAAGTACGCGGGCGCGATCACCCGTCAGCTGCGCGAGCGCGTCCAGGAGATGCTGGTGGCCGCGCAGCGCGCCTATCCGGTGCGGCCGAAGGACGCCGACGATACGTGGTGGATGCCGGCGCATCTCGGTGGGACCGCGCCGACGCCCGAGGAAGTCAAGGCGGCGGAGGCTCGCTGAGAGCTCGGCCGATAGTGTGCTGCGCGTAACCGGACGCCAGGTGTCCGGGGTGCGCTACGGGGGCTACGCATGCGGCGTTGGGTCAAAGTGTCGATCACGGCTGCGGTCGTGCTGGGGATCGGCGGCTGGGTCGCCACCCCGTACGTCAACGACTGGTGGCTGCTGCGTACCGCCTGCGACGGGGCGCTGCCCGTGGACGCGGTGCGTGAACTCGGGCGCAGCGGCTCGCACTTCAAGGACGCGACGAGCGCCTCCCATCCGGAGCTGGGCGACTACGGCTGCTCCCTCGACTTCGAGGGCGACGAACTGCGCAGCGACCGCCTGCTGTCGATGGAGGCGTACACCCGACGGGACGACCTGGACCGGGAGTTGATGACGGTCTTCCCGGAGACGGGGTTCGACACCATGGCGCCGATGCCGAACGGAATGCCCGGCTTCATCGACCAGTTCGGCGATCTCCAGCTCCTGGTGCCCTGCCCGGCCCTCAAGAAGGACGACGACGGCCGGCAGCCCAAGCTGCTGGTGCGCACCCGGCTGGGCCGGGACACTCTGCGGGGCACGCCCGCCGCCTACGAGACGGCCGTGACCCTCACCAACTCCGCGTCCGAGCGGCTCGGTTGCGGCGCCGAGCCGTTGAAGGCACCCGGAGGCGATGCCGCACCGGTGGATCCGGAAAAGGATCCGAAGACGGTGTCTCTCGACAGGTCCGCGGACACCGCCTGCGGCTGGGCCCTCAAGTCGGGGCTGCTCAAGACGTCCCAGTGGCAGGTCGCGACGCTCATGAACGACGCGGGTCCGGTGGGACGTTGCGACCTGTACGCGCGTGACACCGACTCCGGCGAGATGGAGAACCAGCTGTCGTTCGCCGCCTGGTACGGCGACTGGAGCAGCCGTCTGATCGCCGAGGACGGCCGCCTGCCCGCGGCCCTTACGGCGACGGCCCGATGCGACGGCGAGGCGGCCGACTTCGCCCTCAGCGCCGCCAAAGAGGCTCCGGGGGTCGACGAGGCCGGGAAGCGGAAGCTGCTCGCGGCCTTCGCCCGCGAGCAGGTGCGGCAGCGGGGTTGCACCGATCTGCGGCTCGGCGGCTGAGTCCGCTCAGAACGTCATCCAGAGCGCCCTGACGTACCGGTCGTCCATCAACTGCCGCAGGTCCGCCGCGCGTTTCCGCGGCACGTTCCGCGCCTTCGTCCAGGCGTCCAGCACGGTGAACAGTTGATGCCTCCCGTCCATCAGGTCTCCTCCGACCGGTCCGGAGACCGGCCGCTCGGCGATGTCCCCCACCGGCGGACGGCTGCTCAACTGCCGCGCGGCCGCCTGGTAGGCGCCACGCGTGTGCCGCCGTACGGCTTTGTCGAAGACCGCGAGGTCGGCAATCGTGCCCTCCCGGGCGTAGCGCGCCCGGCGGTTCATCAGTGCGCCGACGCGGTCGGTGAGGTGTTCCAGGTCGATGTCGACCCAGGTGTCGGTGGGCTGGACTGTCCCGTCCTTGTCCGGCTCCGGGTGGTAGTCGGGGTCCGCGCCCGCCCGGGTGAGACGTTCGAGGTAGTACGCGAGGTACGCGCGCTGGGCGTCGTAGAGGATCGCGAACGCCTCGGGGTCCTTGGCCAGTTCGGCCATCAGGGCTTCCGGGTCCGCGTGTACGGACGAATACGGCTGGGTGTGCTCGAAGTCGGCGTGCGCCTCACCGGGTGCGAGGAAGCGGCCGTACGGCGTCCAGCCGGTGTCGTCGGGTGCGGCCGACGTGGCGTCGGCGGCCGGGGTGTAGGACTCGTCGTCGGGGCTCAGATAGCGGTTCGCGTCCACGACGTACTCGGCGAGCAGGCGGGCCAGGCCGGGTGCCATCCCGGCGGGCACGTCCTTGTCGTCGAAGGCGGCCACGACCGCGTAGGCGCTGCGGGCCTGGGCGAGGGTGTGGGGCTTGCCGCCGGCCGGGGCACGGGTGGCCGCGTCGACGACCTGGCCGAGCACCTTGCCGCCGTCCCCGCACGGGTTCTCGTGCACCAGGAGGTCGCGCACAGCGCCGAACAGGGTCAGTTGGTCGCCCGGGTCGAGGGCCCGGGTGGCGGCCGCCGGATCCTTCGCGAGCGCGCGGGTCGACGCGGGGATCTCCTGGCACGGGGGGTCGCCCCCGGAGTCCGCGAGGACGACCGGCACGGCCGTGGCCGTCGCCAGCACTGCCAGCGCCACGGCCGAGGTGAGCAGCCAGTGCTTCCTCAGCCGGGCGAGAGTCCCTGTCGGCCGCTCCGCGTCCACGCTCGTACTGTCGTCCACCGTTCCCCCATCACGCATGCCGGGAGATTAGCGACTGCGACGGATCAGCCGCGCACCGGGTCGGCGTCATGCACCTCGATACGCGCACCGGGGCTGAACTTCTCCAGCAGCTCGGCGAGTTCGGCCGCTGCCGCCTCCACCTCGGGGACCGGCATCGGCGCGAGGCTCTCCAGCAGGAAGATCCCGGAGACGGTCTCCTCGGTGAGCCGGGTCCGCGGTCCCTGGCGCCAGTTCCAGCGCCGGCAGGTCACGCCCCGCGCGTCGCGCCAGACCACCTCGCCGGCGTCGGGGTGTTCGACGACCTCCTCGCCGCCGGCGACGGTCACGAAGTCCTCGTCTCCGGTCGCCCGCACCAGGCGCATCCCACCCTCGATGCGGTCGATGTCCTCGCCGCCGACCGGGATCAGATGAGCGACGCTGATGGCGTTGTAGAGGTCGACGAGCAGGTTGATCCGGGGCAGCCCGCCGTCCGCCGACGCCCGCTTGGCCAGCGCCTCCGCCGAGTTGCGGGTGCGCGACGGCTTCGAGCCGAACGCCGTGTAGGCCTCGCGCCAGGCGGCCATGTGCGGGTCCTCGTGCGGGGCCCGCCCGTCCAGGCGTACGGCGAGACGGCGGGCGGCGTCGTCGAGCAGCGCCGAACTCGCGTCGGTGCTCGGTCCGTTGACGAGGCCGTGCGCCTCGACGGCGACGTGCGTGAAGCCGGGCGCGAGCGCGCGCGCCTCGTCGGACACGGTCAGGGAGAAGGTCATCGACTGCCTCAGAGTGCGGAAGGGAGCGTCTTCCACAGGGAGGGCCGGTCGGGGGCGGCCTGCAGGACACTCAACACGGTGGGATGCGGTTCAGCGTACAGCACTGGATAGTCCACCTCATTGGACCGCGGGTCCGGAATCCACGCCAGCCGCTCCCCTTCGAGGGAGAACCGCGCGTCCACCCCCGGCTTGTTGCCACGCGGGTCCTGCCGGTGCCAGGCCCCGTTGAACCGCAGCGCGACCAGGCCGTGCACGACATGCCCGTCCCCGTCGTCGTCCGCCAGCCGCTGATAGCACAGCGCGGTCGGGATGTCCTCGGCCCGTAGCAGCGCGGCCAGCGCATGGGCCTTGGCGTAACAGACGCCGGTGCCCTGTTCGAGCACATCGGAGGCCCGCCAGGTGACGCGCAGGTCGCCGGAGTCCTGCGAGTGGGGGATGGTGTCGCGCACGAACTCGAAAGCCAGCTGCGCATAGGCATACGAGTCCGCGGCGTCTGCGGCGAGGCGCGCAGCCGTCGCGCGTACCCGTGGATGGTCATGGTCGATGACCTCATCAGCGGCCAAGTAAGCGGACAGGTCAGGGGTGTTCTGGATCAGCTCCATGACCGCAGAGCATAGGAATGCGATCACCCTGGAGTCAATTCTTTTTCGGGTGACCGCATACCTATGCATAGATCGAGAGGCCGCTAGTGCGCCATCTCCTCCTTCAGCGCCGCGACGAACGCGTCCACGTCCTCCTCGGTCGTGTCGAAGGCGCACATCCAGCGCACCACGCCCGCCGTCTCGTCCCAGAAGTAGAACCGGAACCGCTTCTGCAGGCGCACGCTCACCTCGTGCGGGAGCTTGGCGAACACGCCGTTGGCCTGCACCGGGTAGAGGATCTCCACGCCGTGCACGGCACGGACACCCTCCGCGAGCCGCCGGGCCATCTCGTTGGAGTGGCGGGCGTTGCGCAGCCACAGGTCCTTGGCGAGCAGCGCCTCCAGCTGGACCGACACGAAACGCATCTTGGAGGCGAGCTGCATGGACAGCTTGCGCAGATGCTTCATGTGGCTGACGGCGTCCTGGTTGATGACCACGACGGCCTCGCCGAACAGTGCGCCGTTCTTGGTCCCGCCGAGCGAGAGGATGTCGACGCCGACCGCGTTGGTGAACGTCCGCATCGGGACGTCCAGGGAGGCGGCCGCGTTGGCTATGCGGGAGCCGTCCAGGTGCACCTTCATGCCGTGCGCGTGGGCGTGGTCGCAGATGGCGCGGATCTCGTCCGGTGTGTAGAGGGTGCCCAGCTCCGTGCTCTGGGTGATCGAGACGACCTGCGGCATCGCGCGGTGCTCGTCGTCCCAGCCGTACGCCTGCCGGTCGATCAGCTCGGGCGTGAGCTTGCCGTCCGGCGTGGGCACCGTGAGCAGCTTGAGGCCGCCCATGCGCTCGGGGGCGCCGCCCTCGTCGACGTTGATGTGCGCGCTCTCCGCGCAGATCACCGCGCCCCAGCGGTCGGTGACCGCCTGGAGGGCGACGACGTTGGCGCCGGTGCCGTTGAAGACGGGGAACGCCTCGGCCGTGGCGCCGAAGTGGCTGCGGACGATCGTCTGGAGGTTCTCGGTGTAGTCGTCCTCGCCGTAGGCGACCTGGTGCCCGCCGTTGGCCAGGGCCAGGGCGGCGAGCACCTCCGGGTGGGCGCCGGCGTAGTTGTCGCTGGCGAAGCCCCGGCTGTCCGGGTCGTGGTGCCGGCGGGCGTCGGTCTTCGGAGGGTTCACGGCTTCTCGGTGAGCCACAGACGGTTTCCGTTCACTTCCCCGGCGGACTTCTCCCAGACGTCGGCGATGGCCCCCGCGAGGTCCTTGACGTCCGTGAAGCCCGCGAACTTCGCGTTGGGGCGCTCGGCGCGCATCGCGTCGTGCACCAACGCCTTCACCACCAGGATGGTGGCGGCCGAGGTGAGCTCCTCACCGGCCCCCGCCTTGCGGAAGAAGTCGGCCATGGCGAGCGTCCAGGCCTCGGCGGCCGCCTTGGCGGCGGCGTAGGCGGCGTTGCCCGCGGAGGGCTTGGTCGCGCCCGCGGCGCTGATCAGGACGTAGCGGCCGCGGTCGCTGCGCTGGAGCGCCTCGGAGAAGGCCAGGGAGGTGTGCTGCACGGTGCGGATGAGCAGCAGCTCCAGGAAGTCCCAGTCGTCCAGGCTCGTCTTGATGAAGGTCTCGCTGCCGCGCCAGCCACCGACGAGGTGGACCACGCCGTCGACGCCGCCGAAGTCCTTCTCGATACGCGTGGCCCAGTCACGGGTGGACTCCAGGTCCAGCAGGTCGACCGGCTCACCGGTGACCGTGGCGCCACCGGCGCTGTAACGGGCCGCGTCCACGGCCTCCGCGAGGCGCTCGGGGTCGTTGTCGGCGCCGACGACCGTCGCCCCGGCCTCGGCCAGGCGCAGCAGTGTCGCGCGGCCCGCGGGACCGCCCGCGCCGGCCACCGCGATCACCGCACCGCTGAGAGCTCCGTTCCCCGCCATGTTCTTCGCCTCCTGAGCTTGCTGTGCAGTGTTCTCGGTGCCGCGAACGCTCACGCGGCGATCCGCTCGGCGCTCTCCGCGGTAATGCCCCGGGTCGAGGCGATCACCGTCTTCAATTTCTTGGAGAGGGCCTCATAGAACATGCTCAGCGGAAACTCGTCCGGAAGCACGTCATCGACGAGCTTTCGCGGCGGCTGGGTCAGGTCCAGGGCGTCGGGGCCCTTGGCCCAGCGGGAGCCGGGGTGCGGGGCGAGGTACTGCGACACCAGGCCGTAGGCGGCGAACCAGTGGACGAGCTTGGGACGGTCGATGCCCGCCCGGTAGAGGTCCTCGATCTCGGCGCACAGCTGGTTGGTGACCTGCGGGGCGCGCTGCCAGTCGATGTGCAGCTGGTTGTCGGTCCAGCGGACGACGTCGTGCTTGTGCAGGTAGGCGAAGAGCAGCTGGCCGCCGAGGCCGTCGTAGTTGCGGACGCGCTCGCCGGTGACCGGGAAGCGGAACATGCGGTCGAAGAGCACCGCGAACTGCACGTCTCGGGCCTGCGAGACGCCTTCCGCCTCCAGCTTCACGGCCTCCTTGAAGGCGGTGAGGTCGCAGCGCAGCTCTTCGAGGCCGTACATCCAGAACGGCTGGCGCTGCTTGATCATGAAGGGGTCGAAGGGCAGGTCGCCGTGGCTGTGGGTGCGGTCGTGGACCATGTCCCACAGGACGAAGGCCTCCTCGCAGCGCGTCTGGTCGTGGACCATCGCGGCGACGTCCTCGGGCAGCTCCAGGCCCAGGATGCCGACTGCGGCGTCGGTCACCCGGCGGAAGCGGGCGGCCTCGCGGTCGCAGAAGATGCCACCCCAGGAGAATCGTTCCGGCGCCTCGCGCACGGCGATGGTCTCCGGGAAGAGGACGGCCGAGTTGGTGTCGTAGCCGGCCGTGAAGTCCTCGAACTTGATGCCGCAGAACAGCGGGTTGTCGTAGCGCGTGCGCTCCAGCTCGGCCAGCCACTCGGGCCAGACCATGCGCAGCACGACCGCTTCGAGATTGCGGTCGGGGTTGCCGTTCTGGGTGTACATCGGGAAGACGACCAGGTGCTGGAGACCGTCCGCGCGCCCCTTGGCGGGCTGGAAGGCCAGCAGCGAGTCGAGGAAGTCGGGCACCTCGAAGCCACCGTCGGCCCAGCGCTTCAGGTCCTTCACCAGGGCCTCGTGGTAGGCCCTGTCGTGCGGGAGCAGCGGGGACAGCTCCTCGACGGCGTCGGCGACCTGCCGCAGGACAGCCTCGGCGTCCGCGCGCGCCGGGGCGCCCTCGGCGGTGAAGTCGATCGACCCGTCCTTGGTCTGCCAGGGCCGGATCCGCTCCACGGCATCCTTGAGCACGGGCCAGGCCGGGTGCTCCACCACCCTGGTCACGGGAGGAGCCTGCTCCCCCGTCGCCGCCTGCACAAGAATTTCCGTCATGTCCCATCCTCCACGGGAGAACCTCACGTCAGGACACCGTATGCATAGGGGCTTCCTTCCAGCAAGTGCAGACTCGGGAAATCGTCCTGCGAGCCCGCATGGTCACGAAACTTTTTCCTGCCGGATGCCATGAGGGCCACTCAGGTGGGTAGACGTGAATGTCTCGGCATACCTGCGTGGTCAATGTCCGCAGGACTCGCCCACCCCAGGGTGACCACCCGGAGCCGTACCGGGCAGGTCCGCCCCTCGTGTCACCCCGATCCCCCGTGTACGCGCGGGTACATCACCGGCCGGGCGCACTAGGCTGCGGATCTGCCCGCGCGATCGTCCGCTCCGGTCCGCGCGGACGCCGAGCCGCCGTCGACGGAAGCGAGTTGTACCTTGAACTTCCTTACCATCGGTCATCGCGGGGTCATGGGTCTCGAACCCGAGAACACCCTCCGTTCCTTCGTGGCCGCCCAGCAGGCCGGCCTCGACGTCATCGAACTCGACCTGCACCTGAGCAAGGACGGTGCCCTGGTCGTCATGCACGACACGGACGTGGACCGCACGACCGACGGGACCGGTCCGATCGCCGAGAAGACCCTCGCCGAACTACGCGCCCTGGACGCGGGCCGCGGTGAGCGCGTGCCCGTCTTCGAGGAGGTCCTGGACGCGGTGCGGTCGCCGCTCCAGGCCGAGATCAAGGACATGCAGGCGGCCCGGGCACTGGCCGAGGTCATGCTCAGGCGGGATCTGGTCGCCCGGGTGGAGGTGTCCTCGTTCCATGACGAGGCGATCGCCGAGATCTCCCGCCTGGTGCCGGGCGTACGGACCGCGCTGATCGCCAGCCGGTACGGCACCGACATCGTGGACCGCGCCGTCGAGGCCGGTGCCGCGACCGTCTGTCTGAACATCCGCCGGATCACGCTGGAGGTCGTGGAGGCCGCCCGCAAGGCGGATCTCAGGATCATCGGCTGGGTGGTGAACACACAGGACCATCTGCGGCTCGTACGGGCCCTGCAGCTGGACGGCGCGACCACCGACTACCCGGAGATCAAACGCACCGCCCGCTTCACCGCATAGCCCCCTGCATGAACGTCACACCAGCGGCTTGACCAGCAGCTCGAACTGAAGATCGTCGCGCTGCGGAACACCGAAGCGCTCGTCGCCGTACGGGAACGGGGTCATCCGGCCCGTACGGCGGTAGCCGCGGCGCTCGTACCAGGCGATCAGGTCGTCACGTACGGAGATCACCGTCATCTGCATCTCCGTCGCGCCCCACTCCTCGCGGACCCGGCGCTCGGCCTCGGCGATGATCACCTTGCCGAGGCCGCCGCCCTGGAGCTTCGGGCTGACCGCGAACATCCCGAAGTAGGCGTGGGCCCCCCGGTGTTCGAGCTGGCAGCAGGCGACGACCTCGCCGTCGCGCTCGACGGCGAGCAGCCGGCTCTCGGGCGACTTGATGACCTCGAGAACGCCCTCGGGGTCGGTCCGCTGCCCCTCGAGGATGTCCGCCTCGGTGGTCCACCCCGTCCGGCTGGAGTCCCCGCGGTACGCCGACTCGATCAGCGCGACCAGGGCGTCCACATCGGTGTCGATGGCATCGCGGAAAGTGAGTCCAGCGGTCATCAGGCGTATCTCCGCTCTCGGGCACGGCAGGGCACGGACGAGCGTAGCGCTCCCACTAGGCTCCGCTGCATGGTGCATGTACTGAGCGGCCGAACCCTCCTCCACCCCACCGACCCCGAGCGTTCCCGGGTCTTCTACGGCGAGCAGCTCGGCCTGGGCGTCTACCGCGAGTTCGGCACGGGGCCCGAGCGCGGCACCGTCTACTTCCTCGGCGGAGGCTTCCTGGAGCTCTCGGGACGCTCCGAGGCACCCCCGTCCCCGGCCGTGCGGCTGTGGATGCAGGTCGCGGATGTGTCAGCCGCACACGAGGAGCTGGTGGCGAAGGGCGTCGAGATCGTACGGCCGCCGCTGAAGGAGCCCTGGGGGCTGATCGAGATGTGGATCGCCGATCCGGACGGCTGCAAGATCGTCCTCGTCGAGGTACCCGAGGACCACCCGATCCGCTTCCGCCCAGGCATCTGACGACCGCCGCGGAGAGAGCGGCCCGGTGGGTCGGGCCGTGACGTGACGGTGTGGATCCGGACCCTCGTCCAGGCCCGGTGTTCCCAGCCTCGGCCGGTGCGGGCCGGAGCGCGACGTCGGATGGCAGCGGCGGTCGAGCGGGGCTAGCGTGCCAAAGGGGACGCCCGCGTCGGCAGGAAGGCCGTGACGCCATGAAACTCGACAAGCCGGTGGCCGGTGGACCCTGCTGGGCCGAGGTGGGAACCCCGGATCTGGAGGCCGGCCGGAGCTTCTACGGCGAGCTCTTCGGCTGGCGGACGGAGACCGACTCCCGCGCGGAGCTGGGCGGCTACACGATCGCGTACGTGGGTCATCTCCCCGTCGCCGCGCTCGTGCCGCTGGGCGAGGAGCCGCAGCCGGTCACGTGGTTCGTGACGTTCGCCGTGACGGACGTCGACGCCACGGTGGAGAAGATCAAGTCGGCTGGTGGCGCTGTGGTGTTCGAGCCCGGGGACGTTCCCGGTATGGGGCGCTTCGCCTCCGTCGCCGATCCCCAGGGTGCCGGTTTCCATGTGTGGCAGGCGGAGGGCTTCGAAGGGGCGGGGCTGGTCAACGAACCGGGCTCGCTGGGCTGGGTGGAGCTGATGAGCAGGCAGCCCGAGCGGTCGGTGGACTTTTACACCACGGTGTTCGGTTGGAGTGTCAACGCCTCGGAGCACTACACACAGTGGGGCCTCGACGGCGCCGACTTCGGCGGCATGGTGACGATGGACGACAAGTTCCCGCCCGAGGTGCCGCCGCACTGGCTGCCGTACTTCGCGGTGGCGGACGTGGACGCGAGCGCCGCCACGGCGACGGAGGCGGGCGGCACGGTCCTGATGGAGCCCACGACGGTGCCCGACAGTCTGCGCATCGCCGTGCTGCGGGATCCCCAAGGGGCGATGTTCGGGGTGTATCTGGCGGGTGCGGAGCGCTGAGAGCTGGGGGCGAATTCGGTGTCCCCGAAACGCACTTGCGTTGAAGTGCGCTCCAGCTCATAGCGTCGGCCGCACGAACCGCCCGGAGGGGGAACTGATCGTGCGTTACACACTGTTCGGCAGGACCGGTCTGCGCGTGAGCGAGCTGGGCCTCGGCGCCATGGTGATGGGTGAGGACTCGGGCGCCGGCTCCGACAAGGAGACCAGCGCCAAGCTCCTCGACGCCTATGCCGACGCGGGTGGCAACTTCATCGACACGGCCGACATCTACTCGGGCGGCAGCTCGGAGCGGATCCTCGGCGAGCTGCTGGAGGGTCGGCGTGAGGAGTTCGTGCTGGCCAGCAAGTACACGTGCGGCACACGCGCGGGGGATGTCAACGCGGCCGGCAACCACCGCAAGAACCTGGTGCGGTCGGTGGAGGCGAGCCTGGAGCGGCTGCGCACCGACCGGCTCGACGTCCTGTGGGTGCACGCGCGGGACAACTTCACCGCGGTCGAGGAGGTGATGCGGGCACTCGACGACCTCGTACGGACCGGCAAGGTGCTGTACATCGGTGTCTCGGACTGGCCCGCCTGGGAGATCGCGCAGGCCAACACCATGGCAGAGCTGAGGGGTTGGACCGCGTTCGCGGGTTCGCAGCTGCGCTACAACCTGCTGGAGCGGACGCCGGAGCGTGAACTGCTGCCGCAGGCACGGGCGTTCGACCAGGCGGTGCTGGCGTGGGCGCCGCTGGCGGCCGGGAAGCTGACCGGTAAGTACCGGCGGGGCGAGTCGGGCCGGCTCGACTCCTGGGGCGGCAAGCCGAGCGCACAGGAGGAAGAGGTCGTCAGCGCAGTCCTGGAGATCGCCGAGCAGGGCGGCTGGAGCCCGGCCCAGGTGGCGCTGGCCTGGCTGCTCCAGCGACCCGGCAACATCGTTCCGATCATCGCGGCCACCAAGGAGCACCAGCTCGCCGACAACCTCGCCGGCGTCGACGTCCGCCTCGACGCCGACGCGGTCACCCGCCTGGACGAGGTGAGCGCGGTGACGCTGGGCTTCCCGCACGACTTCGTACGGGACCCGGACGTCGTCCGGACGATCTACGGCGACCGCTGGGCGGACATCGACGACCGGCGCTCCGGGTACCGGCGTACGGCGACGGACGTGCTCTAGTCGCTTCTGGTCGCTTCTGGTCGCTTCTGGTCGCTTCTGGTCCACGAAGTAGCTGTCGTGCCGGACGCGGAACCCCTCCAGTTCTTCGCCCCCGCGCCGCGTGTCCCCGCGACGCGCTCGAAGTACTCCTCGCGCGGGGAGCCCGGGGAGAAGAGCATGAGCATGGACATCGGCTCGTGGGTATGGGGTCGAACCGCCGGGCGAGGAGAGGTCCGCGGGGGTGTCGGCGGGGCGGAAGACGGCGTTCACCTCGCCCTTGTCTCCGTGGTAGCGGGGCTCCGGGTACGGGAGTTGTTCCGGGTAGGACATGACTGCTCCTTCTGGCAGGTCTCCACCGGAAGGGTCGCTCGCGCCCCCGGACGGCGGCATCGGGGCTCCGGACGATCTCGGCGGATCCGGGAACGAGGGCCTCGGGCCTAGGACTGGTGCGGGAGGCGGTCGTCAGGCGAGCGGCGTCACCGTCACCGAGTCGAGGACCGGGGCGTGGGCGGAGCGCTGTCCGTGGGCGTTGGTGCCGGTGCCGTCGAAGTCGGGGAGCTCGTCGGCGGTGAACGTGACGGTGTTCGCGCCCTGTTGGAGAGTGACGGGGACGGAGAGCTGCCAGAAGTTGTTGAAGTGGAAGGTGGTGGGGAACAGGACGCGGCGGGTGTCGTCCCCGTTGACGCTGATGTCCGCGTGCCGGCAGACCGGGTCCGGGTTGTAGTGGGTACTCGGCGGCTGCTCGCCGTTGGAGTAGCGGATCGTCAGCGCGTGGCGTCCGGGGCGGTCCGCCGTCACCGTCAGGGTGAGCGCGTTGGCGGGGCCGCGGCCGATGCCGTCGACGGCCTTGCCGCCGGTGGCGTAGGAGAACGCGGTCACCTTCGCGGAGCCGGTCAGCACGCCGTCCTGCGCCGGGTACGTCGCGGTGGGCAGCAGCCCGCTCGCCGGACCGACGGTCAACTGTTCCACGAGGAGGTCTTCCGAAGTCGCCTCGACCCTGACCTTGTTGACGCCCCCGGCGAGGAAGACAGGGAGGCATGTGGTCCCGATCCGTCCGATCTCCTCCCCGTTGACCGTCAGCAGTCCCTCGCCGTCTCCGCCGAGGCGGACCGTCGCCTCCCCGTCGTCGGCCGCGTGCACCCAGAAGGTCGCGCTCCCACCGCGCGGAAGCACGGCGGCGGGGCCGCTCACGCGCGCTCCGTCGGCGAGGGCGGCGTACCCGGCGTCGTACCGCGCGACCCTCTCCCTGTCGCGCAGGACCAGGTCCAGCCGGTCGACGACCGCGTCGCCCCGGGTGGCACCGAGGTCGGGGTCCTGTGCGGCGAGGGTGATCAGGTGGCGGCCCGCGGTCAGCTCCACCTCGGTGTCGGTGTGGCCCCAGACGGCCCACTTGTAGCCGAGCGGCAGCAGGAGCTCGCGCGGGTCCTCTCCGTCGACGCGCAGGAACACGTTGGTGGGACCGTGCTCCCGCACCGCTTCGGCGAGGTTGTGCGCATTGGCGTAGACACGGATCTCGTATGTCCCGTCCCGCGGGACCTCGACGTCGAAGGCGAGCACGCCGTCGGAGCCGGTGCGCAGACCGCCGACGTGGTAGCCGCCGGAGGTGGCGAACTTGTCGACGTCCGCCGGGGACCCCTCGGGACCGTTCTTCGAGTAGCCGCCGCCCGTGTAGGTGGCGTCCTCGGCCTCGTAGGTCTTCCGCCAGCCTGCCGGCGGCTGCGGGCGCACGGGTCCGTCGCCGCCGGGCGACAGGATCAGTTGGTAGGCGGACATCTCGTCGAGGCCGGTCAGGGGCAGCGTCACCCTGCCGTCCACCACCGGGAGTTCCTCGTCCTTCAGGATCAGCGGCTGGGCGGAGGCACCGAGTTGGCCCGTCCAGGGGATCTCCTGGAGCCGTGCGCGGACGATCTCGCCGAAGAGGTCGAGCCGCTTCACGACGATGTCGGCGGAACCGCTCGATCCGCCGAACAGCACCCGTGCCTGCCGCTTCTCCCGGTCGAGCGTGGCGACACCCTGGAGCGTGTACTGGACGTTGGGCCGGGGCGCGGTCACCGCGACGGTGTTCCCTGTCATCTGGCCGTAGGCGTTGAACAGCCACCACTGCCCGTTGGCCTTGTTGGCCTCGACGGCCGAGTCGTTGAGGTTGCCGGCGATGTTCCAGTACGCCATGTCGGCGTCGATCTTGGACTCCTCGATCGCGGCGATCCACTGGATCATCTGCCCGGGGACGGACAAGTGGTAGTTGTGGGCGTACTCGTTGACGTTGACGGGCAGTGGCCCGATACCCAACTCACGTTCCCACTCACGGTATTTGGCCACGTTCGTGCGGACCTCGGCGGGCGAGGACAGTTCGTGCCAGGTGATCACGTCGGGCAGGACGCCGTGTTCCTTGGCGAAGGCGAGGAAGCCCTTGACCTCGGGGTACAGGATGCAGGTGTTGGGTCCGGCGACACGGGCGCCCGGGTCGAGGCCCTTGATCAGCCGGTAGATGTCCCGCCAGGCGGCGAAGTAGTGCCTCGGGTCGGTGTGCCACGAGACGCCGTCGTAGCTCCACTCCCCCTCGCCGAACATGTTGCCCTCGGGTTCGTTGAACGGGACGTAGACGACGTGGGACTTCAACTCACCCATGGTCAGGACCTGTTCGACCTGCTTGCCGATGCTCTCCGTGAAGCCGGCCAGCCGATCCTCGCCGGTGGCGCCGGGCCACTCGTAGGGGAAGCCGCGCAGGATGTCCGGCATGTAGAGGTAGACGTCCTGGCCGCCGGCCGCGACGAAGGACGGCAGGATCTCCAGGGCGTCCGCGCCCGGGTGCTGGATGCCGTCCTGGGCCTTGGTGGCGACCGTGCGGACGTACATGCCCTCGACGACGGCACGGCTGGGCACGCCGTCGCCGTAGAGGCCGTAGAGCGTGCCGCTCGCGCCGCCGTGGAAGGGGCCCGTCTCGGTGCCGAGGTCGACGGTGAGCGTTTCGGCTGCCACGGCAGTCTCTCCTTCGTCCGGTATTTCGCACATGTGTCGGCGAATCGAACCGAACCTAGGGAGCAGGTGTGGATCACGTCAATGGAGGGGCCGCCTCCGAAATTCCCGAAAGGGCCGATCAGACGCGGAGCGCTCCGAGACGGCCTTCCAGCCGCGTCAGCAACTCGCCGAGCAGTGAGGCCAGTTCCCCCTGCTTCTCCCCGTCGAGCACGGACAGCACCGCGGTCTCGTACGCGAGCTGCTCGGGCAGGATCCCGTCGACGAGATCGCGGCCGGCGTCCGTGAGGCGGAGGTGGACCACCCGGCGATCGCGGGTGTCGCCGCGGCGTTCGACCAGTCCGCGCTCGGTGAGCTGCTTGAGGCGCTTGGTCACGGCGGCGCCCGAGGAGAAGGTCTCACGGGCCAGATCGCCGGGGGTCAGTTCATGGCCGGTGCGGCGGAGCGCGCCGAGCAGGTCGAACTCGGGGCGGCTGAGACCGGCCCGGCGCAGCGGGGCGTCCTCGGCCTGCTGGAGGAGGGCGGCGGAGCGGTTGATGCGGCCGATGATCTCCATGGGTCCGGTGCCGAGGCCGGGATGGACGGTCTGCCACTGCCGGACGACCGCCGCGACCGTGTCCGTCCGCGGGCCGTCTCCCCCGCTGGTCTGCGCCGTCATGGCCGTACGTCCTCCGTCGTCGTGCTGGTCAGCCGTCGTGTCGTCGCGGCGAGCGTACGGTGTCCCGTCTGCTCGGCGAGTACGACCCGCTCCTGGGACAGGGCGCGCTGCCACCATTCGCCGGACGCGGCGTCCACGGTGGCACGCAGCTCGACCAGGGCGGCGGCCAGGGTCCGGCGCGCCGGCTCCAGGGCGGCGGGTGCGGGGGACGGCCCGGCGAGGAGGCGGGCGGCGCGCTCGCGGGCGCGGTCGACAACGGTCAGGGCGTGCTCGACGCGGTCGCCGGCGCGCCGGTCGGTGACGGCGATCGCGGCGACGAAGCCGACCAGGGCGCCGACGACGGTGTCCACGAGGCGCTCGGTGATCAGCCGGCCGGGCTCCTGGAAGCCGGCGAACTCGGTGATGAGCAGCGCCATCGGGGTCACGCAGACGCTGCCGAGCCAGTAGTTGCGGCTGATCAGCGCCTCGGCGCCGAAGTTGAAGGCGAGGCAGCACAGGACGAGGGCGGCCGGGCCGAGGTGGGCGAGGGGGACGACGGCGGCGAAGAGGAGGAGGCCGGCGAGGTTGCCGACGACGCGCTGGACGCCGCGGCTCCAGGTGAGGGTGAGGTTGGCCTGGTAGAGGGAGGCGGCGGTGACCAGGGCCCAGTACGGGCGGCCCACTCCGAAGGCCAGGGAGGCGTATCCGGCGAGGGCGCACCCGAGGGCGGTGCGCAGGGCGAGCGGGGTCAGGGGGCCGAGCCGGCGCCACGACGGGACGCTCTCAAGGCTGAGTTCGGCGTCGATGCCGAGCAGTTCACCCCGGTCCTCGGTCCGCGGGACCGCTCCGTTGCCACGCAGGTCGCGCGCCCAGGCCCGCAGCCGTTCCGGGTCGGTGTCGTACGGGGCGGCGAGGGCGACCTCGGCACGGACGACGAGGCGGTCGAGGGCTCGGCGTGGCTCGGTGCGGGCGCCGGCGGACAGCAGCGCCCGCCAGGCGGTCTGGACGGCGGCGGCCGCGGCGGCCCTGGCGCGGGGGTCGTCGGGCTTCTCGGCGTACGCGGCGGCGGTTCGTAGCGCGTGGGCGGTGGCCCGGCGTTCCGGGCCGTGCGGGCGGACCAGGCCGGGTGCCATGCCGATGAGCCAGGCCCAGACGCCCGCCGCGGCGGCGAGGGCCAGATGGCCGGGGACCTGGGCGAGGGTCTGCGGGGCGAACAGGGCGGCGGAGCTGATGAACGTGAAGATCACATTGCCGGGCGGGCCGATGCGGGCCGCGTCGCACAGTGCCTTCTGCGCCGCGGCCAGGAGGGCGCCGACCGTGACCAGTGCCACGGCGCTCGTGGTGAGCGACGCGGCGACGAGGGCGACGGCGAGGCCGGCGAGCATGCCGAGCACGACCCAGGTCAGGGCCTGGGCCCGGGCGGCATAGGGGCGGTTGTGGGCGTACAGCGCGCACAGGGACCCGGCCATCGTGTACATCGCCAGGTCGAGCCGGCCGAGCGCCAGCAGGGTCAGGTTGGGCGGGGCGACCGCGACGACCACGCTCAGAGCGGGCTTGAACCAGATGTCCGAGGGTCGACCGAGGCGCAGGACGCCGGCGAGGGGGAGTCGTGGGGTCGCGCTGCTCATACCCATAACCTTAGCAGGTGTTTTACTCGTAAAGGATTTTGCCGGGCATTCGCTGACCTGCCGTGCTCCACCGAATGCTCCCCGTGTACACCCTTGCGCCCGCGTGCGCGCCACGGGAGCGGGGCATCGCATCCCTGACCGACCGTCGAGCGGGGAGGTGCGTGTGCACGGACCGGCTTCGCCCGGCTGGCTGCTGGTGACGCTGTGCGCGGCGACCGGGGCCTACTGCCTGCTGCGGATGCGCAGCGATGTCGAGGAGCAGCGCCGTGCGGCGGGCGGCGAGGCGCTCATGGGCTTCGGCATGGCCGCGATGGCCGTACCGGCGGCGGTGTACACCCCTCCGTCGTGGGCCTGGTCGGCCTATGCCCTCGTGTTCGGCGCGGCCGCCTTACGGGCCCTGTGGGCGGCACGGGCGAGCACCCACCATCTGCACCACCTGGTGGGGGCGTCGGCCATGGTCTACATGGCGGTCGTGATGGCCGCCTCGCCCGGGCATCACGCGGGATCCGGAATCCCCCTGCTGACAGGGGTGTTGCTCCTCTACTTCGCCGGGTACGTCCTGCTGTCCGGAGTGCGCCTGGTGCCCGTGGCCGCCGGGAGCGGGACCGTCGGCTGGGGCGACCGGCCGGAGCTGGCGCGGGCGTGCCGGCTGTCGATGGGGATCGCCATGGTCGCGATGCTGGCGACGCTCTGAACGCCTGCGTGTCCTGCGTCACTTTGGCCTCGTGGGCCGTACCCCTGGGCGGTGAGCCGCTCGTAGGGTGCTCCCATGATGGTCCCCGCGGCACTGTTGCTGCTCGGCGCGCTGACCGCCGTCCTCGCCCCCCGGCTGCTCGCCCGGGTCGACTGGGTGGACCGCGAACCCGTGGTCGCCCTGTGGGTGTGGCAGTGCGCGGTGGCGACCGTACTCCTGTGCTGTGCCCTGTCGATGACGCTCAGCGCGGCAGCGGCCTGGCAGGCGGTGCGCGGCCATGTCTTCGCGCCGGCGCCGTCCGGGGTCGTGGAGGCGTACGCGCTCGGCAGGGGCGGCAGCTGGGCGGCGACGACCGCGGTGACTCTGGCGCTGGGCGGGGTGTGGAGCGCGGCGATGCTGGTGCGGGAGGTCGCACGGGCGCGTGCGCGGCGGCGGCTGCGCAGGGCCGAACTCCTGGTGCGGGCCCCGATGTTGCCCGGCGAGGAGCGGGGCGCCGGTCGACTCGTGGTCTTGGAGGGCGAGCGGCCCGACGCGTGGTGGCTGCCCGGGTCGGCGCCCCAACTGGTCATCACCACGGCCGCGTTGCGCCGCCTGAAGGGGCGGCAGCTGGACGCTCTGCTGGCCCATGAGGAGGGTCACGCGCAGGCCCGGCACGACTGGCTGCTGCACAGTTCGGGCGCGTTGGCGGGCGGGTTTCCGCAGGTTCCGGTGTTCGCCGCGTTCCGCGACGAGATGCACCGGCTCGTCGAGCTCGCCGCGGACGACATGGCCTCCCGCCGCTTCGGGCGTCTGACGACCGCGCTGGCACTGGTGGAACTCAACGAGGACCGGGGGGTGTTCGGCCCCTGCCCGACCCCGCAGGCCCATGTCCCGCAGCGGGTGAACCGGCTGCTCACTCCCCCGGACCGGCTCACGGCGGCCCGTCGGCTGCGCCTGACGGCGACGGCGGCACTGGTGCCGGTGGTTCCGGTGCTGGTGGCGTTCGTGCCGGGATTGCGGGCGCTCGGCTGACGGTCGGTGCACGGCGGAATTCGCCTCCTGCCCCGCCGGTCGGCGAGGATCGCAGTATGCACTCGCCGCCCGTCGACGCCCCGTCCCGCCCGAGGGACCAGCGCACCGCCCTCCGCTCGGCCGGTGTCCTGACCGTGTGCTCCGCACTCCTGCTCACCCTGGTCGCGGTCCGGTGGCATCCCCTGATCAGCGTCGACGAGGACATCGCGACGACCACGCACCGCTGGGCGGTGGACGAGTCAGGACTCACGCACGCCTTCCGCATCCTCACGGACTGGGTGTGGGACCCGTGGACGATGCGACTGCTGTGCACGGTGGTCGCGCTGTGGCTGATATTGCGGCGCCAGGCGTGGTGGACGGCCCTGTGGCTGGGGCTCACGTGTTTGCTGGGCACCCTGTTGCAACAGGGACTCAAGGCCGCCGTCGACCGTCCCCGTCCGGTCTGGCCGGACCCCGTCGACTCGGCCCACTACGCGGCCTACCCCTCCGGCCACGCCATGACCGCCACGGTCGTCTGCGGCCTCCTGCTGTGGCTCCTGCACCACCACGGCGCCGACCGCCGCGTCTTCCGCACGGTCCTGGCCGTCTCCCTCGTCTCCGTCGTCGGCGTAGGCCTCACCCGCGTCTGGCTCGGTGTCCACTGGACCTCGGACGTCGTGGGCGGCTGGCTGCTGGGGGTGCTCGTGGTGGCCATGGCGGTGCTGGTGCACGCACGGCGAAGGACGTGAGCCACCGCTACGTGGGACCGGCGGAGATCCGGGCGGCGGTCCGTCCCGGCGCCGGGGGCCGTGCCATCGGCTCACCGGCCGACCTGGACGCCTGGGTGACCGAGCGCGGCAAGGCCGAGGCGCGGGAGCCGTACACCTTCGTCGTGGACCTGGAAGGCCGGCTGCGGCTCGCGCCGCGACGCAGCGAGCACGTGGCCTGCGCGGGCGGCCGTCCTGTGCCGGCGGCGGGCGAGATGGCCTTCGGCCGCGCGTCCGGGCAGTGGACGGCCCACGAGATCAGCAACCAGTCGACCGGCTACTGCCCGGACCTCACGTCGTGGCACGCGGTCGCCCGTGCCCTGGAGACCGCCGGTGTCGGCCATCCCGGCCGCTTCACCCACGAGGTGGTGTTCCGTCGCTGCGAGCGGTGCCGGGAGTGTTCCGTGGTGCGTGAGGGCGAGTTCGTGTGCGTGTTCTGCGGCAGTGATCTTCCGGTCGAGTGGAACGTCGACTCGTAGGATCTGCGCATGATCGCAGTGCTGTTCGACTTCTCCGGGACCCTGTTCCGTATCGAGTCCACCGAGTCCTGGTTGCGCGGAACGCTCGCGGAGTCCGGGATCGCGCTGCCCGAGGCCGAGATCACCGCGGCTGCGAAGGCGCTGGAGGTGGCGGGGGCACTGCCGGGCGGGGCGAATCCGGTGCGGGTGCCCGAGGAACTGGCGAACCGGTGGGCGACCCGGGACGAGAGCGCCGAGCTGCACCGGGCCACCTACACCGGGCTCTCCCGGCAGGTGCCGCTGCCCGACCCGCGACTGTACGACAGGCTCTACGACCGGCACCGGTCACCGTCCGCCTGGCAGCCCTACCCGGACGCCGCCGAGGTGCTCCGGACGCTGCGCGAGCGCGGGATCGGCGTCGGGATCGTGAGCAACATCGGATGGGACCTGCGGCCCGTGTTCCGGGAGCACGGCCTCGACCCGTACGTCGACGCGTATGCGCTGTCGTACGAGCACGGCGTCCAGAAGCCGGATCCGCGACTGTTCGCCCTCGCCTGCGAGAGCCTCGGGGCCGATCCGCGCGGAACCCTGATGGTCGGTGACGACCGGCGGGCCGACGGCGGTGCGGCCGCGCTGGGATGCGGGCTGCACTTCGTGGACCATCTGCCGGTGACCGAGCGCCCGGACGGGCTGCTGGCGGTGCTGGATCTCGTGGACGGGGCACGGGAGGACGTCGCCGGTAAGTAGCCTCAGGCCACCACTGGGGCGGAATAACCGCCCGTCTCGGGCGATCCCCCGCGTCGCCCGAGACAGACGGCAGCCCTGACCAGCCGTTTCACCGGTCGGTCCGGACGTACTGAGTATAGTTGGCTGGTAACCAGTCAACGCAGGAGTTACAGCATGTCCCCGCGCAGCGCCTCGGTCAATGAAGAGTTGCGCCGCCGTTCCCGGGAGCGGCTCCTGCAGGCGGCCGTCGAGCTGGTCTCCGAGCACGGCTACGAGGCGACGACGCTCGGCGACATCGCGGACCGGGCCGGCTCGGCGCGAGGGCTGACGTCGTACTACTTCCCCGGCAAACGCCAGCTCGTGCAGTCCGCCGTGCACCGGCTGATGCACCGCACGCTGGAGGAGGCGCTGGAGCGCGAGCCACGCACCGACGACGGCAAGGAGCGGATGGCGCGGGCCATCGACGCGATCCTGGGCCTGGCCCGGGAGCGGCCCGTGCTGATGCGCCAGCACATGGCCGGACTGCTGCAGGGCGAGGGTTTCATGCCGTGCCCGGAACAGCGCCGCCTGGCCGAACTCCTACGGGACACCGTCGCCCGTAACGGCTCGGACGACGTCGACGCCGACTATCCGATGCTGCGTGCCCTGCTCATGGGCTCCGTTTACGCGGCCCTGGTGCCCGGGGCCCCGATGGCGATCCCGGTACTGCGGGCCGAGTTGTTCGGGCGCTACCGGCTGGACTGGGAGCTGGGCGCCCCGCCGGACACCGATGAGGCGTCCGGCGGGACGTACGAGAACGACCTGTCGCGCTTCTTCGCGACCGGGGACCCCGCGGCCGGTCAGTCGAAGTAGTCAGGCTGCGTCTGGACGTTGAGCTCGCCCAGCCGGACCCGCTTCGCCGGGTCCGTGCGCCGGTCCTTGATCTTCAGGACGTCGAAGCCCTTGGCGATGTCGTTCGAGTAGATGTAGCCGTTGTAGTAGTACGCCGACCAGGGGCCGGCGGTGGTGAGCTGCTCGGTGTTCACCGGGCCGCGCTCGAAGTAGGCGATCTCCTTCGGCTTCGCGGAGTCGGTGAAGTCCCAGACGGAGACGCCGCCCTGGTACCAGGCCTGGACCATGATGTCCTTGCCCTTGACCGGGATCAGCGAGCCGTTGTGGGCCACGCAGACCTCGACGTCGGCCTGGTGACGGGGGATCTTGAAGTAGCTGCGGAAGACCAGCTTGCGCTTGTCGCCCTTGCCGACGATGTCGTAGATGCCGTCGGCACCGCGGTTCGGACCGACCGCCGCGTTGCACGTGGCCGCGCCGCCGCCGCCCAACTCATCCGTGAAGACGACCTTGTTCGCCTTCTGGTTGAAGGTCGCCGAGTGCCAGAACGCGAAGTTGACGTTGTCCTGCACGCGGTCGATGACCTTCGGGTTCTCGGCGTCCTTGATGGAGAACAGGATCCCGTCACCCATGCAGGCGCCCGCCGCCAGGTCCTTCGAGGGCAGCACCGTGATGTCGTGGCAGCCGGTGGTCTTGGAGACACCCGGGTTGGTAGGCCCGCCGGGGTTGCCGCCGCCGTCCGGGCCCTCACCCGGGAACAGCACCGGGAAGCTCACGACCGCCGCCTTCTCCGGGGCGCCGCGCGGCACCTTGACGACGGAGATGCCGTCGTGCGGCGGCTGGCAGTCGGGGTAGGCGGCGTTCGGCGAGTACGAGGAGACGTAGACATAGACGTTCTTGCGCTCGGGCACCAGCGTGTGGGTGTGCGAGCCGCACGCGGTCTCGACGGCGGCGACGTACTTCGGGTTCGCCTTGTCGCTGATGTCGAAGACCTTGATGCCCTCCCAGGAGGACTTCTCCGTCGCGGGCTGCGTGGTGCTGTTGCAGCTGTTGTCGGTGCGCGAGGAGTCGGTCGACAGGAAGAGCAGGTCTCCGGAGACCGAGATGTCGTTCTGGGAACCGGGGCACAGGACCTGGGAAACGGTCTTCGGTGCCTTCGGGTTGCTGATGTCGTAGATGACGAAGCCGTCGAAGTTGCCGGAGAAGGCGTATCGGCCCTGGAAGGCCAGGTCCGAGTTGAGACTGGCCAGCGCCTTGGGCGAGTTGGCCACGTGCTCGATGTTGTCGGAGTGGACGATCTCGTCCTTGCCGGGTATCTCGCCGTCGGCTATCGCGGCGCGGACCTCGGCCTCGGTGCTCTGGGACACTTCCTCGCCCACGGTCGGGCCGTCCCCGGGGTCGGGGGTCGCGGCCGCGGGTCCCGCCGTCAGCAGCGCCGCCAGGAGTCCGGCCGCGGCCGTGGCAACTCCCAGTCGTCTGTGCCGGGTTCGGGGGTTTTTCAACAGGATCACTGTTTCCTCCCTGGTTCCGTTCACCTCGGAACGGTTCACGCACCACCGAAGTATTGTCTTCGCCATGCACATACCAACAGGGGGCAACAAGATCGCAATGAAGTTTTTCGCCCCGGTGACCCTCACCGCCCTCACGATGCTGGGACTTGGGGCCTGCGACACGCACTCGGACGCGGAACCGGCCCCGAGCGGACCGTCGGTGCTCGTGCCCGGCAAGCCCGGCGAGGCGAACCGCACCCTCTCCGCCGACGAGGCCGCGGACCAGCGCGCCGAGGACGACTCCCCCAACTCGGCGGACGTCTCGTACGCCCGGATGATGATCGAACATCACACACAGGCACTGGAGTTGACCGAACTCGCCCCGGAGCGCGCGGAGTCCGCGAAGGTCGCGAAGCTGGCCGAGCGGATCGAGGCGGCCCAGGGGCCGGAGATCGCCGCCATGCGGAGCTGGCTGAAGACGTACGGAAAGAAGGAGGAGACCCAGGGGGGCGACGCGCACGATCACTCCTCGATGCCCGGGATGGCCACCGAGGCGCAGATCGGCAAGCTGCGGGCCGCCAAGGGCAAGGCCTTCGACCAGCTGTTCCTCACCCTGATGATCACGCATCACGAAGGGGCGATCACCATGGCCACCGACGTGAAGGGACAGGGCAACAACATCCGGATCGAGGAGATGGCCGACGACGTGGTCGCCCAGCAGACGGCCGAGATCTCCCGGATGCGGGACATGCTGTGAGGACCCTCGCCCACCACAACAACCGTACTCAGCGGCGGGCGTGACGCGGCGTCAGATATCCGGCGTCGCGTGCCTGCGCGATCATCCTGAGCGACTTGCGGCGGCTGTGCCCGGTCGCGCACATCACCGCGAGCACCGGGTCGACGCCGTCCTCCTGGGCCGCCCGGTACTCCTGGGCGAGCAGCCAACGGCCCTCGACGCCACGCGGCCAGGCCGGCCGGGCCCGCCGCGAGCCGGTCGGCTCGTCGTCCCCTTCCGCCGGTCCGGCACCGCACGCCTCGAAGAGCGGGCCCTCGATCCAGTCGGCGAAGATCGCGAGGTCGTCCAGGGAGAGTGCCGGCCGGGCCCGGACGTCCTCGATCGAGACCTGCCCCTCGGCCACGACGGCGAGCGCGTCGACCCGGGCACCGTCGGTGAACGCCAGCCGGACGTTGAACCAGACGGTCGCGGCCTCGCCCTCCTGCACTTCCCACGCGGGCCACACGGACACCGCGCCGTCCGTCGGACAACGATCAGAAAGATTAAGAAACGATGCTTCTAGCACACACGCAACGTAACCGCATGATCACTTTCCATACCAACGGACACGCGTCCCCGGACTCGTACAGCACCCTGTCAGCGCAGCAGCGACGGTGCGATGCTGGAGACATCAGCGATCTCCTCTGATCCCCCGGGTAAGGAGTACCGCCGTGCTTCGTGTCGCCGTCGTCGGCTCCGGGCCGAGCGGGTGCTACACCGCCCAGAGTCTCGTCCAGCTGGACGCGTCGGTCCGTGTCGACGTCCTGGACCGGCTGCCGTGCCCGTACGGCCTGGTGCGCTACGGGGTGGCGCCGGACCACGAGAAGATCAAGTCCCTCCAGAACAATCTGCGCACGGTCCTGGAGCACGAGCGGGTGCGCTTCCTCGGCGGGGTGCGGGTGGGCGAGGGCGGGGTGCCCGCCGCCCGGCTGCGCGAGCTGTACCACGCGGTCGTGTACTGCGTGGGGGCCGCCACCGACCGCCATCTGGGCGTTCCCGGTGAGGACCTGCCGGGCAGCTGGTCGGCGACCGAGTTCGTGTCCTGGTACAGCGCCCATCCGGACGCCGTCGACGACGGATTCGTCCGCGACGCCCGCTCGGCCGTGGTCATCGGCGTGGGGAACGTCGCGGTCGACGTGGCGCGGATGCTGGCCCGGGGTGCCGCGGACCTGAGCCCCACGGACATGCCTCAGGCGGCGCTCTCCGCGCTGGCCGCGAGCCGGGTGACCGAGATCCACATGGTGGGCCGACGAGGCCCCTCCCAGGCTCGCTTCACCACCAAGGAGCTGCGTGAGCTGGGCGGTCTGCCGGACACCGAAGTGACGGTGGACCCGGAGGAGTTGGCGCTGGACCCGGCGTATCTCGACCCCTCCGCGCTGCCCGCCGCACCGCGCCGCAATGTGGAGGTGCTGCGCGGCTGGGCCACCGCTCCCGGGCGGTCCGCCGGGCGCCGGATCCGTATGCGCTTCTTCCTGCGCCCCGTCGAACTCCTCGCCGAGACAGGACGGGTGGCCGCGGTGCGCTTCGAACGGACGGTGCCGGACGGGCGGGGCGGGGTGACGGGGACGGGCCAATACGAGGACATCGCGGCGCAACTGGTGCTGCGGTCGGTGGGTTATCGCGGGGTGCCGCTGGAGGGGCTGCCCTTCGACCCCGCGACCGGGACGGTGCCGCACCTTGCCGGGCGCGTGCTGCGCGAGGGGGCCGTCGCACCGGGCGAGTACGTGGCCGGCTGGATCAAGCGGGGCCCGACGGGAGTCATCGGCACGAATCGGCCGTGTTCGAAGGAGACGGTGACGTCGTTGATCGAGGACGCGGGGACGCTCGTACGCAAAGAGGTGCCCGGCGATCCACTGGCGGCGCTGCGCGCGGACGGGGTCGAGCCGGTGGAGTGGGCGGGCTGGTGCGCGATCGAGCGCGCGGAGGCGGAGCTGGGGGTCTCGCTCGGGCGGAGTGTGGTCAAGCTGCCGGACTGGGAATCGTTGCTGGCCGCGGCGCGGAGGAGCACCTCGTAGCAGAGTGGAATGCGTCCGGGTGGGCATGACACACAGCGGCAACAGCTCGGAAATCAACAAACTGTTCAAGGAGCCTACGGTCTCGCTCATGACGACAACCGCTCCCGTGCACCCCGTCGACGAAGTCCCACCCGTACGCCAACTGGCCGCCTTCGGCCTCCAGCACGTCCTCGCGATGTACGCCGGAGCCGTGGCCGTCCCCCTGATCGTCGGCAGCGCGATGAAACTGTCGGCCGCCGACCTCGCGTACCTCATCACCGCCGACCTCCTGGTGTGCGGCATAGCGACGCTCATCCAGTGCATCGGGTTCTGGCGCTTCGGCGTGCGCCTGCCGATCATGCAGGGCTGTACGTTCGCCGCCGTGTCGCCCATGGTGCTGATCGGCACCACCGGGGGCGGACTGCCCGCGATCTACGGCTCGGTGATCGTCGCGGGACTCGCGATCATGCTGCTGGCGCCGGTCTTCGGGAAGCTGCTGCGCTTCTTCCCGCCGCTGGTCACGGGCACCGTGATCCTGATCATCGGACTGTCGCTGCTCCCGGTCGCGGGCAACTGGGCGGCCGGCGGCGTCGGTTCGGCCGACTTCGGCGAGCCGAAGAACCTCGGGCTCGCCGGGTTCGTCCTCGTCGTCGTTCTCGCCGTGCAACGCTTCGCGCCGGCCTTCCTGAGCCGGATCGCCGTCCTGACCGGCATCGTGGTCGGGCTCGCGGTCGCGGTTCCGTTCGGGTTCACGGACTTCGGCGGGGTCGGCGACGCGGACTGGCTCGGCATCAGCACGCCGTTCCACTTCGGTGCGCCCACCTTCGAGTTCTCGGCGATCGTCTCGATGCTGGTCGTGGCGCTCGTGACGATGACCGAGACGACCGGTGACCTGATCGCGGTCGGTGAGATGACGGACCGCAAGGTCGAGCCCCGCTCGCTCGCGGACGGTCTGCGCGCCGACGGCCTGTCCACCGTCCTCGGCGGCGTCTTCAACACCTTCCCGTACACGGCGTACGCGCAGAACGTCGGCCTCGTCGGCATGACCCGGGTCCGCAGCCGCTGGGTGGTCGCCGCGGCGGGCGGCATCCTCGTCCTGCTCGGCCTGCTGCCCAAGCTGGGCGCGGTCGTGGCCGCCGTACCGGCACCGGTGCTCGGCGGTGCGGGCCTGGTGATGTTCGGGACCGTCGCGGCGAGCGGACTGAGGACGCTCACGCAGGTCGACTTCAAGGGCAACAACAACCTGACGGTGGTGGCCGTCTCGGTGGCCGTCGGCATGCTGCCGGTCGGGGTGCCGACGGTCTACGAGAAGTTCCCGGACTGGTTCCAGACGGTGATGAACAGCGGCATCAGCGCGGGCTGCCTGACGGCGATCGTGCTCAACCTGCTGTTCAACCACCTTCCCTCGAAGGCCGGTTCAGTCGCTCCCGAGGCGGCCGGCCTGACGGGAGGCGGCGCCGAGGAGACTGTCGAGAAGTCCCGGGAAGAGGTCGTCTAGGTCGTCCTTGCGCAGACCGTTCATCTTGGCCGTGCCCCGGTAGACCTGCCGGATCACCCCGGCCTCGCGCAGCACCCGGAAGTGGTGTGTGGTCGTGGACTTGGTGACCGGCAGCTCGAACTGCGAACAGGAGAGCTCGTCGCCCACGGCGGCGAGCTCCCGCACGATCTGGAGCCGCATCGGGTCGGAGAGCGCGTGCAGAATCGGCTCCAGCCGGATCTCCTCGCGCGCCGGGTGCGGAAGATCGCGGCTGCTGAGGGTGGGAGAGGTCACGGTGGCTCCAGACTCTGCGGGGAGCCCATTGTACGAGACCTCTCGTAGTTTGACACTCTACGTACTACGATGCCTATCGTACGAGCCGACCACTCGGTCCCGTGACGATTGGAGCCCGCCGTGAGTGCCCTCTTCGAGCCCTACACCCTGCGCGATCTGACGATCCCCAACCGGGTGTGGATGCCGCCGATGTGCCAGTACTCCGCGGCGCCCGAGGGCCCGGAGACCGGGGCGCCCAACGACTGGCACTTCGCGCACTACGCGGCGCGCGCGACCGGCGGCACGGGACTGATCATCGTCGAGGCGACGGGGGTGAGCCCCGAGGGCCGGATCTCGCCGTACGACCTCGGGATCTGGAACGACACCCAGGTCGAGGCGTTCCGCCGGATCACCCGTTTCCTGGTGTCCCAGGGCACGGTGCCGGGCATCCAGCTCGCACACGCCGGCCGCAAGGCGGCCACGGACCGGCCCTGGAAGGGCGGCGCGCCGCTCGGCACGGACGGGGACGGATGGCAGCCGCTGGGACCGAGCCCCCTCGCCTTCGACGAACGGCACTCGGTTCCGACCGAGTTGACGGTCACTCAGATCCAGGAGGTCGTCGGCCAGTTCGCGGACGCGGCCCGTCGCGCCCTCGCCGCGGGTTTCGAAGTCGCCGAGATCCATGGTGCCCACGGCTATCTGATCAGCAACTTCCTCTCCCCGCACTCGAATCACCGCACGGACACCTACGGCGGCTCGTACGAGAACCGCACCCGCTTCGCCCTCCAGGTCGTGGACGCCGTGCGGGAGGTGTGGCCGGACGACAAGCCGCTGTTCTTCCGTATCTCGGCGACCGACTGGCTGGAGGAGGGCGGCTGGACGGCGGACGACACGGTCCGCTTCGCCGCCGACCTCCAGGCCCATGGCATCGACCTCCTCGACGTCTCCACCGGCGGCAACGCCTCACGCGTCCGCATCCCGACCGGCCCCGGCTACCAGGTCCCCTTCGCCGCCCGGGTGAAGGCGGAGACCTCGCTGCCGGTGGCCGCGGTCGGCATGATCACCGAGCCCGAGCAGGCCGAGAAGATCCTGGTCAACGGCGAGGCGGACGCGGTACTGCTGGGCCGTGAGCTGCTGCGCGACCCGTCGTGGGCGCGGCACGCGGCGCGGGAGCTGGGCGGGGACGTGCGGGTGCCGGACCAGTACCACCGCTCGGCCTGAGCCTCGCGCGGGGCGGCGGGGCAGGGCCCTGGTCCTCCCTCCGGAGTACGGCGCCCCCGGCACGTACTCCCGGAAGGTCGGGGTCGATGTCTCCATAGGCACGATGCGCCGGGGGCTCCCGACGACAAGGCTGGCCGCATCGAACGTGAGGAGGGCGCCATGAACCGCCAGATCCGCATCCGCGTCAGCCGCCGCCCCGCAGCACCCCGGGACGAGAAGATCGACCGCAGGACACCTTCGGGGCGCCTGCTGCCGTACTGAACCGCCGAAGGGCGGCCGGAGAGTTCCGGCCGCCCCTGGGGTCGTCAACCGGTCGTGCAGGCCGTTCCGTTGAGGGTGAACGCGCCCGGCGCCGCGCTGTTGCCGGTATGCGTCGCCTGGTAGCCGATGCTGACGCTCGCGTTCGGGGCGAGCGTCGCGTTGTACGAGGCGTTCGTCGCCGTCACCGCGCCGGAGCTCGGCGCGTAGGTGGCGTTCCAGCCGTTGGTGATGGTCTGGCCGGCGGGCAGGGTGAAGCCGAGCTGCCAGCCGTTGAGCGTGGTCGTGCCGGTGTTGGTGATCGTCACCGAGGCGGTGAGCCCGGTGTTCCAGGCGTTGGTGGTCACGGTCGCCTTGCAGGGGCCGGCCGGGGGCTGCGGTGCGGGGCCGTCGCTGTCGAGACCGAAGAACGTGAGGACTCGGGCAGCCATGCCCCAGGCGTACAGGTTGTGGCCGACGCCCTGGAGGCTGATGGCCTCCACCGGGGCCTGGTCACCGGTGCCGCCGTAGCGGGTGCGGGTCCAGCCGGACTGGGGCGTGTCCGTGGCCGCCGGGGTCTGACCGACGCCGCGGACGTTCGTCCACTGCTTGATCTCCTCGCCGAAGTTGGGATAGCGCAGTACGTCGTCCTCGGTGCCGTGCCACACCTGCATGCGCGGCCGGGGCCCCGTGTAACCGGGGTAGGCGGCGCGGGCGATGTCGCCCCACTCCTGTGCGGTGTGGGTCACGGTGCCCTGGGCGCAGGCGCTGTTCCACTCGGAGCCGTCGGTGGTGGCGAAGCAGCCGAACGGCACGCCCGAGAAGGCGGCACCCGCGGCGAACACGTCGGGGTAGTCGCCGAGCAGGACGTTGGTCATCATCGCGCCGGAGGAGATGCCGGTGGCGAAGATCCGGCTGGTGTCGGCGTCGTAGGAGTCGACCGTCCAGTCGACCATGGACTTGATGCCGACCGGGTCGCTGCCTCCGCCGCGCCGCAGCGCCTGGGGCGAGGCGACGTCGAAGCACTTGCTGGAGCGGGTGACCGACGGGTAGACGACGATGAATCCGTACTGGTCGGCGAGCGAGGCGTACTCGGTGCCCGAGTACATCGCCGGGCCGGAACCGGTGCAGTAGTGGACCGCGACCACGATCGCCGGGTTCTCGGTGACGCTCTCCGGGACGTACAGGTACATCTGCAGGTTGCTGGGGTTCGTACCGAAGTTCGTGATCTCGGTGAGCGTCGCGGTCGGGGCGGCCTCCTCGCGGGCGGAGGCCTGCGGGGCGGCGAGGAAGGCGGCGGCGAGTAACGCCACCAGCAGTGCGTGAAGCGCGACAAGGACCGCGCGCAGCGGTCTCCTCGCGAGGGTGCCGGCAGTGGCGGACACGGTGGGTCCCTTCGTGATGGCGGCTCGTGGGGGCATCGCTGAGGGGAGCAACAGGCATGGTGACATGCACATGGCCGTCATGGAAGCGCTCCCACGCACCCTGTTGCCGACTCAATCCGTTGTGCGCAAAGCGTTGACTAGAAAGCGCTTGCCCCCTACGTTCCGTTCAGCAGCGTGACCAACGGGCTGAACGAGAAGCCCTGAAGGTCACAATGTCCGCACACCATTGTTCAGAGTAGCGAACAGTATTCATGTATATGTTCGAGTAGCCCGCCCGAAGGGACGCACCCCACATGCGTACTCGCGTGCCACCACAACCCGTTCGGCAACGTCTACTCGCGCATGGGCGCCCAGATGCTCGTGGAGAACAACGTCCTGCGCAACACGGGAGTCGCTGTGCCCACGAACCGCAGCCGTGACGTGGACGGTTACGCGAATCTGCGCGGCAAGGATCTCGGCGGGGCCGCCACCGAGATCTCCCGGGCCGGCACGTTCACCGCGCCGCCCTGCAGCTACACCGCGGAGTCCGCATCAACGGTCGTCGCCTCGGTGACGTCCGGCGCGGGCGCCGGAAAGCTCTGACAACCCCCCCCAACTGGAAGAAGGCATCGGGACATGACTTCACCAGCACTACCGCGCGCCCGCAGGCGCGCACTGACCGGCGCGCTGGCCGCCCTCGGCCTCTCGTCTGTCATGATCACGACATTGGGTGCGCCGACGGCGAGCGCCGCGACATGGCCGACGGCGAACGGCAGCCAGGCCGTCTCCTCGACCATCCAGCTGTCGGGCACCAAGGACTACGGGATGAAGCGCCTGTACGGTTCGGGCGCCCTGGGCAGTGACAACCAGGACGAGGACCAGGGCCCGATCCTGGAGCTGGCGGCCGGCACCGTCCTGAAGAACGTCATCATCGGCGCCCCCGCCGCGGACGGCATCCACTGCTCGGGCAGCTGCACGCTGCAGAACGTCTGGTGGGAGGACGTCGGCGAGGACGCGGCGACCTTCCGCGGCTCCTCGTCGTCGAACGTCTACACCATCTCCGGTGGCGGCGCGAAGGAAGCCAGCGACAAGGTGTTCCAGTTCAACGGCGCCGGGACGCTCAACGTCTCCAACTTCGCCGTGAAGAACTTCGGCACCTTCGTCCGCTCCTGCGGCAACTGCTCCACGCAGTACAAGCGGACGATCAACCTCAACACCATTGAGGCGACCTACAAGGGCAGCAAGCTCGTCGGCATCAACACCAACTACGGCGACAGCGCGACCCTGCGGGGCATCACGATCGTCGGTGACAGCAGCAAGAAGATCATCCCGTGCCAGAAGTACATCGGCAACAACTCGGGCAAGGAGCCGACCACCAACGGCACCAACCCCGACGGCACCTACTGCAAGTACGCGACCTCGGACATCACCTACAAGTAGTCCCCCCACGGTGAAGGCGGCCGTACGAAGCGCCCCCGCACGGCGCTTCGCACGGCCGCCACATCATGTGCCCAGCTCCCGGCGGTAGTTCGCGTACGCGGCACGCAGGGCCTCCCCCGGCCAGCCGTCGGGCAGGAGTTCGTCGGGCAGGACGGGATCGGCGAGCAGGTGTCGTACGACCGCCGCGAAGGCGGTGAAGAGCTCCGCGGGGCGATCCGCGTGTGCCGCGTGGGCGAGCAGGGCCCGGCCGGTGGCCGCCCAGGCGTCGAGCGGCCAGAGGGCGGCGGCCAGTTCGCCCGCGGGGCGGTCCGGGCGGGCGGTGCACCGCTCGGACACCTGCGCGAGGTCGTCCGGCGGCGAGCGGCGCAGGTTGGCGGGGCGCAGCCAGACACCCTCGCGGAGTTCGGCGAGCCGTAGCGCGGTCAGCCGGGTGCGCAGGTCGGCCCGTTCGGCAGGGCCGCGTCCCGTCGCGGTGATCACGAACATCTCCCAGTCGCCGCTCCACGCGCGCGTGCGTGGATGCACGGCGTCGTCCTGGCGCCGCTGACGCTCCAGCAGTCGGTCGCTGAGCCGGTACACGGTGTCCGTGCGCCGCAGGTCACCGGCCGCGACCATCCGGCTGAGCGCGGCCCGCGCGGTGGAGCCACCGACGCCGAAGGGCTCCACGCGGCGTACGAGCTCCTTCACCGGCAGTTCGGGCGGATGCACCCCCAGCAGCAGGCTCAGCACGACCGAGCGAGCGGAGAGCGGGCGCAGTTCCAGCCCGTCGGGCCGCACCGTGATGTTCGTCCGCATGGTCACGTACTGTATGTCGTGTTGCACAATTGCTGCGACCGCAGCGAGAGTGCAACACTCGATCCATGGACTCCACGAGCGCGACGCACGACGTCACCAATCAGCCCCCTCCCCTGGCCCCGTACGACGCGTCCGAGGACACCGCCCTCCTGGAAGGGCTGCGCCGCGAGGGCGCCGGCTGGGCCGAGGAGGACACACGGCGGCTCGGGCGGCTGGCCGGGAGCGCGGAGGCCCAGGAGTGGGCCGAGCTCGCCAACCGCCACGAGCCCGTGCTGCGCACGCACGACCGGTACGGGCATCGCGTCGACGAGGTCGAGTTCCATCCGAGCTGGCACCACCTGATGCGGGTCGCGGTCACCGAGGGGCAGGCCGGGGCGCCCTGGGCGGACGGCCGGCCGGGCGCCCATGTCGCCCGTACCGCGGGCGGGCTGGCCTGGGGACACACCGACGCCGGGCACGGCTGTCCGACCTCGATGACGTACGCCGCCGTCCCGGCCCTGCGGCACCAGCCGGAGCTCGCGAAGATCTACGAACCGCTGCTGACCGCCCGGGAGTACGACCCGGTCCTGCGGGTGCCGACCGAGAAGCGCGGTCTGCTTGCGGGCATGGGGATGACCGAGAAGCAGGGCGGCTCCGACGTCCGCACGAACAGCACGACGGCCACCCCCACCGCCGAGTCCGGCGTGTACACGCTGCGCGGGCACAAGTGGTTCACGTCGGCGCCGATGTGCGATGTCTTCCTTGTGCTGGCACAGGCATCCCCTCACAGGGAAAAAGGGGCGCTGTCGTGCTTCCTGGTGCCGCGCGTCCTGCCCGACGGCAGCCGGAACACGTTCCGCATCCAGCGGCTCAAGGACAAGCTGGGCAACCGGTCCAACGCCTCCTCCGAGCCCGAGTTCGAGGGGACCGTCGCCTGGCTGGTCGGGCCCGAGGGGCGGGGCGTCAGGACGATCATCGACATGGTCAACTGCACGCGTCTGGACTGCGTGATGATGTCGGCGACGCTGATGCGCAAGACGCTCGTCGAGGCGGGCCACCACGCACGCCATCGCAGCGCGTTCGGTGCCCGGCTGGCCGACCAGCCGCTGATGCGCAACGTGCTCGCCGATCTGGCCCTGGAGTCCGAGGCCGCGACGACGCTCACGCTACGGCTGGCCGGGGCGGCCGACCGGGCGGTGCGCGGCGACGAGGGCGAGCAGGCCTTCCGGCGCATCGCGACAGCTGTGGGCAAGTACTGGGTCACCAAGCGGGGTCCGGCCTTCACCGCGGAGGCCCTGGAGTGTCTGGGCGGCAACGGCTATGTGGAGGACTCGGGCATGCCGCGCCACTACCGCGAGGCTCCCCTGCTGTCGATCTGGGAGGGCTCGGGGAACGTCAACGCCCTCGATGTGCTGCGGGCGTTGGTGAAGGAACCCGGCACGGCGGACGCCCTGTTCGCCGAACTCGCCCTGGCGCAGGGGGCGGACGCCCGCCTGGACGCGGCCGTCACCCGGTTGCGGGGGCTGATGGCCTCGGCGTCCGAGACCGGCGCCCGACGGCTGGTGGAGCAGATGGCGCTGACCCTTCAGGCCTCCCTGCTGGTCCGCCACGCCCCGGCCCCGGTCGCCGACGCCTTCTGCGCGACCCGGCTCGGCGGTGACTGGGGGCACGCGTTCGGCACGCTTCCCGACACGGCCGACCTGGGCGCGATCCTGGGCCGCGCGCTGCCCGGGGGAAACTGACCGAGGGAGCAACGACCGGCCACGGTAGGGCCGTTGGCAGACAGTCACCCCGCGATTCCGCTTCGTTGTCAGTGCCATGGTGCAGACTCCGATCAGTTGGCGTTTCGCATGGGGGAGGACAGCGTGTTCACGGGGATCGACGAGGTCGACTGGGCTTCGATGCGACATGCGTACGGCAGTGCGGAGGACGTGCCCGGCCTGCTGAGGGGACTGGCCTCCGCGGACGCCGCCGAACGGGAGATCGCGCTCGACGGGATGTACGGAGCCGTGCACCACCAGGGAGACGTGTACGACTCGACACTCGCCTGTGTGCCGTTCCTCTTCGCGCTCGTCACGCGGGCGGAGGTGCCGGAGC
Organism: Streptomyces sp. WM6386; assembly: GCF_000972385.1. Classification (GTDB taxonomy): domain Bacteria; phylum Actinomycetota; class Actinomycetes; order Streptomycetales; family Streptomycetaceae; genus Streptomyces. Next base: position 37,097 of record NZ_JXTE01000006.1, read on the forward strand.
GGGGCGAGATCGTGGAGCTCCTGGTCAGCATCGGCGGGGACGGCGAAGTGCCCGAGGACGACGCGTACGCCATGGCCAGGACGGCCGTGCGGTCAGGTGCCGAGGTCTTCGAGCGGCTGACCGGGGACGCCGACGCCGCCGTGCGCGGAGCGGCCGCGGGAGCCGTCGTGCGGTTCCTCGACGATCCGGCCCATGTGTTGGGCCTGTTGCGGGAGCGGATCACGGTGGAGCGGGACGACCGGGTGCTGCTCGCGCTGGCCGAGGGGCTCGGGTTCCTCGCCCGCCACCACCCCGGGCACGCGGCGGAGGCCGTCGGCCTCCTGGAGGCCCAGAGCGCACCGCCGTTCGGCCCCGGGCTGCGGCTGGCCGCGCTCGGGCAGCTCGCGGGCTGTGCTCCCGACCGGCTACCGGCCGACCTGGTGCCCACGGTCGTCGGGCTGCTCCGGGAGCGGTCCGGGCACCGGCCCCTAGCGCCGTGCGAACCCGATCGTCCGGACACGGACACGCTGGTCGGCCGGTTGCGGCGGCTGCGCCCCTCGGACGAGGAGGGATCTCAGCTGCTGCGCACCCTGCACACCGCGCTGGGCGACCGGGTGGACGACCGGATCGCCCTGCTCAACGGGCAGTTGACCAGCCCGGAGTCGACCGACCGGTGCAACGCCGTGTGGATGTCGATGGGGCTGATCGGCGAGTGGCGCGGCGACTACACCGAACCCGTCGCACTGATCGGGGCGCAACTGAGCACCGGGGAGGGCCGGTTGCTCGAGGCCGCGACGTCCGTCCTGGAGGGCCTGTTCGAACTGGCCGTGCCCGCCGCCGACGACCTTGCCGCGCTGGTGACGCGCCGCCCCGATCTGTGGGTGCAGCCCTTCGAGCGCAGCCCCTCGTGGTTGGGCGGGCCGCTCAAGGCCCTGGCCAGGTGCGGGGATCCACGAGCGGTGCCGGTCCTGGGCGAGGTGCTCGCGGGGTCGGACGTCCCCGACGAGCTGGGCCGGGTCGTCCGGCACCTGGGACCGGCCGCGGCTCCGCTCGCGCCCGCGCTGCGGGAAAGGCTGGCGAGCGTCCCCTTCGACGCGTCGGACGTCTACGACCGTGCCGGCCCGCTGCTGATGGCGCTGAGGGAACTCGACGACCGGGAAAGCGTTCCGCTGGTGCTGCGGCTGCTGCTCGGGACGCCGGAGGATCACCGATCGAGGGACACCTTGGCGGAAGAAGGGTTGCTGACGCTCGGGTCGTTCGGGGCCGCAGCGCACGAGGCGATACCGGTGGTCCGGGGGCTGTTGGCGGGCAGGAGCGCGGTCGCGGCGGCGGATGCACTGTGGGCGATCGAGGGCGATGCCGAGCTTGTCCTGCCTGTTCTCCTCAGGGCGTTGGAGGGCGAGGGCCCCGGTCAGCTCTGGGCCGCGGCCGACGTACTGGCCCGGATGGGACCGGCGGCCGAGCCCGCGGTCGACGGGCTGCGGCGGCGGATCGGAGCGTCTCACCCGTGGGAGCGCAAGTCGGTGGCGTGCGCGCTGTGGCGGATCGCGGGAGATGCGGAGCCTGCCCTTCCGGCGCTGCGCGACGCGTGGGCCCAGAACGTGCACACCCGCGTCCCCATCGCCGAGTGCGTCGCGGCCATGGGCCCGGAAGGAGTCGCACTGCACGACCTGCTCCGGGCCGAACTGGCCGCCCCGCGACGGCACACGGCGCCCGAGGGATACGGAATGCACGACGTCTTCACCGACGAGCGCTTGCTGGACGTGTGCCGGGAGACGTTGAGGGACGCGTAGACGCGGCCTCCTCACCACGAGCCGCCCTCGGCCCGCCGCCCGCTCCACATCGGCCCGAACCGCTCCCACTCGGTGTCCCACTGGTCGATGCGGCGGCATTCCAGGCGGCCGCGCAGCATACGGCCGGCGACGAAGGGCACGAAGGCGGCGCTCGCGCCGACCAGGCCGCCGATCAGGGAGGCGCGCAGGGCGGCCTGGGAGGCGGTGGCGGGACGGGTGACCAGCCGGCCCTCCCGGTCCGTCCATACGCCGACCGTGGTGCCCGAGGGACTGCCGGGGCGCACCCGGACCTGGCCGGTGTGGGACGAGCCGTCCGTCGCCGCCCAGCGCACCTTCGCCCACACCTGGTCGCTGCTCGCCGTTCCGGTCTGCCCGGCGAACGTCCCGGGGGCCTCCTCCACGAGCTCTGCCTCGACCTGCCGCCACTCGACGCGCTCGCGGGCCAGGCTGTGCTCGACCGAGCGGGTGGCGCCCATACCGGCGAGCACCCCGGTGAGGGCCGTGAGCAGCCAGGCCCCGAGCACGACCCAGGCCTCCACCTTGTCGGCGCGGCGCTTGAGCGGATTGCGCCGCCAGCGCCATGACCACACCTTCGAACCACGGAACGCCATCGAAGGCTTCCTCCTCAAGAACGCGCGAACCTGCCGGACCGCCTTTCCATACGGGGGACGGCTCCTCGGTGCTCAGGGACCGGCCTCCGGTATGACCGTCGCACGGGTCACACCCTCGGGGCCGCGAGTTGCGCAAAGCGGCCCACAGCTCCCCGCAAGCGGTTACCATCCCCGCCTCTGACTCGCCCCTGACCTGCGGCGGAACGGATTGCGGGGGTGACTGTCAGTGCCGGGGTGCAGACTGGCCGATATCTGGGACAACGACGTCACGGAGGTGATCGGCATGACCGAGGTACTGCTCGCCGTGGGCACCCGCAAGGGCCTGTTCATCGGGCGCAGGCGGGGTGGGACCTGGGAGTTCGACGAGAGTCCCTACTTCAACGCACAGGCCGTGTACTCGGTCGCGATCGACATCCGCAGCGAGCGACCACGGCTGCTGGCCGGCGGCGACAGCGCGCACTGGGGTCCGTCCGTGTTCCACTCCGACGATCTGGGGCACAGCTGGATCGAGCCGGCCCGGCCGGCCGTCAAGTTCCCCCAGGACACCGGGGCTTCGCTGGAGCGGGTCTGGCAGCTGCACCCGGCGGCCGCGGAGCCGGACGTGGTGTACGCGGGCACGGAACCGGCCGCGCTGTACCGCTCCGAGGACCGCGGCGAGACCTTCGACCTGGTCCGCCCGCTGTGGGAGCACCCCACGCGGTCCAAGTGGGTACCGGGCGGCGGCGGTGAGGGGCTGCACACGGTCCTGACCGACAAGCGGGACCCGCAGGCCGTGACGGTCGCCGTCTCGACGGCCGGAGTGTTCAGGACGACCGACGGCGGCGCGAGCTGGGCACCTTCCAACTCCGGTGTGTCCGCGGTGTTCCTGCCCGATCCGAACCCCGAGTTCGGCCAGTGCGTGCACAAGGTCACCCAGGACGCGGCGACCCCGGACCGGCTGTATCTGCAGAACCACTGGGGCGTGTACCGCAGCGACGACGCGGGCGCGCACTGGACGGACATCGGCGAGGGGCTTCCGTCCACGTTCGGTTTCGCGGCGGCAGCCCATCCGCACCGCGGCGACACGGCGTATGTGTTCCCGATCAACGCCGACGCGGACCGGGTCCCGGCCGACCACCGCTGCCGGGTCTTCCGCACGTCGGACGCGGGCAAGAGCTGGGAGCCGCTCTCGGCGGGGCTGCCGCAGGAGGACCACTACGGCACGGTGCTGCGGGACGCGCTGTGCACCGACGGCGCGGACCCGGCGGGCGTGTACTTCGGCAACCGCAACGGCGAGGTGTTCGCATCGGCCGACGACGGCGACAACTGGCAGCAGCTCGCCTCGCATCTGCCGGACGTGCTGTGTGTGCGGGCCGCGGTGGTCGGATGAGCCATGTGGGGGGACGGTCGGGCTTTGGCCACCGGTTGATCACCGCTGTCCGTACGGCAGTAGGGTGACGCCGTGGCTCCACGACCCTTGCATGAAATCGTCGAACCGGGCTGGGCGAAGGCCCTCGAACCCGTCGCCGGGCGCGTCGCCGAGATGGGCGACTTCCTGCGGACCGAGATCGCCGCGGGACGCACCTATCTCCCGGCCGGGCCGAACGTCCTACGGGCCTTCCAGCAGCCCTTCGACGACGTCCGCGTCCTGATCGTCGGACAGGATCCCTATCCGACACCGGGACACGCGGTGGGGCTGAGCTTCTCGGTCGGGCCGCAGGTGCGGCCGCTGCCCGGCAGCCTGATCAACATCTACCGGGAGCTGAACACGGACCTGGGCCTGCCCCAGCCGTCCAACGGCGATCTGACGCCGTGGACCCAGCAGGGCGTGCTGCTCCTCAACAGGGCGCTCACCACGGCCCCGAGCAAGCCGGCCGCGCACCGCGGCAAGGGCTGGGAGGAGGTCACCGAACAGGCGATACGGGCGCTGGCCGCGCGCGGCAAGCCGCTGGTGTCCATCCTGTGGGGCCGTGACGCCCGCAACCTCCGCCCACTCCTCGGCAACCTCCCGTCCGTGGAGTCCGCCCACCCCTCCCCCATGTCGGCCGACCGCGGCTTCTTCGGCTCCCGGCCGTTCAGCCGGGCCAACGAACTGCTGGTCGGACAGGGCGGAGAGCCGGTGGACTGGCGCCTGCCGTGACCGGGGCGGGGGCCTCCCCCGTGGCTCTCCCCGTCGACGACCCCGGATTTCTCGCCGTCGACTCGGGTGGCTCCGGGCTGCGGACCGTCGTAGGGACGGTGAAGCGCGGGGCGTTGGCGCAGCGGGAGTCCCGGGAACCGGTGCGCACCGGGGCGCGGGGCATCGACCCGGCCCATCTGATGGAACAACTGGTGCCGGTGGTGCGGACGTTGACCGCCCAGACGGGTGTCGCCCGGCTGCGCACCGCCGTCGTCGGCGCCGCCGGTCTCAGCACCCTCGGTGAGGCCCTGCGCGCCGAGCTCCCGGACGCTCTGGCGCGGGAGTTCGGAGTCGGGCAGGTCGCTCTCGTCGCCGACGCCGTCACCGCCTACGCGGGCGCCCTCGGGTCGGCACCCGGTGCCGTCGTCGCCGCCGGCACCGGTCTGATCGCCATCGGGACGGATCTGACGCGGTGGCGCCGTGCGGACGGCTGGGGCCATCTCCTCGGGGACTGCGGCAGCGGTGCCTGGATCGGACGGGCCGGCCTGGAGGCCGCGCTGCGTGCCTACGACGGGCGGCCGGGGGGATCGACCGGACTGCTGGCCCGCGCCGAGGAGTTGTTCGGGGCGATGCAGGGGCTGCCCGGGCGGCTCTATCCGCGCCCGGACCGTCCGGCCGTCCTCGCCTCCTTCGTTCCCCAGGTCGCCGCCTGCGCCCCGGACGACCCCGTCGCCGCGGACATCCTGCGTACCGCCGCCCGGCACATGGCCGAGTCCGCGGCCGCCGTCTGCCCCGCCGAGGGAACGCCCGATGTCGCCCTCACCGGTGGCCTGTTCAAGATCGGCGCCCCGCTTCTCGTACCCCTGGAGGAGGAATTGGCGAGACGGCTGCCCCACGCACGCCGGGTGCCGCCGGCCGGAGATCCGTTGCACGGGTCCGTGCGGATCGCGATCGACCTCATGACCGGGGCGCTCACTCTGCCGAGTGACAGGGCGATGCTGTATGTGGTGACCGGATCGAGCGAGTGATCCAGACACGGCCGTCGCTTCCGATCCGTACGTAACTCATCAGACAAAACCGGACGGATACCGCTCACCTGCACCCTCCCCGAACAGGGAAGCCCAGTAAGCCAGTAACATGCGGCGCCATGAGCTCCCCCACTGGGCCCGCCGGCCTGCCAGTACGAATGCCGCGCCCCCGCCAGCCCGGACGGCACCGCCGTCCCGAGCCGCTGGCGGCTCCCGAGGGCGCGCCCGCGCTTGTTCTCGCGGTGCCGGGAACGCCCAGCGCCGCCACGCGCAGCCTCGCCGAAGAGGTCGTGAGCATCGCCCGTTCCGAGCTCCCCGGCCTGGACGCGCGGATCGGTTACCTCGACGGGGACGACGCGGAGTTCCCCACGCTCCAGTCGGTGCTCACGCACACCGCCCAGGAGCGCGCCGCACGCTACGAGCAGGCCAGGGCCGCCGGTGTGGACGTCAAGGAGCCCGAGGGCCCCGTCGCCGTCGTCGTGCCGCTGCTGGCCGGTCCGGACAGCGCGCTGCTACGGGTCGTCCGCCAGGCCGTCATGGACAGCCGTGTCGCGGCCGACCTGACCGATGTGCTCGGCCCGCACCCGCTGCTCGCCGAGGCGCTGCACGTGCGTCTGTCGGAGGCCGGTCTGGCCCGCGCCGACCGGGCCCGGCTGTTCACCGTGGCGACCGCCGCGGACGGCATCATCCTGGCCTCCGTGGGTGGTGACGAGGCGGTGCAGGCGGCCGGGATCACCGGCATGCTGCTCGCCGCGCGCCTCGCCGTGCCGGTGATGGCCGCCGCGCTCGACCAGGAGGGCTCGATCGCCTCGGTGGCCGACCAGCTGCGCGGCTCCGGCTCGCAGAACCTGGCGCTGGCGCCGTACCTGATAGGGCCGGAGATCGACCCGGGTCTGATCGAGGAGGCGGCCAAGGAGGCGGGCTGTGCCGCCGCCGAGGCGCTCGGCCCCTACCCGGCGATCGGCAAGCTGGCCCTGGCCAAGTACACGACGGCGCTGGGCATCGCGCCGCAGCAGCCGCAGGGCGCGCCGACGCGCTGACGTCGCGCCTCACCACCGTAAGAAATGCCGAAGGGCCCCTCCCGGCGCGGGAGCGGGCCCTTCGGCGTTGCCGAGAAGTGCGGTGGGGCTCAGCCGAGGACCACGCAGGACGCCGCGGGCAGTTCGGTGGACCCGCTCCGTCGCGGCAGCCCCGTGTCCGGGTCGACCGCGAACCAGGTCACGTCCCCGGAGCGTTCGTTCGCGACGTAGAGGAAGCCGTCGGACTCGGCGAGCGCCCGTGGCCAGTGGCCCCCGCAGGGCACGGTCCCGATGAGCCGCAGTCGCTCTCCCTCGACGGCGAACGTGGACAGGACGTCCTCGCCGCGGGTGGCGGTCCATACGAAGCGGCCGTCGGGTGCGGCGACGATGCCCGACGGGTAGGCGTCGCCGGCCGGGGCGCCGGGCAGCACCTGGGCCTCCGTGAGGGGCTCCAGGAGGCCCTCGGCGGCGTTCCAGCGGCAGACGGTGACGGTCGGGGCGAGTTCGTTGAGCACGTAGGCGTAGGTGCCGTCCGGGTGGAAGGCCAGGTGGCGGGGCCCGGAGCCGGGGCGCAGGGCGATCTCGCGATGGAGGACCGGGCTGCCGCCGGTCAGCGTGCACACCCGCGCCGAGTCCGTGCCGAGGTCGATGCTGACGGCCCACCGCCCGCTGGGGTCGGCCTGGACGTGGTGGGCGTGCGGGCCCTGCTGGCGGCGGGCGTGCGGGCCCGAGCCGGTGTGCCGCAGCACACCGGAGGCGGCGGACGCGAGGGTGCCGTCGGGGCGGACGGGCACGGCCGTGACGCTGCCGGAGCCGTAGTTGGCGGTCAGGACATGGCCGTCGTACAGGCCCAGGTGGGTGGGGCCGTCGCCGCCGACCCGCACCCGTGCGCCCGCCGGCTCGAGCTTGTCGCCGGTGACCCGGTACGCGGCCACCGCGCCGTCGGCGGTCTCGCTGACCGCGTAGAGCGTGCCCCCGTCGGGCGCCAGGGCCAGATACGAGGGGTCGGGTACGCGGTCCACGCTGCTCAGGGGCGTCAGGGCGCCACTGTCCGGGTCCACTGCCGCCGTCACGATGCCGGGGCCCCCGGCCGCCGTGAACGACCCGATGAAGGCCCTCCGCTGCCGTTCTGCCACCGCTGTCCCCTCTCGGTCCTGTGCCGTTCGGGGCGACCGTAGCAGTGGATCACCAACGGTCTAGACCAAATGGGGGACGATCTCGTCGACTTTCCGCGACTTTCACGGATCCGCGACGGAAGCGGTGACGCTCTCGCCGCGGGCGCGGGCCAGGGACTCGGCAGGAGGTCAGGCACCGACCAACGGCGACCCGGACGGTGTCCGCAGCGGCGTGGCCAGCTCGGCGAGGGCCCGTTCCAGGCCGTGGAGATGGGCCAGCGCGGGCTCCGCGGCGGGCGGATCGTCCACCCACGCCACGTCTTCGCTCCGTCCACCGGTGAGCGCCTCCACCGCGGCCTCCACCCGCCAGCAGGCGGCGGCCAGTCGGGCGTCGTGCGAGGCCTCGGGGTCGGCGGCGACGGCGACCAGACCGCGGACCTCACGGGCGCAGTCGTCCAGCAGGGCGAGCACCCGGCGGGCGCGCCGCTTGCGGCCGAACATCGGGTTGAGCGGATGCACCAGCGGTGCGACGGAGAGCCGTACCCGGCCCAGCAGTTGCTCCAGTTCGGCCACGCGCGGGGCCGGGTCGGCGCCCGCCACGTCGCGCAGGCGGGCGGCGGCCTCGGCGGTGCAGGCGTGGACGCAGCGCAGGGCGCGCTGGATCCAGGCGTCGGTGGTGGTGTGGGTGCTGACCGGCAGCACGAACAGCACGGCGAGCATCGCGCCGAGCGCCCCGATTCCGGTCTCCGTCAGGCGCAGGGCGAGGAGACCGGGGGTGAGCAGGCCCAGGACGCCGTAGAGGAGCTCGGCGAGGACGGTGACGCAGAGCATCATCCACGTGTACGACACCGCGGCCGTGTAGAAGATCCCGAAGACACACACGGCGAGAAGCACGGCCGAGGGCACCGCCGACCCCGCCACCGGAACGGCGACGAGCAGGCCGAGGCCGAGGCCGATCACCGTGCCGAGGACCCGCCGGAAGCCGCGTACGAGGGTCTCCCCGCGCGAGGTGGTGTTGACGAAGACCCACCAGGTCGCGCCGACGGCCCAGTACCAGCGCTCCGGGGACACCAGCTGGCCCACGACGAGCGCGAAGGCCGCGCCGGCGGTCGCCTGGACCGCCTGGCGGGTGGTCACTCGGGCGAAGCCGGTGCCGGCGGGCGGGGCGGGCACGGGGGCCGGGGGCAGTCGGCGCTCGTAGCACCACACGCCGAAGCGGACCATGGCGGCGATCAGCACGGACAGCAGGACGGCCGTGTACAGCTCGGGCAGCCGGTCCGGGGTCGCTCGCAGGAACTGCGCCACGAAGAAGGTCATGAACCCGAACACGCCGAGGCTGTGCCCGCGCGGGCCCCAGCGGCGCGCGTACACGCCCGCGCCGATCACGGCGAGGAAGGTGAGGTCACGGGCGACGGGATGGTCGTGCAGCTCGGCCGCGGCGGCCAGCACGGGAAGTCCGACGACGGGCAGCAGCGCGGTGGTCACCGCCTGCCCGCGGACCGTGGCGTCGGTGACGGTGAACAGGGCGAGCAGGGCGGCGAGCCCGCCGGTGACCGCGCCGACGAGGGAGTGTCCGGCGAGGCCGCAGACGACGACGGCGAGCCCGATGCCGAGGACGGCCCGCGCGGCGAAGCGCAGCCGTACGCGTCCCGGGTCCGGGGCCATGAACACCCTCTTCAGCACTGCTGCCCGCCCCCAACTGAAATCCCGGCCTGAATCCCGGCATGAAAAAGGCGCCGCGGGGTCCGCAGCGCCATCGACAGGCTCATTGCAGCATCACTGCCACGACTGGCTCAAGTGGCATCGAATACGCTGAACCATTGGTACAGCGGAAACGGTCCCTGTCCGTCCATCAGCGGGCCAACGGACCACGGACGAGGAGAGGCCGCGCACCATGGCAGTGGACGAGCTCGACACCCGCATCCTGCGGCTGCTCCTGGAACAGCCCCGCACGAGCGTGCGCGAGTACGCCCGTGTCCTCGGCGTCGCCCGCGGCACGCTCCAGGCCCGCCTCGACCGCCTGGAGCGCGACGGTGTGATCACCGGCACGGGTCCGGCCCTCTCCCCCGCGGCCCTCGGCCACCCGGTGCTGGCCTTCGTGCACATCGAGGTCACCCAGGGCCGGCTCGACGACGTGGGCGACGCGCTGGCCTCCGTACCGGAGATCGTGGAGGCCTTCTCGATCGCGGGCGGCGGAGACCTGCTGACGCGGGTCGTGGCCCGGGACAACGCGCATCTCGAGGACGTGATCCAGAAGGTGATCAGCCTGCCGGGCGTGGTCCGCACCCGTACGGAGGTGGCGCTGCGCGAGCGGGTGCCGCACCGGCTGCTGCCGCTGGTGGAGTCGATCGGCCGCTCCGTCCGTACCTGACATCCTGAACACCATGAGCAACCTCGGCGCCCTCTCGGTCATCTTCGATCTCGACGGAACGATCGTGGACAGCGAGCCGAACTATTACGAGGCGGGCCGCCAGCTCCTCGCCGAGCACGGCGTACCGGACTTCACCTGGGCCGAGCACGAGCGGTACGTCGGCATCAGCACCCTGGAGACGGTCGGGCTCTGGAAGCGGGAGTACGACCTGGACGCCTCCGTCGAGGAACTGTTCGCCGCCAAGAACCGCCGCTATCTGGAGCTGGCCCGCGCGAACACTCCCGCCTACCCCGAGATGCGCAAGTTCGTGGAGCTGCTGGCCTCCGAGGGCGTTCCGATGGCCGTGGCCTCGGGCTCGTCACCGCAAGCCATCGACGCGATCCTCCAGGGGACCGGCCTCGGCGCCTGGCTGCGTACCGTCGTCTCCGCCGACGAGGTCCAGCACGGCAAGCCCGCCCCGGACGTCTTCCTGGAGGCGGCCCGCCGGCTGGGCGCGGACCCGGCGCACTGTGTGGTCCTGGAGGACGCGGCCCCGGGTGCCGCCGCCGCACACGCGGCCGGGATGCGCTGCATCGCGATCCCGTACGTCGCCGCGCAGGCCGACGCCCCGGAGTTCACCACCGCGAGTCTGCTGCTGCGTGGCGGTCAGGCGGAGTTCACGGCGCGGTCCGCGTACGACTGGCTCGTGCGCTCGGCCGCATCCTCCTGATCCAACGTCATGGCGCGGTTCCTGGGCTGGAGGGTGCCGTCCGGAGGTCGACGCAGGGGTGCCCCGCCCCGCGGCCGGGGCACCGCCCGTTCGTCGATACCTGGTGAGGCGCTACGGCCGCGCCTCGTGCGAGGGCTTCGGCGCCGGCTGGATGTTCTGGTTGAGACGGAAGACGTTGTCCGGGTCGCGGTCGGCCTTGATGCGGGCCAGCCGGGCGTAGTTGCCCTTGTAGCTGGCCCGGACGCGTTCCTGGCCCTCGTCCATCATCATGTTCACGTAGGCCCCGCCCGCCGAGTACGGGTGCAGCGCGTCGAAGTAGTCGACCGTCCACCGCTTGATCAGCTCGGCGTTGGCCGGGTCGGGGTCGACTCCGGCGTAGACCGATGCCCAGCGGGCGTGGCGGTAGGCCCAGGGTGTCTCGTCCTGGCCGACGTCGTGGGCGGCGCCGTCGATCGGGTAGAGGTGCATGGTCGACTGCATGGTGGGGACCTCGGCGCCGAACTTGGCGTGCAGTTCGACGGCGTCGTCCGGGATGTTCTCGACGAAGTCGGCGCGCCAGTACCACTGGTGGCCGGGCGGGTAGAGCCCGTCGAACGCGGACTGGATGTCGGGGTGTTGCATGGGCATGGGGGCGTGCAGCAGCGGCTGGGGCAGGGCGTCCAGGAGCGGGGCCATCTCGCGAGCGGCCGCCTCGGGGTCGGCGCCGGTGTAGCACCACACCACGCCCGCGGTCTTGCGGAGCTGGATCTCCTCGGGGAACGGCGGGGCCGGCGGCACGGTGCCGTGCAGGAAGAAGCCGTTGAGCTCGCGGGGCGCGTTCGGCAGGAAGTCCCGGTAGGCGGCGAGGACTTCGGCGCTGTCCTCGACGGCCCAGAAGGTCGGTCCGGCGACGACGGTGCTGATCTCGTGGAGCCGGAACAGGAAGGACGTCGCGACACCGAAGTTTCCGCCGCCGCCGCGGATCGCCCAGAACAGGTCGCTGTTCTCGGAGCCGCTGGCCTGTACTTTGCGGCCGTCGGCGAGGACGACTTCGGCCTCCAGCAGGTTGTCGATGGTCAGCCCGCACTTGCGGGTGAGATGGCCGAGCCCGCCGCCGGTGGTGATGCCGCCGACGCCGGTGGTGGAGATGATGCCGCTGGGGGTGGCGAGACCGTGCGCGTTGGTGGCGCGGTCGACCTCGCCCCAGACGCATCCGCCGCCGACCCGTACGGTGTGGGCGTCGGGGTCGACCCGGACCTCCTTCAGGGGTGACAGGTCGAGGACCACCCCGTCGTCGACGGTGCCGAGACCGGCGCCGTGGTGGCCGCCGCCCCGGACGGCGAGGGGCAGGTCGTGTGCGCGGGCGAAGGCGATGACGCCGGCGACGGCGTCCGCGTCGGCGCAGCGGGCGATGAGTGCGGGGCGCCGGTCGATCATGGCGTTGTAGACGGTCCGGGCCTCTTCGTAGGCCGCGTCGTCGGGGCCGATCAACTCCCCGGTGAATCCGGTCAGTTCCGTGCGTGCCGCCTGGGCGATCGTGCTGGTCATGCGGTCCCCCGTTCAGAAATCGGGTGAATCATGCCAATTCGAATATTCTACTCGCGTCGCAACACAGCGGACATCCGTGGCCGTCACCCAGCTCGGGGCCGACGGGTACCTACGTTTCGCCGGGAAGCGAAGCTTCACGTTCCGGCAGCAGCCCGAGCCGCGCGGCGCGGTCGGCGGCATGACGTCGGGTGGGCGCGCCAAGTTTGTCGAGCACAGCGCGTACATGGTTGTCGACCGTACGTACCGACACGACGAGCCGGGCCGCGATCTCGGCGTTGGTCAGGCCTTCCGTGAGCAGCCGCATGACCTGGAGCTGGCGCCGGGTCAGGCCGGCGGGGTTCTCACGGGTCTCGGTCAGGGGGCCGCGCGGGATGTGGCGGACGCCGAGGTGCCGCAGTTCGGTGCGGAGCAGACGGGCCCGTGGCTCGGCGCCCAGGGCGTCCAGGGCGGCGAGCGCGGTGAGTTTGTCGGCGGGGTCGGGGCTCTCCGCAAGGGCGACGGCGTGTTCGTAGGGGCAGCCCGCCGCCTCCCAGAGGGTGGCGGCCGTCCGCCACTGACCGCGGGCCTGGAGCGCGTAAGGATGGTCCGAGTCCTCCAGTGACACGCGGTGCCCTGCCTTGGTGAGCCAGTAGCCGAGCTCGGCGCGGTACGGGATGCCGGGCAGGCGGTCGGCCTGGGCGTGGACGGGTCCCGCTGCCGCGACGACCGCGGCGAGGTCGCCGCGCAGCCACGCCGCCTCCGCGAGGCCCGCGGCCACCGGCCCGGTGCGTTGCAGTTCCCCGGTCCGTACGGCGATCTGCCAGGCCTCGGCGAGGAGTTCGCCGGCGCCGGGCCGGCCGCAGCGGGTGCGGACCCGGGCGAGCACGGTGAGCGCGGGGCAGCGGGCGGGCACGAAGTCGTGCATGCCGTACTCGGCGTGCCTCTCGGCGTCGTCCCAGTCGGCGGCGGCGAGCCGCCGTATGGCCAGTTCGACGTGGAGGTAATTGAGGAAACCGAGGTGTTCGGCACGGTCGGCGAGGTCCATCGCCGGGGCCAGGAACGTGTCGGCCTCGTCGTACCGGAGGGTGTCGAGGAGGGTCCAGATCAGGTTGGCGTAGGACCGGCAGGCGTGTTCGACCTCGCCGGCGACGAGCGCGACGTCGAGGCTCTCCTCCAGCTGCCACCGCCCGGCGGGGTCCCCACCGCGCCAGCGGGCGCAGCCGACGTTGTTGAGGGCGTGGGACAGGATCGCCGCGTCGCCCGCCTTGCGGGCCAGGGCGATGGCGCGTTCGCCGTGTTCCACGGCTTCGGCGTAGCGGTCGGACAACATGCGCAGTTGGGCGGTGTTGCTGACGGCGAGTGCGAGGAGGCGGTCGTCGCCGGCGTGTTCCAGCACGGTGACGGCCTCCCGGGCGGCCTCCTGGGCCTGGTCGGCGTCCCCGGCCCACCAGTGGATGCGGGACAGCCAGCGCAGGTCGGCGCCGAGGGCGAGGGTGTCGCCGAGGGAGCGGCGCAGGGCGACGGCCTCACGCTGGGCGGTGACGGCGGTGGCCGAGTCGGCGATGGTGTAGCTCTCCACGGCATGGCGTTCCAGCAGGTCGGCGAGTTCGGCCGGGGTGTAGCGATGGCGTTGGCGCAGTACGAGGCGGAGTTGGGCGGCGGCCTCGCGGTGGGCGCCGGCGCCGGCCGCGTCCTTGGCCGCGTCAGGGCCGTAGCGGGCGATGGCGTCCTGATCGCCGGCGTGGTCGGCGTGGTGGACGATGCGGGCGGCGTCGGAGCCGGGCCGGGCGACGAGTGCGGCCAGGACGTTGCGGTTGAGTTCGATACGGCGGGCGGCGGGCAGGGAGTCGGCGACGGCGCGCCGGATCAGCTCGTGCCGGAACGCCACGCGCTCGGGCGCCACGGCGAGCAGTCCGCGCTGCTCGGCCTCCGCGAGTACGGCCACACCGTCGGCCAGCAGCGCGTCCACCAGCGGGCGTTCGACGGCCGAGGGGACGACGGCGAGTTGCTCCAGCGCGTCCAGCGTGGCCGCGTCCAGTCCGCGCAGCCGGGCGAGGACGGCGTCAACGACGGTCGGGGGCACTCCCCCGGTGCCGCCGGCGGCCATGATCTCGGCGACGAAGAACGGGTTGCCCGAGGTCACCTCGTACACCTGGGCGGCGTCGAGGCGCCGGGAGGCGCTCAGTGTGCGGACCGCGTCGAGGGACAGCCGGGCGAGGGGCAGCCGGTGCACCCGGGAGGTACGGGAGACCTGGCCGAGGAGATGGCGCAGGGGGTGGTCGCGGCTCAACTCGTCGTCGCGGTAGGTGAGGACGAGCAGGGCGGGGAGCTGTTCCATGCGCCGGACCAGGAAGCGCAGGGCGTCCAGCGAGGCCTCGTCGGCCCAGTGGACGTCCTCGACCACGAGGACCGCCGGGTGCGGGGTGCCGGCGAGTTCGCCGTGCAGGGCCTCATAGACGCGGTGCCGGTCGCCGCCCTCCATGACGGCCCGTGCCAGGTCGGCGCCGACGCTGCCGACGAGGTCGCGGAACGGGCCGAGAGGGCGCCGGGTGGCGAGGTCGTCGCACTGTCCGACCAGGACGCGTGCCCGCTCGGGCAGCCGCTCCGGCATCGCCTTCACCAGACTCGACTTGCCGATTCCCGCCTCGCCGAAGACGAGCGCCACCGAACCGGCGCCGTCCGAAGCCTCTCGTGCGGCCGCGGCCAGTCGCGTCAGTTCGGGCTCGCGTTCGAGGAGCCACCGATCCACGCGCCAGATTCTGCCACCGCGGCACCGGACGGACCCCGCCTCCGCGCCTTCCGCCCGCCACGACCTGGTGACCGGCGAGCAGTGACTTCTTGACCGAACGGCCGGAACTGATCGCTCCAGACCCGTTGACGCTCACCCGCCCCCTCCCTATCGTCTGGTCGACTATTCGAATGGCGTTCGAAATATAGAACACCGATAGAGGAGCACACATGGCACCGCCCCTCTCCAGACGCAACCTCCTCCAGGCCGCCGCCCTCACCGCGGCCGCACCCGCGATCTCGTACGCGGCAAGCGGCCGGGCCACCGCAGCCACCTCCGCCGCAGCCGCAGCCGCGCCCGCCGCCTGGACCGTGCAGCCCTTCGCGCTCGACGAGGTGGCCCTCAGGCCCGGTGTCTTCGCCGACAAGCGGCAGTTGATGCTCGACCACGCGCGCGGCTACGACGTGAACCGGCTCCTCCAGGTCTTCCGCGCCAACGCGGGCCTCTCCACCGGCGGCGCGGTCGCACCCGGCGGCTGGGAGGGCCTGGACGGCGAGGCCAACGGCAATCTGCGCGGGCATTACACCGGCCACTTCCTGACCATGCTGTCGCAGGCGTACGCGAGCACCGGCGAGCAGGTGTTCGCGGACAGGATCGCGACCGTGATCACCGCACTGACCGAGGCCCGCGCCGCCCTGCGCACCGACCCGAAGATGCTCGCCGCCACCGGGAAGTGGGGCGCCGCACACGAGAACGTGCGCGGCTCCTACCAGTACGTCGACCTGCCCGCCGCGGTCCTCGGCGGCGCCTCCGCGATCACCCTGTCGGTGTGGGTCAGGCCCACCCACGACGCCAGCTGGCAGCGCGCCTTCGACTTCGGCAACAACACCACCCGGTACATGCACCTGGCCACCCGCAACGCGAGCGGTGTGCCCCGGTTCGCCATCACCACCAACGGCGCGGGCGGCGAGCAGGCCCTCAACGGCACGGCCGCGCTGCCGCTGAACCAGTGGAGCCATCTGGCGGTCACGATCTCCGGCAGCACCGGCACGCTGTACGTCAACGGCACGGCCGTCGCCACGAACACCGCGATGACCCTCAACCCGGCGACGCTCGGCACCCTTGCCAACAACTGGCTCGGCCGCTCGAACTACTCGGGCGATCCCGTGTACGCGGGCGCCTACGACGAGTTCAACGTCTGGTCACGCGCGCTGACCCAGGCCGAGATCACCTCGCTCCAGACCAACGAGGCCAAGCTCTCCACGGCGGGACTCGGCAACCTCGCCTCGTACTGGTTCCAGGCCACCGCCGGCGGCACGTTCCCGGACGGCTCCGGCCGTGGCCTGACCGCCACCCTGCGCCGCACCTGGGGCGGGCCGAGCCACCCCGGGTTCCTGGCGGCGTACCCGGAGACGCAGTTCATCGACCTGGAGACGAGGACCGCCAGCGACTACACGAAGGTGTGGGCGCCCTACTACACCGCGCACAAGATCCTGCGGGGTCTGCTGGACGCGTACGCCGCCACGGACGACGCGCGCGCCCTCGACCTCGCATCCGGCATGGGCGACTGGATGTACTCCCGGCTGTCCGTGCTGCCCGAGGCGACACTCCAGCGCATGTGGGGGCTGTTCTCCAGCGGTGAGTTCGGCGGCATCGTCGAGGCGATCGTCGACCTGCACTCCTCCTCGGGGAAGGCCGAACACCTCGCGCTGGCCAGGCTGTTCGACCTCGACTCCCTCATCGACGCCTGCGCCGCGAACACCGACACGCTGGGCGGGCTGCACGCCAACCAGCACATACCGATCTTCACCGGTCTGCTGCGGCTGTACGACGCGACGGGCGAGACGCGTTACCTGACCGCCGCGAGGAACTTCTGGGGCATGGTCGTGCCGAACCGCATGTACGGCATCGGCGGCACCAGCACCGGCGAGTTCTGGAAGGCCTCCGGGCTGATCGCGGGCACGATCAGCGACACGAACGCCGAGACGTGCTGTGCGTACAACATGCTCAAGCTCAGCCGGACGCTGTTCTTCCACGAGCAGACCCCGAAGTACATGGACTACTACGAGCGGGCGCTGCTCAACCAGGTACTCGGCTCCAAACAGGACAAGGCCGACGCGGAGAAGCCGCTCGTCACCTACTTCATCGGCCTGACCCCCGGTCATGTGCGGGACTACACACCCAAGCAGGGCACGACCTGCTGCGAGGGCACCGGCATGGAGAGCGCCACCAAGTACCAGGACTCGGTGTACTTCAAGGCCGCCGACGGCGGCGCGCTCCACGTCAACCTCTACATCGCCTCCCAACTCACCTGGGCCGAGAAGGGAGTGACGGTCACTCAGGCCACCGACTACCCGCGCGAGCAGGGCACCACCCTCACCTTCGGCGGCAGCAGCGCGGCCTTCGCCCTGAAATTGCGCGTGCCGTCGTGGGCCACGGCCGGATTCCAGGTGACCGTCAACGGCAGTGCGGCGAGCGGGACTCCGGCCGCCGGGAGTTACTTCACGGTGTCCCGGACCTGGAAGGCGGGCGACGTCGTCCGGATCACCGTCCCGTTCCGGCTGCGCGTCGAAAAGGCCCTGGACGACCCGGCGTTGCAGACCCTCTTCTACGGGCCGGTCAACCTGGTCGCCCGCAACTCGGCCACCAGCTATCTGTCGTTCGGGCTGTACGCCAACGCGGCCCTGTCCGGGGACCTGCTGCCCACCCTCGCCCCGGTGAGCGGCAAACCCCTCCACCACACCCTCGACGGCACCGAGTTCGCGCCCTTCCTGGAGGGGTCGGAGAATCCGACGCACGCCTACTTCCGGCGCTCCGAGCCCAAGGTCGTCTTCGGCACCCTCGACTCCGGGATCGCCAACCCCGCCAAGTCCGACGGCACCACGCTGCTCGACGAGATCTGGGCCGGAGCGCCGTTCGCGAGCAAGAACGCGCTCGTGACCAAGGTGACGAGCACCGTGAACGCCTGGGTGTCCGCCGGGCTGCTCTCCCAGGCGAGCGGCCAGGTGGTGATCAACACGGCGGGGCAGGCGACCTACGTGAACTGAGTCCTACGAGCGGCGCCGGGGCTTGCCGCGCCTGGCGCCCTGGGTCTTCTTGGCGGCCGGTGGCTTGCGTCGTCCGCCGGCCGCGTCGGGGCGCTTGGGCTGCTTCTTCGGCTCGGCCTTCGCCTTGGCCTTGTCCTGAGCGGCCGGGCGGCCGCGGGTGCTGTTCACCGTGCGGCCGCGGACGATGCCGATGAAGTCCTCGACCATGTCCGTGGTCGCGTCCTCCGGCCACGACAGCGCGATGGAGGACACCGGGGCGTCCGTGACCGGCCGGTAGGTGAGGTCCTTGCGGTGGTGCAGCCGGGCGAGCGACTGCGGGACGACGAGGACGCCGATGCCGGCCGCGACCAGTTCGACGGCGTCCTCCGTGGTCGCGGGACGCTCGAAGGCGGGCCGGCCCGGCAGCCGCGACCACTCCAGGACGTCGTCCAGGGGGTGCAGCACGATCTCGTCGGCCAGGTCCTCGGTGGTGACCTCGTCGACCGCGGCGACGACGTGGTCCTTCGGGACGACGACGACCGTGGTCTCGTCGTAGAGCGGGATGGCGCTGAACACCGTACGGTCCACCGGCAGCCGTACGAGACCGGCGTCCGCGGCCCCGCCCCGCAGCGCGTCGCGCGCCTCGGCGACGGAGAGCTGGAGAAGGGTCAGCGGGACGTCGGGCAGCCGCTCGTTCCAGATCCGCACCCACTTCGAGGGGGTCACGCCCGGGACGTAGGCGAGCCGGAACTGCGGGGGTTCTTCCGAGCCTGTCACCTGGCCAGGCTACCGGCCGTGGTCGGCGGACGTTCACCCAGTCGATACCCTTGGCACCATGACGCAGCACCAGAGCACCCAGACGATGAAGCCCGCGACCGCGGCGAAGAAGCTGGGTGTGTACCTCGAGGCCACCCCCGCCGAGTTCCGTGAGGGTGTCGTCTCGCGGGCACAGCTCACCGAGCTCCAGGCCGATCCGCCCCAGTGGCTCCAGGATCTTCGTGCCAACGGCCCGCACCCCCGTCCGGTGGTCGCGGCCAAGCTCGGCGTGTCCATCGCGGGCCTGGCGCGCGGCGGTGTCACCGAGCCGCTCACCACCGAGCAGATCGAGGCGCTGAAGCAGGAGCAGCCCGAGTGGCTGGCCAAGGAGCGCGCCACCCAGGCCGACGTCCGCAACGAGACGGTCCGGATCAAGAAGAAGCACGCCGAGGAGGCGGAGAAGGCCGAGCGCGACACCCGCGACTGACCTCAGGTGCCCCCGCGATCCGCCGCTCGGATGGATTCCCGCGTCCGGGGAGTGCAACGCCGCTCGTGGTGGCCGCCTGTGTGACCCGGCGACGCAAGGCTGTCGCGCATGCTCACACCTCATGTGCGGTCGGCACGGCGCCGACCCGACGGACGTCGCCGCCGGTCCCTCCTGGCCCGGGCCGGGACCGTCGCGGCCACCGTCCTGGCACTCGTCCTGACCCTTCCGGGCACCGCCCTCGCGGCCCCGGGCGACCTGGACCCCGGCTTCAGCGGCGACGGCAAGGTCCTCACCGGCTTCGCCGACGACGATCACGCCAATGACGTGGCGGTGCAGTCCGACGGCAAGATCGTCTCGGTCGGCACCTCCACCGACGAGTCGGTGCTGGAGAGCCGCTTCGCGCTGACCCGCCACAATGCCGACGGCTCCCTGGACACCGGCTTCGGCGGCGACGACGGCGACAGCGCCGGCACGGTCACGACCGCCGTCAACACCATGGACACCAACTTCCAGTGGAGCGACGCCCACGCCGTGGTGCTCCAGGCCGACGGCAAGATCGTCGTGGTGGGCAGCAGCTGGCGGGAGTACGAGAACTGCTGCTGGTTCGTGGTGGTCCGCTACAACGCCGACGGCACCCTGGACGACACCTTCAGCGGCGACGGCCGGGTCTTCGCCGACATCGCCGGCCCGACCGAGGCTCTCGACGTGGCGATCGACTCCAGCGGCAGGATCGTCGCGGCCGGCTACACCGGGGGCCACATGGCCGTGCTCCGCCTCACCGGCGACGGCACTCCGGACAGCACGTTCGGCGGCGACGGCACGGTGACCGCCAATCCGGCGGGGCCGGTCCTCCAGGAGGGCGGGGACGGCCGCGCCCTGGTCCTGCAGGCCGACGGGAAGATCGTCGTCGGGGGCGAGGTCGGCTCCACCCGCTTCGACTTCGCACTGATGCGCTTCAACACCGACGGCAGCGTGGACACGAGCTTCGACGGCGACGGCATCGTCCGCACCGACTTCGGCGGCTACGACGCAGTGGAGGCACTGGCGGTCCAGCCCGACGGCAAGATCGTCGCGGCGGGCGGCAGCGACAGCCGGGCCGCGCTGGCCCGCTACAACGCCAACGGCAGCCTCGACACGAGCTTCGACGGCGACGGCCGGGTCCTCACGCCCGCGGCCGGTGCCGCCGACATGGTCCTCCAGCCGGACGGGCGGATCGTCGCCGCCGGCACCGGGGGCAGCGACTTCTCGGTCCTGCGCTACAACGCCAACGGCAGCCTGGACGGCGGCTTCGGCACCGCGGGTCAGGCGACCGCGGACTTCGGCGGCGTCGACGTGGCGCGCGGCGTGAAGCTCGACTCCGCCGGCCGAATCGTCGCCGCCGGCTCGGGCGGTCCGAACAGCGACTTCGCGCTGGCCCGCTTCCAGGGCGGCGGCAGCACGCCACCGCCTCCGAGCGGCACGGACCTCTCGGTCGCGAAGAGCGGCACCGGCACGGTGAGTATCGGTGACCGCGCCACGTACACCGTGGCGGTCACCAACACCACCGCGGGCACCACGGCGACCGGCGTCACCCTCACCGACACGCTCAGCGGACTCGCCGCCTCGGTCGTCTCCGCCACCACCACCCAGGGCAGCTGCACCATCACCGCCACCGGTGCCACCTGCGCGCTCGGCAGCATCTCCGCCGCCGGCCCCGGCGCCACGGTGACGATCGTCGTGGAACCCCGCGCCACCGGCACCCTCACCGACCGTGCCACGGTCACCGCCACCACGACCGACCCGGCCGCCAACAACACGGCCACCAAGACCACCACCGTCAACAACGCCCGCGGCTGCACCCGTATCGGCACCAGCGGCAACGACACCCTCACCGGCACCTACAACAACGACGTGATCTGCGCCCTCGGCGGCGACGACACCGTCAACGCGAGCTACGGCAACGACACCGTCCACGGCGGATACGGCAACGACCGCCTCGACGGCCAGTTCGGCAACGACACGCTCAACGGCGGCCCCGGCAACGACAACCTGCTCGGCGACTACGGCACCGACAACCTCAACACGGTCGACAGCGTCTCCGGCAACGACACCGCCAACGGCGGCTTCAACACGGACACGTGCACGACCGACACGGGCGACATCCGCATCAGCTGCCCCTGATCTCCGGCACAGCCACCCGGCGGCGGCCCTCCGTGTCCCGGAGGGCCGCCGCCGCATTCTCCGCCACGCCTCCGCGACAGTGGCCGCCCCTCCCAAGTCACCCCACGCACCACTCTGGACGCCCCGGGAACCCTGGCCTAGGCTGCGCAGCAAGCGCTTTCTAACCAGCCAGCCAGTCCGTCATGCGCCGAGCTCCGCCGACAGTTCCGTGCGCGAGCCGACGCGGACCGGCGCGGAAAGGTAGCGTTCCGTGCCGCACCACGAACCGAACGGCCAGTCAACGTCCTGGACCCGTAAGTCCTTCCTGCGGGGAATGGCCGCAGCAGGAGCGGCTCCCCTGCTTCCCGGGCTGCTGCCCGCCGCGACCGCCCGGGCCGCGGACTCGGGCCGGCCCGACTTCCTCCTGGTGGGTGAGGGCGCCGCCGTCGACGTGTTCGTGGACGCCGTCGACGACCCCGCCGTGATCCGCGCCGCAGGCGATCTGCAGGCGGACATCGAGCGGGTCGGCGGAGTACGGCCGGGGCTGCTGCACGAACTGCCCACGGACACGGACCGGTTGGTCCTGGTGGGCACGATCGGCTCGAGTCCGGTCATCGACCGCCTCGTCGCGGCCGGGCGGCTCGACGTCTCCGGGGTCCGGGGGCGCTGGGAGGCCTCCGTGACCCAGGTGGTGGAACGCCCGGTGCCCGGTGTGCGGCGCGCCCTGGTCATCGCGGGCAGCGACCGGCGGGGCACCGTCTACGGCGTCTACGACACCTCGGAGCGCATCGGGGTCTCGCCCTGGTACTGGTGGGCCGACGTGCCGGTCGAGCGCCGTGACACCGTGACGGTCCCGGCAGACACCTTCAAACGGCGTGAGCCGTCCGTCCGTTACCGCGGCATCTTCATCAACGACGAGCAGAACCTGACCACTTGGTCGCACCGCACCCAGGAGACCGACAAGAACATCGGCCCCGAGACGTACAAGCGCGTCTTCGAGCTCCTGCTCCGGCTCAAGGCCAACTACCTGTGGCCGGCCATGCACCCCTACTCCGACTTCTTCAACAAGCACCGCGAGAACCCCGAACTGGCCGACCGCTACGGCATCGTCGTCGGCTCCAGCCACCCCGAGGCACTGCTGCGCAACGGCGTCCACGAATGGGAGCCGTGGGCCGCCGAGCACCCGAACGCGGACGGCTCCCCGCCGGTGTACGACTACACCGTGAACCCCGCGGTCATCTCCGACTACTGGAGAGCCCGGGCGAGACAGAACGCGGCGTACGAGAGCAGCTGGACGCTCGGTATGCGCGGGCTGCACGACAGCGCGCTGGAGACGAAGTACGCGACGACGATCCCCGAGAAGGTCGTGGTGATGAACGACATCATCGCCGACCAGCGCCGGACCCTGACCGAGGAGGTCGGTCCGGCGGCCGAGCCGCAGATCTTCATCCCGTACAAGGAGGTTCTGGATCTCTACAACGCGGGCGTCCAGGTCCCCGGGGACGTGACACTGATCTGGCCGGACGACAACCACGGCAACATGCGCCAGCTGCCGAACGGCACGGAGCGCGCCCGCCCGGGCGGCAACGGCATCTACTACCACCTCTCCTACTGGGGCCGCCCGAAGAGCTATCTGTGGCTGGACACCACTCAACTGGCCAAGGTCTGGCAGGAGTTGCGTCGTGTGTACGAGCACGGCGTCGACCGCATGTGGATCTTCAACGTGGGTGACCTCAAGTCGATCGAGACCGGGCTGTCCTTCTCCATGGACATGGCCTGGGACGTGGACCGGTGGGACGCCGAGGACGTGGAGGACTTCCTCGCCGAGTGGGCGGGGCGGCAGTTCGGGCGTCTGCACCGGCGGGAGATCGCGGCGATCCGCACCGAGTACTACCGGCTGGCGGCGGAGCTGCGGCCGGAGTTCATCGCTCGCGGCATCCTGTCCGTGATCCACCACGGCGATGAGGCGGGGCGCCGGCTGGGCGCCTACGACCGGCTGCTGGGGCGGGCGCGGGCGGTGGGCGGCGAGTTGCCCGAGGCGTACCGGGACGCGTTCTACGAGCTGGTCGAATACCCGGTCCACGGTGCCTACCTGATGAACCTCAAGTACTACTGGGCGGACCGGAACGGGCTGGCGGTGACGCAGGGGCGCGGTGCGGGGACGAACCGGTTCGCGGACCTGGCCGAGGCCGCGCACGCCCAGGAGGTGGCGCTCACCAAGCGGTACAACACCGAGGTGGCGGGCGGGAAGTGGGACGGGATCGTGAATCCGTACCCCTCGCAGATCCCCAAGGCACCCGGGCGGCCGAGCGTCACCAGGGTCGCCCGCCGCGAGACCTCGGGGCTGGGAGTGGCGGCCGAGGGGAACGAGAGCGGGGCGGCCCGGCCGCTGTCCTTCTCCTGCGCCACCCGCGACCGTCGGTTCGTGGACCTCTTCAACACCGGTTTCCTCGCCCTGGACTGGACGGCCGAGCCCGGCGCCTCCTGGCTCCGGCTGAGCTCGACGGGCGGATCCCTCACCGAACAGACCCGCGTGTGGGTCGAGATCGACTGGGCGCGGGCACCCGAGGGCACGCTCGACACGACGCTCACCTTCGCCGGGGCCGGACAGAGTGCCGTGGTGCCGGTGCGGGTGGTCAACGACGGGGAGCGGGCCCTGCGGCGAGCCCGGGGGTTCGTCGAGGCCAACGGGTTCGTGTCGATCGACGCCGCGCACTTCGCGCAGCGGGTGGCGCGGGGCGGGGCGCGCTGGCGGGTCGTACGGGGGCTCGGGCGTCGTACGGGCGCGATGGAGGCGATCCCGTCGACGGCCGCCTCGGTCACCGAGGACTTCGCCCACCGGGCACCGGAGTTGAGATACCGGGTGCGGTTCGCGAGCACGGGCACCTTCCCCGTCACCGTGTTCCGGCTGCCCTCCCTCGACGAGCGCGGCCAACGCCGGGTGGCCGTCGCGCTCGACGACCAACCGGCCACCGTTCTCACCGGGCAGTCGGTCGCCACCGGCAACCGGGGCGACGCGTGGGCGCGTCAGGTCGAGGACGGCGTCGAGAAGCTGACGGCGAACGTGAGCGTCACCGAAGCCGGCGAGCACATGCTGCGGATCTTCATGGTGGACGCGGCGATCGCCGTGGACCAGATCGTCGTCGACACCGGCGGGCTGCCCGTCAGTTACCTTGCTCCGCCCGAGAGTTATCACCCGGTGTTCAACCCCGAGCCCGCCTACGAGCCGGGGCTGGACGTGCCGGGGCAGTAGGTTGCCCGAAAGAGGGAGAGCTCCGTGCGGACCGCCGGTCCCCCGTGCCGGCGGTCCGCACGGAGAGAGGGTGAGATCCAGGCATCCCCTCCGAGCCTGTTCTCCCCTGCCTGCGGTCGCCGGAGCGCCGATGTGCTGGAGTACACGAGAACGTCGCTGTTGCTCTGTTGCATTCTGGAGGGGCAAGACGTCGCGCGGGTATGGGTACAACTGCGTAGGCGAACGAGTGGAGCACGAACGTGGCACAGGGGCTGGGCGGAGCCTATGAACGCATGCTGGCGGTGGCCGTCGCCGCACTCCACGAGCGGGATCCGGGGCAGTTGTGGCCGTTGGTGGCGGGTGCGCTGCCGGATCTCATCGGGGCCGAGGTCCTGATCTACAAACTGGACGACTGGAGCGAGAGCGGCGGCACGCTCGGTCTGTCGCCCGGTGCGGCGCCGGAGTTCGACGGGCTCGGGGACGAGGCCGTGGGGCTGCTGCGGGCCGGGTATCCCTTCGCGCGGCACTACGAGGCGAGCCCGGACCGGGCGCCGGTGACGGCACGTCGGGCGGCCGGGCGGGAGTGGTCCGCGAGCCCGACCGCGCGGCTGCTCGACGACATCATGGACGTGGACCACGCGTTGGGGATTCCGCTGCCGCAGTCGAGGGCGCCGATCACCGGCTGCATCGTCTACCGCTCCGGGCGGGACTTCACCGACGAGGAAGTCGTGGTCGCCGGGCGGCTTCAGCCGCTGCTGGCGGGGATAGAGCAGCAACGGCAGCTCCTTCAGCGGGTGGTCGTGCCGAGTGGCGACGACGTGGGGCTGACGCCGCGGGAGTCGACCGTGCTGCTCCTGCTGGGCGACGCGCTGACGGCCGCCGCCATGGGCCGTCGCCTCGGCATATCCGAGCGGACGGTGCACAAGCACGTCGCGAACGTCTACCGCAAGCTCGGCACCCATGACCGGCTCGGGACGGTGTTGCGCGCCCAGCGGCTGGGTCTTGTGCCCACGCCGGCCTCACGGGGGTGAGGGCACGCCGTCGCCCTTGAGGCGTTCCAGGTCGGACGGGCGGACCTGGATGGCGAGGACCGCGATGAGCGCGGCGAGGGCGGCGAAGATCGCCGCCACGACGAAGGCGGCCGAGACTCCGGCGGTCAGGACCTCGTCGCCCCAGTGGCCGGGGAGTTGCCCGGTGCGCTTGAACTGCAGGAGTTCGGCCGGGGTGGCCTGGTCCAGGAAGCGCGGGACCTGCTTCTCCGCCTCGTTGGTGCTGGCCGTGCCGTACATCGTGACCAGGATGGACAGTCCCAGCGAACCGCCCACCTGCTGCGTGGCGTTGAGGAGTCCGGAGGCCGCGCCGGTCTCCTGGACGGGCACGTCGGAGAGCGCCATCAGCGTGAGCGAGACGAACTCCATGCCCATGCCCAGGCTGAAGACGAGGATCGGGCCGAGGACGCTGCCCGCGTAGGTGGAGTGGACATCGGTCAGGGTCAGCCAGGCCAGTCCCGTCGCGGCCAGGATCGCGCCCACCACCATGAACGGCTTGGGCCCGTAGACGGGCAGGAACCGCGAGGCCAGCCCGGCGCCGACCGCGATGACCGCGCTGACCGGCAGGAAGGCGAACCCGGTGGCCAACGGGCTGAAGTTCAGGACGTTCTGCACGAAGAGCGTGAGGAAGAAGAACATGCCGAAGATCGCGGCGGCGAGGCACAGCATGATGCCGTAGGTGCCCGCGCGGTTGCGGTCGGCGAACATGTGCAGCGGGGTGATCGGTTGCCGGGAACGCCGTTCGACCATGATGAACAGCGCGAGGAAGACGACGGCCGCGCCGAACGAGGCCAGCGTGAGCGTGTCCCGCCAGCCTTCCTGGGCGGCTCTGATGAACCCGTAGACCAGCAGCACCATGCCGACGGTGGAGGTCAGTGCGCCGGTGATGTCGAAGTGGCCCGGGTGGCGTTCGGACTCCTTGATCCAGCGGGGCGTGGCGAGGGCGATGAGCAGTCCGATGGGCACGTTGACGAAGAGCACCCATCGCCAGTTCAGATACTCGACGAGGATGCCGCCGGCGAGCAGTCCGATCGCTCCGCCGCCCGCCGAGACCGCGGCGAACACCCCGAACGCCCGGTTGCGTTCCGGGCCTTCGCGGAAGGTCGTACTGATCAGGGCGAGAGAGGTCGGGGAGGCGATGGCGCCGCCCACGCCCTGGAGGGCGCGTGCGGACAGGAGTTGGGCCTCGTTCTGCGCGAACCCGCCGAGCAGGGACGCCAGGACGAAGAGCAGGACACCGCAGATGAAGACCCGTCGTCTGCCGAGGATGTCACCGGCGCGGCCGCCGAGAAGCAGCAGACCGCCGAAGGTGAGGGTGTAGGCGTTGACCACCCAGGCCAGGCTGGTGGTGGAGAAGTCCAGGGAGCGCTGGATGTCCGGCAGCGCGATGTTCACGATGGTGATGTCGAGGACCACCATCAGCTGACATGAGGCGATGACCAGCAGTGCCATGCCGTTTCCGCCACCGCCGGCGTTCCCGGTGGTGGCCTGAGCTGCGGAAGTCGGCTGCGGGTTACTGGTCATGAGGTATCGCGCTTTCAGTGAACGGTGGCGCCCACTGTTCGACCGTACGCCTGCCTCAAGAACGTCACCACTCGATCAGCCGACTCCCACTTGACCGACCGCGGCGGCGAGCGCCGCGTCGATGGTCGGGTGCTCGAAGGTGAAGCCGGAGGCCGGCAGGGCACCCGGCACCACGCGCTGGCTCATCAGGATGCCGTCGGCGAACTCGCCCAGCACGAGCCGCAGGGCGAATCCCGGCACCGCGAAAACGGTCGGCCGGTGCAGGACCCTGCCGACGGCGGCGGTGACGTCGCGGTTGGTGGCGGGGTACGGGGACGTCATGTTGACGGGTCCGGTGATGCCGTCCGTGGCGACGATGTGGCGCAGGGCGCGGACCGCGTCGGTCAGGGAGATGTGACTCCAGTACTGGTCGCCACTGCCGAGGCGCCCGCCGAGGCCCGCGCGGGCGAGCGGCAGCAGGCGTCCCATCGCCCCGCCGCGGGGCGACACGACGATGCCGAAGCGTGTGTTCACGACGCGCGTGCCGACCGCGCCGGCGCCCTGTGCGGCCGACTCCCACTCCTGGCAGACGCCGGCCAGGAAGTCCCGGCCGGGCGCGCCCGACTCGTCGACCTCGGCCGTGCCGGTCTCGCCGTAGTAGCCGACGGCCGAACCGGACACGAACACCGGTGGCGGCTTCTCGCAGGCCGTGATCGCCGTCGCCAGGGCGGTGGTGCCGAGGACGCGGCTGTCGCGGATCCGCTTCTTGTACGTCTGTGTCCAGCGGTGGTCCCCCACGCCGGCCCCGGCCAGCCCGACCACCGCGTCCGCGCCTTCGAGCGCGGTGGGATCCAGCAGGCCCGCCTGCGGATCCCACCGCGCCTCCGCGCTGCCGTCGTCGCGGGACCGCGGCTCCCGGCGGACCAGTCGGGTCACCCGGTGCCCGTCGTCCAGCAGCGACGCGGCCAGGGCGCCGCCGATCAATCCCGAGGAACCGCTGATGACGACGTGCATGGGGGACCTCGATCCGGAGGGACACGCTAGGTGTTTGAGACTTAAAGCATCATACTCCCTGCTGGGTGAGCTGCGAGACCAGGGCGCTGACGTTGTTCGGCTTCATCACCAGGGCCTCGGCGGCCTCACGGGGCGTTGTCAGTGCCGCCCTCCAGGGTTCCCGCATGGACAGGAGGGTGTTGACCACCGAACTCTCCTCGGCGCTGGACATGTTGTGCGACGAGGGATCACCCGTGGACTGGAGTGTGTCGGCGGACGTGGTGGTCAGGATCGGCGAGCCCGCTCTGCTCCCGCTGGCCGAGGTGCTCGCGTCGGCGGAATCGCCCGAGGTCGCACGGCGGGCCATGTGGGCACTGGCCCGCCTCGAAGGGGCGGATCCCGAGATCTGCGTACCGTTGTTGCGGCATCCGCACGCCGAGGTCCGCAGCACCGCGCTCTCCCCCTTCAAGTCCCTGGGCGAGGCCGCGATCGGGTATGCCGACCGGTTGATCCCCTTGCTGGGGGACCCGGAAGCCGACGTCCGGCAGCGAGCGGTCCGGACGTTCCAGGAGATGGGTGGCGCTGCGGTCCCCGTGCTGCGGCGCCTGCGTCAGGAACCCGCGACCGGTCCCAGGGTCCGGGTCACGGCGCTGGAGGCGTTGGCGGCGATCGGCGGACCGAGCGCGCTCAGCGACCGGGACCTGGCCGCGTGGCGCCGGCTGACGAGGATCAAGCAGCTCACCGAGACACCCGAGAGCCTGCATCTGTGCGGGTCCTGGTACGCGGTCCCGAGCGTCGACCGGTCGGCGGTGCCGGCGGCGTTCGACCTGAGCGACCCGGAGCCGGTCACGCTGCGCACCGGGGCGTCGGCCTGGAACCACGACAAGCACAACTGGCGCGGCAAGCACCCGCACGAGCGCTGCGCCCGCGTTTTCGTCGGTCCGGCCATGGAAGCCTGGACGCTGGTCTTCGGCAATGCGTCCCAGGACACGCACCGCACCGCGGACACGGACGACCAGGAGGCGGCCCGCGCCGAAGTGGCACGCGAGCGGTGCGCCGGCCTGAGCCGCCGGTTCGGGGCCGCGCACTGGTACGGCATGAGCTGCGGGGACGGCTGGACGGCCTGGTGCATCGCCGAGGGCGGCGAAGTGGTGCGCTTCGACGACGCGTTCGAGGCCGAGGAGAAGGGGATCGTGGGCACTCGGCATCCGGCCGAGTCGGGCCGGCTCCTGCCGCACGAGATCGTGGACACCACAGCGGCCCTGGACGCTGTCGGCGAACTGCCGAGCGGGGCGGGCCCGCTGGAGATCGAGGCGTTCTACGCCCGCTACGAGCAGGCGAGAAGGGAACTCGGGATACCCGACACCTGCTACGCCACGGACATCGCGGCCCAGCTCTCCGTCAACCCCGGAGCGCTCGGGGCGAGGACCCGGATCACGGGTTCCGGAGTCCTCGCCCTCACCGCGTGCGGCCGTGAGCACGGCCATCCCGCGGGAGCACTCAGGGTCTGACCACGACCTAGCCGATCACGAAGAGCAGATCGCCGCCCTCCACCTGCTGGATCCGGTTGATGGCGAGCCGGGAGACCTTGCCCGTCTTGGGGGCGGTGATCGCGGCCTCCATCTTCATCGCCTCGATGGTGGCGATCGTGCCGCCGGCCGCGACCTCGTCGCCCTCCGTCACCGCGAGCGTCACGACTCCGGCGAACGGAGCGGCCACATGGCCGGGGTTGGAGCGGTCGGCCTTCTCGGTGACCGGAATATCCGACGCGGCGGCCGCATCGCGCACCTGGATGGGCCTGAGCTGGCCGTTCAGGGTGGACATCACCGTGCGCATACCGCGCTCGTCGGCCTCGCCGATGGCCTCCAGGCCCAGCAGAAGACGGACGCCGGGTTCGAGGTCGACGGCGTACTCCTTGCCCGGGCGCAGGCCGTAGAAGAAGTCCTTGCTGTCCAGGACACTGGTGTCGCCGAAGGACTGGCGGTGCGTGTCGAAGTCGCGCGTCGGGCCGGGGAAGAGCAGGCGGTTGAGGGTGGCGCGCCGGTCCTTCTCCAGTCCGTCGCGCTCCTCCGTGGTCAGCTGCGGTGCGGGCTTGGCGTCGGCCCGGCCCTCGAGCGCCTTGCTGCGGAAGGGCTCCGGCCAGCCACCGGGCGGGGTGCCCAGCTCGCCCCGGAGGAAGCCGATCACGGAGTCGGGGATGTCGAACCGGTCCGGCGTCGCCTCGAAGTCCTGCGGGGAGACCCCGGCGCCGACGAGGTGCAGGGCGAGGTCGCCGACCACCTTCGAGGACGGGGTGACCTTCACCAGGTGACCGAGGATGCGGTCGGCGGCGGCGTACATCTCCTCGATGTCCTCGAACCGGTCGCCGAGGCCCAGGGCCACGGCCTGGGTGCGCAGGTTGGAGAGCTGGCCGCCGGGGATCTCGTGGTCGTAGACGCGACCGGTCGGGGAGGCGAGGCCCGCCTCGAAGGGGGCGTAGATCCGGCGGACGCTCTCCCAGTACGGCTCCAGGTCGCCGACGGCCCGCAGGTCGAGGCCGGTGGGGCGGGCGGAGTGGTCGGTCGCGGCGACGATCGCCGACAGGGAGGGCTGCGAGGTGGTGCCCGCCATGGAGGCCACGGCTCCGTCGACGGCGTCGGCACCGGCCTGGATCGCGGCCAGGTAGGTGGCGAGCTGGCCACCCGCGGTGTCGTGGGTGTGGATGTGGACGGGGAGGTCGAACTCCCGGCGCAGGGCGGAGACGAGGGTCGCCGCGGCCGGGGCCCTGAGCAGTCCGGCCATGTCCTTGACGGCCAGGACGTGGGCGCCCGCCTCGACGATCTGCTCGGCCAGCCGCAGGTAGTAGTCGAGGGTGTAGAGCCGCTCGTTGGGGTTCGACAGGTCGGAGGTGTAGCAGAGGGCGACCTCGGCGATCGCGGTGCCCGTCTCGCGTACGGCCTCGATCGCCGGACGCATCTGGCCGACGTCGTTGAGGGCGTCGAAGATGCGGAAGATGTCGATACCGGTGGCGGCGGCCTCCTGCACGAAGGCGTCGGTCACCTCGGTCGGGTACGGCGTGTAGCCGACGGTGTTGCGGCCGCGCAGCAGCATCTGGAGGCAGATGTTGGGGACGGCCTCGCGCAGCGCGGCGAGCCGCTCCCACGGGTCCTCGGCGAGGAAGCGCAGGGCGACGTCGTAGGTGGCGCCGCCCCAGCACTCCAGGGACAGCAGCTCGGGCAGGGTGCGCGCGACGACCGGGGCGACCGCGAGGAGGTCCTTGGTGCGGACGCGGGTGGCGAGCAGCGACTGGTGGGCGTCGCGGAACGTGGTGTCGGTGACGCCGATGGTC
The DNA here is from genome assembly GCF_000972385.1 of Streptomyces sp. WM6386. Classification (GTDB taxonomy): domain Bacteria; phylum Actinomycetota; class Actinomycetes; order Streptomycetales; family Streptomycetaceae; genus Streptomyces. The sequence goes on from NZ_JXTE01000006.1 coordinate 68,567, forward strand.
GCAGACTCGCGCAGCGATCGGGCGAAGCCCTCGGGGCCGAGCTCGGTGAGCCGCTGCTTCGAGCCGGCCGGGGGTACCTCGGCGGTCTGACCCGGGAGCTTGGTCGTGGGCTCGATCAGCTCGGGGCGGTCGCCGTGCGGCTTGTTCACCGTGACGTCGGCGAGGTAGGTGAGCAGCTTCGTGCCGCGGTCGGCCGAGGTGCGGGAGGTCAGCAGGTGCGGGCGCTGCTCGATGAACGACGTGGTGACACGGCCCGCCTGGAAGTCCGGGTCGTCGAGGACGGCCTGCAGGAACGGGATGTTGGTGGCCACACCGCGGATCCGGAACTCGGCGACGGCACGTCGGGCGCGCTTGACCGCGGTGCCGAAGTCCCGGCCCCGGCAGGTGAGCTTGACCAGCATCGAGTCGAAGTGCGCGCTGATCTCCGTACCGGCGTGGGTGGTTCCGCCGTCGAGACGGATGCCGGAGCCGCCGGGCGACCGGTAGGCGCTGATGCGGCCGGTGTCGGGGCGGAAGCCGTTGGCGGGGTCCTCGGTGGTGATACGGCACTGGAGTGCGGCGCCGTGCAGGACGACCGTCTCCTGGGACAGCCCGAGGTCGGCCAGGGTCTCGCCGGCGGCGATGCGGAGCTGGGACTGGACGAGGTCGACGTCGGTGACCTCTTCGGTGACCGTGTGCTCGACCTGGATGCGCGGGTTCATCTCGATGAAGACGTGGTTGCCGGCCGGGTCGAGCAGGAACTCGACGGTGCCGGCGTTGCGGTAGCCGATCTCGCGGGCGAAGCGCACGGCGTCGGCGCAGATGCGGTCGCGCAGCTCCGGGGCGAGGTTCGGCGCGGGGGCCAGCTCGATGACCTTCTGGTGGCGGCGCTGGAGGGAACAGTCGCGCTCGTAGAGGTGGATGACATTGCCCTGGCCGTCGGCGAGGATCTGCACCTCGATGTGGCGGGGGTCCACGACGGCCTTCTCCAGGAACACCGTCGGGTCGCCGAACGCGGAGGCCGCCTCACGGGCCGCCGCTTCGATGGACTCCCGCAGCTGGGCGCGGTCCTCGACCCTGCGCATACCGCGCCCGCCACCGCCGGCGACGGCCTTGACGAACACCGGGAACCCGATGTCCTCGGCGGCCCGCACCAGCTCGTCCACGTCGCTGGAGGGCTCGGATGAGCCCAGCACGGGTACGCCGGCCGCGCGGGCGGCGGCCACGGCGCGGGCCTTGTTGCCCGTCAGCTCCAGGATCTCCGCGCTCGGCCCGACGAAGGTGATGCCGGCTTGCTCGCAGGCCCGGGCGAGCTCGGGGTTCTCGGACAGGAACCCGTAGCCCGGGTAGACGGCGTCGGCGCCCGCCTGATGGGCGGCTCGGATGATCTCCTCGACGGAGAGATAGGCCCGCACCGGGTGTCCCGGTTCGCCGATCTCGTACGCCTCGTCGGCCTTGAGCCGATGCAGCGAGTTGCGGTCCTCGTGGGGGAAGACGGCGACCGTCCTCGCGCCCAGCTCATAACCGGCTCGGAACGCGCGAATCGCGATCTCACCACGGTTGGCTACCAGTACCTTGCGGAGCATTCCGGATCCCTTCGGCCTGCCGGTGACGCCCCCCATCGTCTCGGCAATGTCCCCGTCGTGCCATGAGAGCCGGGTCACGCGCCGATTGCCGTTTGGGGATGATCTGCGACGGTGCGGCGGTTGCACGGAGCACCACCACCGCAGCGCGAGGGAGCGGACATGACCGTCCAGGACGTCGACCGAGTGAGCTTCGCACAGGAATGGCAGGAGTGGCACCGGCAGAAGGAGGCGGTGCTCTCCGGTCCGCACGGCTTCCTCGCGATCACCGGCCTCCACTGGCTGGGCGCGGAGCCCGAGCGTTTCGAGGACGCGCCCGGAGCCTGGTCCAGCACCGCCGAAGGGGTGGTGGTCGAGCTGGACGAGGGCGAGGAGCTGACCGTCGGCGGTGAGCCGGTGCGCGGCCGGTACGACTTCGGTGTCGTCGCGGAACGGGACAGCGTGTATGTGGGCTCGGGCGACGCGGTCATCGAGGTCGCCAGGCGCGGCGGACACGACATCGTGCGCCCGCGCCACCCCGACAACCCCTTGCGTACGTCCTTCACCCGGACGCCTGCCTACGCCCCCGACCCGCGCTGGGTGGTCTCCGGCCGTTTCCTGCCCTTCCCCGAGCCGCGCCCGGTGACCGTGGGTGCCGCCGTCGAGGGCCTTGAGCACGTGTACGACTCCCCCGGCCAGGTCGAGTTCGAGCTGGACGGTGTGCGGCACCGCCTCACGGCGTTCAACGGCAGGGGGCCCGGTGCGCTGATGGTGCTGTTCACGGACAGGACCTCGGGCGTGACGACGTATGCGGCGAACCGCTCGGTGCAGATCGCCGCTCCCGACGCCGAGGGCAGGGTCACGCTCGACTTCAACCGCGCCGGGAATCTGCCCTGCGCCTACACCGACCTGGCCACCTGCCCGCTGCCGCCGACGGAGAACCGGCTGCCGGTCGCGGTCGAGGCGGGCGAGCGGATCCCGTTGGAGCGGGGCGGACAGCCCTGACCACAGCCCTGACGGAGGGGAACGCGGAGGACGAGCCTGCCCGAGGTCAGCGTGCCAGGAACTCTCCCAGCCCCGCCAGGAGCCGGTCGACGTCCTCCGAGTCGTTGTACGGCGCGAGGCCGATGCGGAGGCCGCCGGTGTCGCCGAGGCCCAGGTGACGGGAGGCCTCGATGGCGTAGAAGGAGCCGGAGGGCGCCTGGATGCCGCGCTCGGCGAGGAAGCCGTAGGCGTCGGTCGTGGCGTGGTGCTGGAAGGTCAGCAGCAGGGTGGGGGTGCGGTCGGCCGCCCGGGAGTGGATCGTGATGCCGGGGAGCGCGGCCAGCCCTTTGTCGAGCTGGGTGCGCAGGGTGTGCTCGTGCGCTTCGAGTTCCGCGAAGGCCGCGGCCAGACGCTCGCGCCGAGTGCCGGTCGCCGTGGCGTCGAGGCCGGCCACGAAGTCGACCGCCGCCCTGGTCCCGGCGAGGAACTCATAGGGCAGGGTGCCCAGTTCGAACCGCTCGGGGACCGCGTCGGTGGAAGGCAGCAGCTTGTCGGGACGAAGGGTCTCCAGCAACTCCGGAGCGGCCGCGAGGACTCCGTGGTGGGGGCCCAGGAACTTGTACGGGGAGCAGACGTAGAAGTCCGCGCCGAACGAACCCAGGTCGACCAGGCTGTGAGCGGTGTGATGGACACCGTCGACGTACACGAACGCGCCTGCCTCGTGCACGAGTCGGGAGATCGCCGCGATGTCGGGACGGGTGCCGATCAGGTTGGAGGCGGCGGTGACGGCGACCAGGCGGGTGCGGTCGGACAGCACGGCGCCGATGTCGTCAGGGGTCAACTCGCCGGTGGCCGGGTCGAAGTCGGCCCAGCGCACGGTGGCACCGACCCGCTCGGCGGCCTGGACCCAGGGGCGGATGTTGGCGTCGTGGTCGAGGCGGGTGACGACGACCTCGTCGCCGGGCGTCCAGCTGTCGGCGAGGGTGCGGGAGAAGTCGTAGGTGAGCTGTGTGGCGCTGCGGCCGAAGACGATCCCCCTCGGGTCCGCGCCCAGCAGGTCGGCCATCGCCCGGCGGGCCTCGGTGACGAGACTTTCCGCGTTGCGCTCCCCCAGCGTCACGCTGCCCCGGTTGGACAGCGGGTGTGCCAGCGCGTCGGCGATGGCGTCGATCACGGGCCGGGGCATCTGGGTGCCGCCCGGGCCGTCGAAGTGGGCCGTTTTGGCGGTCAGGGCAGGGAACTGGGAGCGGAGGGCGGTGATGTCGTACGTCACGAAGGGCTCCTGTCGTGGTTCCGGGCCGGGGCTCGAAGTCAACCCCATCCTCCGGGCGACGGCGAGATCGCCCCCTGTGTCGCCGACTGTGTCGCCGGCACGGCCCCGAACGTCCTGGGGCCGGCCGGCGTCGTAGCAGTAACCGTCTTCGAAGGGGTCGCCATGACCGTCGTACGCTCGCTCTTCTCTGTGGCCGTGCTGGTGGGCGGCATGGCCGCCTGCGGTGACGAGGCGGAGCCGGCCGCGCCCGCCTGGGAGGAGCCCGCCTCGTACACGTACACGCTGACGTCGAGCGAGGGCGAACGGGCCCTCATCGGCACCTTCCGGATCACGGTCCGGGGCGGCGAGGTCACGAAGGCGGTCGGCCTCGACGACAGCGCACGCCGGGTCGTACGGCAGCTGCCCGACCAAGTACCCACCCTGGGCGCACTGTTGGAGGAACTGGAGCAGGCACGCAGCGACGACGCGGACACGGCCGAGGCCCGGTACGCGGCGGACGGGCATCCGACCCGCATCGAGCTCGACTGGGAGAAGGACGCCGTCGACGACGAGGTCCGCTACGACATCACCGACTACGAACCGGCCGTCGGCTAGCCCTACAACTGCTGGATGTTCCCGCCGAGTTCGGGGCGGAACATCTTCAGCAGCGCCTCCGGGGCGCTGACCACCCAGCGGGTGCCGACCAGGTACTTGCCGCCGTAGACGGAGGCAGCGTCCAGCCAGGTGAGCTTGAACCGCTCCTCGGGGAACGTGGTGATGAGAAAGTCACCGTCCTTCCCGTGGCACACGCCTTCCCTCAACTCGTCGGCATCCGTGCGGATCTTGACCTTGCAGCCGACCAGCCCGGCGATGACCTCCACCTTCGCGGGAGCCACGACACCGGCGGAAGGAGCGGCCGTCACCTGCGTGCTGCTGCTCACCTTGGACTCGTCCGACCCTGCGCCGCACCCCGTGACCAGGGTGAGCAGGGCCAGCCCGCCCGCCAGTGGCAGGCGGGCGGTGAGCGGACTGCGGGCGCGCTGGGACACGTACCTCTCCGTTTCGGGACGTCGGCCGGACGTACGCCAGGAGGTACGGGTGCGATGCGGTGGGTGTTCAGACGCGGGGCACTGCCCACGCGCGCCGGAGCCGTCGGCGCGAACCTGCCGGACTGCTGTCAATGTTGTGCACTTTCTTGACGGCAGTCAGCTGAGAGCCTACTTTCGCGGTGTCCTTCCCCCGCTCAAGGGAGAGCGCGATGCCCCCGTCCCCCGTCGCACCACCGTCCACGACCGCCGAGCGAACCCGGCAACTGCGCCTGGTCGCCGCCTCCGGACTGCTCGGTACCGCCGTGGAGTTCTACGACTTCCTCGTCTACGGTACGGTCGCCGCGCTCGTCTTCGGCGAACTGTTCTTCCCCGGCGCCGATCCGGCCGTCGGCACGATCGCCGCGTTCGGCACCTTCGCCGCCGGTTATGTCGCCCGCCCGCTCGGCGGCATCCTCTTCGGCCACTTCGGCGACCGGCTCGGCCGCAAGTCGATGCTGCTCCTCACCATGGGTCTGATGGGCGGCGCCAGCTTCCTCATCGGCCTGCTGCCCACGTACGACACGATCGGTGTGTGGGCTCCGGTCCTGCTGATCGCCCTGCGCGTCGTCCAGGGCATCGCCATCGGCGGCGAGTGGGGCGGCGCGACCCTGATGGTCGTCGAGCACGCCGGAGAGCGGCGCCGCGGCCTGTGGTCCAGCTTCACGCAGATGGGAGCCCCGCTCGGCTCCCTGCTGTCCACCGCCGTCGTCGCGTACGTCGTCACCCTCCCCAAGGACGACTTCGCGGCGTGGGGCTGGCGGGTGCCGTTCCTGTTCAGCGTCGCCCTGCTCGGCGTCGGCCTCTTCGTCCGGCTCAAGGTCGTGGAGAGCCCGCTCTTCGCCGAGGTGAAGAAGGAGCGCGCCGAGTCCCGGCTGCCCATCCTCGACGTCCTGCGCAACCCGCGCCCCGTACTGCTGGCCTGCGGTGTCGGCATCGGCGCCTTCACCGCTCAGTCGCTGCTGACCAGCTACATGATCGCGTACGCCACCGGCATCGGGTACGCCCGGCCGCAGGTGCTCAGCGCCCTCACCGTCTCCGCGTGCGTCGCGCTCGTCGTGCTGCCCTGCGCCTCCGCGCTCTCCGACAGGATCGGCCGCCGCCCGGTCGTCCTCGCCGGAGCCATCGCCTCGGCCGCGCTCGCCTTCCCCGTCCTGGCACTGGTCGACTCCGGGTCGCCCGGACTGCTGATCCTCGCCGTCGTCCTCGGCCACGGCATCGCCCAGTCCACGATGTACGGCCCGCTGGGCGCACTGCTCACCGAGATGTTCGGCACCAAGGTCCGCTACACCGGCGCCTCCCTCGGCTACCAGGGCGCCACCCTCGTCGGCGCCGGCTTCTCCCCCATGATCGCCACAAGCCTGGTGGCCGGAAGCGGCAACAGCACCCCCGTCGCCCTGCTGCTCTGCGGCGGCGCCGCCATCACCGCGGTGACGGTCTGCTTCGTCCGCGAGACCAACCGCAGCACCCTCGACGACTCCACCGCCCGCCCCTCCGTCCCCCACACGGAAGAGATCTCCGCATGAAAACCGGTACCCGCACCGCCTCCGCGGTGGCCCTGCTGCTCGCCGTCGCCGCGCTCCCCACGTCGGCGACGGCGGCCGCGGCGGACACCAGCCACCTGGAAGGCCGACTCCCGTCCGGCGCCACGTACATGATGGACGTTCCCACCGACTGGAACGGCACCGTCCTTCTCTTCAGCCACGGCTACAACGCCGGACCGGCCAACCCCGCCGTGGACGCCTCGGACGACGCCACCAAGGCGCTCCTGCTGGCGAAGGGATACGCGCTCATCGGTTCCTCGTACGCCACCACGGGCTGGGCGGTGACGGACGCGGTGCCCGATCAGCTCGCCACTCTGTCCGTCTTCACCGACCGGTTCGGGGCGTCCGAGCGGACCATCGCCTGGGGCCGGTCGTACGGCGGCCTCGTCACCACCGCGATAGCCGAGCGGGCCCCGGAGCGCATCGACGGCTCACTCTCGTTGTGCGGTCTGGTCCACGGCGGCGTCGCCAACTGGAACAACACGCTCGACCCGGTCTTCGCCATCAAGACGCTCCTCGCACCCGACTCCGATGTCCCCCTGGTGAACATCGCGGACCAGGCGGAGGCCAACAGCGCGGCCAACGCCCTGACGACGGTGGTGGATTCGGCGCAGACGACAGCCGCCGGCCGGGCCCGCATCGCACTCGCGGCGGCCCTGCACAACATCCCGGTCTGGAACCAGGTGACCCAGACCCGACCCGCCGAGACCGACTGGGACACGCAGCAGGCCAATCAATACGACGCCGTCAAGGGCCTGTTGAAGATCGCCGCGTTCAACCGGCGGCAGGAGGCCGAGGTCCGGGCGGGCGGCAACATGTCCTGGAACACCGGCGTCGACTACGCCGCGCTGCTCGGTCGGTCCTCGGTAGGCAAGGAGGTCACCGAGCTGTACAAGAAGGCCGGGCTCTCCCTCGGCAAGGACCTCGCCACCCTCAACCGGGCCCCCCGTATCAGCGCCGACCCGAACGCCGTCGACTGGATGAGCCGCACCAGCTCCTTCACCGGCGAGCTCGCCAAGCCACAGCTCTCCGTCCACACCATCGGCGACGCCCTGGTGCCGGTGCAGACCGAGAGCGCCCTCAAGCGGGCTGTCACCGCTGCCGGTTCGGGAGCCCTGCTGCGGCAGGCGTACGTCGACAACGCCGGCCACTGCACCTTCAGCTCCGCCGAGCAGCTCGCCGCCCTGCACACCCTGGAGGACCGCCTCGGCACCGGCAAGTGGCGGGGAACCGACGCCACTTCCCTCAACTCCCGTGCGAAGGCGGCCGATTCCACGACTGCGGCCCGCTACGTCACCTACCGTCCGACGCCGTACCTGCGGCCCTACGATCTTGCCCACCCCGCAGACGGCCCGCGGATCCGGGACCACCGGCCCGGGACCTCCTGAAGGCCGTCAATCCTGTCGGAACAGGTCGTTGAGGTCGGCCTGGGAGAGCTGGTCCGCGGCGTAGGAGAAGGTACCGAGTTCGGCCAACTCCCGGGCCGCGACCAGCAGGTGGCGGTACATCGCGCGGGCGATGCTGCCGCCGACGGTCACCCTGCGTACGCCGAGCTCCCGCAGGTCGTCCAGGGACAGCGCGTTCCCCGTCAGTCCCATGACGACATTGAGCGGGCCGTCGAGTTCCCGCACCAGGGTGCCGATGGTCTCGGCGTCGGCGGCGCCCGGCACGAACGCGCAGTCCGCGCCGGCCGCCAGATAGGCGTTGGCCCGCCGTACGGCCTCGTCGAGCGAGCCGCCGACCAGCAGCACATCCGTCCGGCCGACCAGGACGAACGGATCGTCGGCGGCGTCCACGGCGGCGCGGGCGGCGCGGACACGGTCCACCGCGAGCGACTCCTCGTACAGGGGCCGGACGCGGTCGCCGGTGAAGTCCTCGATGTTGCCCCCAGCGGCCCCTGCCGCACGGGTCATCACGATGGTCTCCGCCACGGTCTCGGGCGCCTCACCGAACCCGTCCTCCAGGTCCGCGCTCAGCGGCACCCGGAGCTCGTCCGCGATCTCACGGACCCGGCGGATCGTGGTGTCGCGGTCGATCCGCCCGTTCGACGCCTTCTCGTCGTGGAAGTCGTGGTCCGGGCGTCCGAGCGAGAAGGCGACACCCGCGCTCGTGGTGGCCACGGCGGGGAAGCCGGCCGACTCCAGGATCCGGGCACTTCCCACGTCCCAGGCGTTGGGGAGCAGGAAACACCCCTCTCGATGCAACTCGACGAAACGCTGTCCTCGTTCTCGGCTGTCGATGTTCACGCACCCGAACGTACGACGTGGCACCGCCCACGGCCAACGCGTGGATCACGCTTCCGTGCGCCGCCCGCGCTCGCTTTGCGCTCGATCGCCGCGTACGGATGATTGATCTCATGACGCTTCGAGGCGACACCGAGGTGGATGTACTGATCGTCGGTGGCGGGCCGGTCGGGCTCACCGCCCGGGCGCTGCTGGAGCGCTGGGGGGTGCGGTCCCTGCTCGTCGAGAAGCACGGCGAGCTGTCACCCTTCCCACGGTCCCGGCTGGTCAACACGCGCTCGATGGAGATCTTCCGCCAGCTCGGACTGGCCGGCCGGATCACGGCCGGGGCGTTCGCGCCGGAGTTCGGCCGGATCCGCTTCCGCGACACCCTGCACGACGACGACTTCGCCACGGCGGCGATGGTCGGGATCGACGCGCCCATCCCCGAGAGCCCCGTGCTCGGCGTGGTCACCTCTCAGGACCGGCTGGAACCCACACTGCTCGCCGCGGCGGACGCGGAGACCCGGTTCGGGGACGAGCTCGTCGACCTGACAGAGGAGAGCGACTCGGTGGTGGCCTCGCTCGTCGACCACGGACGCGGTACGCGAACCCGGGTCCGCGCTCGATACGTCCTCGCCGCCGACGGCGCGAACTCCACCGTCCGGGAGCGGCTCGGCATCACCACCACCGGTCCCGGAGCGCTCGCGGAGGTCACGACGGTCGTGTTCGACGCCGACCTCAAGGGCTGGTGCGCCGAGCAGCCCGCCGGGTTCTATGTCACCGCGCACGGTGGCTTCCTCCCGCTCTACCCCGAAGGCGGCTGGGCCTGGACCGACCCCACCCCCGAGGACACCGAGTCCGCCGACTGGGCGGGCCTCGTCTCCCACGCCCTTGGCCCCGGCGCCGACGTATGCCCGGACGTGCTGCGGGTCCAGCACTGGACGGTGCGGGCGTTCGTCGCCGACCGCTTCCGACACGGCCGGATCCTGCTGGCCGGCGACGCCGCGCACACGGTCCCGCCGTCCGGCGGCATGGGTATGAACGTCGGCCTCTCGGCTGTGCACAACCTGTGCTGGAAACTCGCGGGCGTCGTCCACGGGTGGGCCGGACCGGGCCTGCTGGACACCTACGAGCCGGAGCGGCTGCCCGTCGCCCACCGGACACTCCGCCAGGCGGTGGCCAACACTCAGCTCATGTTCCAGGCGCAGGGCCGACGCCGGGAGCAGCTCCGGACCGGTGAGGCGGCGTCGGACCGAATCGAACTGCCCTGGTCGGACCGGTACTTCGCCCAGCTCGGCCTGGTGCTCGGCGTCGCCTACCGCTCCACCGCGGTCCTCGCCGACGGCGACGCCCCGACCGGGCCGACCGGGCCGTCCGAGTCGTCCGAGTCGTCCGATGCGGGCACGGACTACGTCCCGACCACGGCACCCGGGCACCGCATGCCCCACCTCTGGCTGGACCCCGGGCGCTCCACGCTCGACACCGTCGGCGAATGGTTCACCCTGCTCACACCGGACCCCGCCCGCTGGGAAGGACAGCGCACCGCCTCATGGCCGCTGCGCATCGAGCCTCTCCCCGACGCACACACCGACCGCTGCGCCGTCGGCCGCCACGGAGGCCTGCTCGTCCGCCCCGACGGTCACATCGCCGCCCGCTGGCAGGACGGCCCACCCGCCGACGACGCGCTCCGCGGCGCCCTCGCCACCCTCACCGCCTCGACACCCCGCTGACCCGGGCCCGCCGAAGGCGCTACCCCCGGCGGGCCGCCGCCCCCGCGCCCACGGTCCCGGTCTCGCGCGCCACCGCGACGATCCGCGCCCGCAGAAGCTCCGCACAGCGCCGCATGTTCTTGTCGGCGACCGGCGTGTCCGGCAGTCGGCAGGCGAACTGCAGACCCTCGGGGACCCGTGTGACCCACGCGCACACCTGGTCGCCGTACGACACCCTGATCAGCCCGTACGCCTTCAGCTCCTGCCAGCGCTCGGCACCGGGGATGCCGCGCGAGTCGACGTACGAGACGATCGAGTACAGGTCCGGTGAGGTGGGCCGGAAGTCCGCGCCCAGGAGGCGCAGGACGCGGGCCAGGGGCATCCGGGACAGCGCCCGGGTGTCGCGCAGCGCGGCGCGGACCAGTTCCAGGGCTGCGTCGAAGTCCACGGCCCGCTCCACCGGGATCTCGACGGGCGCCCCGCCCACGTACCATCCGACCGAGTCGGCCCAGCGGGACTTGACCCGGGTGTGGAAGGGCACGACGGTGCGGTACACGCCCAGGCCGCTGATCTCGCGGGCGGCGAGCGCGACGGCCGCGACGACGCCGACCAGACTGCCGCCGTAGGGACGGCAGTACGCCTCGAAGGCCGCCGCGTCCGCGGCGTCCACGAGCATCTCCTGGACGAACCTCTGCTCGGGCAGCGGGCCTTCGGGTTCCAGACCGAGGTCGACGGGGAAGTTCGGCAGCCTGCCGTCGCAGCGCGCGATGAACTCCCGCCAACGGCCGACGACTTGGTGGGTGTCGTCGATCCGGTCGGCGTCCGAGCGTTCGTCGGCGCAGAAGTCGACGTAGCTGGCGACCGGTTCGGGCGCGACGACCCGCCCGTCGAGGCCGGCCGCGTACAGCTCGTGGATCTCGGCGGTGATGCGGTGGATCGAGTACGCGTCCACGTTGCTGTGGTCGAACGCCATGTACACACTCGCTCCGTCGTCCCGTACGACGGCCGTGAACAGGAAGTTGGGCCAGGTGAGCGCGTCGGCGGCGACGTCGAAACGGTCCTGCAGGTACCGGGTCAGCGTCACGGTGTCCGCGAACTCGCCGATGTCCTCGCGGTGCAGGGCGACGGCCTCGGAGTCGAGTGTGAACCGCCGCATCTCGTCGCCCACCCATCTGAACCCGCTGCGCAGCGTCTCGTGCCGCAGCATCCAGGCCTCCAACGCACCCTGGAGTACGTCGAGTCGGACCTGCCCGGGGATGTCGAAGGCGGTACCGAGCCAGGTCGGCACGAACAGTCCGTCCTCCCGCACCGTCCGTGCCGTGCGGATGTGGGACTCCTGGACGTACGCCGGTGGCCTCGCGTCGTCCGGCAACGCCCGCGCCGCGCCCACCGACGCCGGATGCAGGGTCCACTCCACGAGCTTTCCGGGCCGGATCTCGCACCGCTGGAGGTCGGTCATGCGCACAGGGCTCTCCGATCATCGCTCACCGCGTGGAGAGATCAACGAGCGGACCGCCCCGAAGCAACGCGACTGGAAGCCGACGCTCCGGTACTCCGGCCGTTACGGGGATGGCGTTCGCACCGGCCCGCGGCGAGGATGCTCCCTCGCGCGGCACTTCCCGTCGTACGACATCGGCGCACCGAGGACCGGAGGGCCTCCCGATGGGATCACACGCAGCACCGAACGGCCGTAGGCGCGCTCTGCTGGTGTCCATGGGGCTCGTGCTCCTGGCCGCCGTCCTCGGCATCCCCCGTGCCGACGGAGCGGCGGGAGAAGCCGGTGCGGCCGACGCCTGCCGCACCACCGGCACCGAACTGCCCCGCGGCGACTGCGGGCCGTTCTGGCAGGTCCTCGCCGAGGACTTCAACGGTGACCGGGTGCCGTTGGGCGGGTTCGGCGACTGCGACCACCATGTCGACACCTCCGCCGCGTACTGCGGGGGCCTGCGCGGTGCGTACCGTGACAACTGGTGGGCCTATCCGACCGGTTGGCGTGACACGGCCAATGACCGCGGCCGGCAGGTCGTGGGTGTCTACCACCCGGAGGACACCGTGAGCGTGGGTCCCGCCGAGAACGGCGACGGACGGATGTTCATCCGTATGTGGCGACCCGCCGACGGGGGTCCCGTGCACGCTGCGGCAGTGGTACCCCGTGCCGTCATGCAGATGAAGTACGGCAAGTACAGCGCCCGTATCAAGGTGACCAAGCTCGCCCCGGGCTACAAGTCGGCCTGGCTGCACTACGGCGGGGGCTGCGAGATGGATCACCCCGAGGGCGAGTGGACCGGGGACCTCACGGCCTTCCACCATCCGTGCGGCGGGGGCGAACAGGGCTACTTCCCGGGGAGCGACGACTGGACGCGGTGGCACACGGTCTCGACCGAGTGGACGCCCGGCCATGTGCGCTTCTTCGTGGACGGACGGCAGGTGGGGCACGACACCCGCGAGGTTCCCCAACAGCCCCTGTCCTGGGTGCTCCAGAACGAGAGTGCCCTGCAAGGTCCCGGCGCGGCTCCGGGCAGCAGTGCCCAACTCGACATCACCTGGGTCGCCGCGTACGCCTACGACTGGAAGTGACCCTCGTCGAAGCTGGCGAAGTACGCGGCGGCCATGTCCTCGTCGCCGTGGCCCTGCGCGGCGGCACGCTCCAGGCGCTCCGCGCTCGCGACGGCCACGTCGAGCCGGACCCCGCCTCGTTCGCCGGCCTCGACGATCAGCCGGGCGTCCTTGGCGGCGGTCGACACGGCGAACTGGGGCGGGGACAGCCGCTCGTCGAGGATCAGCGCGGACTTGGCGCGCAGGTAGCCCATGTCCAGCGGGCCGCCGGCGATGGCGTCGAAGAAGTTCTGCGGGTCGACGTCGAGCGCCTTCGACAGGGCCAGAACCTCGCCCATCGCGTTGGTGGTCGCGATGACCCAGCTGTTGGCGACCAGCTTCAGCCGGGTGGCGCTGCCTTCGGCTCCGTCCTCGCCTGTCCACACCGTGCGGGCGCCGACGGCGTCCAGGACGGGCGTCACCTTCTGGCGTCCGTCCACCGGCCCTGCGGCAAGGACGAGGAGCTGTCCGGCCTCGGCGGGCTGGCGGGTGCCGAGCACGGGGGCGTCGTAGAAGACCAGGTCCTGCTCGCGAGCGAAGGCGGCCAGGTCGGCGACGCCCTCGATACCGGCGGTGGTGGACTGCACCCACGCGGTGCCGGGGCGCAGCGCGGAGGCGGCCTGCCGCATGACATCGAGGGCGGCGGGACCGTCGTAGAGCATGGTCAGGACGACGTCGGCGCCCTCGACGGCCTCGGCGGGGCTGCCGGCGACGGCGATGCCGTCGGCGGCGAGCGGTTCGGCCTTGGCGCGGCTGCGGTTCCAGGCGCGGACGGTGTGCCCGGCGCGGGCGAGGTTGCGGGCCATCGCGGCGCCCATGATTCCGGTGCCCAGGACACTCACGGTGAGCTTGTCGTTCATGACGTCAACTTCCCTTGGGGGTGGGGACCCGAGCATAGGGTTCGCACGCTTGTCGACCGGGACGCCGTGAAGCCCGTGAACGCCCTCACGCTGCGGGGCACCTGGCCGGTCTCCTGCCTTCCGGGCCGCCGGGTCCTGCGACGGTACGACGTCTCCGCGGTCGGGCGGTGGCGTCTGACATCATTGCGGCTCGATCGTGTGGTCATCGGGAGACACCGTGAAGCGAGGCACAGGACGGAGCGGCAGCTCCGCGGCGCCGAACAGTGTGGATGTGGCGCGTCTCGCCGGAGTCTCCCAGAAGACGGTGTCGAGGGTCTTCAACGAAGAGCCCTATGTCTCCGCCGAGGCACGCAGACGCGTCCTCGAAGCCGCGGACCAGCTCGGTTACCGGCGCAACAACGCCGCCCGGGCCCTGGCGTCGGGACGGACGCGCTCGATCGGTGTCATCACGCTCGGCACCGCCCTGTACGGGCCCGCGTCCCTCCTCATGGGCGTCGAGCGGGTCGTCCGGGACACGGGGTACGCGCTGCGCGTGGTCAACACGATGGAGGGCGACCCGGCCGGGCTCGCCGGTGCCGTGGACTCGCTCCTGGACCAGGGCGTGGACGGCATCGTCATCTCCGAGCCGATCGACGAGCCCGGCGGCGAGGCCGGGCCCCTCCGCGTCGACGTCCCGGTCCTCGTCATCGGCGCTCCGCCGCCGCCGCTCACCTCCCCGGCGTTGCTGACCGCGGGCGGGGGTGCCGACCTGATGGCCGGTGCCGCCACCGAACACCTGCTGGGGCTGGGCCATGTGACGGTCCATCATCTGGCGGGTCCGCAGCGGTGGTTCGCCGCCCAGGACCGGCTGGAGGGGTGGCGGACCACGCTGATCTCGCACGGGAGGGACGTGCCCGCCGTCGTCGAGGGCGACTGGTCGGCCGCGTCCGGGTATGCGGCGGGCCGCGAGTTCGCTCAGGACCCCGAGGTCACCGCCGTGTTCGCCGCCAACGACGACATGGCGATCGGCCTGGTCCGCGCCCTGACGGAGGCCGGGCGGCGCGTGCCCGACGACGTCAGCGTGGTGGGCTTCGACGACATTCCGGTCGCCGCCTACGTCACTCCACCCCTGACCACGGTGCGGCAGCCCTTCGACGCCGTGGCCCACGAGGGGCTCAAGCGTCTGGTGCACGCCATCGAGAACCCGGACACCGACCCCCTGCCGGCGAGCGCCCCGCCGGTCGACCTCGTCGTCCGCGCCTCGACGGCTCCCCCGCGCCCGACCGGCACAGGTCGGTGAGGATGCACGATTGTCCGCGGCGTCTCGGGGAACACGGTGGCCGATGAGATCACCAAGGTCACCGTGCCGCCCGGCGAGGACGCCGGCGTCCCGAGGGTGACCCGGCGGATCGAGGACCACGACCGAAGGGCTCAACTGTGCAATCCGTCCTCGGTCCCGCGCTCGAGTGTGTCGTCGGCGCCCTCGGGAGGACCACCGGCCCGTCCGGAGTGACCCTGCACCGGTCACCGGATGCGGGGCGTGCCCAACTGGCCGACAGCGCCTTCGAATTCAACAGTGCCGTGCCCTCAGGTGTCCGGTTCGACCTGCTCACCGATGCCACCGACATCGAGCTCGATGTCCGACTGACCGTGGTCCTGCCGCCGGACATGCCGGCCGGCGGCACGGTCTTCGACCTGGTGGTCGACGGCGAACTGCGTGAACCGGTGGTGACCACGCGACAGTCCCTGATCTTCCTCGACCCCGTCTCCGGGGACCTGGAGACCCGGCCGGCCGGTCCCGCCACCGTTCGCTTCCCTCTGGGCCCCGATTCCCGTGAGCGCCATGTCGAGATCTGGCTCCCTGTCGCCTCGACGCTCGAACTGCTCGACGTCCGTGTGCCGAACGGGGCGTCGCTGCGTCCGGCTCCCGCGAGCGGCCCGCTGTGGGTGCATCACGGCAGCTCGATCAGCCAGTGCGCGGAGGCGGACCGGCCGACCGGCACCTGGCCGGCGATCGTCGCCCGCTCCGCGGGTCTGTCCCTGCTCAACCTCGGCCTGGGCGGGCAGTGCCATCTCGACCCGTTCATGGCCCGTGCCGTCCGGGACCTGCCCGCGGACACGATCAGTCTCGAACTCGGCATCAACGTCCTGAACGCCGACAGCATGCGCGAGCGCGCCTTCGTCCCGGCCTTCCACGGATTCCTCGACACGATCCGTGACGGGCACCAGGACACCCCGATCCTGATCATCACCCCCATCGTCTGCCCGGCCGCCGAGAGCCGGCCCGGCCCCACCCTCGCGGGCCCCGACCTGCGCGTGCACACCGTCCACCGCCCCGCCGAACTCGCCATGGGGGCGCTCACCCTCACCCGTATCCGCGAGCTGCTCGCCCAGCACGTGGAGCAGCGCCGCAAGGACGGCGACGACCGACTCCGCATCATCGACGGACCGGCGTTGTTCGGGCCCGAGGACATCGCCGATCTCCCCGACGGCCTGCATCCGAACGCGGCCGGGTATGCCCGCATGGCCGCGCGCTTCCTGCCGTTGTGGTTCGGGGAGACGGGTGCGTTCCCCGTCGAGCGAGGCATGCCGCTCGACCGGGTCGAGGTCCCGTGATCCGTTCGTGTGGTGGACGTCGGCGGTCCATCAGGCCGCCGTCCACCCCCGTCGTGGCCGACTCGGGCGTCACCACGCGGTAGCCGTGCGCAGCCGGCGCCGCGATCTGATGCCGCCACGTCAGCCTGGTCCGGGGGAAGCCATTGCCTACGTACGGCACCCGCACCCGTTCGAGACCCTCCTCGGTGTCAGCCACTGGATTCCCGAAGAGGCACCCGAGCCGCTGAACCGGCTTCTGCTCGAACACCTCCGCACCGCCGCCGGGCACCCCGGATCCAGGTCGGCCGACGACCGCCTACCCCCGCCGGGCGCGGCCGGGCACACTGAGGCCGCGTAACACCACCACGGCACGGAAGTACAGCAGGCCCGATGACCATTCGGGCCTGCCGCGAACCCGACCTACCGACCTCGGGGAGACTTCGGTGATCAGAGCACGCCGTACCACCACCAGACGTCCACGGCTGATCGCCTCGGTGTTGAGCCTGCTCGTCGTGACCGCTCTCGCGGTGTCCGACGCCTCCGCGGCCGCGGAGCCCACCGCCGGCGCCGCGCCATCCGCCGCCTCGGTGTCCGACGCGGCCTCGGCCGTCGGTTCCCTGGGAATCGCGGGGACGAGCTGGGCCGTCGACGAGCGCACCGGGACGCTGCGGGTGCTCGCCGACTCCACGGTCGCGGAGACCGATCTGGCACAACTCCGCCGCGCCACCGGGCGTTTCCCGGGTGCCGCGAGCCTCGAACGGCTCGACGGCCCGCTCCGCACCTTCCTCTCGGGCGGCGACGGCATCTACACGGCCGCTTGGCGCTGCTCGGCCGGGGTCAACGTGCAGAGCGGATCCACGTACTACTTCGTCACCGCGGGCCACTGCACCGAGGGCGCGACCACCTGGTACACCAGCTCCGCCCAGACCACGACGATCGGTTCCACCACCGCCACCAGTTTCCCCGGCAACGACTTCGGTGTCGTCCGGTACTCCAACCCGGCCGTACCGCACCCCGGCACCATCGGATCCGTCGACGTCACGGGGACCGCGACCGCCTATGTCGGCCAGAGCGTCTGCCGTCGGGGAGCGACCACCGGCGTCCGCTGCGGCAGGGTCACCGCGCTGAACGCGACCGTCAACTACGGGAGCGGAGACGTCGTCTACGGCCTGATCCAGACCAACATCTGCGCCGAGCCCGGCGACAGCGGCGGCCCGCTCTACGCCGGCGACAAGGTCATCGGCATCCTCTCCGGCGGCTCCGGCAACTGCACCGCGGGCGGGACCACGTTCTACCAGCCCATCCAGGAAGCGCTCAGCGCCTACGGGCTGTCGGTCTACTGACCGTGACGCGGCCGGCGAGGGCAGGGGGGATCAGCGCGGTGACAATGGCTCGCACGCCCCCGACGCCCTCGCCCGCCCTCGTCGAGAGAAGCCCGCCATGCCCACCGAAGAGACCAGCCCGCCCGGTTTCCTCGACCTCATACCCGACCCCGCCGCGCAGGACCGCCTGCTGCTGGGCATCCGCCACTTCGGCGAGCCGTTCCTGCTCACCGTGTCCCTCTCCCAGGGCCTCGGCTCCAGCGACCTGTGGCTCGACCGGGGACGGGTGGGCAAGGCCCGGCTCGCGGAGTTCCGCCGGGTCGGCGACCGGGTGCTCTTCGTCGTACGGAACAAGCACTTCCTGACCCTGGGCGACCCCGCCACCGTACGGGCCGGTGACGAGTCCTTCCGCCCTGTCCGTTCTCTGGAGCGGGCCGGTACTGCGGGAGGAGGACGGCCTGGTGATCGTCGACGCGACCGAGCTGGTACCGGATCGATCCGTCGGCCGGCCTGCCGCTCGTCGCCGACAGCCGCACCGGCCCCCGCGCAACGCGGCTCCCGGCGCTGCTGACCTTCCGCGGCCCCGGCCGAGGCGCGGCGGTCCGGGCGGTCGCCGCCGACCCGCGCGCCCTCACCTCGTCCAGCAACTGACCCTCCTCCGGCTGCCCGAACGGCCCATGCCCTCCGCCGCTACCACCCCGCGTCGGGCGGTTACGGCATCGGCTACGCGGACCGCGGTCTCATCGGACGGACCGGTACCCAGGTCAGTGGTGCTCGCCCGGTTGCGCCAGCTCGCCGCGCACGAGATCGGCCACGCACTCGGATTCATGCACAACTACGCCGGCACACAGCACTCCGAGCCGTCGGTGATGGACTACCCGCACGCGCGGATCGCGGTCACCGAGGACGGGCGCCTGGACCTCTCCGGCGCGTACGCCACGGGACTCGGCCCCTGGGACCACTTCCTGGTCGCCCACGCCTACGGCCGGTTCCCGGACGAGGAACGCGAGCTCGCCGCCCTTCGCCGTGCGGCCGCCGAGGCAGGGCTGGTCTACGTCACGGACGAGGACGGCCACGGCCCCGAAGCCGCCCACGCCGACGGCGTCCCGTGGGTCACCGCGGGCTGCGTCCTCCAGACGCTGGAGACGATCCTGCGGGTACGCCGGATCGCCCTGTCCGGCTTCTCCCGCGGTGTGCTGCCGCCCGACCGGCAGACCGGCGAGCTGGAGGAGCGGGCCGTGCTGCTGCATCTGCTGCACCGCCACGAGGTGACGGCAGTTGCCCGGCTGATCGGCGGTGTGCGGTACGCGTACGCACTGGCGGGCGACGCCGGGACCGGCACCGTGCCCGTCGACGCCGTCACCCAGCGGCGGGCACTGACCCGGCTCTGCGCACTGCTGCGGGCCGGACAACTCGCCTTGCCCACAGCGGTGTTGGACGCCCTCACGCCGCCCGCGATCCGCTACGGACGGACCGACCAGTACTTCGACACCGGGGCGGGCCGTGTCTTCGACCCCTTCGCCGCGGTCCGGGCCGCGGCCACCTTGGTGACGGAGTCCTTGCTGGACCCCGCCCGCCTCAACCGTCTGGCCCGGCAGCACGCCACCGATCCGGCCGTGCCCGGCGTCGCGGACCTGCTCACCGAGCTCCTGGCCGCCACCCGGCGCCGGGACGACCCGGTCCCCGCCGACGTCCCGGCGGGCACAGCGGTCCAGCACACCGCCGACTGGACCCTCCTCCACCAGGCTCTGCGCACCCTCGGCACCGACACCCTGCACGCCCCGGTCCGGTCCGAGCTCCGGTCCACACTGCGTGAACTCGCCGCGGACCTACGGCAGAAGGACGGCGACCACCACCACGAGGGCGCCGAATTCCTCACCGCGTACCTGGCCGACCCGGACTCCGCCCGCCTCGACCCGCCCCCGCGACTGCCGCCGGGCGCGCCCAACTGAGACCAGGGTCGTCGGGAGGGAGTTCACTCAGGTCCCGCGTCGCCGGGTGCGGTTTCTGGTGATCGCCGTTCCCACCGCGATCGTCGGGTGCGTCTCATCGAATGCGCCGGGCGATCCGGGTCGCCCTGCCCATCAGCCATTCGAGCGGCCCCCGCCGGAAGAAGCGGGACCAGACGGTGGCGAGGACGGTGACGGACGCGATGAAGCCGAGCAGGACGTACAGGGGCTGGACGGTCGCTTCCTCGGTGTCCAGCAGCCAGATGGCGACGATGTGGTAGACGTACGCCGTCAACGACATCGAGCCGACCGCGATGACGGGCCTGGCCAGGCGGCGCAGCCGGGGGAAGGCGTCCATGGCGGCCAGGCACGCGGTGATCACCAGGACCGCCACACCGGTGGCGGCCACGATGGACAGGGTCGCCTCGCTGTGCGGGGCGGAGGCCAGCATCCCGGCGGGGGTGTCGCCGAAGATGCCGATGCTGTCGGGCGATACGGACGACATGCCCGGCCCCTCTTCGGCTTTCCGGACGGCTTCGGCGGCACCGGGTACGAGACGCAGCGCCAGCCAGGAGCCGCCGTAGCCGGTGACGGCGAGGGCGACGCCGGTGAGGGCCAGGCGTATCCGGACAGCCGTGGCGGCCAGGTCGCAGCGGGCGACCGCCATACCGGCGATGACGAACGGGACCCAGGTCAGGGCCGGATAGCCGCCGGTGAAGAACAGCGAGACGGGGCCGTCGGCCTGGCCGTAGGAGAGGAATACGCGGCCGCCGAACACCGGCTTCAGCGCGTAGAGCAGCTGCGGACCCACCAGGGCCCAGCCCACCGCGATCAGCGCCAGCGGCTTGGTGCCCAGCCGGTACAGCGGCAGCACGAGCAGGAAGAACAGTCCGTAGAAGGCGAGGATCGGCACGACCGGGGTGCCGGTCAAGGTCAGGGCGGTGCCCAGGGCCATCAGGATCACGGCCCGGATGATCACCTTGGCGACGGCCTGGCGGCCGGCGGGCCCGGTCTTCGGTGTGCGGCGCCCGGTGATGAGGGCGACCGCGAAGCCGGCCAGGACGGCGAACAGGGCCGAGGAGCGGCCTTGCGCCAGCTCCATCAGGAAGCCGATCACACCGCCTTGGCCCGGGGCGGGCCCCACATGGACCGCGTACATACCGAAGACGGCCAGGCCGCGGGCCAGGTCCAGCCCGATCAGTCGCCCCACGCCGGGCGCGCCGGTCGAGGGCTCACCACGCTCGCGTACAGGGGACGCCGCGTCGGTCGTGGGCAGCGGGGAGTCCGTGGGAGGTGTCATGCCGCTCAGGCTGGACGCCGGGCCGATCATGGAGTATCCGGCAGAAGGCTGCGGTGCCCCTGCCGACCGGCCGGTGACACCCCGCCGTGTGGCTGGACCAGCCGCTCGTCGGGCCGCGGGGCCTCTGTGGGGCTTTAGGGTCGAGTCGGCATGGGTCGGACGGCATGGATGAAGGTGAGGCGGAGCGCGCGTGATCCGGGTAGTGGTGGTGGACGACGAGGCACTGGTCCGCTCGGGCTTCGAACTCATTCTGGGCGCCTCGCAGGACATCGAGGTCGTCGCGACCGCGAGCGGGGGCGACGCCGTGGCCACCGTCCGCCGGGAGCGGCCCGACGTGGTCCTGCTGGACATCCGGATGCCGGACGTCGACGGGCTCACCGTGCTGCGCGAGCTGCGGACGATGCCGGACGCTCCGGTGGTGGCGATGCTGACGACGTTCGACGCCGACGAGTACATCCTGACCGCGCTGCACTGCGGCGCGGCCGGTTTCCTGCTCAAGGACACCGAACCGGAGCAGCTCGCCCACCTGGTGCGCACCCTGGACGCGGGTGGTGTGGTGCTGTCCCCCAAGGCGTCACGCACCCTGCTGCACAGCCACCCCGGCACCGAGGCCGTCGTCGACGAGGAGGCGGCCCGTGTTCGGCTGCTCTCCGCCCGCGAGCGCGACGTTCTCGTCCTGGTGGCGGAGGGGCTGTCGAACGCCGACATCGGGGCGCGCATCCACCTGGGTACCGGCACGGTCAAGGACCACGTCAGTGCGATCCTCACGAAGCTGCGGGTGACCAGCCGGGTGCAAGCCGCGCTACTGGCGCAGCGGGCCGGACTGTTGGACGAGCGCCCACGGCCCGGGACCGGACGATGAACCGCGCACGCGTCCCCTGGCAGCGGCTACCCGCTCCGGTCGTCGACCTCGTCCTGGTGACGGTGGCGGCCGTGGACGTATGGCTGAACATGTGGGAGCACACGCGCCTCGGTGTTGCGCCGGCCGCGCTCGGCTGCGCCGCGTTGGCCTTCCGGCGCAGGTTCCCGCTCGCGGTCCTCCTGCTCACCCTGCCCATCGCGCTGATGCAGGACATCGCCGTCGCGGTGCTCGTGGCGCTGTTCACCGTGGCCGAACGCTCCCGCAACCGCCGTCTCCTGGTGGCGTGCATCGCCCTGACCGCCATCGCAGGCAGCACTCCGTGGCCCCTGGCCGACGTCGACCGGACCATGACGCTGGTCAACTTCGTCTACAGCTTCGCGACCGCCGCGGCCCCCGTCCTCTTCGGCCAGCTTCTCCAGGCGCAACGGGACCTGGCGCGGCGGCTGGCCGAGATCGAGGAGGCCAGGGAGCACGAGCGGGCCCTGCACGCCCAGGCCGTGCTCGCCCGCGAACGCGCCCAGCTGGCCCGCGAGATGCACGACGTGGTCTCCCACCAGGTCAGCCTGATCGCCGTACGGGCCGGAGCCCTGCAGGTCGCCACCAAGGACGCGGACGCCAAGGAGGCCGCCCGCACGATCCGTTCGCTGAGCGTCACCACACTCGACGAACTGCGCACCATGGTCACGCTGCTGCGCGCCTCCGGCGGCCACGCCACGGAGCTGACGCCTCAGCCCACCCTGGCCGACCTGCGCAAACTGGTGGAGTCGAGCGGCACTCACACGGAGTTGTCGGGTGAGCTTCCGCCCGCCGTGGGCACACCGGCCCAACGGGCCCTCTACCGCACGGTCCAGGAGGCGTTGACCAACGTCCGCAAGCACGCCCCCGGCGCCACGGCCCGCGTCGAGCTGTGGCAGGACGGCGAACATGTCGGAGTCACCGTCGCCAACACCGCGCCCACACGTCCCTCTCTGTCCCTGCCCGGTTCACAGCAGGGCCTGGTCGGTCTGCGGGAACGGGCCGACGTCCTGCACGGCACCCTGGAGGCGGGGCCGACGGTGGAGGGCGGCTACCGGGTGCGGCTGCGGATCCCGCTGACTGCGGACTGACCGACCGGGGCCTCGGACCGTCCCGTCGCGGCTTGCACCGGCTCGCGAGACCTGGGATGCGATGGGTCATCGCGTGGGGGCCAGAAACTGGGTGGCCGCCAGTGCGAGTACAGCCGGTCCTGAGCCACCAGTTCCTCGCGAGTGCCCACGGCCCGTACTCGTCCGGCGTCCATGACGATGATCCGGTCGGCGCGTGTCACCGTCGACAGGCGGTGGGCCACCACCAGCACGGTGGTCTCCCGGGCCACGTCCGCGATGAGGTCCCGCAGCGCCCGTTCGTTGACGGCGTCGAGCTGCGAGGTCGCCTCCTCCAACAGCAGCAGCCTGGGCTTTCGCAGCAGTGCGCGGGCGATGGCGATGCGCTGCAACCGTCGGGTCCGCCCCCGCCGAGTGGCTGGAGAAGACCTCCGTCCGGCCGCGCCGGGCCGGTCGGGCCTGACTCCGCCGGTCGGCAGGGTGGTACCCGCCGACCGGCGGGGCCGTCACCGAAGCCTGCCGGATGGTCCGTCTCCGGATGTCCACGCGAGATTCTCCGTATGACACATTCGCAACCGCTGCAGGGGACGTCAGCCCCGCGGGAGAACTCGCCTCCGCAGCCCCGGACATCCCCCGAGTCCGCCGTGCCGGCCTCGCCCGGTCCTTCGACGGGACGCCTCGTCGGGGTGGACCTGGCCCGCGCGCTGGCGGTGTTCGGCATGTACGTCGTGCACATCGGCCCCCCGCTGTCGGCCACGGACGGCGTCGCCAGCCGGCTCCGGTACATGGCGGACGGTCACTCGTCGGTCCTGTTCGCCACCCTCGCCGGGTTCTCACTGATGCTGATCGCCGGCCGCCGGGAGCCGAAGACCGGCCTGGCCGGCCGGCAGGCGAGGGCCAGGATCGCGATCCGCGCCGTGGTCCTGCTGGCGCTGGGCACCGTGATGGCGATGGAATACGGTGAAGTGGTCATCCTCGCCTTCTACGGCGTCTACTTCCTGCTCGCCCTGCCCCTGGTGCGACTGCGTGCCAGGACGCTCGCGATCATCGCTGCCGCCCTCGCTCTCGTCACACCACAGCTGTCGTTCGCACTGAACTCGCTGCTGACCGAGCCGGTCCGGCAGAGCGTCGACGCCTACGACCCGCTCCACCGGCTCAGTGACGTGGGAGTGCTCGATCTGCTGTTCACCGGCTTCTACCCGACGATCACGTGGATTCCGTTCGTGATCGCCGGTATGGCTCTGGCCCGCCTCGACCTGTCCGCGACCGCCGTCCTGTGGCGCCTGGCCGCGCTCGGCGCCGCCCTCACCGTGGCCGCGTACGGCATGTCCTTGCTGCTGGCCGGTAAGGACGCGTTGCGGAGCACGGCGGAAGACGGGCCGTCGTCCGGCGGCTCCGGGTCGATGCCCCTCGACAGCGGGTCGCTCCAGTCCCACGCGTCGTCGCTCTTGACCGCCGGGCCGCACAGTGGCACCACGTTCGACATCGTCGGCAGCGTGGGAGTCGCGATCCTCATGATCGTGGGTGCGACGGTGGCGATGGACCGCCTCCCTCGGCTGCGCCGCCTGGCCGACCCGGTCGTCGCCGTGGGCACCATGTCCCTGACCGCCTACGTCGGTCACTTCGTCATACAGGGCTGGCTGCCCTGGTTCGGCGCGACCCACGACGAGGAGTCCTGGGTGACGCTGATCATGTTCGTCCTCGGGGCGATCGTGTTCGCCGCGATCTGGTCCCACTTCTTCCGCCGCGGCCCCCTGGAGTACCTGCTCAACGCCGCCACCAAGCCGGCGAAGCACATCCGCTGAGCCGGGCCGGGGTGGCTCACCTCCACGTCCACCCCACAGCGGATTCCCAAGGCATCCGTGGCAGCCGACGTCAGTCGGCCGTCGGGCCGGGCAAGGTGTCGATGAGGCCGAGGAGTCCTCGCAGTGCCGGCGCGGCGCTCGCCGGCCGGTGGGCCAGGGCGAGGTCCACGGTGGGCATGGGCGCGGTCACATGCTTGAGCCGCACCCCGGGTATGCGCAGCGCGCGAGCACGCCCCTCGGGCACCGGGGCGATGCCGGTGCCCGCGGCGACGCTGAGGAGGAGTTGCTCGTCGTCGGGTTCCTCCCGCACGATGCGCGGCCCGCCGTCGGGCCACAGCTGCCGGGTGATCAGGTCGTGCATTCCGGGGGCGTTCTCGCGCGGCCAGAGAATCACGGGTTCGGCGGCGATGCGTCCGCGGGTGACCCTGCGTTCACGGGCGAGGGGATGATCGGCGGGGACGGCCACGAGGAGTTCCTCGCGGGCGATGTGCCGGCACTCCAGGCCCTCGCCGTCCAGCGGGGGCCGTACGAAGGCGGCGTCCAGCCTGCCGGCCAGCAGCTCGGTGACGTTGTGCGCGGTCCACCCGGTTCGTACGACGAGATCCACGTCCGGATGGAGGGTACGGAACGCGGCGAGGAGGGCGTCGACAGGGCCGCCGCGGGCGGATCTGGTCAGGGCCAGGCGCAGCTGCCCCTGCCGTCCGCCGACGGCAGCACGGATCCGTTCCTGCGACGCGGCCGCATGGGCCAGCAGTTCGCCGGCCTCGCGGGCCACGACCTCGCCGACGACGGTCAACCGGCAGCTCCGGCTGCCGCGTTCGAGCAGTTGGGCGCCGATCTCCCTTTCCAGCGCCCTGATCTGCTGGCTCAGAGCGGGCTGGGCGATGTGCAGCCGGTGCGCGGCCCGCGTGAAGTTCAACTCCTCGGCCAGCACGAGGAAGTACCGCAGCCGCCGCAAGTCCATCCGCCAACTATAAGCGCGGCTTATGACATTGAACACGACTGGTCTTGGACAGGTCGTCAACTCCCCACCGACAGTGAGAGTCACACGGCTTCGCGATCAAGGGGGAGACATGGGCGACAGGTTCGACGCGGTCGTCGTCGGCGCCGGGGCCATCGGGCTCACCACCGCACTGCGCCTGCAGCAGGCCGGTGCCCGCGTCGCCGTGGTCACGGCCGAGCCGTCGGCCGCGACCACGTCCTTTGTGGCCGCGGCCGTCTGGTACCCGACCCGCACCCGGTTCGAACCTCGTGTCATGGACTGGGCCACCCGCACCCACGACGAGTTCGCCCGCCAGGCGGCGAACGGGGTCCCCGGCGTGGTCATGCGCCCCACCCGGATGCTGCTGCGCGGCGAAGCCCCCGGCGTCCCCTGGTGGGCCTCGGCCCTTCCCGACCTGCGCGCCCTGCGCAGCGGCGAGGTACGGGCCCCGTTCAGCGGCGGCTGGGCGTTCACCGTTCCGACCGTGGAGATGTCCCGCTACCTGCCCTGGCTCCAGCAGACCTTCTGCGCGGCGGGCGGCACGCTGATCCATCGCCGCATCGACGCCCTGGAACAGGCGGGCGTATGGGCTCCCGCAGTGGTGAACGCCTCCGGCCTGGGCGCCCGCGCCCTGTGCGGGGACACCGAAGTGCGGCCGGTACGAGGACAGTTGGTCCTCGTCGCCAACCCCGGGCTGCACACGTCCGTCCGCGACGAGGACAACGTCGACGGCTGCACCTACATCCACCCCCGCAGCACCGACATCGTCCTCGGCGGCACCTTCGAGGTCGGCGAGTGGGACACCACCCCGTCACCGGCCACCGCCTCCGCCATCCTGCGCCGCTGCACCGAACTGCTACCGGAACTGGCAGGCGCCCCGGTCCTCGGCCACCAGGTGGGCCTGCGGCCCCATCGAGACGGGGGCGTCCGCCTGGAGACCGACCCCCGCCCGCACGGCCGGGTGCGGCGGCTGGTGCACAACTACGGCCACGGAGGCGCCGGAGTCACCTTGGCCTGGGGCTGCGCGGACGCCGCAACAGCCCTTGTCACAGGGGCCGTCAGGCCGGCATGAGCCCCTGTCTCCCTCCGTTTCCTCTTCTTCCTCCTCAAGGACCGGGTGTGCGCCGATGGACTCCGTCGAACCCGA
Organism: Streptomyces sp. WM6386; assembly: GCF_000972385.1. Taxonomy (GTDB): domain Bacteria; phylum Actinomycetota; class Actinomycetes; order Streptomycetales; family Streptomycetaceae; genus Streptomyces. Next base: position 95,385 of record NZ_JXTE01000006.1, read on the forward strand.
AGAGATCGACACTCCCAGCGCGGCGGCCGGTGGGACGCGACCGCAACCGCAATCCGGCGGGCCGTCGGTGAAACCCCCCGCCAGGCTGCGGCGCCGCACCCTGCTGCTCGCCGCGCTCGGCGTGTCCGCCGTCGCCGTCCCGCTCGCGGTGATCGAGTCGAGAGCCCAGGACGCCGCGCCCCGCAAGGTCGTGTTCACCCTCCCCGACGGCTACGCCACCTGCGTGGCCTTCAGCCCGAGCGGAAAGACGCTGGCCGCCGGACTGTCCGCGCTTCAGGGCACAGCCAGCACGCTGCGCTTGTGGGACGTGGCCGAGGGCACCGTGAGCACTCCCTGGCCCGACCAGCTCGAAGACGTGACAAAGATGGCCTTCAGCCCGGACGGCAGAACCCTGGCCACGACCGGCGCCCTGGACGTGTCCCTGTGGAACCTGGCGGATCGCACCGGCATCGCCCTGCCCCATCCCCAGCTCCCCCTGGACCTGGCGTTCGCCCCGGACGGCAGGACCCTGGCCACCGGCGGCCGCTACGGTGCCGCCTGGCTGTGGGACCTGCCGACCCGCACCGTCACCACCACGCTGACGACGCGGGGCACGGCCGTGGTCAACGCGGTGGCGTTCAGCCCGGACGGCAGGACCCTGGCCACCGGCAGCGCGGACCTCACCGCAAGCCCGGTCCGGCTGTGGGACCTGCGCACCGACACCGTCCGCGCCACTCTCGACGCCCCGCTCTGGCACGGCTTCAAGCCCGTGGCGTTCAGCCCGGACGGCACGACCCTGGCCACCGGCAGCGCCGACAGCGTCGTACGCGTGTGGAACTCGGCGACAGGCACCGTCGACGCCACGCTCACCGGGCACACCGCCGCTGTGACGACGGTCGCGTTCAGCCCGGACGGAAACACCCTGGCCGCCGGCAGCGAGGACAGAACCGTGCGGCTGTGGGACACGCGCACACTCGACATCGTCCCCGTCGGCACCCTCACCGGCCACACCGACAAGGTGACATCAGTGGCGTTCAGCCCGGACGGCCGGACCCTGGCCTCTGCCGGCCTCGACCGCACGGTGCGGCTGTGGCCGATCCGGTGAACCCGACTCCGTTGAAAATCAAGTCAATTGACCATGGAGAGGACCCGGTCATGACTGTCACGGACGCGGAGCCCGCAGCCGGAACGACGTTGCGCGGCAGAGGCGGAACCGCACGCCTGGAGTGCGAGACCGTCGTACTGGACCGGGCAGGGATCCGGCTGGTCGTTCCCCTCGACGCGATCGAGACCGTCCATGTCGCCAGGGGCAGGCGCTCGACTGCCGAGATCCGACTGAACTCGGCGGCCACCGAAGCCGAGCCGACGACGGTCTGCGCGATCAGCTCCCGCTGCACCGAGGAGGTGGAGGCCTTCGCGTATGCCGTCAACGCGGCGCTCCCAGAAGGCGACGGGGCCGAAAAACACATCGCCGGCGCGGCCTTCGTGAGGGCGGAGAAGCGCCCTCTCACGCCCAGGCCACGGCACGGAGCGTTCCTGTCCACGGGCGAGTGGTGGGCCTGGTCCACGCTCACCTGCCTTTTCGTCCTCGGCCTGCTGCTCCCCGTGTCGACGGGCGACGGGCGCCTCGCCCAGTTGTGGGCCGCGGTCTTCCCTGCGCTCGCGTCTGGCTGCCTCGCCGCCCGCGGCACGTGGCGTGCCACGGTGACCTGGTGGCTGCTGCACCGCTACGGCGTGACGACCGTCGCCACATCCGTCGGCTACCACCCCGCGCCGGACCCCACCGACGCCGGCACCGTCCTGTACTCGTTCACCGACACCAGCGGCATACCTCACACCTTCGAGCGCGCGGGCCACTCGTCGGCGCCCGACAAGAGGATCTCGTACGACCCGGCCAGACCCGACTTCGCCATGGGGCCGGGACAACCGTGGGTCCGGACCCTGATCCTGCTGATCCGCCTCCTCGTCGGCGTGCCGGTCGTGCTCGTCATGGCGGCCTACCTGCTGTGGTACTTCACCACCGCGATGCACACGTAGAGCGGCGTGGGACGCGCCGCTCTTGAGTTTCAGGAACCCGCAAGGAAGGTGATACGCACCTTTCGCTCAAAGTTATCCCGATTTGTATCCACCAGGCACACCGACTGCCACGTCCCCAACTCCAGCCGCCCGCCCACCACCGGCAGCGTCGCGTGCGGCGGTACGAACGCGGGGAGGACATGGTCGCGGCCATGGCCGGGGCTGCCGTGGCGGTGCTGCCAGCGGTCGTCGGAGGGGAGGAGGGTGTGCAGGGCGGCGAGGAGGTCGTTGTCGCTGCCGGCGCCCGTCTCGATGATCGCGATGCCCGCGGTGGCATGCGGGACGAAGATGTTGAGGAGGCCGTCGCGGTCGTCGGCCGCCTCCCGCAGGAACCCCTCACAGTCGGCGGTGAGGTCGACGACCCGCTCCGTCGCACCGGAAGTGATGTTCAGAACCCGGGTGGTGAACGCATCTGACATACGCCCATCCTCACCCATCGGCCCGGTGTCGCGCGTGACCGGCCGCCCGACCGTTGATACGGCAGGTCCACTACGCGAGACGCCATTGACCATGGCCACGCCATCTGGCTACTTTCGGCGGCATGTTGCGTTCAGCTCTGCTCACCACGCGCGGTCACATCGACCTGCTGCGGGTGGCCTCCGCCGCGTGTCGCCGCGGCTGCTGACGCCCTTTTTCGCCTCACCCCCTCGCGCCTGCGCTCCGCTCTGCCCGCACGTCTGATCCGCGCGCACCCCCTCACCCCGGTGCATGCCCGAGACGACGGCGCGCGGTCGCCCCCCAACTCCCCCTCATCGGCCGCTCTCCCCTCCGTGGAGCACTCATGAGCATCAGCCACGCCCCGCCACACCCCCATGAACCCGACATTTCGGTCAAGTCCGAGTCGGATGCCCCTCTCGACCTCGAACCCATCGTCCCCGCCTCCTCCCGACGCACCCGCGTCCCCCGCTGGCTGCGCCGCACCACCGGCCCGGTCCTCCTGCTGGTGCTCTGGCAACTCCTCAGCGCCACAGGCGTGTTGGCCTCCGACGTACTGGCCTCACCGGGCCGGATCGCGCAGGTCGCGAGCGATCTGATCTCCGACGGCTCGCTGGCCTCCGCCATGACCATCTCGCTCCAGCGCGTCGCCGCCGGTCTGCTCCTCGGCACCCTCGTCGGCACCGGACTCGCCCTTGTCTCGGGTCTGTTCCGGATCGGCGAGGACCTCGTGGACGCCCCGGTCCAGATGCTGCGGACCGTGCCGTTCGTCGGTCTCATCCCGCTGTTCATCATCTGGTTCGGCATCGGCGAGACACCCAAGGTCGCGATCATCACGCTCGGCGTGACCTTCCCGCTCTACCTCAATGTCTACGCCGGTATCCGCGGCGTGGACGCCCAGCTGATCGAGGCGGGCGAGTCCCTCGGCCTCTCGCGATGGGGGCTGGTGCGGCACGTCGTCCTGCCGGGGGCACTGCCCGGCGCCCTGACCGGTCTGCGCTACTCCCTCGGCATCGCCTGGCTGGCGCTCCTCTTTGCCGAGCAGGTCAACGCGGACTCCGGGATCGGATTCCTCATGGTCCAGGCACGGGACTTCCTACGGACCGACGTGATCGTGGTCTGCCTGATCGTCTACGCCTTCCTCGGCCTGCTCGCCGACTTCATCGTCCGCTCCCTCGAAAGGCTGCTGCTGCAATGGCGACCGACATTCACCGGGCGGTGATCACCAAGCGGTCGGACACGCCCCCGGCTCCCCGTGCCCCGCACGCGGTCCGCGTCGACGGGCTGACCCGCTCCTTCGACGGCCGTGCCGTCATCGACCACCTCGAACTCGACGTCCGGCCGGGCGAGTTCGTGGCCCTCCTCGGCCGCAGCGGCTGCGGCAAGTCCACCCTGCTGCGCATCCTCGCCGGCCTCGACCGGGACATCGAGGGCACCGTCCTGGTGCCGCGCCGCAAGGCCGTCGCCTTCCAGGCACCCCGGCTGATGCCATGGAAGAAGGTGTGGCGCAACGTCCTGCTCGGCCTGCCGGGCAAGCCCGCGCGGACCGTCGCCGACAAGGCCCTGGAAGAGGTCGGACTGAGCCACCGCTCGGACGCCTGGCCCAAGACCCTCTCCGGCGGTGAGGCCCAACGCGCCTCACTGGCACGGGCGTTGGTGCGTGAGCCCGATCTCCTGCTGCTCGACGAGCCGTTCGGCGCGCTCGACGCACTCACCCGTATCAAGGCCCAGCGTCTGGTGGGCGAGTTGTGGCAGCGCCGCGGCTGCGCCGTGCTGCTCGTCACACACGACGTCGAGGAGGCCGTCCTGCTCGCCGACCGTGTCCTGGTGATGGACGACGGGGTCATCGCCCACGAGCAGCGGATCGACCTCGACCGCCCACGCGACATCACCGACCCCCGTTTCGCGGAGCTGCGCGCCGGCCTCCTGGAACGTCTGGGCGTCGACACCGCCGCCGAAGCCGCCTGAACTCCCCACAGCAACAGCGACACACAGAACGGAACCCCCATGCGACGACGCCTCGCCCCCGCCGCACTGCTCCTCCCCCTCGCCCTCCTGCTCACCGCCTGCGGCGGGAACGCGTCCGCCGGTACCGGGAGCGACACCGACGGCCAGGGGTCCCTCACCCTCGATGTCGGTGACCAGAAGGGCGGTTCGGAGGCGATCCTGCGTGCCGCGGGCGAACTCAAGAGCCTCGACTACAAGATCAAGTGGTCGACGTTCACCTCCGGCCCGCCCCTGCTGGAAGCCGTCAACGCCAAGGCCGTCGACATCGGCGGCGTCGGCAACACCCCGCCGGTGTTCGCCGCCGGCGCCGGCTCCAAGATCAAGGTCGTGGCCGCCTTTCACGGCACGTCCAAGGGTGACGCCATCCTCGTACCGAACGACTCGAAGCTGACGAAGCCCGAGCAGCTCAAGGGCAGGTCGGTCGCCGTGGCTCAGGGTTCCTCCGCCGACTACCAGTTGGTCGCCTCTCTCAAGGAGGCCGGCCTGAGCCTGAGCGACGTCAAGGTCAAGTACCTCCAGCCGGCCGACGCGCTGGCCGCGTTCACCTCCGGCAAGGTCGACGCCTGGGCGGTCTGGGACCCGTACACCTCCCAGATCCTCCAGGGCAAGCAGGGCCGCGTCCTCACCACCGGCGACGGCGTCACCAACGGCCTGACCTTCCAGGTGGCGGCGCCGAGCGCACTCCAGGACAAGACGAAGGCCGCCGCGATCAAGGACTACCTGGAGCGGCTGCGCCGGGCCACCGCGTGGGTGTACGACCATCAGGAGGAGTGGGCCGAGGTGTGGGCGAAGGACACCGGCCTGCCGTACGAGGTGGCGCTGGCGTCGGTGCGGCGCTCCAACGCCAGCCGGATCTCGGTCGCGGTCGACAAGCCGCTCGTCGCCTCCGAGCAGGAGATCGCGGACGCCTTCACCGAGCTGAAGCTGATCCCGGGCAAGGTCGACTTCGCGGACTTCGTGGACACGCGCTTCAACGCGGATCTGCCGCCGTCCACGACCCCCGCGCGCGGCGAGAAGTCGTAGGCCGACAGCCGGGAAGATCTGCGCCCCCGGCACAGTTGGTAGAAGCGTGAACAACATTGAGGTCGTCGTCATAGGCGCTGGTCAGGCCGGTCTGTCCAGCGCCTATCACCTGCGCCGGACCGGTTTAGAGCCCGAGCGCGACTTCGTCGTCCTGGACCACTCCCCCGGCCCGGGGGGTGCCTGGCAGTTCCGGTGGCCCTCGCTGACGTACGGCAAGGTGCACGGGATGCACGCCCTGCCGGGCATGGAGCTCACCGGCGCCGATCCCTCGCGGGCGTCCTCCGAGGTGATCGCCGAGTACTTCGACACCTACGAGCGCAACTTCGACCTGCGGGTGCGGCGGCCCGTCGATGTGCGCGGGGTGCGGGAGGGTACGGACGGACGCCTGCTCGTGGAGACCTCGGCCGGGAGCTGGGCGACACGGGCGCTGATCAACGCGACCGGCACCTGGGACCGGCCCTTCTGGCCGCGCTATCCCGGCCAGGAGACGTTCCGGGGGCGGCAGTTGCACACCGCGCAGTACCCGGGGCCCGAGGAGTTCGCGGGGCAGCGGGTCGTCGTGGTGGGCGGGGGTGCGTCGGGCACCCAGCACCTGCTGGAGATCGCCCCGTACGCGGCCTCCACCACATGGGTCACGCGGCGCCCGCCGGTCTTCCGCGAGGGTCCGTTCAGCGAGGACGTGGGCCGGGCGGCCGTGGCGCTCGTCGAGGAGCGGGTGCGCCAGGGCCTGCCGCCGAAGAGTGTGGTGTCGGTGACCGGGCTGCCGCTCAACGACGCGATCCGGCAGGGCCTGAAGGACGGGGTCCTGGACCGGCAGCCCATGTTCGACCGGATCACTCCGGACGGTGTGGAGTGGGACGACGGGCGGCGTGTGGACGTCGACGTCATCCTGTGGGCGACCGGTTTCCGGGCCGCCGTCGATCATCTGGCACCGCTGAAGCTGCGCGAGCCGGGTGGCGGGATCCGCGTCGAGGGGACCCGTGCGGTCGCCGACCCCCGTATCCACCTCGTCGGTTACGGCCCGTCGGCCAGCACCATCGGCGCCAACCGCGCGGGCCGTGCGGCCGTACAGGACATCAGGCGGCTGCTGGAAGGGGAACCGGTCGCCGCCTGACGCCCCGCCGGGTCACTTCGGCGGCTGCTGCGAAGCGGATGAACTGCCGCTTTTCTGCCGGGCGTTGAACTCGGCCACGTTACGCAGGTGCTCCTCGTAGTTGGCCGTGAAGCGGGTGTCGCCCGGCTTGACCGTGACGAAGTACAGCCAGTCACCCGGCGTCGGGGTGATCGCCGCACGCACGGCCTCCTCGCCCGGGTTGTCGATCGGGGTCGGGGGCAGGCCCATGCGCTGGTACGAGTTGTAAGGGCTGTCGATGCGAGTGTCCGCGTCGCTCGTCCTGAGCGTGGAACGGCCCAGCGCGTAGTTGATGGTGGAGTCCATCTGCAGGGGCATCCCGCGCTCGAGGCGGTTGAAGATGACCCGGGCCACCTTGCCCATGTCGGCCTTGGTGGCGGCCTCGGCCTGGACGATGCTCGCGATGGTGACGGCCTGGTAGACGTTCATGGCGTTGCGCTGGGCGCCGGCGGCGATCGGGGCGCCGTTGAACTTCTGGTGGGCCGTGTCGGCCATGAACGTCAGCAGCGCCTCGGGCGTGGTCTTGTCGTCCAGCGGATAAGTCGCCGGGAAGAGGTAGCCCTCCGGATTGCCCTCGGCGTCGGTCGGCAACTTCAGGTTCGCCTTGGCGAGGGCCTTCTTGGTGGTGCCGGCCGGGCGGGCGAGGACCTTGTCGACGGCGTCGTAGATCTGGCTCGCGCGCCAGCCCTCCGGGATCACCAGCGAAGTGGGCTTGGCGTCCTTGTCGCTGTCCAGGCCCAGCAGCGGCACCGCCACGGCGGTGCCGGCCACGACGGCCCCGGTCGCGATGAGGGCGAGGCGGCCCCGGCGGGTCAGTCGAATCGAGCGTGACGGAGTGTTCTGGTACATGCGGGCACGGTAACCCTCATATCGTTACAAACCCGGCATATCTTCAGCTTGTCGGTTCCAGTTGAGCATCCCGGCGTACGAGGGCCGCGTACCGTCCGTCCTTCTCCAGCAGTTCCTCGTGCGTGCCGCGCTCGGCCACGCTCCCGGAGTCCAGGACCACGATCTGGTCGGCGCCGCGGACGGTGGACAGCCGGTGCGCGATGGTGAGCGTGGTGCGGTTGGCGGACAGGGCGTCGATGGCGTCCTGGACGGCCGCTTCGGTGCGGGTGTCCAGGGCGCTGGTCGCCTCGTCCAGGATCAGGACCGGTGGGTCGCGCAGGATCGTACGGGCGATGGCCAGGCGCTGTTTCTCGCCACCGGAGAAGCGGTGGCCGCGCTCGCCGACGACCGTGTCGTAGCCGTCGGGCAGACCGGCGATGTGCTCGTGGATCTGGGCCGCCTTCGCCGCCGCGTGCAGCTCCTCGTCGGTGGCGTCGGGCTTGGCGAAGCGCAGGTTGTCGGCGACGGTGGCGTGGAAGAGGTACGTCTCCTGGGAGACGACGCCGACCGCGCGGGCGAGGGTGTCGAAGTCGAGGTCGCGCACGTCGATCCCGTCGAGGGTGACGCGGCCGCCCGTCACGTCGTACAGCCTCGGGACCAGGTGACCGAGCGTCGACTTTCCGGCGCCGGTCGGGCCGACGACCGCGAGGCTGCCGCCCGCGGGGACGGTGATGTCGATGCCGTCGAGGATGGGGCTCCTCTTGCCGTCGTTGCTGTCGTATCCGAACTCGACGTCCTCGAAGCGGACCTCGCCCTTGATGGTGTCGAGGTGCACCGGGCGCTCCCGCTCGGTGATGTCCATCGGCAGGTCGAGGTACTCGAAGATGCGCTGGAAGAGCGCGAGCGAGGCCTGGATCTGGACGCCGGTGCCGAGCAGGCTGACCGCCGGGCGGAACAGGCCCTGCTGGAGCGAGACGAAGGCGACGATCGTGCCGATCGAGACGTCAGGGCCGCCCATCTGGAGGGCGAGGCCCGCGGTCCAGTAGATGACGGCGGGCATCGCGGCCATGACGATCGTGATGACGGCCATGCGCCAGCGGCCGGCCATGTTCGCGCGGACTTCGAGGTCGACCAGGCGCTCGGACTCGTCCGAGAAGGACTGCGTGAGCGAGTCGGAGCGGCCCATGGTGCGGCCGAGGAGGATGCCGCTGACCGAGAGGGACTCGGTGACCGTGGCGGCCATCGCGGCCATCTGCTTCTGGCGCTGGGTGGTGATCTTCTTGCGTTCGTTGCCGACGCGGCGGCTGATCCACACGAAGATCGGCAGCAGAAGCAGGGAGACGACGGTCAGGCGCCAGTCGAGGGCGATCATCGCGACGATCGTGGCGACCACGCTCGTGACGTTGGAGACCAGCGAGGTGGCGGTGGAGGTGACGGTCGCCTGCATGCCGCCGATGTCGTTGGCGATGCGGGACTGGACCTCGCCGGTGCGGGTGCGCGTGAAGAACGCGAGCGACATGCGCTGGAGGCGGTCGTAGACGGCGGTGCGCAGGTCGTGCATGACGCGCTGGCCGACCGTCGTGGAGATCAGGGTCTGCAGGACGCCGAAGACGCTGGTCAGCACGGCACTGAGGATCATGCCGAGCGCGAGCAGGCTGAGCAGGCCGGTGCGGCCCTCGGGGATCGCGACGTCCAGCGTCTCCTTCAGCATGAAAGGAGTGGCGACCGAGACCAGCGACGCGGCGCCGACCAGGAGGCCGACCACGGCGAGCCGGCTGCGGTAGGGGCGGAACAGCTTCAGGATGCGGCGCACCTGCCGGGGCTGCTCCTCGAAGTCGCCGGGCGATGGCCGGGCGGGTTCGTTGTCGGGGTGCATGGGCTCCTTCGGGAGACTCGTCATGAGGGACTTACGGACCTTAGCTCATTGTTACCTATACTCACAATGAACATGGTCCTGTTATTGTTCCCGTATGACCACCCCCGATTCCGACGGCCCGCTCGCCGAGCAGCTGCTGCGGTTCACGCGGCGTGTGCACCGCATCCAGAAGCGGCACATCGAGCAGAGCGGCCTGGGCGTCACTCCTGCCCAGTCGCGGTTGCTGCGCACTCTCGCGCACTACGGCTCGCCGCCGCGCATGGCCGATCTGGCCGAGCGCCTGGAGGTCGTGCCGCGCGCGGTGACGTCGTTGGTCGACGGTCTCGAGACGAGCGGCAAGGTGCGGCGGGTGCCGGATCCGACGAACCGGCGGGTCATCCGGATCGAGCTCACGGACGACGGGCGCAAGGCGCTGCGCGAGCTGCGGGGGGCTCGGAGGTCGGCGGCAGCCGAGATCCTGGCGCCGCTGACGGAGGAACAGCGCGAGGTGCTGGGCGGGTTGCTGGACACGTTGGTGGACGGCGCCGTGCCCGAGCCGGGGAAGCGTTGTTGAGGGCATGAAAGAAGGGCCGCGGCTGGTCGCCGCGGCCCTCTTTTTTCGTGCAGTTGCCGTCAACTGGCCTCGGAGGCCGTCTCCTTGGCCTTCTGGGCGGGTATGGCGGCGGTCGGCTCCTCGACCTCTACCGGCTCGGGGTCGGGGTCGGCCTTCCCCTGGTCCAGCACCCTCTTCGCCTTGTCCAGGTCCAGCGCGCCCTCCCAGCGGGACACCGCGAAGACGGCGACACAGTTGCCGAGCAGGTTCGTCACGACGCGCATCGAGTCCATGATGCGGTCCACGCCGAGCAGCAGGGCGACGGCACCGGCCGGGATCGCGCCCAGCGAGGAGGCGGTCGCGGACAGGGCGAGGAAGGCCGAGCCCGGGATGCCCGCCATGCCCTTGCTGGTCAGCATCAGCACCAGCACCACGGTGATCTGCTGGCCGAGGCTGAGGTCGACGCCCACGGCCTGGGCGATGAACAGCGTGCCGATGGAGAGGTAGAGCGAGGCGCCGTCGAGGTTGAAGGAGTAGCCGGTCGGCAGCACCAGGCCCACGGCGTCGTCGCGGGCGCCGGCCTTGCGCAGCTTCTGCATCACGCGCGGCATGACGGACTCGGTGGACGCGGTGCCGAGGGCGAGCAGCATCTCCTCGCGGATGTAGCGCAGGAACTTCCAGAGGCTGAGCCCGGTGACCGTCTTGAGGGCGACGGCGAGCAGTGCGATGAAGAGCGCGGCGGCCGCGTAGCACAGGATGATCAGCTTGGCGTAGGTCTCGATGACACCGAGGCCGTACTGGCCGATCAGGACGGCCATCGCGCCGAACACCGCGATCGGGGCGAGGCGCATGATGAAGCCGACGACCGCGAAGATGATCTCCTGGGCCTGCTCGATGGCGGGCAGCACCTTCGGCACCTTGGTGTGGCCGAGGTGGAGCAGCGCGGCACCCACCAGACAGGCCAGGATGAGCACCTGGAGGAGTTGGTTCTCGGCGAAGGCGCCGATGAAGCTGGTGGGGATCGCGTTGACGATGAACTCGGTCGTCGAGGGCAGCGAGCCGCCGCCGGTCTTCGCGTCGACCGCCGCGCTGTTCAGCGTGGACGGGTCGACATTCATCCCCGAGCCCGGCTGGACGAGGTTGGCCGCGAGGAGACCGATGATCAGGGCCAGCGTGCTCGCGACCTCGAACCAGATCAGGGCCTTGAGCCCGATCCGGCCGAAGGCCTTGAGGTCACCGGCCTTGGCGATACCGACGACGACCACGCAGAACACGAGCGGCGAGATGATCGTCTTGATGAGCCGGGTGAAGCCGTCGCCGAGCGGCTGGAGGTCGGAGGCGAAGTCGGGCCAGAGCTTTCCGACAACGATGCCGAGGACCAGCGCGACGGCGACCTGGGCGAAGAGTGAGGTACGCAGTATGCGTGCGACGCGTCGCGGCAGGGACGGGACGGACGGCGGCACGGGCACTCCTTGTGAGGGACGTCGGAACGCAGAGGCCCCGAGGGGACGTCGGGGACTTCTGCGATACGGAAAGCGGCTTCCGTGGCGATCACTTTGAAGGCGCCGTTGATCTCCCGCAAGACCGCCGCGTTTCAGCCACGTAAATCACGCCCCGAGTGACGCATCGCACACAACTCCTCTCAGCAGCCTCGGCGATCCTCGGTGAGCACCCCCTGAACAATGGTCAGGGAGCGATCGTGGCAGCCGTCCGATCCGTACAGCCGGTAGCGCTCGCTCGTCGTGCCGACCGCGTGCCGTTGATCGCGCGGGACGTTGACGGTCCAGGTGGCATCGCCGGTGTAGGTGTCGTCGAGCCGCGACCACGCTGTTCGGCGGTCATCGCGCGTGACGGTGGCTGCGGCCCGGTCGCCGAGCGTCAGCACGGTCCGCAGCCGGTCGTCCGTACCGAGCGTGGTGGTGCCGTCCATGGTGTACGTCCGATGCGTGCGCGTCGTGCGGGCGGGGCCCCGTCCGTCGACGGTGACCGACTCGTCGTCCCCCCAGGTGGCCTGGAGCGCGTCGAAGTTCTCGCCGTCGGTCCAGCGGTGTGCGGAGGTGTTGGTGAGCGCGCGCCGGACGGTGGTGGTCACACGGCCGTGGGAGGTGTCGACGTATCCGGCGACGGCGAGCCGGTGCGCGCCCTCGGTGTCCAGGCGGTGCTCCGAACCGGGGGTGTACGTCGAGGAGTTGGCGAGGTCTCCGACCGTGTGCGTGGTGAGCTTGCCGGTGACCCGCTCGCTCTTCGCGTCCTGCCAGACGAGGACGTTCACGGGGGCGCTCCAGCCGCTCTGTCCCTCGGGGACGCCGACGACGTCGACCTCTACGCGGTGGGGACGGCCGTCGTTGAGAATCCCGGCGAACGGCGTCAGGTCGTATTCGATCGGCTTGACGTCGAAGGCGCGCGGTCCCGGAACGACGTACCAGAGGAAGGGGTTGGACCAGCCGCCGGTCCACACGTGCGGGAACGGCGCGGCGATCCCGGCGAGCCGGCCGTCGACCTTGATCTGCACCTCGCGGTAGGGGCCGCCCGTCGCCTTGCAGGAGTACGGCGCCTCGTCGGGCACCGTCAGATACCAGTACTCCTCGCAGCCGCCGCCGGATCCGGTGGCGTACACCTCGGCGACGATGCGTTCGCTGTTGCGCGGGGTGGTGACGGTGCCGTCGGTCGGGGTCAGGATCCGGTCGGGGGTCGTGGCGGGGCGGCCGGCGTAGAACGTCAGGGTGACCTTGACGTCGATGATGCCGGTGTACGTGTCGTCGACGACGTTCCCGATGAGCATCTCGACGTCGTGGCCGGCGCGGAAGGCGTCGCTGTAGCGCGTGACGTCCTTCTCGACCGACCACTCGATGCCGTCGGGCGAGGGCTGCGGGGTCGACGTACGGAAGATCTCGATCCCGCCGACGTGCAGATAGCCGAGCCGGTCGTACTGACGCCCCTTCACCTTGCCGTCCATCCGCAGCACGACCTTGCTCCAGCGGTCGCCGCAGCCGTCGGGCGGGGTGTAAGTGCCCTTGTACGGCGTGAAGTCACGGAACTGCGCCTCGGCGAGCGTGACTTCGCAGGACCTGCCGGAGGGTTTGGTGACGGGCGGGGCGGCGGTGATGGGATCGTGCCAGTCGGAGCCGAACTCGGCGGGGACGGCGGCGGATTGAGCGGGCGCGCCGCTTGACTGGACGAGCGCGTCGGTCGATCGGGCTGGGGTCGCCCCGAGGAGGGTGCTCGCCAGGAGGGTCGCTCCGGCGAACATGGACATGATGATCCGTCTCTTCATGGCCGGTGTTCTACGGCGAGTTGGGCGCCCTCCGCAATGAGGCCTCCCCCGCGAGTGCTAGCTCGCCAGGCCGTCCCCGTCCCCCATCACCACCACAGGATGCCGGTCCGGGTCGAGCGTGCGCAGCAGGTACCGCATGGCCGATCTGGACAGGCTGACGCAGGCGGACGTACCGCTGCCGTGGTCCATGTGCAGCCAGATACCGCCGCCCTTGGCCTCGCCGCCGGGCCGGGTGGGGTCGTTCGGCGGGGTGCCCCTGACCCGGTTGTAGTCGATGGCGATGACGAAGTCGAAGTCGTGCCAGTGGGACTCGGCCCACCAGCGCGGTGCCGCGAAGGCGGCGGACCGGGTGTACGGGAGCCTGGAGCCGGGGTCGGCGAGGACCCCGCCCGCGTCGGTGAGGGTGAACACGCCGACAGGGCTGCGCTTGTCGCCCTCGCGATGGTCGGTGGTCCAGCCCTTCTTGCCGTTGTGCGCGGGCCAACTGCGGGTGCGCTCCCAGGCGGAGCCGTGCCTCGTGTAGAGAACGACCGTGGAATCGGGCGAGTTCCTGCCGTCGCCGTAGACCGCGACGACCTGGCGGGAGTCGTCGGGGATGCGGCGCCGGAGGCGGTCGCCGATGTCCGGGACGCCGATGGGGGCGGCGGCGGGAGCGGTGGTCGTGGGCCTCGCCGCGGGTTTCGCCGGTTCGGTCCGGGGGCTCGCGCAGGCGGCCAGGGCCGCCAGGAGGATCCCGCAGGCCACCGCACGTCGTACATCGCTCGCCACCCCGCCATGGTCGCATCCGTCGACCGGAAAACCGTTTGCCTCCGACCCTGCGATGACGCGAACCTTTCACGGTTTGCTACCGCCGTCCGCGGCCCTTCCACCCCCCTGACACGAGCCACTGGGACGTCATCCGTCATGCAGATTCACGACCTTCCGTATCCCGACCCGGGTGTGCCGGACGCGCGCTCGGGCCCCCGATTCCTGTGGTGGCTCTTCCGGAATCAGCTGGGCGGACAACTCAGATCCCTGGCCTGGGGACTGGTGCACTTCGTGTCCGTCTCCGCCCTGCCGTTCTGTGTGGGCCTCGCCGTACAGGCCGTCGTCGACCGATCCGGCAGCCGGCTCGCCCTCGCGGGCGGGCTGCTGGCACTGGCCTGCGCCGGCAGCGCGATCGGCGACACCTTCCTGCACCGCGCCGCCATCACCAACTGGATCACCGCCGCCGCCCGCGTCCAGCAGCTGCTGGCCCGCAAGGCCTCCTCGCTGGGCTCGGGGCTCACCCGACGGGTCTCGGCCGGTGAGGTCGTGGCCGTCTCCACGGGTGACATCGAGAAGATCGGCTGGTTCGTGGAGGCCGTCTCCCGGTTCACCGCCGCGGCGCTCACCATCGTGATCGTCTGCGTGGGCCTGGTGGTCTACCAGCCGGCGCTCGGCGTCGTGGTCGCCGTGGGTCTGCCGGTGCTGGCGGTCGCCGTACTGCCGCTGCTGCCCCGCGCCACCCGGCGTGCCGACTTCCAGCGGGAGAAGGCGGGCCGTGCCACCGAGCTGGCCTCGGACACGGTCGCCGGACTGCGGGTGCTGCGTGGCATCGGCGGCGAGGAGCTCTTCCTCGACCGCTACCGCAGCGCCTCGCAGGAGGTGCGCCATGCCGCCGTGCGCAGCGCCCGCATGTGGTCCCTGATCTCCGCGATCCAGGTGCTGCTGCCGGGGCTGCTGCTGATCGCGGTCGTCTGGCACGGCGTCGGGCTGGCCCGCGAGGGCCGGATCACCATCGGCGAACTCGTCGCCACCTACAGCTCGGTCATGATCCTCACCTATCCGCTGCGGCACTTCGAGGAGATCGCCATGGCGTACTCCTTCTCGCGTCCGTCGGCCCGCCGGGCCGCACGGGTGCTGTCGCTGGAGCGCGCCACGTCCGAGGAGGGTTCGCTGGCCGGTGACACGCCCTCCGGTGATCTGTACGACCCGGCGACCGGTGTGCTCGCGCCGGCCGGCCGGCTCACCGCCGTGGTGTGCGGCGACCCGGACGCGGCGGGACAGCTGGCGGAGCGTCTTGGCGGCCACCCCGCCGAAGAGGCGACGTCCGTGCTGCTGGGCGGGGTGCCGCTGGACGAGCTGCCGCTCTCGGTCGCGCGGACCGCCGTCCTCGTCCAGGACAAGGACCCGGTCCTGCTGTCCGGCACCCTGCGCGAGCTGCTCGACGTACCCGCCTCGGGTGACATCGACCCGAGGCAGGCGCTGACGGCGGCGCAGTGCGACGACGTCCTGGCCGCGCTCGTCCAGGGCTCGCTCGGCGCCGAGGACCCGATGGACGCCCGGATCACCGAACGCGGGCGCTCCCTGTCGGGCGGCCAGCGCCAGCGGCTCGCCCTGGCCCGGTCGCTGATCACCGACCCGGAGGTGCTGGTCCTGGACGAGCCGACCTCCGCCGTCGACTCGCACACCGAGGCCCGGATCGCCGAGGGCGTCCGGAACCTGCGCTCCGGCCGTACGACCGTGGTCTTCACCTCGTCGCCGCTGCTCCTGGACCGTGCGGACCGGGTCGTGCTGGTGCACGAGGGCGAGGTCGTGGCCGTGGGCGTGCACCGCGAACTGGTGCACAAGGAACCCCGGTACCGCGCGGTCGTGACCCGCGAGACCGAATCCACCGACGACGACGCCCGGACGGGCGTTCTGGAAGAGATCGAGGAGACGGCATGATCGGCGTGGCGCCACCGGCGTACGACCCGGCGGCCCCGACGACGGCGAACACCCTGCCCGTCGGGGGCGCCGCGACCGTGCGCGCGTACGTGACCGAACTGTTCCGCCGGCACCGACGTGCCTTCCTGGTCCTGATCGCCGTCAACACGGTGTCCGTGCTGGCGTCGATGGTGGGGCCGTGGCTCCTCGGCGGGCTCGTGGAGCGGGTCTCGGAAGAGGCTAGGGAACTTCATCTGGAGCTGACCGCCGGGCTGTTCGTGCTCGCGCTCGTCGTCCAGGCCGTGTTCGTACGGCAGGTACGGCTGCGCGGCGCGATGCTCGGCGAGCGGATGCTGGCCGACCTGCGCGAGGACTTCCTCGTACGGTCGGTCGGGCTGCCGCCTGGTGTCCTGGAACGGGCCGGCACGGGTGATCTGCTGTCCCGGATCACGACCGACATCGACCGGCTGGCCAATGCGATGCGCGAGGCCGTGCCCCAGCTGTCGATCGGTGTGGTGTGGGTCTTCCTGCTGCTCGGCGGGCTCGTCGTCACCGCGCCGCCGCTGGCCGCCGCCGTGCTGCTCGCCCTGCCGGTGCTGGTGGTCGGGTGCCGCTGGTACTTCAAGCGGGCGCCGTCCGCCTACCGCTCGGAGGCCGCCGGGTACGCGGCCGTCGCCGCCGCGCTCGCCGAGACCGTGGACGCCGGGCACACCGTCGAGGCACATCGCCTCGGCGCGCGCCGCGTCGAACTGTCGGAGCAGCGGATCAAGGAGTGGACGGCCTGGGAGCGCTACACGCTCTATCTGCGGTCGGTGCTCTTCCCGTTCATCAACGTCACCCACGTGTTGATCCTCTCCTCGGTTCTGATGGTCGGCGGTGTGTTCGTCCTGCAGGGCTGGATCGACGTCGGTCAGCTCACGACCGGTGCGCTGATCGCGCAGATGCTCGTAGACCCGGTCGGGCTGATCCTGCGCTGGTACGACGAGCTCCAGGTGGCCCAGGTGTCGCTGGCCCGGCTGGTCGGCGTCCGGGACGTCGAGCCGGACGCCGGCGACGACTCGGTGAGTCCCGACGGGCGCGAGGTGCACGCGGACCGGGTGCACTTCGGCTACCTCGAGGGCGTGGACGTGCTGCGCAAGGTGTCCCTGGAGGTCGCCCCCGGCACCCGTCTCGCGCTGGTCGGCCCGTCCGGGGCGGGCAAGTCCACCCTGGGCAGGCTGCTCGCGGGGATCTACGCGCCCCGGGACGGCCGGATCACCCTGGGCGGTGCGGAACTGTCCCGGATGCCGGCCGAGCGGGTCCGCTCGCACGTGGCCCTGGTGAACCAGGAACACCACGTCTTCGTGGGCTCGCTCCGCGACAACCTGCTCCTGGCCCGCACCTCCGCCGTCGAGGCCGAACTGTGGGCGGCGCTGGGCGCGGTCGACGCGGACGGCTGGGCGCGGGCCCTGGACGAGGGGCTGGACACGGAGGTCGGCTCGGGCGGCCTGGCCCTCACCCCGGCCCAGGCGCAGCAGATCGCGCTGGCCCGTCTGGTGCTGGCCGACCCGCACACGCTGGTCCTCGACGAGGCGACGTCCCTGCTGGACCCGCGCGCGGCCCGGCACCTGGAACGGTCCCTGGCCCGGGTCCTCGACGGCCGCACGGTCGTCGCCATCGCCCACCGTCTGCACACCGCCCACGACGCGGATGTCATCGCGGTCGTGGAGAACGGCCGCATCAGCGAGCTGGGCAGCCATGACGAGCTGGTGGCGGCGGACGGGGCGTACGCGTCGCTGTGGAGGTCGTGGCACGGCTGACACCGCCGCCCGGCCGGTCCCGGGAGCCGTCGCACTCCGGTGCGGCGGCTCCCTGGCCGTTCGGTGCGCGGGTACGCCCTCTCGTCGCCGTCCGCCGACGGGGTGGGGCGCGGCCCGGGCGGTGCGAGGTGCGCGGCCGATCCGGTGACCGAGTTGCCGTCCTCTCGGTCCGGAGTCCGTGCGCCGCTCCGGTGCGGGGCAGCGCTGCGTCCCCGGGCTTCGGACCCTTTGCCGACCTGGTCAGGCGTGGCCCGTCCCGGCGCCCCGGGCCCGTCACCGACCAGGCGCGATGTGACCCGGTCCCCGTGCATCGCGGCCCGTCCGCGCTCCGTGCCGTTGCGCCGGGGTGAAAAGGGGTGGAAGGCTGGAGAGCGGCACCGGTTCGGGGAACGTCCGGAAACCACGCGTTTCGCGCCGGACGCAGCCTGTGCCCGCACCGCGGACGGCCGCGGTGGCCACGGGCCCGGCCCCACCACCTGGAGGTATCCGTGAACAGCGCCGACGGATGGGGAGACGACGTCTACCAGCCCGACGGGTCCGAGGTCCAGGACGACGCGGGCCTGCTGGATCCGGAGGACACCCTCGACGACGACGGTGTCGGCGACCCCCTCGACCGGGGCTGGTCTCCTCCGGAGCGTCCCTGGGCGGTCGAGCACACCGGTGTGACGGCGGCCGAGCACGAGACCCTGGACCAGCGGCTCGCCGAGGAGCTGCCGGAGGCCCCCGTGCCCGACGGTGACGGCCTCGGCGACTGCGACGGCAGCGACGGCGAACTCCTGGACAACGAGGTCGGCGCCCGCCGCTCCGGCCGGCTCGTGGCCCCCGACGAGGGCGCCCATGAGGACGACGAGAGTGGCCTGATCGCCACGGATGTGGGCATCGACGGTGCGGCGGCGTCGGCCGAGGAGGCCGCGATGCACATCGTCGACGAGGACGCCCTGTCCGGCTGACCCCGAGGAGCACACATGCAGCAGGACAAGCACCCCGACTACCGCGAGGTCGTCTTCCGCGACCGCGCCGCCGGTTACGCCTTCCTGACCCGGTCCACCGCCACGAGCGACCGGACCATCGAGTGGGACGACGGCGAGACCTACCCCGTCGTGGACGTCGAGATCTCCTCGGAGAGCCACCCCTTCTACACCGGCAAGGCCCGGACGGTGGACTCGGAGGGACGGGTCGCGCAGTTCGAGCGGCGGTACGGCGGTGGGACGGGGCAGAACGCCGAGGGGTGAGCGCCGGCTGAGGCGGGCCGGGGCGGTACGGGGCGAGCGCCCCTCGATGCCGCCCCGGTCAGCTGCTCCCGGCCGCTTCCTCAGATGAAGTTCAGCGCCGCCGCACAGCCAACCCCGCCCAGCAGCATGAACGCCGGCATCAGCACCTTCAGCTCGACCCAGCTGCCCGCCCGGAACCGCAGGGCCTTGGGCGGCCCGATCGGGTACCAGCGCTTGCGGCCCACCGGGATCGGCCACAGGATCGGGCAGCCGGAGACCGTCAGCGCGTCCCCGATGTCGTGGACCAGCGCGCCCAGCAGGACGGGCAGGCCCAGCCACAGGTACTCCTGGCCCGGCGCCGTGAACAGCCAGTCCGAGCCGTTGCCCGGCTTGTCCAGGACGCCGGCGAGGATCCACGAGCTGGTCGCGGCCAGCAGCCAGACCAGGATGTCGGCGCTGGAGCCGCGGGTCGCCCGCCACAGCAGACCCTCGATGGCCAGCACCATGTGCACGAAGAGCAGCGCGAGGACCGCCCAGCGCCCGCCCGTGATCGCCGCGACCGAGGCGCCCGCACCGATCAGCACGGCCCACAGCCAGGTGTGGGTCAGGGTGCGGTGGCCGCCGGAGCGACGGGGGTCGCCCTGCTTCTTCGTCCCCTTGTAGACGGCGTACGAGAGCTTGTCGACGATCTCGCACAGGCCCCGTGAGATGGGGCCGAAGGCCCGCGAGATGGTGGCCGCCTTGTGGTCGAGGTCGGGGGCGAGCGCCGCCCCCGCGCAGATCAGGGCGCCGGCCAGCAGGACCGGCCAGGGCATCGTGTGGCCCGCCGCGGCGGCCGCGGCTCCGACGCCGAGCCAGGCGGCAGCCCCCGACAGTGAGTGTGCTGGTCCCATCATCGCCGTTGCCCGCCCCATTCCTCTTGTGCCGCTGTCCAGTTGAACGGCCCTGCTGACGCTCTGTCGGCGACACAGCGTACTGCTCGTGATCTTCGCCGCCGCATCCGATTCCCCTATGGGGCACAAGGGCAGGCAAGATGGGTGGGTGACCCTCATCGATCAGCTGCCGCAGACCGCAGACCCCGACGCCCTCTACGAAGCCTTCGAGTCGTGGGCCGGGGAGCGCGGGCTCACGCTCTACCCCCATCAGGAGGAGGCGCTGATCGAGGTGGTCTCCGGTGCGAACGTGATCGTGTCGACGCCCACCGGCTCCGGCAAGAGCATGATCGCGGCGGCCGCGCACTTCGCCGCGCTGGCCCGGGACGAGGTCACCTTCTACACCGCGCCGATCAAGGCGCTGGTCTCGGAGAAGTTCTTCGAGCTGTGCAAGATCTTCGGTACCGAGAACGTCGGCATGCTGACCGGCGACGCGTCCGTCAACGCCGACGCGCCCGTCATCTGCTGCACCGCCGAGGTGCTCGCCTCGATCGCGCTGCGAGACGGCAAGCAGGCGGACGTCGGCCAGGTCGTCATGGACGAGTTCCACTTCTACGCGGAGGGGGACCGCGGCTGGGCCTGGCAGATCCCCATCCTGGAGCTGCCCCAGGCGCAGTTCATCCTGATGTCGGCCACGCTCGGCGATGTCTCGATGTTCGAGGAGGACCTCACCCGGCGCACCGGCCGCCCGACGGCGGTGGTCCGCTCGGCGGTCCGTCCGGTGCCGCTGTCCTACGAGTACAAGTTCACCCCGCTCACCGAGACGCTGACCGAACTGCTGGAGACCAGGCAGGCGCCGGTCTACATCGTGCACTTCACGCAGGCGCAGGCCGTGGAGCGGGCGCAGGCGCTGATGAGCATCAACATGTGCTCGAAGCAGGAGAAGGAGCAGATCGCCGACCTGATCGGCAACTTCCGCTTCACCACCAAGTTCGGCCGCAACCTCTCCCGTTACGTGCGGCACGGCATCGGCGTCCACCACGCGGGCATGCTGCCCAAGTACCGGCGTCTGGTGGAGAAGCTCGCGCAGGCCGGTCTGCTGAAGGTGATCTGCGGAACGGACACGCTCGGCGTGGGCGTCAACGTCCCGATCCGTACGGTGCTGTTCACGGCTCTCACCAAGTACGACGGAAACCGCGTCCGCACCCTGCGCAACCGTGAGTTCCACCAGATCGCCGGACGCGCCGGGCGGGCCGGCTTCGACACAGCGGGCTTCGTCGTCGCACAGGCGCCGGAGCATGTCGTCGAGAACGAGAAGGCGCTCGCCAAGGCGGGCGACGACCCCAAGAAGCGCCGCAAGGTGGTCCGCAAGAAGGCTCCGGAGGGCTTCGTCGCCTGGACGGAGAACACCTTCGACAAGCTCATCTCCTCCGACCCCGAGCCGCTGACGTCCCGCTTCCGGGTCACGCACACGATGCTGCTGTCGGTGATCGCCCGTCCCGGCAACGCCTTCGACGCGATGCGGCACCTGTTGGAGGACAACCACGAGCCGCGCAAGCAGCAGCTGAAGCACATCCGGCGGGCGATCGCGATCTACCGCTCGCTGCTGGACGGCGGCATCGTCGAGAAGCTCGACGAGCCGGACGCCAGCGGTCGCATCGTCCGCCTCACCGTGGACCTCCAGCAGGACTTCGCGCTGAACCAGCCGCTGTCCACCTTCGCGCTCGCCGCGTTCGAACTCCTCGACCCCGAATCGCCGTCCTACGCGCTGGACATGGTCTCCGTCGTCGAGTCGACGCTGGACGATCCGCGCCAGATCCTCGTCGCCCAGCTGAACAAGGCGAAGGGCGAGGCCGTGGCCGCGATGAAGGCGGACGGCATCGAGTACGAGGAGCGCATGGAGCGCCTCCAGGACATCAGCTACCCGAAGCCTCTGGAGGAGCTGCTCTTCCACGCGTACGACACGTACCGCAAGAGCCACCCGTGGGTCGGCGACCATCCGCTCTCCCCGAAGTCCGTCATCCGGGACATGTACGAACGGGCCATGTCCTTCACGGAGTTGGTGTCCTTCTACGAGCTCGCCCGCACCGAGGGCATTGTCCTGCGTTACCTCGCCAGTGCCTACAAGACGCTCGACCACAACATCCCGGACGACCTCAAGTCGGAGGACCTCCAGGACCTCATCGAGTGGCTCGGCGAGATGGTGCGCCAGGTCGACTCCAGTCTGCTGGACGAGTGGGAGCAGCTCGCCAACCCGGAGGAGATGACCGCCGAGGAGGCCCAGGAGAAGGCCGATGAGGTCAAGCCGGTCACCACCAACGCGCGCGCCTTCCGGGTCCTCGTCCGCAACGCCATGTTCCGCCGTGTCGAGCTCGCCGCCCTGGACCACGTCGAGGAGCTGGGCGAGCTGGACGCCGAGGCCGGCTGGGACGCCGATGCCTGGGGCGAGGCGATGGACAAGTACTGGGACGAGTACGAGGACCTGGGCACCGGTCCCGACGCCCGCGGCCCCAAGCTGCTCCTGATCGAGGAGGAGCCGGAGAACCGTCTGTGGCGGGTCCGCCAGATCTTCGACGATCCGAACGACGATCATGACTGGGGCATCAGCGCGGAGGTCGATCTGACGGCCTCCGACGCCGAGGGCCGCGCGGTCGTCCGGGTCTTTGATGTCGGTCAGCTGTGAGCACAGGAGAATCCCACCCATGACGAACCCGGCCGAAAAGCTGGTCGACCTGCTCGACCTGGAGCAGATCGAGCTCAACATCTTCCGCGGCCTGAGCCCGAACGAGTCCCTGCAGCGGGTCTTCGGCGGCCAGGTGGCGGGCCAGGCACTGGTCGCCGCCAACCGCACCACCGAGGGCGACCGCCCGGTGCACTCGCTGCACGCGTACTTCCTGCGCCCGGGCCGGCCGGGCGTGCCGATCGTGTACCAGGTCGAACGGGTGCGGGACGGCAGGTCGTTCACGACCCGCCGGGTCACCGCGGTGCAGCAGGGCCGCACGATCTTCAATCTCACCGCCTCCTTTCACAAGCCTGAGGAAGGTTCCTTCGAGCACCAGCTGCCGCCGGCCCGCAAGGTCCCGGACCCGGAGTCGCTGCCGTCGGTCACGGACGAGATCCGGGAGCATCTGGGCGCGCTGCCCGAGCAGTTGGAGCGGATGGCGCGCCGCCAGCCCTTCGACATCCGCTATGTGGACCGGCTGCGCTGGACACCCGAGGAGGTCAAGGACGCCGAGCCGCGCAGCGCGGTGTGGATGCGCGCGGTCGGGCCGCTCGGCGACGACCCGGTCGTGCACACCTGCGCGCTGACCTACGCCAGTGACATGACCCTCCTGGACGCCGTCCGTATCCCGGTCGAACCCCTGTGGGGCCCGCGGAGCTTCGACATCGCGTCGCTGGACCACGCCATGTGGTTCCATCGGCCGTTCCGTGCTGACGAGTGGTTCCTGTACGACCAGGAGTCGCCCGTGGCGACGGGCGGTCGGGGCCTGGCCCGCGGGCGGATCTACGACGTGGAGGGGCGGATGCTGGTGTCGGTCGTCCAGGAAGGGCTGTTCCGGGCGCTGTAGGTCACTGGGCCTCTGCTGCGGGTCACGCGCTTTTGCGGCGCAGCCAGCCGAGCAGGCCACGGGACGGCTGCTCGGGAACGGCGGGGGCGGCGGTCGGCCGCTCGCAGACGGTGGACCTCCGCTCCGGCCCGGGAGGCGCTTGCTTCGCAACGGGTCGTGGCGCGGGCCGGAGCCTGCGGGCGTCCTCGAGCGTCCGGGTCAGATCGGCCCTCAGCCAGCTGATCTCGTCCGGGTCGTCCGCCGTCATGATCCTCTCCGCGAGGTATGCGGCGGGCGAACCCTGCGCGCCCTGGGTCGGCGGGCCCGGCCGGAAGCGCATGAGGTGCGAGCGTTCATAGGGGTCCGGGACGATCTCCGAGATCTGAACGGGGTCGAGGAACGCGGCCAGGGCCCCGGCGCTCTCCCATGGGCCGTCGGCCACTCGCAGCAGGAACTCCCGGTGACGCCCGCGCCAGTTGCGCGCCCTCAGGTCCAGCCCCGCGTCCAGCAGGTCGCGCAGTCCCTCGGGCGTGCGACGGGCGTTCAGCAGTGGGGAGTTCTCCTCATCGGCCGCGAACTGCCGGAGTTCCTCGGCCAGATACAGCCAGACCACCGCCCGGTAGCGGTTGAGGTAGAAGCGCACCGGCGCCACCACGCCGAGTCGCGCCAGGCGCGTGAACCTGCTGACGGGCACATCCATGACGGCCGCGCCCTCGGTGGTGCCCACGACCCGCACTCGTTCCTGCAGCGCGTCGGGGAAGCCGTCCTCCGTGCGCAGCCGGTCGATCTCGGAGCGGGTGACGCGACGGCCTCCACCGCCTTCGTCGGGGACACTCCAGATGTGGCCGAGGTGGACGGCGAGGTCGAACTCGCTTCGTTTGAGCCCCAGTTCCCGTGCCGCGCGGCTCGGCGCGCAGGAGAGCTGGTGGGTTGCGGTGACGGTGCTGCCTGACATGGTCGTACTCCCCCGTGGAGTCGGTCGCTCACGCTGTGTGCGCTCGCCGTGAAAAACCGTAACCGGTCCGGCGGATCTTCTGCCGAGCCTGTGGATAACTCCGCGGGGGAGGGAGAAGGAGCAGGTCAGAGGTCCATGGCCGAGCTCTGTTCGGGTCGGCGGACGTCCACGCCGAGGTGCTCGCCCACGCGATTGACGAGCAGTGTCATCTCGTAGGCGATCTGCCCGATGTCGGCCTCCGCGGCGCTGAGCACACACAGACAGCTGCCGGTCCCCGCCGCGGTGACGAACAGCACCGCGTCGTCGAACTCGACCATCGTCTGGCGCACTCTGCCGGCGCCGAAGTGGCGTCCGGACCCCTTGGCCAGGCTGTGCAGTCCGGACGCGACGGCGGCGAGGTGCTCCGCGTCCTCGCGGCGCAGCCCCGTGCTCGCACCCGCCACGAGCCCGTCGTTGGACAGGACCAGTGCGTGCCGTACGTGGTCGACACGCTCCGTCAGATCGTCCAGCAACCAGCCGAGTCCCTGGTTCTGCGCCATGTTTCCGTCTCCCCGTGTGACGTCTCCCCCTGGCCGGAGGATCTCCCGGCCACCCTTCCCGACGGCCAGGGCCTCGGCAAGGAGGACGGGCCAAGCCGCGGAAGATGGCCGAACCTTTGCACGGTGGCCGGGGTCAGCCCACCGAGTCGAGCAGTCGGGCGGTGTGCATCCGTCCCGCGTACTCGACTAGCCGGATCAGCACTTCCTTGCCGGAGTCACGGTCCCGGGCGTCGCAGAGCACCACGGGGGTGCCGCGGTCGAGGTCGAGGGCGCGGCAGACGTCGCCGGCGCCGTAAGTGCGGGCGCCAGTGAAGCAGTTGACGGCCACGACGAACGGGATGTGCCGGTGCTCGAAGTAGTCGACCGCCGGGAAGCAGTCCTCCAGGCGCCGGGTGTCCGCGAGGACCACGGCGCCCAGGGCGCCTTGCGACAACTCGTCCCACAGGAACCAGAAGCGGTCCTGGCCGGGGGTGCCGAAGAGGTAGAGGGAGAGACCGGAGCGGATGGTGATGCGGCCGAAGTCCATGGCTACCGTGGTCGTGACCTTCTGGTCCACGCCGCCGGTGTCGTCCACCAACTGACCGGCCTCGCTGAGGAGTTCCTCGGTGCGCAGCGGCCTGATCTCACTGACCGCGCCCACCAGGGTGGTCTTGCCCACGCCGAATCCACCGGCGACCAGTATCTTCAACGCCAGCGCGGTCGACTCGCCGCCCTGGGCATCGGAAGTCTCGGAGACCATTGATCACTTCTCTCGGGAGTACCGGTAACGGCCGACGGTGCAGGTGTGCGAAGTCAGCATGATGACAACTGCGGTACCCCTTCGAAGGGTTACACCGCTATTTGACCGATGTGGCCGGTTCGCGCGCGTTCGGTTACGAAGTTTCATCTACAGTGCCCGCAGTCCTTCGATCACTTCGCGCAGAATCCGTTCGTCAGGAAGTTGCGCGGGCGGTACCGGGCGGCTGACGGTGACGCAGCCGAGTTCCAGGAGGTCACCGAGCAGCACCCTGACCACGCCGACGGGCAGGTCGGCGCCCGCGGCGAGTTCGGCGACCGACTGGGTCTCGACACGGCACAGCTCGATCAGGGCCCGGTGCTCCGGTCCGAGCGCGGTGTCGTCGTCGACACCAGGAGCGGCCGCGTCCAGTGTGACCAGGGCGATGAGGTCGAAACGCACCCCGGTGGGGCCGGGTTTGGTGCGTCCGCCCGTCATGGCGTACGGGCGGACGAGAGGCCCCGCCTCACCGTCGTACCACTGACTGCCCTGCTCCCGCGGGGCGTCCGTCATGTCCTCCGTCATGAGCGTGGACCGCCCTTCTCGTCTCATCCGGCGGGAGGCCGCGCGGCGATGCGCGGCGCCGTGTACAGGTGCTCGCCGACGCGCTTGACGAGCCGTGCCATCTCGTAGGCCACCAGGCCTATGTCGGCGGTCACGGCGGTGAGCAGGGCGAGGCAGGAGCCGTCACCGGCGGCGGCCACGAACAGGAAGCCGTCGTCCATCTCGACCATGGTCTGGCGCACTCCGCCCGCGCCGAAGTGGCGTCCTGCGCCCTTGGCCAGGCTGTGGAAACCGGAGGCCACCGCGGCCAGGTGCTCCGCGTCCTCACGGCGCAGATCGGTCGACGCCCCCACGGCCAGACCGTCGTTGGACAGCACCACGGCGTGCCGTACCTCGCTGACGCGCAGCACCAAGTCGTCCAGCAGCCAGTCGAGTTCACCGGACCGTTGGGCTGCCCTCATGCTGGGGTCCTGGATCATGCGGGGTCTCCTTCGCTGCTGTCGCTGACCGCGGCGGAATCCGGGGTGGCGCCGCGGCCGGGCCGGCGGCCGCCGCCGCGTGCCCAGCCGTCGCGATAGGCCGCCATCCGGTCCCGTACGAGCTCGGGGGTGCGCCGGTCCTCACCCCGTGGGTCGGAGTGTGGTTCCGGTTCCTCCGTACGTGGTTCACGCAGCTGAGGGGCGAGATTCGCCTGCCGGACGCGGCGCGGGAGGTCGTCCGATGCTTCCGGTGCTTCGGAGTCGTCCGGGGGACGGTGCAGTCGCAAGGTGGTGACTCCGGGGGGTGGGCTGTCGGAGCCGGACCCGGACTCCGCCCGCGCCGAGGCCGCGACCTCCGCCCTGGCCTCCGCGGCGACCGGTGCGGGGGCCACCAGGGCCGGCCGGTCGGCCGAGGCGTGCACGGACTCCCGCGGCCTGGTCGCGCCGGGCACGCGCGCGTACATGTGTTCCTGGTCCACGGCCTTGCGAGGGGAACGTTCCTCCGAACCGCTGTGCAGAAGGGCGGTGGGCAGGAGGACGACGGCGGTGGTGCCGCCGTAGGGCGAGGTGCGCAGGTGGACCTTGATGCCGTGGCGGGCCGCGAGCCTGCTGACCACGAAGAGTCCGAGCCGGTCGCTGTCGAACAGGTCGAGCGCCTCGGACTGCTCGATGCGGTGGTTGGCCTCGGCGAGGGACTCCTTGCCCATGCCCAGCCCCCGGTCCTCGACCTCGATCGCGTAGCCGTTGCCCACCGGTTCGCCGGTGATGCGCACGCGCGTGTGCGGGGGCGAGAACTGCGCGGCGTTCTCGACGATCTCGGCCAGGAGGTGGGTGACGTCGGCGACGGCCCCGCCCACGACGGACGCCTCGGGGAGCTGTCGTACCTCCACGCGCGCGTAGTCCTCCACTTCGGAGACGGCCGCGCGCACCACGTTGGTCAGGGAGACCGGCATGCGCCAGGCCCGGCCGGGTGCCGCTCCGGAGAGGATGATCAGGCTCTCCGCGTGGCGCCGCATACGGGTGGTGAGGTGGTCGAGCCGGAAGAGGTCGCTCAGCTCGCCCGGGTCCTCGGAGCGGCGTTCCATGTTGTCCAGCAGGCTCAGTTGGCGATGCACGAGGACCTGGCTGCGGCGGGCGAGGTTGACGAACACCCCGGAGATGCCGCTGGCGAGTTCGGCGCGTTCCACGGCGGCCCGCAGCGCGGCGCGGTGCACGGTCCCCAGGGCCTCGGCGACCTGCCCCGTCTCGTCCTCCGAGGGCGGTCCGGGCGGGGCCTCGGCCTGGACGTCGATCTCCTCGCCGGCGCGCAACTTCCGCATCGCCTCGGGGAGTTTGCGCCGCGCGATCTCCAGGGCGAGGTTGCGCAGGCCCTCCAGCTCGATGACCAGACCGCGTCCGATGCGTACGGAGATGACGAGCGACGCGAGGACGGCGGCGAGGCCGAACAGGACGGCGGCACCGGCCGGGGTGAGCAGACCGCGGGTGAACGGGTCCGCCTGGTCCGCGACGCCGCGTCCGGCGTCCTCCTCGATGGTCCGCATCCCGTCCTGCACGCGCGCGTGTGCCTTGCTCCAGGTGGCCTCGGGCGCCGCGGCGATCGCCGACGCGCCCGCACGGCTCGCGAGGACCTTGTCCTCGACGGTGCCCACGGCCGCGTAGTCGCTGCCGTCCGCGAGGTCCTGCCAGGCGGCGCGTTCGGGGCCGCGCAGGTCGGCGACGGCGGATTCGGTGAGGGTTCGGCGGGTTTCGACGGCGCCGGTGAACAGCCGCAGCCGCTCGCCGTCGATGCGCCCGGCGAGACGTGCGCCGGCCAGCAGGACGTCCTCCTGGGCCAACGCCTCTCCCGCGCGGGAGAACTCGAGCAGCACGCGTGCGTCGGAGCCCAGTTCGGCGTCCTGGATGCCGGTGAGGGCACCGCCCACGCCGAAGGCCGTGGCGATGGTCCGTGTATAGCGCCCGTACGTCTCGTCCCAGCCGGCGCGGCGGTCGAGCACCGCGGCCCGCACGGAGCGCAGTTGCTCACCGCCGGTCACGAAGGTCTCGAGGCGCTGGGCCACTCCGGCGGGCAGTTCCTCGCCGTCGGCGACGGTGTTGTCGTCGCCGAGCCGGAGCTTGTCCAGGGCTTTGTCCGTGCGTTCCGCAAGCGCCTTGAAGTCTGCGCCGCGGCCGTCGGTCGGGGCGACCGCATAGCGCACCGCGGCCGCGCGTTCCGTCTGGAGCGCGGCGACCGCGACCGCGACCGGGGACCGGATCTCGGCGTCCACCCGCTGCAACTGCCGCAGCCGGGAGACGTCCTGGGCGGTGGTGACGGTGGCGTACGCCCACAGGGCCAGCAGCGAGACCACCGGCACCATCAGCAGGCAGACGATCTTGGCGCGCACGGTGCGCGGGCGTATCAGCCACCGTCCCGCGCGCGTGGGCGTCTCGTCCGGTACGGCGCCCACCGGTTCGTCCAGGCGTTCGTCGGCCGGTGGTCCGGCGTGGGCGCGGCGGCCGCGGGCGGGGGACGGAGCCGACGCGTCGGCGCCGTTCATGGGGGTCCTACGGGATGTACGCATGGCCTCCTGCCTCGGAAGTGGTCGGTGGGCGGGCCCGGCGGCCCGGCGGATCCCTCAGTGGGTGACGCTCTCGACCGGCCGCTGGGCCGAGGCGGACGCCTCGCGCTCCCCCGACGTCGGCGACAGCGCGACGAAGGCGGAGGTCAGGAAGAGATAGGACCCGAGGCCGACGGCGAGGGGAAAGATGAACTGCATCGCGGTGGCCCCGGGCAGGGCCGCGTCGGAGGGGCTGACGTGCACGCTCACCGAGAACATCCCGGTGTAGTGCATGCTGCTCACCGCGGCTCCCATGATGAGCGAGGCGACGGTGACGGCGACGGGCGACTTGATGTTGAGCGCGGCCCACAGGGCGGCCGTCGCGGCGACGACGGCGATCAGCACGGACAGTCCCACGAGGACCGGGTCGTACTTCACGTCGCCGTGCAGACGGACGGCGGCCATGCCCAGGTAGTGCATGCTCGCCACGCCGAGTCCGGTGGTGAGCCCGCCCAGGAAGAGCGCCCGCGCGCGGTCCTTGCTGTAGCCGACGGCGAAGACGCCGGCACAGACGACGATCATGGCGACGAGCAGGCTCACGATGGTGAGCGGCACGTCGTAGCGGATGTCGGTGCCGCTGACGCTGAAGCCGAGCATGGCCACGAAGTGCATGGTCCAGATGCCGGTTCCGATCGCGGAGGCGGCGGTGATGAGCCAGTTGCGGCGTGAACGCCCCGTGGCGCCGAGCGCGCGGACGGTGCAGCGCAGCCCGAGTGCGGCGCCGATGCAGGCCATCACGTACGACAGCACGGGGGTCAGCCAGCCGAGTGCGGCGTGGTCCAGGTGTCCCATGGCTCCGGGACGCTAGTCGGGGCATGGGCGCACAAAGGGGGCGCAGTTCGAAAGGTGTTGGAATATGACG
This sequence comes from Streptomyces sp. WM6386, assembly GCF_000972385.1. GTDB lineage: Bacteria > Actinomycetota > Actinomycetes > Streptomycetales > Streptomycetaceae > Streptomyces. The sequence continues at coordinate 125,352 of NZ_JXTE01000006.1, forward strand.
CAGAGATGCCCCTGAACGATCGCGGCGCGCTCGAACGTGTGCGCAGGAGCATCATCCTTGTCGGTGAGAGATCATGCGGAACATGAGCGACGACCACACACATGTCCAGGAGTTCTTCGGCGCCCGAGCCGCCGACTGGGATGCCCGCTTTCCCGACGACGGTCCCGCCTACGCCGCCGCGGTCTCCGGCCTCGGGCTGCGCGAGGGGGATCGCGTGCTCGACGCCGGCTGCGGCACCGGGCGCGCCCTGCCGCCCCTGCGTGCGGCCGTGGGGCCCTCGGGAGTGGTCCTGGGGGCCGATCTGACCCCGGCCATGCTCCAGGCCGCCGTACGGGCCGGACGGGACCGGGACGGGCAGTTGCTGCTGGCCGACGTGGCCGCGCTGCCGCTGCGCGCGGAGTCGCTCGACGCGGTGTTCGGGGCGGGGCTGATCTCCCATCTGCCCGATCCGGCCGAGAACCTGCGGGAGTTGGCGCGTGTGGTGCGTCCGGGCGGCACGCTGGCGCTCTTCCACCCGATCGGCAGGGCGGCGCTCGCGGCACGACAGGGCCGGCAGATCACGCCGGACGACCTGCGTGCAGAGCCCAACCTCCGGCCTCTGCTGGCCGGTTCCGGGTGGCGCATGACGTCGTACGTCGACGAGGACATCCGGTTCCTGGCGCTGGCCGTGCGGGACGCCTGACCCTGCGGCACCGCCCCTTCAGCCCCGCCCGGCGACCTCCGCCACGAAGGCGTCGGGGTTGTCGAACATGACGTTGTGACCCGCGCCGGGCACGGTCACCACGCGCACCCCCGTGGCCTCCAGATCACCCCTGCCCTCGAGTTCACCGCTCAACTCGCCCTGCAGATACACGCGCTCCACGGTGAGATCTTCGAGGATGGTGCGCATGACCGGGTCGGACCCGCGCCTCAGCCCGACGGCCGTCCGGTGCAGGGCGCGCGGGTCGGCCAGTCGCATGGTCGCCGCCCACAGGGGCCCGACCTGTTCCAGCACGCGCGCGTAGGCACCGTCCACGAAGGCCTCCTCCTCGTGGGAGGCGATGCCGCTGCTGCCCGCGGCGGGCGGTGGGAACGCGTCCAGGTTGGCCTCCGTGAGCACCAGGCGGGAGACCAGTTCGGGACGCCGGTGGGCGAGCACCAGGGCGACGGCGCCGCCCATGCTGTGCGCGATGAGCTCGGCACCCGTGACCCCCGCCGCGTCCAGCGCCGCCGCCAGCGCGCCGGCGTGGTCGTCGAGTGTGTAACCGAAGTGCTCGGGCCGGTCACTGATGCCGTGTCCGGGCAGGTCCACGAACAGGCTTCGGTTGCCCGCGAGTTCGGGCCGGGCCGCGATATGGGCGTGGTACACGGACGAGACCGACCCCAGTCCGTGCACGTACACGCGTGTGGGTTCCTCGCCGGGCACCTCCGTCCAGCGGATGCAGCTTCCCTTGCCGTCGAACTCGGCCTGCTTCATCGCGTCCTCCCTGAGCGGCGCTCGTAGTGGCGTCCTTGGCGGCGTCCTCGGGAGCCACCCTTGCGAACCATCGCTCCGACAATACATCGGTTACGAGGTATAGAAAAGACGATGTATTCATCAAGCGATGTACACCGGACGTACGGCAGAATGCGGGCATGCTGGAGCTCGCCATCCTCGGATTCCTGTACGACGCCCCCCTGCACGGCTACGAGCTGCGCAAACGCATCGCAGCGCTGACCGGGCACGTGAAGCCCATCGCGGAGAGCACGCTCTATCCGGCGATCAAGCGACTGGAGAAGGCCGGGCTGCTGGAACGCGCGACGGAGCCCGGTTCCGTCGCCGCGCCACGACACGTCCTGACGCTCACCGAGGACGGCCGACGCGATCTGCGCCGCCGGCTCGCCGAGCCCGTACAGCGCGACATCACCGACGAGAACCGCTGGTTCACCTTGCTCGCGTTCCTCCGGCACCTGGACGACGCCGCGGCGCAGGCGACCGTGCTGCGCCGCAGGCTGGCGTTCCTGGAGGAACCCGCGAGCTTCTTCTACGAGGGTGACCGGCCGCTGCGCGCCGAGGAGTTGGACGATCCCTTCCGGCGCGGAATCCTGACGATCGCGCGCGCCACGTCCCGGGCGGAACTCACCTGGCTGCGGGACACCCTCGCCTCACTGGACGGCTGAGGTCACCTCACCGCCGGTCGTGCGCGTCACGCGCCCAGCGCCTCGAGCACCACGGACCTGGCCTCCTCCTGGACCTGCCGCAGATGGTCCGCGCCGAGGAAGGACTCCCCGTAGATCTTGTACACGTCCTCGGTGCCCGAAGGGCGGGCCGCGAACCAGGCGTTGGCGGTGGCGACCTTGATGCCGCCGAGGGCCGCGCCGTTGCCGGGGGCCTCGGTGAGCACCGTGGTGACCGGCTCGCCGGCGAGGGTGTCGGCCGTGACCTGGCGCGGAGACAACTTGGCGAGCAGCGCCTTCTCCTCGCGGGAGGCGGGGGCGTCCACGCGCGCGTAGGCGGGGGCTCCGAAGCGGTCCGTGAGATCGGCGTAGTGCTGCGACGGGGTCCTGCCCGTGACCGCCGTGATCTCGGAGGCGAGCAGGGCCAGGATGATGCCGTCCTTGTCGGTGGTCCACACCGAGCCGTCCCGGCGCAGGAAGGACGCGCCCGCCGACTCCTCGCCGCCGAAGCCGAGCGAGCCGTCCGACAGGCCGTCCACGAACCACTTGAAGCCGACCGGGACCTCGACCAGCGGCCGGCCGACGTCCGCCGCGACCCGGTCGATCATGCTGGACGACACCAGGGTCTTGCCGATCCCGGCACTCGCGGGCCACTGCTCCCGGTGCGAGAACAGATACGAGATCGCCACGGCCAGATAGTGGTTGGGGTTCATGAGGCCCCCGTCCGGCGTGACGATGCCGTGCCGGTCGGCGTCGGCGTCGTTGCCGGTGGCGATGTCGAACCGGTGGCGCTGCTCGATGAGCGAGGCCATGGCGTACGGCGAGGAACAGTCCATACGGATCTTGCCGTCCCAGTCCAGCGTCATGAAGCGCCAGGTGGGATCGGTGAGCGGGTTGACCACCATCAGGTCGAGCCGGTGCTGTTCGGCGATCCGGCCCCAGTAGGCGACCGAGGCACCGCCCAGCGGGTCGGCGCCGATCCGCACGCCGGCGGCCCGGATCGCGTCCAGGTCCAGCACGTTCGGCAGGTCGGCCACGTAGGTGCCGAGGAAGTCGTAACGGCCGGTGCCGGGTGCGGTCAGCGCACGGGCGTAGGGGATGCGCCGTACGTCCTTCAGACCGCCGGTGATGATCTCGTTGGCGCGGTCCTGGATCCAGGACGTCGCCTCGGACCCGGCGGGGCCACCGTTCGGCGGGTTGTACTTGAAGCCGCCGTCGGCGGGCGGGTTGTGCGAGGGGGTGACCACCACGCCGTCGGCGAAGCCGGAGGTGCGGTCCCGGTTGTGGGTGAGGATGGCGTGCGAGACCGCCGGGGTGGGTGTGTAGCCGTCGGCCTGGTCGATGAGGACGGCCACGTCGTTGGCGGCGAACACCTCCAGCGCCGTGATCCGCGCGGGCTCGGACAAGGCGTGGGTGTCGGCGCCGAGGAAGAGCGGGCCGTGGGTGCCCTGGGCGGCGCGGTACTCGCAGATGGCCTGGCTGGTGGCGGCGATGTGGTCCTCGTTGAAGGCCGCCGCGAGCGACGAGCCGCGATGTCCGGAGGTACCGAACGCCACTCGCTGCCCGGGCTCGGCCGGGTCGGGGTGCAGCGCGTAGTACGCCGTGACCAGGCGGGCCACATCGATGAGGTCCTCGGGCCCGGCGACCTGTCCCGCTCGCGCGTCCTGCATGTGCCCGCTCCTCCGCAAGAGTCGACCGTGGGGTACTGCCCCATTCTCCCCTGTCCGGGATGCCGGGACGCGCACCGGGCGACCGTTGTGGCCCGCGTACGACGGATGCGACGATGCGGGTCGGCGAGCGAAGGGACACCGACGTGCCGCACGAGGACCAACGGCCGCCCGCCGCCGTGCTGTTCGACGCGCTGGGCGCCGACTACGAGAAGGCGTTCGCCCATGCCCCCGCGCACCTGTCCGCGCTGGAGTGGCTGATCGAGCGGCTGCCTCCCGCCGCGCGGACGCTGGACGTGGGCAGCGGCACCGGGCGGCCCACCGCGGCGGCGCTCGTCGGGGCGGGGCACTCGGTACTGGGCGTCGACGTCTCCCCCGTCATGGTGGAACTCGCCACCCGTCAGGTCCCCGAGGCCGAGTTCCGCAGGGCCGACATCCGCGATGTCCCGCTCGACGCGGACTCGTTGGACGGGGTGTGCGTGTTCTTCTCGCTGCTGCAGATGACCCGCGCCCAGCAGTCGGACCTGGTGCGGCGACTGGCCCTGGCCCTGAGGCCCGGTGGGCATCTGGTGCTGGCCACCGTGCCCGCCGACGTGCAGGACGTCGAGGTGGTCTTCATGGGCCGGCCGGTCCGCGCGACGAGCTTCGCCGAGGACGACGTGATCGGCATGGTGGAGGCGGCCGGGCTGACGGTGCTGTCCCGGCACGGCCTGACCTTCACCCCGGACCACCCCAGTGCGGGGCCCGAGCCCCATCTCTTCCTGTACTGCCGCCGCGACGAGAGCGGGCTCTGACGCTCAGTGCCCGCGTTCCTCCGGTGTCTCCGGCGGCTCGGCGGGCGTCGGCCCGGGCCGGCTGAAGAGGACGGCCCGGGCGACGGAGGGGGCGAACAGGGCGGTGACGGGCTCGGCGAGGACCAGCACGGCACGGAAGGCGCGCCCCACTACGGGGTCGCCGGGCGACCGTTCCGTGACGCGGCGCAGGTACCACCCGGCGACGCGGTCCGCGGGTCCGGCGGCGACCGCGGTGCCGACCGCGCCCGGCATCCCGCGGTCCGCTCCGGCCGAGATGTCCCACGCCTGGCGGGATGCCGCGAGCAGCGCCCGCTGCACGCGGCGCGTGGTGGGGGTGCGGCGGTGGTCGGCGAACGTGTCGCGCAGGGCGACCGCGCTCATCGCGGCGATGGCCATGCCCTGCCCGTAGATCGGGTTGAAGGTGCACAGGGCGTCGCCGGTGGCGAGGAATCCGGCCGGGCGGCGGCCGGGCAGGTCGTAGCGGCGCCGGATGTTCGCGGTCCGCCGGTAGCCGAACGCCGGAGAGAGCGGTTCGGCCTCGTCCAGCCAGCGGTCCAGGAGCGGATGCGCCAGTCGCTTGGTGTACGTCTCGAACTCGTCGTCGCCCGTGGGCGGTTCGTCGCCGCGCAGCCCCGAGACGATGACCAGATGGCTGCCGTCCTCCAGGGGCAGCGCACCGCCGCCGTTGACCTGGTCGAGCCCGGGGTAGACGTAGTGGCCGAGGGTCTCGCCGTCGAGGGTGCCCTTCCTGCCTCGGTAGACGCGCGAGGCGTAGGCGAGCCCGGTGTCGATGGTCTCCTCGTGCGCGGTCTCGGCGCCGATCGCCGCGAGCCACTGCGGCGCCCTGGTGCCGCTGCCGGAGGCGTCGACGACCAGGTCGGCCTCCAGGGCCCGGGGGTCCGCGCCGACGTCGCCGGAACGTTCCCGCAGGAGTACGCCCCGTACGCGCGAGGCATCACCGAGAAGCCCGACGGCCTCGGCGCCCTCCACCACGCCGATCACCGGATTGGCGAGAACCCGCCGCCGTATCAGCTCCTCCAGCTGCGCGCGGGAGCCGGTGTATATGTGCGTCGACGCGGGCCACCGGCGAAGCCAGCGGCCGTTCTGCCACAGCACCATGTCCGACGGCATCCCCACCCGCGGCGCCCCCGCCTCCTGCAGTTCCGTCAGAAAGCCCGGCAGCAGCGACTCCAGGGCCGTCTGCCCGCCCTCCAGCAGGACATGTGGATGCCGGCCCTGGGGTACGCCGGGCCGTGACCCGGTGGCCTCCGGGAACCGGTCACGTTCGACGACGGTCACCCGGTCGCAGTGCCCGGCCAGGACGTGCGCCGCGAGGAGCCCCGCGATGCTGCCGCCCACGACGACCGCGTGCCGCTCGCCCCGTCCGACGCCCTCGCTCCGACGGCCCGTTCCTACGGCAGAGTTCACCGATCCGCTCCCTTGGTCGCCTTGTTGTGAGAAGACACAAGTATTCTGCGTAGAAAGACGAGTTGACCGCGTTCCGGCCCTTTTTCGGAGCGCCTCGAACTCGCCATCCCGGGAGGGAGCCGTATGAGAAAAAAGCACCTGCGTCAAGAAGCGCCCGCTCTGCCTCAGGAACTGCTCGATCGGCGGCAGGACCTCCTCGCGTACTGGACGCCGGAGCGGATGGCCGCGGCTCCGGGCGCTCCGCTGGGCTTCGCGCCCGCGACGCATCCGTACGGCGGCTGGGCCGCGTACCGCACCCGTGAGGCGGTCCCGTTCGACCCCGACGACCCGCCCGCGGCACGGCAATGGCACACCGACGGACCGGACCTGTGGTTGCTCACGGCTGCGCAACCGGCCCACGACGGACTCCGACGACTGCTGGCCGCCCGCACGGGAAGGGCCTCGGAGGACATCGACGTCGTCACGCGCCCCTGCCCATCGTGCGCCCTGCCCCACACTTCGGCCGTCGACACCGACCCGCCGCTGTACTACGCGCTCGCCTCCCACGGCGACCTGGCACTCTGCTCGGTCTCGACCACCCCGACCGGCCTCGGGCTGGCTCTGCCCGGCAGCGAGGAGGCGGCGGACAAGGAGGCGTACTCGCAAGCACGACGCGGCGCGCACTGGGCCTCGGGATCGCGCTGCCGCCTGAACGAGCAAGTCCACGAGTGGAAGACCGCACACGTTCTGCTCGACACCCCGCACCTCGCCGTCGTCGTATGGCGGGACGACACCGTTGCGCCTTCTCCCAAAGATCACCGAGAGTCGGCGGCGCGCTTCCACGCCGCCCCCCCCTTCTACCGCCGGAGCTCCAACCCTACGTTGAGTAGGGGGAGATGAACGATCGGTCAGCCAACCACGCAGGGGGAAGGTGGTCAGCATGTTCGGCAGGGTCCGCAAGTCCTTCGCCAGATTCTTCGACACCGAGCGCACCGAGACGGACAACAGCCGGGACAAACGCGCGCACAACCTGTTCGAGGCCGCGGCGGCCTACGTCTCGGCCTGTGCCGAGGACGACCAGGACCAGATCGACGAGGCCGTCGGCTGGGTGTCTCCGGAGGCGTTGTCGTTCGGGGTGAGCGAGCTGGCGTGCCGGGCGGTCATCGCGCTCGCGCGGGAGCGCGACGAGTCGCCGCAGACCGTGGCCCGTGCCCTCCTGGGGCTTCCGGCGGCCTGATCGACGGTCCAAAGAGGCCGATTCGCCCTGTCCGGCCGGAAAACAGCAGCTCCGGGTGGGCTGGGGAGTCGTGACAAGCGGCTTCCGCGCACACTAGGGTGCGCGCCGTTGGACATACCGATGGGGAGGCTGGGATGGCCGGGACGGACGAGGACACCGTCGCCGCCGAGGACGACGCGCTCTATGTGCTGACGGCGGTGCTGCTGACGCCGGCGAAGTTCCCGAGCGTGCTGGGCGACGACTATCCGGAGGCCTGTGCGGCGCTCGGTCTCGCGCCGCTCGCCGACGGGTACGGCCTGGTGCTCGGCCAGGACGGCGACGGCTCCCGCTGGACGGTCGTCATCGACGACGTCTCGCTGGTCGCCGTCGCCATCGCGTCCTGGGACTGCGGCATGGAGTACGACCTGTCGCCCGACGAACGCACGGTCGTCGCCGGCCTGCCGGGCTGGCCCCTCGCCGTGGCCGTCGCGGCTCCGGGTGTGCCCGCGCCGCACGATCCCGAGCCGGAGGTCGCGGACGGCCCTGCGCTGACGCCGCCCGACACCAGCGTCTGGGGGCCGGCTCAGCGTCGGCTGGGGGCCGACGAGATCGCCCTCCAGTGGGCCACGTGGCGTGAGCAGATCGACGACGCCGACTTCCCGGTGCCGGAACCGGTGGAGTCCGCCGAGAACGGCGGGGAGGGCGAGGTGGGCGCGCCCGGGGGCCACAGCGGCATCCGGCGTGTCCTCGCGGAGGCCCGTGGGTATGTGGACACGCCGCCGCCCCTGGGCCGGGTCCGGTCGTCCTTCGCGCCGGGCGACGCCCGCACCCTGCGTGCCGACGGACCCGGCTGGTCGCTCGTGGCCAGGACCGACGACATCGCGTTCGTGCTGCTCGACGACGAGCCCGGCGAGGTGCTGCCGGTCGGCCGCGGCCCGGAGCTGCCGGGGCTGCTGGAGGCGCTCGACAAGATGGCCGTACGTCCCAGCTGAACCGGGTCATCGACGGCCGCGGCCGTCCGGGTCCACCAACAGGGCGTCCACGACGGTGTCCGCGTCCTGGTGGGCCCTGAGCGCGTCGAGTTCTGCCCGCCAGGGTTCGTCCCAGGATGCCGCCCGGCCGCCGGCCCGGACGAGCTCCAGCGCGAGGCGGCCGGTCACGGCGGAGCCACGGGCACGGAGGGTCCGCGCGGCGGCGAGCAGGGCGGCACGCACGCGTGGCCGGTGCAGATCGGCCGGTACGCAGTGCCGTGTCGGCAGCCGTCCCGCCCCCGCCTCGCACTGGCGCGCGACTCTCTCCCACCGGTGTCCGTCGTGTTCGCCGTTGCGTACGAGCACCATGGCGCTGTCCCAGCTCACACGCGCGGCGTCGGCGTGGAGCCCCACGGCCTCCAGGGTGTCGGCGAGCGCGTCCAGCACCGCCGACGGCCCCTCGCCGCCTCCTGGATCCGAGTACTCGGCGCACGCGTGCAGCCGCCGCAGCGCATCGGCACGCGCGCGTGGGTCCACGGCTCGTGCGGCCAGAGCGTCGAAGGCGCCCCGGAACGCCGACTCGGTTACCGGACCCGGCGGCAGCCGGAGGAGTTGGCGCGCGGCCGCGTCCCACACGCTGCGCGGGTGAGCCGGGGCCGCGAGGGCATCCGCGATCGCATGGAGCCCGTCGGCCGCGCCGGGCGCCAGCCACGTCGGAAGCACCTGGCACGCGGCGACCACGGTGTCCTCGTCGCCCGTCTCCATCAGCCGTACCAGGAAGGCGGCGTACGCCTCCCTCGGAACCGTGCGACCGATGCCCACGCGTGCGTGTACGACCTCGTCGCGTACGGCGGTCTCATGGACAGCCCCCTCCAGACGGTCGGCCACGTCCCGGTGGTCGATCGCCGGCAGCAGGACGCGGGCGAGGACGGCGCGCACGTCCCGATGCCGGCCCGGCACGTCCCAGGCCGCCAGGAGGGCCTCGAAGGCGTCCTGCCGTGGGAGGTCGGCCAGCGCCCGTACGGCTTCCTTGCGGGCGCCCACCGGGCCGTCCGCGGCGCACGCCACGGGTGCCAGCAGGGGTACCGCTTCGTCGTCCGGCAGCCGTGCGATCAGCCGCCGCACCGAGGCCATCGCGGCACGGCCGCGCACGCCCCCGGTTCCCGCGTGCCGCAGCAGAAGAGAGACATGATCGCGGTCCGGGACGTCGCCGAGGGCCACGAGTGCCGCCGCTGCCACCGGCTGTGGGGCATCCTGCGTGAGCGCCGTCAGACGTTCGGGGTCCCTCAGCAGCCTCGCCGCATCGGTCCGCACGCGCAGCGGAGCCGATTCGTCGAGCACCACGCGCGCGTGGTGCTCTTCCCAGGCGTCCCGCTGGGCAGGCAGCCACCTTCCGGCGACGCCGGGCGCGAGGTGCAGTGTCCAAGTGGTGCGGCGGGTGCGCAACCGGCCGGGGAGGCCCTCGCGTGCGGCGGCCAGGACGGGGTCGAGCAGATCGGTGCGGCGGGTGGCGACGGTCCGCAGGACGACGGGAACGGTGACGAAGGTCGGGTCCAGGGCGATCAGTTCGGCGCAGCGCTGTTCGCGCAGCCGCGGCGGTCGGACCCATGCCGCCGCGGCACGCGTCGCGAGGTGCGGATCGTCGCACTCGGCGGCGAGCCGCAGCGCCTCGGCGTCGAGTTCCGGCAGCGCGGTGAGGTGTGTCGCGAGGAGCTCCGTGAGGGCGGTGCCCACCTCGGGCCGGCGCAGGGCCGTCGGTGCGATCGCCGTCCAGATGGCCCGGGCGGTCGTCTCGCCGACGTGCAACGGGGGCAGCGCCTCGGTCTGTTCGGGGCGCGTGACGAGTTCGCCGAGCAGTCCGGCCGCGTAGGCCGCCCGGTCCGGGCGGCCGGTCGCCGCCGCCCGCTCGGCGACCCGGTGGAGCAGTCGTCGCGCGGCCCTGACGGTGTCTTCCGTCGAGTCGTGCGCCTGGACGGTGGTGAGGACGGCGTCACGCAGGACGCGTTCGGGCAGGGCGGCGAGCAGGTGACCGGCGGCGCCCGCGAGTTGTTCGAGCGCGGGACGGCGCACGGCGTCCTGGTCGTGCCAGGCCCGTTCACAGTCGGCGGCGATACGGGCGAACTGCTCGGGGTCGCCTTCGAGTTCGGCGCAGATCAGCAGAGCGGGCCAGGCCAGGGAGCGGTGTTGGACGCGGTGGTTGTCCGCGAGCGCCTTCAGCAACGGTTCACCCTCGGCGAGCGGCAGGGCCTGTGCCGCTCGGACCAGGCTCCAGGGGCGGCGTTCGCCGCGCACCGCCGAGGGACGGACCAGATCCGCCCGGTCGGCGGGTTCGAGTGCGGCCAGGGCGTTGACCGGCGCCGGGACGGGCCGTGGCGTTGCCCTGGTGTGCTTCTCGACGATGCGACGCCGCTCGGCGGGTGGGAGGAGAGCGAGCAGATCGTCCGGAGTGACGTCGGTGCGGCCCGGCGCGACGGGTCGGCGTCCGGTGCAGCGGCAGTGCTCGGCGAGTTCCGCCAGGTCGTGTGCGGGCAGGGCGAGGAGCGTTTGGCGCAGCGAGGGCGGCAGCGGGCCTACGGGGACGAGGCGTTCCCGGGCGCGGTCGCCGGGGCCGGGGGGTGGTGTGCGCAGCACCGCCAGTGCTTCGGCGGGCCGGGTCAGGGCGGAGAGGACGGCTGCGGGAGTGAGCAGCAGCGGTGTCCGTTCCAGCAACAGGAGCGCCGCGCGCGGCTCACGCCGGGCGGCGAGCGACGCGACGGCACGGAACTGGCGGGTCAGGTGCTGGGGACGGTGCGCGCATTGAGCCGTCACGTGTACGGCGACGGCGTAGGGGGCGGTGCGGGCCAGGGAGTTGAGGACGCCGGGTGCCGGTTCGACGCGGGGCAGCCATTCGGCCACCGTCTCGGGTGGGCAGGCGGGCAGGAGTGCGGCCGCTTCCCGGCCGCCGTGGCATTCGTGGATCTGCGGCAGCAGCCTGGCCGCCAGTGCGGTACGGCGGCTCAGCTTGAGGAGTCGATAGGTGTCGTGGCGTACAGCCCTGATGTCGCTCAGGGCCAGGCGCACCAGGGCCTGTTCGGGTACGGGCAGCCGGATGGCCGCCGAGCGGGCCCGGCGTCCCAGCAGCGGGTCGGCGAGAGCCTCCGTCACCCGTTCCAGGTCGCGGCGGACCACCGCGAGGAACAGAGCTGTGTGCCGGTCGGCGTGATCGCCGTGGTCGAGGACATGGTGGAGCGTCTCGTAGGCGCCCGGAGCGAGGGTGCGGGCATAGCGCGCCAGGGCGCTCGTACGGGCCGGGAAGGGCAGGGTGTCGAAGTGGGCCCTCAGCCAGGCGGGCGTCAGGGGCGCCGGCGGGTTCTGGGGCTGTCGGGACGGCGTCGGGGACGCCTCGTATGCGGCCATCAGCGCTCACCGTGGAGTCGCTGGGCCCCCTTTCCAGAAGTCATGTCGGCCATGGTGGGGTGCCGCTGATCACCTGCGCAAACGAATTTCTCGCGCCTCTTCGATCCCCTTCCTCCACACGGCACTTCACATATGGCGAGCTCATTCCATGTGGCCCCGACCCATGGATGGCGCCGTACAGCACTCGCACCATGAGGCAGCCCGCGACTCCCCGACCCGTACCGGAGGCCCTCATGCACCTGTCCCGAGGCGTCCCGCTCCTCGCCGCCGCACTCGTGGCGACGGTCCTCACCTGGCCGACTCCCGCCGCAGGCACGGCAGATGGTCACTGCGCACGACAGGACCGCGTCCACGTGCCGGGCGCGGCCTTCCAACGGAGCGCGTGTCTCACGGACCTGACGACCACCGGGCTGGCCGGCACCCCGTACACCGACACGGCCGACCAGGCGGGGCTGACGGCCAGGGCGACCCGCACCCCGTCCGGGGTTCCCGGTGTGCAGATCGACGGCTACTTCCCGGACCCCTCCCGGTTCAACGCCACCCACGGATGGCAGCACGACGCCCAGTTCGTGATCAGACTCCCGGACCGCTGGAACGGCGGACTCGTCATCACCGGCGCACCGGGTACGCGCAGGCAGTACGCCACGGACACGGCGATCTCCGACCAAGTGCTCGCGCAGGGCTACGCCTACGCCGCGACCGACAAGGGCAACAACGGCGCCGACTTCTACCGCGACGGCACCCGCCCCGGTGACGCGGTCGCCGAGTGGAACGCGCGCACCACCCAGCTCACGCGCGCGGCCAAGCGTGCGGTGGCCCGGCGTTACGGGCACACGCCGAGCCGCACGTACATGACGGGCATCTCCAACGGCGGCTATCTGACGCGCTGGCAGCTGGAGAACCATCCGGAGCTGTACGACGGCGGCGTGGACTGGGAGGGCGCGTTGTGGACCGCGGACGGCCCGAATCTGCTCACCTCGCTGCCCGCGGCCGTGGCCCGTACGACCGGCTCGGCGCGGGACGAGGACCTGTATGCGGTGGGCTTCGCGCGCGGCTCGGAGTTCCTGTGGCCGTACCACGAGAAGGCCTACTGGGGGTCACGCAGAAGATCTACCGCGCCGAGTTCGACCCGGCCTACGACCCCGCCTGCCCCGGCCCGACCGCGGGGACCACCACGGAGCAGGTGCTGGCGCCCTGCGCCACCGACGCGGTCTACGACTACACCGCACGCCCGGCGTCCGTCCGTCGCGCCGTGGCCCGGGTGGCGCTGACCGGACGGATCGGCCGACCGCTGATCACCCTGCACGGCGACCTGGACGCGCTGCTGCCCGAGGCCGCCGACTCCGATGTGTACGCGCGCATGGTCGACGCGAGCGGCAGGGGCCGTGTGCACCGCTACTACACGGTCGAGGGCGGCACGCATGTCGACGGCCTGTACGACACCTATCCGGACCTGCTGCGGCCGATCCTGCCCTGCTACCGGTCGGCCTTCGACGCGCTGGTGTCATGGGTGGAGCGAGGCACCCCGCCGCCCGCGGACCATGCCGTGAGCAGGCCCGCGAGCGGCGACGTGGTCAACTCCTGCACCCTGGCCGACCGGGCCGAGGCGGCCCGGTAGCCGAGGCTCTCAGCGACCGAGCTCCTTGCGTGAGACACGGCGCAACCTGCGCCGCTGCGAGGGGTCCAGCGTGAGGTACGCGGCGGCCGGCACTCCCAGGACTATCAGGAGCGCGGCCCACCACGGCAGCCAGATCAGCAGAAGGATGCCGACCGCCACACCTCCTGCGGCGATCTTCGCGTTCTTCGACATGTGTCGCCTCCTCCGCGGCCACAGCCGCTCTCTGTCCTGAGAACGGGCCCGCGCTCCCCACGGTTCCGCACCACGACCCTGAGACGTCCCTGAGGCGCTACCCCTAGGTGTCCCTGAGACAGGGATACCCATCCCCACCATGAGGTGACCCAGATCACGGCCCGGTCATTCCGGGTCGACCGAGCAGGTGCTGTACCCTCGGCCACTCCGCGCTGAGTAGTCAAGTTTGAGGAGTATCGCATTCCTGTGCCGAGGATTCCCGCGGCAACACCGTCCGAGATCTCTGAACTGGCCCGATGCTGTGCCGTGTTCGTCCCCGGCGACCCGGCCCGCACCGGTTCCGTCGCCTTCTGGGACCCCGATGGCGACGCACCGCCGGCCGTCGCGTCGGGCTACGTCGAGGACCTGACCGTCGTCGCGCCCGGCGAGGAGGGGGTGGAGACGGTGACCGTGCCGGCCGTGCTGCTGCCGGTGCGGGCGGCCCTGCCCGTCCTCACGCGTGCGCGTGCCGCCACGCACGGCCATCGGGCGACCGTGTTCTGGGGCACGGCCGCCGTGCACGCACTGCAGCTCGCGGCTCGCGGACTGCTGCTGCCCGGCCTGTCCGAGGGCGACAACGACGCCTGGCGCGTGGGTCCGTTGCGCCCCGAGGACGTCGAGCGTATCCGGGCGCTGGCCGCGGCGATGCCGCCCGAGGCGCACGCCGTACCGCTCGACGGCGGCCCACCGCTGCGGCTGCCCGATCCCGAGCGGCTGCTGCGCGCCTTCCTCGACGCGATCGCCGACACGCTGCCCCGCTCCCCCGCCGCGTCGCTCGTGACCGGCGGCCCCGCCTACGCGGCGCGGGAACCGCAGCACGTGCCCGGGCACCGGGCCTGGGCGGCCGATGTGGCCGCCGGTCACGACGCGGGCGTACGGCTGTCGCTGCGGATCGAGGCACCCGGTCTCTCGACCGCGGCGCGGGACGAGGCCACCCCGGCGTTCCGGGCCGTGCTGCAGGTGCACGACGTGAGCGATCCGGCGCTGGTCGCGGACGCCGGCGAGGTGTGGACAGGGCCGGGCGGGGCGTTCGGCCCTCGTGCGCGGATGGACGCCCTGCTCGCGCTGCGCCGCGCGGCCCGCGCCTGGCCGCCGCTCGCGCCCCTGCTCTCGGCGGCCGTGCCGGACGCGCTCGAACTCGCCGACGAGGAGGTCATCGATCTCCTCTCGGCCGGCGCCCGGACCCTCGCCGGCGCCGGAGTCGACGTGCACTGGCCCAAGGAGCTCGCCCGCGAACTGACGGCCCGCGCGGTGGTCGGTCCGCCGGACGACACGTCGGAGCCCGGCAGACTCTCCTCGGACACCCCCTCGTTCCTCTCCGCCGACGCGCTGCTGGCCTTCAACTGGCGGTTCGCACTCGGCGACCAGCAGCTCACCCGCGAGGAGCTCGACCGACTGGCCGAGTCGAACCGCCCTGTCGTGCGGCTGCGCGACCAGTGGGTCCTGATCGACCCGCAGGAGGTGCGCCGGGCCCGCGCCCAGCAGGACCGCAAGATCACCCCCGTCGACGCGCTCGGCGCCGCTCTCACGGGCTCCACGGAGATCGACGGCCACCGGGTCGAGGTGCACCCCACGGGATGGCTCGCGGACCTGCGGGAACGGCTCGCGGACCCCGAGGCGCAACAGCCGGTCGAGCAGCCCGCGGAGCTCGCGGCCACGCTGCGGGACTACCAGCGGCGCGGCCTCAACTGGCTGGCGCGGATGACCTCCTTGGGGCTGGGCTGCTGTCTCGCCGACGACATGGGGCTCGGCAAGACGATCACGCTGATCGCGCTGCATCTGCACCGGCAGACGGATGCCTCCACCGCCGGTCCCACGCTCGTGGTGTGCCCGACCTCCCTCATGGGCAACTGGCAGCGCGAGATCGAGAGGTTCGCCCCCGGCACGCGCGTGCGCCGCTTCCACGGGCCGCGACGGGACCTGGACGCCCTGGCCGCCGGGGAGTTCGTGCTCACCACGTACGGCACGATGCGGCTGGACGCCGACCGGCTGGCCGACGTGTCGTGGGGCATGGTCGTGGCGGACGAGGCGCAGCACGTCAAGAACCCGTACTCGGCGACGGCACGGCAGCTGCGTTCCATCGGCGCACGCGCACGCGTGGCGCTCACCGGCACCCCGGTGGAGAACAACCTGTCGGAGCTGTGGGCCATCCTCGACTGGACGACTCCCGGCCTGCTGGGCCGCCTCGGCGCGTTCCGCGCCCGGTACGCGCAGGCCATCGAGGGCGGCCGGGATCCGAGGGCCGCCGAGCGGCTGTCGCGGCTGGTGCGCCCGTTCCTGCTGCGCCGCCGCAAGTCGGATCCGGGCATCGCTCCGGAGCTGCCGCCGAAGACGGAGACGGACCGCGCGGTGTCGCTCACCAAGGAGCAGGCGGGTCTGTACGAGGCCGTGGTGCGCGAGACGCTCGCGGAGATCTCCGGCGCCGACAACATGGCGCGGCGAGGGCTGATCGTGAAGCTGCTGACCGGGCTGAAGCAGATCTGCAACCACCCGGCGCAGTACCTCAAGGAGGACCGGCCGAGGATCGTCGGACGGTCCGGAAAGCTGGAGCTCCTGGACGAGTTGCTCGACACCATCCTCTCCGAGGGGGCGAGCGTGCTGGTCTTCACGCAGTACGTGCAGATGGCCCGCCTCATCGAGCGGCACCTGGCCACCCGCGGAGTGCCCTCGCAGTTCCTGCACGGCGGCACGCCCGTCGCTCAACGGGAGGCGATGGTCCAGCACTTCCAGGACGGTGGGGTCCCGGTCTTCCTGCTGTCGTTGAAGGCGGCGGGTACGGGGCTGAACCTCACCCGGGCCGAGCATGTCGTGCACTACGACCGCTGGTGGAACCCGGCCGTGGAGGCACAGGCCACCGACCGTGCGTACCGGATCGGGCAGAACCGGCCGGTGCAGGTGCACCGGTTGATCGCCGAGGGAACCATCGAGGACCGCATCGCCGACATGCTGAGCCGCAAGCGGGAGTTGGCCGACGCGGTGCTCGGCGCCGGTGAGGCGGCCCTCACGGAACTGACGGACGCGGAGCTGGCGGATCTGGTCGAACTGCGAGGGGGCACACGATGAGTGACGAGACGGAGCGCACGTTCGCCGCGTTCCCTCCCGCGCGCGGGAGGGGCTTCGCGCAGAGCTGGTGGGGCCAGGCCTGGCTGAAGGCGCTGGAGGACGCCGCGCTCGACACCGCGCAGGTGAAGACCGGCCGGAGCCTCGCGCGCGCGGGAGCCGTCGGCGCGGTGTCGGTACGGCCGGGGCGCATCACGGCCGTCGTCCAGGACCGCGACCGCACCCCGCACCGGGCCGATGTGCTGCTGGAGCAGCTGTCCGACGACCAGTGGGACCGCTTCCTGGACATGACCGTCGCGCGCGCCGGCCATGTCGCGGCTCTCCTGGACCGCGACATGCCTCCGCACCTGGTCGAGGACGCGGCGGCCGCGGGCGTCGAACTCCTGCCGGGGATGGGCGATCTGGAGCCGGAGTGCGACTGTGGCGCCTGGGACCACTGCGGGCACACGGCGGCGCTCTGCTATCAGGTGGCGCGGCTGCTGGACGAGGACCCCTTCGTCCTGCTGCTGATGCGGGGCCGCGGTGAACGCGCCTTGCTGCACGACCTCCAGGACCGCACCGCCGTACCCGATGAGGCGCCGGCCCTGCAGGAGGGCGTGGACGCCGCCGAGGCGTACGCGGCCGGGGACATCCTTCCGCCGCTGCCCGCCCTGCCGGAGCTCCCCGAGGAGCCCGGCGTACCACCGTCCCTGGACACCGAGACGCCGGCCCCCTCCGGTGTCGGTCCGGCCGCCCTGGAGTTCCTGGCCGCCCGGACCGCGGCACAGGCATACCGTCTGCTGGCCGAACAGGACGCTTTCGACGACGAGTTGACGCTCGCCCAGGACGCCGTCCGCCTCGCGGTGGGCATTTCGGAGAGGACCGTGCTGGAGCGGCTGGCAGAGGGCTCGGGGCGCGCCATGGAGGAGTTGGCGCCGGCCATGCGCGCGTGGCGGGACGGAGGCGTGGCCGCGCTGGACGTGCTCGAGGAGGAATGGACGGCAGGGGGTGAAACGCTCGCACGCGCGCGTGCCGCGCTCGACTCGGCGTGGGACGAGGAGGAGCGGCCGTCGTTGCGGGCGAGGGGCAACCGGTGGACGGTCGTGGGCTCTTCGAGCCAGTTGCGCCTGGGACGGGACGGCCGCTGGTGGCCGTACCGGAAGGAGCGGGGCCGCTGGGTGCCCGCGGGGGGCGGCGTCCAGGATCCCGCGACCGCGCTGGCTGCGGCTCAGGAGGCCCTGGAGATAGGTTGATGTGTCATGAGGCACTTCGGCCAGGACATCCTCACCGTCGCGGACGAGCTCACCGAGGCGTACGTCGAGATCTTCACCGCCCCGCCCTGGGACCACCGGAACGCCGAGGAGACCCGCGCGGCGTTCCGGGAGCGGCTGGAGACGGACGCGCACCGCCCCGGCTTCCGTGCCGTCCTGGCGCTCTCGGACAGCGGTGGGGTGGACGGCTTCGTCACGGGCTGGACGACGCGGTCCCCCTTTCGCAGCGACCGCGCGTACGGCAAGGTCAGCCGACGGCTCGGCGCCGACCGGGTCGACGAGCTGCTGGTCGGCGCTTTCGAGGTCGACGAATTGGGCGTACGGTCGCGCGCCCGCGGCACGGGTCTGGGCCGTCGGCTGCTGTCGGCCCTGACCGTCTCCGTGCCGGAGGGCCGGGCGTGGTTGCTGACCTGGGACCAGGCGCACGACACGCTCGCGTTCTACCGGCGTACCG
Organism: Streptomyces sp. WM6386; assembly: GCF_000972385.1. Taxonomy (GTDB): domain Bacteria; phylum Actinomycetota; class Actinomycetes; order Streptomycetales; family Streptomycetaceae; genus Streptomyces. Next base: position 143,552 of record NZ_JXTE01000006.1, read on the forward strand.
GCTGGACGGAGCCCGAACCGCTGCCCGGCCAGGAGACGGACGTGGTCGTGTTCCTGGCGCCCGCCAGGGCTGCTACGACTCCGTGAGGCGGCCCTGCCACAGCATCGGCAGGACGTGGTCCCTGACCGCGGGCGCGATCCGGATGTCGTCCTCGTGCCCGGTGATCCAGCGCATGTGCGCGAGTTCGGCGGCGGGGCGCGGCACCTGGGCGAGACGGGCGCCGTAGAGGGACATCCGCATGGGCACGCCTTCGAGGGCCGCCATGGCCTCGACATCGGCCAGGAACCGCGGTTCCAGGGGCCGTACCCCCAACTCCTCGTCCAGCTCGCGGTACAGGGTCTCCAGGGGCGCCTCGCCCGGGTCCGGTTTGCCGCCCGGCACATAGAAGACCTCGGGGGCCGCCTGCTTGCTCACCACCAGGAGCCGCCCCTCGCGGACGATCGCGGCCGCCACGACTTGCAGTACCTCTTGTGTCATGGGCCCCATCCTCACCCACGCTCGACGAGCCCCTGCCACACGTCGTTCACCTGCCGGTCGTGCGGCGTTCGACACGGGGCCCAAATCTGGCCGCTGTCAGTGAACTTGTGCACCCAGGAGGCCCGATGTCCCCGTCTGCCACCGGCCGGCGCCGCGTCCACCGTTCCCTCGCGGCGGGCGTGCCCTTCGCCGTGCTGGCCGCGCTCGTGGCCGCTTCCCCGGCCGAGGGCGCCGCGTCGGGCGAGCCGCATGTCATCCGCGCGGCGACGCTCGGGGACATCCCGCTGGGCGCGTTCAGCAACGGGCTGTTGCCCGGCACGGTGGGGGACGACCGGGGCGTGGACGTCGGCGGCATCGGCAGCGACATCTACCCCGCGGGCCGCAAGGGCGAGTTCTGGACCGTCACCGATCGCGGGCCCAACGGCCAGATCAAGGTCGACGGCACGAAGCGCCGTACGTTCCCCGTGCCCGGATTCGACCCGGCGATCGTGAGGATCAAGGTGTCCGGCGACACGGTCAGGGTGCTGGACGCGGTCCCGATCACCACCTCCTCCGGCAAGCCGGTCACCGGGTTGCCGAACCAGGAGGGGCGCGACGAGGCGCCGTACACCTATGACGCGAGGACGTCTCTGTCGTACAACCCGAGCGGGCTGGACACCGAGGGCATCGTGCGGGCCGCGGACGGCAGTTTCTGGCTCGCCGACGAGTACGGGCCCTCGCTGGTCCATGTCTCCGCGCGCGGGAAGGTGCTGACGCGCTACGTCCCCGAGGGGCTGCATCTCACCGGCGCCGGCTATCCGGTGGTGGAGGCGCTGCCCGCCGTCCTGCTGCACCGGAAGATCAACCGCGGTTTCGAGGGGCTCGCCCAGCTGCCGGGCGGCGACCTCGTGCTGGCCGTGCAGAGCCCGCTGTCCCTGCCGGACACGGACGCGGGTGAGGCGTCGCGCACCGCCCGTCTGCTGCGGTTCTCGCCCAGGAAGAAGGCCGTCACAGCCGAGTACGCGTACCGCTTCGACCCGGTGGACGTCGTCGACCCGAGCGAGGACGACACCTCCGAGCTGAAGATCTCCTCGGTGGTCGCGGTGGGCGGCAACCGTCTGCTGGTCGAGGAGCGCACCGACAAGGCGGCACGGCTCCAGCTCGTCCACCTGGACCGCGAGGCGAACATCCTCGGCGGCCCCTATGACGACGACACGACGTCGCCGTCGCTGGAGCAGCTCGACGATCCGGCCGCTTCGGGTGTGCCGGTGCTCGCCAAGCGTCCGGTCGTCGACCTGGGCGCGGTCGACGGGGTGCCGGGGAAGATCGAGGGCGTCGCGCGCGTGGACCGCGACACGCTCGCCCTGATCAACGACAACGACTTCGGGATGACCGACGGCACAGGCGCGTTCGACGCTCAGGGCCGGCTGGTCGACAGCGGGGTGGAGACGACGGTGACGTACGTGCGGCTGCCGCGCGGCGTCTGATCACGTCAGGGGTGCGGTGAGCTTGCGGGCGCCCTGGGTGTCGGCGGCCAGGCTGCAGGCGACGTTGTCGATGCCGAGCCGGTAGCCGGCGGGGTCCGGGTACTGCACCAGGATGCCGCGCACGGTCCCGCCGGGCTGGTCCGCCGCCTTGTCGTCGAGGGTCCGCTCGCACAGGTCCGACGCGGCCTTCTTCAGGGCCGCGTCGGTCGTGTAGTCGCCCTCGAGTTCCGCGATCTTCACGACCTCGGCGTCGTGCGGTTTACCGCAGGGGCGCTTGGCCGCCTGCCCGGGCCGGCCGCCGTCGGTGTCGAAGCAGTCGCCGGTTCGCAGCATGTAGTAGGGCACTTCGTCGGACGCGAAGGACGGGATCAGCGACTCGAGGCCGCTGGGGAACTCGCTCGGCAGGTCGGTGGGGAACTGCGAGGGCAGTTGGGTCGGCAGCTTCGTCGGGAGCTCGCTGGGCAGTCCGGTCGGCAGGCTCAGGGTGGGGCGGGGCGAACTGCTCGCGCTCGCGCTGGGCTTGTCGCCCGGCGAGTCGTCGTCGCTGCCCGACGCCATCAGCACGATGGCGGCGACGGCGGCACCGACCACGAGCACGGTGAGCAGGATGAACAGCGGATTGCGGCCCCGGCCCGGGCCACCGGGCGGTTCCGGCGGAGGAGGCGGATCCCATCCCCCGTACGTGGGCGGTCCGTTGCCTCCGGGAGGCGGACCGTACCCGCCCGGAGGCCCATAGCCCCCTCCCGAGGAGCCGAAGCCTTCAGGAGGAGGGCCGAAGCCGCCGCCGTAGGGCGGCGTGTCGTCCGGCGGCCCGGGCGGCTGAGGCGGTACGGGCGGCATGGCCATACCGTCCAGGGTCGCCGTGTGCGGGGCACGGCGCGACCCCCGCACGGAAGTTGATACCGACTCATGCCATGGATGGCATCGTTCCGGAGCATTCCGCGCGGGGGCCGATCAAACCCGGAGACCGATCACACACGCACGCGCGCGTGCGTTCAGCCGCGGGCGCCCAGCAGGTGGTCCATCGCCAGCTGGTCGAGCTGCTCGAAGGCCATACCGCGCGCGGCGGCCGCCTCCACGTCGAACTCCTCGAAGGCCGTACGGTCCGCGAGCAGCGACTTCAGGCCGTCCGCCGCCGTGGGCTGCGCCAACTCGTCCAGACGCGCGGCCCGCAGCGCCTCCTGGACCTGCGGGTCGGCACGGAAGGCGGCCGCACGCTCCTTGAGAATCAGGTAGTTGCGCATGCAGCCCGCGGCCGACGCCCAGACGCCGTCGAAGTCCTCGGTCCGCGGCGGCTTGAAGTCGAAGTGCTTGGGACCCGCGTAACCGGCGCTCTCCAGCAGGTCGACCAGCCAGAAGGCGGACCGCAGGTCGCCCGCGCCGAAGCGCAGGTCCTGGTCGTACTTGATGCCGGACTGGCCGTTGAGGTCGATGTGGAAGAGCTTGCCCGCCCACAGGGCCTGCGCGATGCCGTGCGGGAAGTTCAGCCCGGCCATCTGCTCGTGGCCGACCTCCGGGTTGACGCCGTAGAGCTCCGGGCGCTCCAGGCGCTCGATGAACGCCAGGGCGTGGCCGACCGTGGGAAGCAGGATGTCGCCGCGCGGCTCGTTCGGCTTGGGCTCGATCGCGAACTTCAGGTCGTAGCCCTGCTCGGTCACGTACTCGCCGAGGAGGTCGAAGCCCTCCTTCATGCGGTCCAGGGCCACGCGTACGTCCTTGGCGGCGCCGGACTCCGCGCCCTCGCGGCCGCCCCAGGCGACGTAGGTCTCGGCGCCGAGCTCGACCGCCAGGTCGATGTTGCGGATCGTCTTGCGCAGGGCGTAGCGGCGCACGTCACGGTCGTTCGCGGTGAACGCGCCGTCCTTGAAGACGGGGTGCGTGAAGAGGTTGGTGGTGGCCATCGGCACCTTCATGCCGGTCGCGTCGAGGGCCTCCCGGAAGCGCTTGATGTGGCCATCGCGCTCGGTGTCCGAGGACCCGAAGGGGATCAGGTCGTCGTCGTGGAAGGTCACACCGTGGGCGCCGAGCTCGGCCAGGCGCCGCACGGTCTCGACGGGGTCCAGGGCACTCCGCGTGGCGTCGCCGAACGGGTCCCTTCCCTGCCAGCCGACGGTCCACAGGCCGAAGGTGAACCTGTCCTCGGGGGTGGGCTGGTAGTTCATGCCGCGACTCCTTGATTGCTTGCGACTATTTCGTCATGGCCGTTTACAAATTAGTATGCGATCGCGTCTCTGGGAAGAGACAAGATGTCTCCGACGGTCTTCGGACGGAGACACGAGCCGCTTGAGCACGCAAAAGGGAGAGCCTGATGTCAGCTGCCGAGGGTCCGCTCGTCGTCGGCGTGGACACGTCCACGCAGTCCACCAAGGCCCTGGTCGTCGACGCGTCGACCGGAAGGGTGGTGGCGAGCGGACAGGCGTCGCACACCGTCTCCTCCGGGGCGGGGCGCGAGAGCGACCCGCGCCAGTGGTGGGACGCCCTGTGCGAGGCCCTGCACCAGTGCGGTGACGCGGCCCGCGAGGCCGCCGCCGTGTCGATCGGCGGGCAGCAGCACGGCCTCGTCACGCTGGACGCGCAGGGCGAGCCGGTACGCCCCGCCCTGCTGTGGAACGACGTGCGCTCCGCGCCGCAGGCCGCCCGGCTCATCGAGGAACTGGGCGGACCGAAGGCCTGGGCGGAGCGCACCGGCAGCGTGCCGGGCCCGTCCTTCACGGTCACGAAGTGGGCCTGGCTCGCCGAGAACGAGCCGGACGCGATCCGCGCGACCAAAGCGGTGCGCCTCCCGCACGACTACCTCACCGAGCGCCTCACGGGCCAGGGCACGACCGACCGCGGCGACGTCTCCGGTACCGGCTGGTGGGTGTCGGCGACCGAGGCGTACGACGAGGAGACCCTCGCGCACGTCGGTCTCGACCCCGCCCTGCTGCCCCGCGTGGTCCGGCCTGGCGAGGTGGCGGGGACCGTGCGCGACGGCCATGACCTGCCGTTCTCCAAGGGCACCCTGGTCGCCCCGGGCACCGGCGACAACGCGGCGGCCGCGCTGGGCCTCGGACTGCGTCCCGGCACCCCCGTGCTGAGCCTGGGCACGTCGGGCACGGTGTACGCGGTCTCCAAGCGGCGCCCCTCCGACCCGACCGGCACCGTGGCCGGGTTCGCCGACGCGCACGGGGACTGGCTGCCCCTGGCCTGCACCCTGAACTGCACGCTCGCCGTCGACCGCGTCGCCGCCCTGCTCGGCCTCGACCGGGAGGCCGTGGAGCCCACCACCGCTGTCACGCTCCTGCCGTACCTGGACGGCGAGCGCACCCCAGCACTGCCGGGCGCCTCCGGACTCCTGTACGGCCTGCGGCACGACACCACCGGCGGCCAGCTCCTGCAGGCCGCCTACGACGGTGCCGTCCACGCGCTGCTGGGCGCGCTCGACCTGGTCCTCGACGAGGACGCGGACCGTTCGGTCCCGCTGCTGCTGATCGGCGGCGGCGCCCGGGGCAGGGCCTGGCAGGAGACCGTACGCCGGCTCTCGGGCCGTCCCGTGCAGATCCCCGAGGCCAAGGAGCTCGTCGCACTCGGCGCGGCCGCCCAGGCGGCGGGCCTGCTGACCGGCGAGGACCCGGCCGCGGTCGCCCGGCGCTGGAACACGACCGCCGGCCCGGTACTGGAGGCCGTGGAGCGGGACGAGGCGACGATGGCGAGGATCTCCGGGGTACTCTCCGACGCGGCTCCGCTGCTGGACAGGCCGGCGGAGACCGGCTGAGACGTCCGCCGCCCGGCAGGCGCGCGGCGGCCCGCTGAGGTCGCCCACCGCCTGACGGGCTCGCGGCGAACCGTATCGATCACCAGAGGACTGGCGGAGGCATGACCGCACCGCTGCACGACGCCCACCCGGCCGGACCGGGGCGCGCGCTGCCCGACACCCAGCAGGGCATGCGCCGCCGCAACCTGGCCCGGGTGATGCACACCGTCAGCGCCGAGGGACCGCTCTCCCGTGCCGCCGTCGCCTCGCGGATCAGGCTGACCCGTGCGGCCGTGTCGACCCTCGTCGACGAGCTCATACGCTCGGGCCTGCTCGAAGAGCTCGGCCCCGAGCGGCCGGGCCGGGTGGGCCGACCCGGGTCGGCGCTCGCCGTCAGCGCGCACGGTCCCGCCGGGCTCGGCGCCGAGGTCGGCGTCGACCACCTCGCGGTCTGCGCGGTCGACCTGCGCGGCCAGGTGCGGGTCCGTGCCGTACGGCACGGTGCGAACCGCGGTCGCTCCCCCGCGCCGGTGATCGAGGAACTCACCGAGCTGATCGACCGGGTCGTCACCGAGGCGGAGGGCGAGGGCCTGTGGCCGACGGGGCTCGCCGTGGCCGTGCCCGGCCTGGTGGCGCGCGACGGCCGTACGGTCGTGCGCGCCCCGAACCTCGACTGGCACGACACGGACCTCGGCGCCCTGCTGCCCACGGCGTTCCCGCTGACCGTGGACAACGAGGCCAACTTCGGCGCCCTCGCCGAACTCTGGCTCGGCGACGGCACCCCGCTCGACTTCCTGCATGTGTCGGCGGAGATCGGCATCGGTGCGGCCGTCGTCGTGGCCGGCGGTCTGCTGCGCGGGACCCGCGGCTTCGCGGGCGAGCTGGGGCATGTGCCGGTGGAACCCGAGGGGCCGCAGTGCCCGTGCGGTGGGCGTGGGTGCCTGGAGCAGTACGCCGGTGAGGAGGCCGTGCTGCGTGCGGCCGGTCTGGAGCCGGGGGGCGACCGGGTCGGGCTGCTCGCGGCGCGTGCCGCCGAAGGGGACGACGACGTACGTCGTGCCCTGCGGGACGCGGGGCGGGCGCTCGGCGTCGCGCTGACCGGGGCGGTCAATCTGCTGGACCCCGAGAACGTGGTGCTGGGCGGTGAGCTGTCCGGGCTCGCACCATGGCTGCTGCCCTCGCTGGAGGCCGAGCTGGCCCGGCGGACGGCGGGACCGCCGTGCCCGGTGTCCGTGTCGCGGCTGGGTCCCGAGGGGCCGTTGCTGGGGGCCGCGCACTCGGTGGTGCGGGCCGTCCTCGACGACCCTGCCGCTGTGGCCGAACGGGCCTGACCCCAGGGCGACTTCGGTCCGGTCCACTCGCCTTGTTCACTCGGCCGAGTGAGCGAGTTTTCCACAGGTCGCAGGCCGTCCACCGAAACACGCTGCTTCCTTCTGCCCAACCCGCAAGCGACGTACCGTGATTCACGCGAGTCGCTCGAGCCGGTGTGCGGCATCCGCCTCCCGTGGTGCTGATCGTCAAGCACTGGCTGCCCGCGCGGGAGACGCACCGCGGTGTGCACGCGCAGCTGAGGGAGACCGCGGCAACCGTCCGTCCCTGACCCGCGTCTCGAACAACACCGCACCACCGAAAGGCGATCGTCCATGGAACGGGCAAGACCGCTGCCGAGCAGGCGACGGCTCCTGAAGGGCGCCGCCCTCACCGCCGTCCCGTACGCGCTGCTGCCGGAGGCGCGCGCCGGAGCGGACGCCCACGCCGTCGACCACGCGCTCGCCGAGTGGCAGCCGGCGACGTCCGCCAACCGCACCTCGGCGAACCGCCCGACGAGCCACCCCATCGACCTTGTGATCATCCACGTGACGCAGACGAGCTACCGCAAGACCCTGGGTGTCTTCCGTAGTCCCGAGAAGCAGGTGTCCGCCCACTACGTGGTCCGTTCCCGGGACGGCAACATTGCGCAGTGCGTCCGGGAGGGCGACATCGCCTGGCACGCGGGGAACTGGGACTACAACACGCGCAGTATCGGCATCGAGCACGAGGGGTGGGTGGACCGCCCTGCCTACTTCACGGACGTCCTGTACGAACAGTCGGCGCGGCTGACGGCCGACATCTGCGCCAAGTACACGATCCCGAAGGACCGGGCGCACATCATCGCGCACCACGAGGTGCCGGGTTCGGACCACACCGACCCCGGCCCGCACTGGGACTGGGAGCGCTATATGAGGCTGGTCGAGCGCGCCGGGCAGTGATGTCGTTCGGGTGACGCCGGTCGAAAAGGTTGTCCGCGCGCGCACCGGGAGTGACGATGTCTCCAGCCGCATCGCCTTTCGGGGAGGCCCAGTTGACCGATCCGTGGGTGGCCCTGGAGCCGGGGGCCGACCCCGCCGAGCGTGCGCGGATGCTGCGCCGGGCGCACGAGACGTTCACCGAGGCGGGTACCGTGCCGCGGCCGGTGCGCCCCGTGGTGGCGGACTCCTGGCGACGTTCCGCGCGGGCCGGTGTCGGGCCCGACGGCAGCGCGAGCGTCGAGCTCATGGACGGCGACCTCGGTGTCTATCGGGCGGAGCATCCGCTGGCCCGGGTGATGCCGCTGTTCCGTGAACTGCTGGGCACCTTCGCGGCCGACGGGGAGCATCTGCTCGCGGTGTGCGACGCGCACGGCAGGCTGCTGTGGGTCGAGGGGCATGCGTCGACCCGGCGGCAGGCGGGGCTGATGAACTTCGTGCCGGGGGCGCGGTGGGCGGAGAACGCGGTCGGGACCAACGCGCCGGGGACGGCGGTCGCCCTCGACCGGCCGGTACAGGTGTTCGCCGCCGAGCACTTCATCCGGCAGGTGCAGCCGTGGACCTGCGCGGCGGCTCCGGTGCACGATCCCCGTACCGGGCGGGTGCTGGGTGCCGTGGACATCACCGGCGGGGACGGGCTCGCGCATCCGCACAGTCTGGGCTTCGTCCAGGCTGTCGCGCGGGCCGCGGAGTCCCATCTGGCGCTGCTCGCCCCGGAGCTGCCCGCGGCCGACCTGCCCGAGCTGACCGCGCTGGGCCGTGACGAGGCCCAGTTGCTCACCGGAGGCCGCCGGATCAGGCTCAGCCGCCGGCACAGCGAGATCATGGTGCTGCTGTCCTGCCATCCGGAGGGGCTGACCGGGGACGAGCTGCTGTGCGCGCTGTACGAGGACGAGTCGGTGACGCCGGTGACACTGCGCGCCGAACTGGCCCGGCTGCGCAGGCTGCTGGGCCCCGGCCTGCTGGCCTCGCGTCCCTACCGGCTCACCGTGCCGGTCGAGTCCGATGTCTCCGTCGTGGAACGGCGGCTGGAGACCGGTGCGGTCACGGCGGCTGCGACGGCGTACTCCGGTCCGCTGCTGCCCGCTTCCCAGGCCCCCTCGGTGGTGCGCCTCAGGCGCCGTATCGCCGACGGCCTCCGTACCGCGTTGATCGCCCGCCGCGACCCTGACCTGCTGGCGGACTGGGCGCACACGCCGTGGGGCGAGGACGACTTCGAGGTGTGGCGGGCTCTGGTGGCGGCCCGTCCGACGGCGGCGGTGCGCTCGCGCCTGGCGGCCCTGGAGGCGGAGCTGTCGTCACCGGACGTACGGCGCCGGGGAGTTGCGGCACCGGGGGCGCTCCGGCCCTGCCCCTGAGGCAGACGGCAACGTAGTTGCAACGTGCCCGTCCCTAGCCTCGCGCAGAGAGCTGCCCAACGGCGGGCAGCGCTGCTGCAGGGAGGCAGACCAGCATGACCCGTTACGCGGCGCCGGGCACCGAGGGCGCGATCGTCTCCTACCAGGCGCGCTACGATCACTTCATCGGCGGCGAGTACGTACCGCCGGCCCGTGGGCAGTACTTCGAGAACCCCTCGCCGGTCAACGGGCAGCCGTTCACCGAGGTCGCGCGCGGAACGGCGGAGGACGTCGAGCGGGCGCTCGACGCGGCACACGCGGCCGCCCCGGCCTGGGGCCGTACGTCGGTGACCGAGCGCTCCGACATCCTGCTGAAGATCGCCGACCGTATGGAGGCGTATCTCGAGCCGCTGGCCGTCGCGGAGAGCTGGGAGAACGGCAAGCCGGTGCGCGAGACGCTGGCGGCCGACATCCCGCTCGCCATCGACCACTTCCGCTACTTCGCGGGGGCGATCCGCGCGCAGGAGGGCTCCCTCGGCGAGGTCGACGACGACACGGTGGCGTACCACTTCCACGAACCGCTCGGCGTGGTCGCGCAGATCATCCCGTGGAACTTCCCGATCCTGATGGCGGTGTGGAAGCTCGCCCCCGCCCTCGCCGCGGGCAACGCGGTCGTCATCAAGCCGGCCGAACAGACCCCGGCGTCCATCCACTACTGGATGAGCCTGATCGCCGACCTGCTGCCGCCGGGCGTGGTCAACATCGTCAACGGCTTCGGCGTGGAGGCGGGCAAGCCGCTCGCGTCCAGCGCGCGCGTCGCGAAGGTCGCCTTCACCGGCGAGACCACGACGGGGCGGCTGATCATGCAGTACGCCTCGGAGAACATCAAGCCGGTCACCCTCGAACTCGGCGGCAAGTCGCCCAACATCTTCTTCGACGACGTATGGGCGCACGACGACGACTTCCGCGACAAGGCCCTCGAAGGGTTCACCATGTTCGCCCTCAACCAGGGCGAGGTGTGCACCTGCCCGTCCCGGGCCCTGGTCCAGCGCGGCCGCTACGCCGAGTTCCTTCAGGCGGCGGTCGCCCGCACCGAACTGATCAAGCCGGGGCACCCTCTGGACACCGACACGATGATCGGCGCCCAGGCCTCCAACGACCAGCTCGAGAAGATCCTCTCCTACCTCGACATCGGTCGCCAGGAAGGCGCGAAGATCCTCACCGGCGGCCAACGCATCGAGTACGAAGGCGAGTTGAAGGGCGGCTACTACGTCCAGCCGACCATCTTCGAGGGCGACAACCGGATGCGGATCTTCCAGGAGGAAATCTTCGGACCGGTCGTCTCCGTCGCGTCCTTCGACGACTTCGACGACGCCGTCAAAATCGCGAACGACACCCTGTACGGCCTGGGCGCGGGAGTCTGGACCCGCGACATCAACACCGCGTACCGCGCGGGCCGCGCGATCCAGGCGGGCCGCGTCTGGACGAACTGCTACCACGCGTACCCCGCCCACGCGGCATTCGGCGGTTACAAGCAGTCGGGGATCGGCCGGGAGACGCACAAGATGATGCTCGAGCACTACCAGCAGACCAAGAACCTCCTGGTGTCGTACTCGCCGAAGAAGCTCGGCTTCTTCTAGAAGCACGAAACGAGGCGCCTGACCTGGCATTTTGCCCGTCAGGCGCCTTCCGCTCGACCTACTCGGAGCGAGGCGCCGTTTACGTTGTAACTCCCAGTTCCTCCCACCCCTATCCCGCTCCCGACCAGCTCTTCCGGACCAGTCACGGACCAAACCCTCAGCTCACAGGCTGTTGGCCCTGGCTGACGCGGTCCCACTCCTGCATGGACTGCTCGATGAGGCGGTTGGCCTGCTCCCGGACCCCGTCCAGGAACTTGGCGTAGTGGCGGAAAAGGAGCCGGTCGTGCCCTACGGCGGAGCCGAGCCCGGCCTGGCCTGCGGCTGGGCAGGCGCATCAGTAGGGGCCACACGCCGTTTCCTCTTCTGGCCGTTTCCTTGCCACCTTCCCCACTGCGTGCAGCTGTCGCGCTGCATGCCTCAAAGACGGGGGAGTTGTCGGCTCGTCGGTGCCGCTGTTGCGGGGGTGCCCTCAATCGTTGCCCGGGCACACGTCCCGGTACGACGCGTCCGGAATGTACGTGTGCCACTCGGCCGCTGTCAGCGTCGTGTTGGTGTGGGCGCAGATCCAGGTGGCGGCGTAGGCGGGGGTCACCCGGTAGCGCTGGACGGGGGCGTGGCGGCTGGTGGCGTAGAGGGAGGTGCCGTCCGTCGTGAAGGCGAGGGAGGTCATGGCTTCGCCGGGTGTGGTGAGGCCGCTGCCGAGGGGCTGCCGGTTCGCGGTGTCCCACAGCTGGAGGGTGCCGGAGTCTCCCGCGACGGCGAGGGTGGCGCCGTCGGGGCTGAAGGCGAGCGCGGCCACGGCTTCCGGGGCGCCGCTGCCGACGGGGTCCGGGAAGGTGTTGGGAAGGACGCCGAGCCGGTGGTGGAGACTGCCGTCCCACAGGGCGACCCGGCCGGACGCGTCACCGACGGCGACCCGGGAGCCGTCCGCGCTGAACGCCACCGCCTCCGTCTCCTGCCCGAGCCCCAGGGTCCGGGACGTGCTGCGGCCGGCGGGCGGGGCCGCCACCCGGTCGCCGCCGACGAGCAGGCCGCCGTCGGGGCGCAGCGCGAGGGCCGTGGCGTCGAGGTTTCCGAGGTCGGCGGTTCGGCGGTGGCTCGCGGTGTCCCACACCTCGGCGTCCGTCGTGCCGGCGGTGGTGTCTCGGACAGCCACGAGGAGGCGTCCGCCGGGGCCCAGGGCGAGTTCCTCGACGGCGGCGGACATGGCGGAGGAGGCCGCGAGGTCCAGCGTCGTCCGTACGCGGGAGCGGCGGACGTCCCACAGGGTCAGCGGCTGTGCCGAGGTGCCGCGGTCCGGCGCGGTGACGCCGTAGGCGAAGGCCGTGCCGTCCGGGCCGAACGTCATCAGCAGGTGGGCGTCCGCGGCCGTCACCGGCCCGGCTTCGTCGGCGGGCACGGGGAACGCGGCGGTGGGCAGGGTGCGCAGGGTACGGCCGGTGGCGGGGTCCAGGAGCCGGAAGACGTAGCCGTCGGGCCGCTGTTCGGCGGTGGCGAGCGTACGGCCGTCGGGGCTGAGCAGTGCGTCGGCCAGTGCCGTGTCCCGCCAGGCGGCGGTGACGGACGGACCCAGGTCGAGGGTGTGGACCGTGCCGCCTTCGAGGTAGCGCAGTGCGGATCCGTGCGGGTCCCAGGCGAGGTCGCCCCGGATGCGGCGGCCGTCGAGGGAGTGGCGGAAGACGGGAGCGTCGGGTGCGGACAGGCGCCAGACGGTGAGCTGTGCCGGGCCGGCGGCGGCGAGGAAGGCGCCGTCCGCGCTGAACGCGACGGACTCCGAGTCCGGGGCGTCGAACGTGGCGGTCTCCCGGCCCGACGCGAGGTCCCACACCCGCACGTCCGCGCCGGAGACCACCGCGAGCCGGTGCCCGCCGAAGTCGAACACGAGACGGGAGTTGTCGTCGTCGCAGCTGCCCGCCCCGCTGTTCTTCGTCCAACCACCGGACAGCGTACGACCGTTGGAGATGTCGTGGATCTGGACGGCGCCGCGGGTGGGGCAGACGGCGACGAGGCGGCCGTCTGCCGTGGTGGCCACGTTCGTCTCGGAGCCCGCCGTCGCCCGGAACAGCAGGCGGCCGTCCGGGAGGGCGCGCAGTTCGACGCGCGGTTCGTTGACGGAGCTGAGCAGGTAGTCGTCGGCGGCGGCGTCGAAGGTGGCGATCTCCGCATCAGAGGCGATCGCCACATCGGGGTCGAGTTCCGCACCCGCGTCGACCGCCGTGCTTCCGGTCCACCGGCCGGTGGCCAGGTTCCACAGCCGTACGCCCGCGTCGTCGTCGAGGGCCAGGACCTTCCCGTCGCGGCTCGCCGCCTCGATGCGCAGACTGTCGACGGGCAGCCGACCGGAGGCGATCGCCCGGTGGGTCACCGTGTTCCAGGTGTGCCAGGTGCGCCCGCTGACGCTCAGCAGGACGCGTCCGGAGCGGACGAGGAACCGTTCGGTACTGCCGCCGCCCGGCCCGGGATCCGTGAACGCGTCGCGCTCGGGCTGGGCCGGCGCGGCGAGCAGTGCCGCCCGGCTCTCGGGGAGCGCGGCGATCCGCCAGGCGGCCAGGCCCAGCAGCATGGCGGTGCGGGGATCGGTGGTGCGCATGCTGTCGGCCACCTCGGCGACCCGCTGGGCGGCCGCCGCCCGGTCGTCCCTCTGCTCGGTGCCGTACTGCTGCCAGGCGACCAGCCCGATCACCAGCGCGAGGGCGAGCAGCGCGGCGGCGGCGGTGACCAGCCGCCGGGTTCTTCGCCTGGTACGGCTCACCGCGTGCCGCTCGTCGTCACGGGCCCGCAGAGCGGCGGTCAGGAACGCGCGTTCGGAAGCGGTGAGGACGGGACGCCATCCGGTGTCCGGCGTCCCGAACAGCTCCACCGCCCGCTCCAGCCGCACCCCCCGGTACAGCGCCCCGCCGTCACGTTCCAGGTCCAGCCACGCCCGTACGTCCTCGCCGAGGCGCCGATGGGCGATCAGCCGCCCCCGGTTCTCGTCGATCCATCGACCGAGCCGCGGCCAGCTGCTGATGAGCGCCTCGTGACCGAGTTCGACCGTGTCGCCGTCGAGGGCGAGCAGCCGGGCGGCGGCCAGTCGCTCGACGACCGCCGGAAGTTCGGGATCGCCCCAGTCGTCCAGTTCCGCGCGCGTGACCGAGCGCCGGGTGTCGGGTACGCCCTCGCCGGGCGTGATCAACCGCAGCAGCAGTCTCTGGGCGATGTCCGCCTGGCCGGGCGACAGCGCTCCGTACGTGTGCTCCGCGGTCGCGGCGATCGCGCCCTGGACGCCGCCGACAGCCTCGTACGCGGCGAGGGTGAGGATACGGCCGCGCCGGCGGCGCCAGGTCTCCAGCAGGGCGTGCGAGAGCATGGGCAGCGCGCCGGGCCGGTCGACGACCTCCTCGACGATCCGGGCGGTCAGCTCGCGTTCGACGACGAGCCCGGCGACGGAGGCGGGCCCGGTGACCGCCTCCCGCAGCTCGGTCGCGGACATCGGCCCGATCAGCAGCCCGCAGTGACGCAACACGTCGGCGAGCCCGGGGTGGTCGGCGCATTGCCCGTAGAAGTCGGCCCGCATGGCGATGACCACGTGCAGCCGGGAGTCCGGCTCCCTGGCCGCCAGCAGCAGGTCGATGAAGCGGGTGCGCTCGGCGCGGTCCCGGCAGATCGTGAAGACCTCCTCGAACTGGTCGACGATGAGCCAGGTGTCGGGGTCGCCGTCCCCGGGCGCCAGCAGGTGGCCGTAGGTGGCGGCGGGCCGCTCACCCGGTGTGAGGATCCGTACGACCGCGGGGCTCTCGCGCTCTCCGGCGGCCTCCTGGACGGCGGGGATCAGTCCCGCCCGCAGCAGCGAGGACTTGCCGCTGCCGGACGCGCCGAACACGGCGGCGAAGCGGCGCTCGCACACGAGGCCGAGCAGCTCGGTGACGAGCCGCTCACGACCGAAGAAGAGCATGCGGTCGCCGGGTTCGAAGCGGGCGAGTCCGCGGTACGGCGACTTCGCGTCGTCCTCGGCGGTGCCCGCGCCGTCACGGGCCGCCGCCTGGACCCCGGCGGTCTCCGCCGCGGCCTCCTTCCAGCGCGCTTCCCACTCGCCCGGGTCCGCGTCGCACGCACGCGCGTAGGCCCGCGTCACCGCCGCCGACGGGAGCCGCTCACCCGCCGCGGCCCGGGACAGGGTCGTCACCGACACACCGGTGTGCTGGGCCATCTCGCGGTACGACGGGCTGCCCGCCTTCTGGCGCAGCAGCCGTAGTTCGTGGGCGAACCGCTGGACCGGACCGGCGTCCGGGTCCACCGGGCGCTCGGGACGACCCAATCGAAGCTCCCAAAAGCAACAAAAGACAGTGCTTCCGGACTATGGCGGAACCGAACGGCATCGGACAACGCCCGGGCCGGTGACCTTGGTCACCGGCCCGGGCTTGGTGCTTCACCGCACTCGGCGGCGTGGTGCTGTCACGCGTGCTCGTAGTAGGACAGGTGGCTCTTCCAGTTGAAGACCGTGTTGGGAATGTACGTACCGCCGGGCGGGGTCACGATGAACTGGTCGTCGAAGTTCTCGGGGTTCGCCTGGTAGGTGAGCCCGTCACAGCTGCCCATCTGGCGCGACTGGGAGTTCTCCACCTCGCCCATGCACTTGCCGTTGTTGGCCATCAGCTCGTCGCCGTCGACGAACCACCACTGGGTGGAGTCGTTGTAGTTGCAGGTCTTGAGGACCGCGTAGCCGGAGGAGGTGTAGCCGAGGCACTTGCTGCCCTGGCCGATCAGGTAGCCCACCGCGCCGTCCTTGTTGTAGTGCGGCGTCTCGGCGACGTCCCAGTTGTAGTACGGCGAGTTCCAGCTGCCCGAGTACAGGTCGTCGTGCACGGGGGAGCCGGAGGCGTGGGAGGGAATGCGGAACTGCAGGCCGTTGGCGATCGGCTGGCCCCGCTTCTCGGCGATGACCGGCTCGACGGACCCGCCGCCGGTGTAGGCGATGGGGAAGGCGCCGAAGTTGTGGCCCATGACGTAGTTCAGCGCGTTCTGGACACTGCCGACCATGTTCGGTCCGGCCCCGCCGATGCGGGCGCCGACGGCCTTGATGGCCTGCCCGGCGCTCTTCAGGGTGGCCCGGACGCCCCTGCCTACGTAGGACTCGTCCAGCTTGTCGAGGCCGGAGAACGTCAGCATCGAGACGGTCGCGTCGAAGAAGGCGCCGCCGACGCTCGTCCAGTTGATGTAGCCGTCGGTCAGGTACTGGAAGGCCAGCGCGCCCACGAACCCGCCGACGAAGGACGCGAACCGCACGCCCCACTTGCAGCCGACCGGCCCGGTGAGCGAGCAGATCAGCGTGGAGGCGAGGATGGTGATGGCGGCGTCCACGGCGATCTCCACCGCCCGCGCCGACAGGTAGGACCACTTGGCCTGTGCCACGTTGTGCAGCTTGCCCGTGCAGTCGGTGACGGCCTCCTTCTTCTTGGCCGCCAGGGTCGCCACCTGGTGCGTGGTGAGCGCGTACGAGGTGGCGGAGACCGTGCCCGTGGAGGAACCGGTGTCGAAGGCCGCGCTCTCGACGACGGGCCCGTTCGCCACCGGCCGTGTCTGGGTGCCGTAGGCGGCCTCGACCGCGTCGACCGTCCCCTCGCAGAGCTGCGTGACCGAGGTGGACGTCCTCCTGGCCGCGTCGGACACGCGACTGCCGATGGAGGCGTCGAGGAGCGTGGCGGCCAGGGCGGTGACGAGCACCGTGATGATCAGTGTGCGTATCGGCACCCGTTGAAGCGGACGCCCGGTGAACCAGGTCAGCACGAATAAGCTCCTTATGGATGCTTTGTCCGGATCGGGAACGCGGCGGTGTGTGCGGGTGCCGCCCGAGGAACCGTCCCTGCCGAGGCCGGCGTACTGAAGACGCCGGATCGCCGAGTGGGGACGGAACACTCCCGATCCTGGGGTGCGAGAAGTTGTTGCTCAATCCCCCTTCCGGGGCGGCAACAACTCGGTGACCTGGGCGAATGCCGGACCCTACGGGTCAGGCTCGTCCGGTCGTACGGACGCTGGGCCGGTCAGGCCTGCTGACTCCTCATGGGGGCGGCAGTGTCACTGGGGCCCTGACGGAGCGACCACCACAGGCCGTCACGCCGGCTCTCACCGGACTTGCACGGACACCCTCGCAGGCGCCGCAGGAACGAAGGTGCACTAATGACCCCCCTCAGCCTTGCCGGCGAAACCGCTCGGCCGCAGTGAGCTGTTCGCCGAAGAAGGAAGGGCGCCTTGTCAGGGAAGGTCCCCGGCAGGCGCCCTTCGCGTCACTCCTCGTCGCGCAGCCGGGCCGCCAAGGAGGTCAGGGGTTCGGTCTCCTCGGTGTGGCCCAGGGCGGTCAGGTGGGAGACGGCCGCGTCGAGGCGGGTGAGGGCGGGGGCGGGGCGTTCCAGGTAGAGGCCTTCCACGGCGCCCGCTAGGCGGACGCACTCGGCCCATTCGCCGGCGTCGTCGTCCCGTCCCGGCTCGCCGAGCAGGGCGAGGGCCTTGTCCAGGGCGATGAGGGCGTCGTCGTACTCGCCGGCGTAGGCGTTGACCCGGCCGTGTTCGTAGGCCAGGGCGGTGTCCAGGGAGCGGCCCTGGGCCTCGTACTCGGCGGCGCGCGCCTCGTCGGCGACGCGGCCCGCGTCGGTGAGGAAGGCGAGCGCGTCGGTCAGGCCGTCGGAGCCCTGCTGCTGGGCCTGGAGCCGGGCGAGTTCGCGCAGGGAGTTGCTGACGTGCTCGAAGCGCGGGGCCCGGGCGTGGGCGGCGAGTGCCTGGTCCGCGACTTCGCGGGCCCGCTCGAACTCGCCGGACTCACCGAGGAGTACGGCGGTCTCCGCGGCGATCATGGCGTGGCTCCCCGGATCGTCGTCCCAGTCGGCCGACTCGGCGGACAGGGTGACGAACTCCGCCGTGGCGGCCTTGAGGTCCTCCCCCGTGTGCAGCGCGCGGGCACGGGTCAGGCGCAGCTGAGCGACGATCCGGTCGTTCAGCTCTCCGGTGGTGACGTCCGGTTCGGCCAGCAGGGAGTCGAGCAGGGCGATGCAGTCCTCGACACGGCCCAGGTCGAGGCTGAGCTGGGCCGCGTTGCTGTAGGTGCAGAACGCGTCCGTCCGGCTGCCGCGGCGAAGTTCCAGCTCGGCGGAGCGCGTCAGATGCCGCAGTGCCTCGTCGGGGCGGCCCAGGTACATGCAGGCCTGGGCGACATCCCCGTGGAGGCGGGCGGTGTCGACCGTGTCGGCGGGCCAGTCGGCGGCCAGTCGCAGGGCCTCGGACAGGTCCGCGTGCGCGGCCTGCGCGGCCTGGAGGCCGAACTGGAACCGGCCCCGCAGTCCGAGCGTGCGGGGCAGGTGCCAGGCGGGGCCCTGCGCCTTCAGCCGGTCCAGGAGCGCGTCGATCTCGGTGACCGCGGTGGGCAGGTTGCCGGAGATGGCGTGGGTACTGGCGCGCAGCAGCAGGGCGCCGGAGATCTGCCCGTCGAGGGCGTGCCGGGTCGCGAACGCGAGCAGCGCTTCCACCTCGGCGAAGACCGGTGCGACATGGGCCTCGCTGCCCGACGTCTGCAGGCGCAGGGCGAGCGCGGTCGCCCTCAGCCGCAGCAGGCGGGCCTCATGGTGGGGGGCGAGTCCGGGCGTCTCCTCATGGAGGCGGACGATGGACGCGTGCGCGGCGGTCAGCGACGCGGCCTTCGCCCCGGCTCCGTCGGCGCTCTCCCCTTCGCCGCTCTCCCCCTCGGCCCGCTCCGCGGGGATCTCGGCGGTGGCGAGCAGGGCGCAGGCGCGGGCGAGCGCCGCGTGACCCGGCAGTCCGGCGTCGTCGTACAGGGCCGCGGCCTCCTCGTGGAGGGCGGCGGCGTCGGCGAACTCGTCCTTCTCGCCCGCCCGGTTCCCCTCGTCGGCCAGCAGGTCCGCGCGCAACCGCAAGAGCGAGCCCACGGCCGGGTCGTCGGGGTGGGTGTAGTCACGGGCGGCCACGAGCGCGCGCAGCCGCGCCCAGCAGGCATGTGCGTCCGGGTGCCCCTCCTCCTCGGCCGTTCGTGCCCTGAGGATGAGTTCGGGCAGCGCGTCGGGGACGGCGGCGGCCGTACGGACGACGGGCGCGGCGACCGGGGAGGCCGGGCTCGCGTCGTCGAGGCTGCGGGGCCGCAGGGTCAGTTCCAGCGCGTCCAGGAGCGGGGCCTGGTCGAGCCGGGCCCTGCGGCGGTCGGCGTGGGCCGTGGTTCCGTTACGGGTGTCGAAGCGGGCGGCGAGGTCGTCGGCGCGCTTGCGGACCTCGGCGCGCAGACCGGAAACCGTCCAGGTGCGGCCCGCGTATCCGACGGTGGGCAGTTCGCCGTGGCCGAGGGTTTCCACGCGCTGGAGGAGGACCTCCACGCCGGTGAGGAAGCCGAACTGGTCCAGCGGCGAGTCGACCTCGTCGAACTGGTTCCGGTTCTCGGCGAGCAGTTCCAGACCGCGTGCCTCGTTGCCGGTGAGCGCGCAGAACTCCAGGTGCCGGCCGACCTCCTCGGACATCGAGGGGTTGCGGCGGCAGGCGCGGTAGCCGACGAGATGCAGTTCGCGGGCCCGGTCGGTGCGGCCGGTACGCAGCAGGGGCAGCAGCGCGTACGAGGCGGAGCGGGCCGGCTCCTCCTTGCAGGACTCCTTCCCGGCCAGGACGGGCTCCCAGGCGCGCAGGGCCCGCTCGTCGTCGCCCGCCCTGAGGTGGTACCGGGCGCGCTGGCAGATCTCGCAGGCCTCGCAGTCGCTGAGCCGGGTGCGGGTGCGGCCCGCCCACAACTCGTAGGCGAGGTTGGTGTCCTCTCCGATGTGGACGGCGAGCTGGTACGCCTGTCCGTAGTAGGGCTGGAGGCCGAGGTCGGCCTTCTCGTACCGGTCGCGCATCTCCGTCAGCCACTGGCGCAGGCTGGTCAGGGGTATCTCGGGCAGCTGACGCAGCGCGTGGGACACCCACTTGAACCGCCAGAACAGCATGTGCCGCAGGCGCTCGTCGAAGATGTCGGGCTGCTCGTCGAAGAGGGTGAGCAGACGCGCGAAGACGACGGGCGACTTCCGGGGTTCGGAGCCGTAGGTGTACGCCTCCTGGAGTTCGAGGAGTGCGTGGATGAGGACGGCGGGGTCCTCGAACTGCTCGGCGGCGTCGACGAGTTCCTCGGCGGTGACGGTGCGGGTACGGCCGTACGGGCGCCGGTCGTTCTCCTGGAGCGCCTGGAACAGTTCGTCCGTGTTCTGAGGGAGGGGTGCGGTCGGCATCGTCAGCTGTCCTTGCGCAGGGCGTGGGCGAGAAGGTCGAGGAAGGAGCGGTTGATCAGGCTCGACTCGGCGGGCCTGAGCGGACGCCGGGACAGCATCGCGGCCTGTCCGTAGAGGGCTTCGGCGCTGGTGCGGGCCAGCTCGGGCTCGTCGATGGACACGGCGGTGCGGACGAGCGGGTTGAGCTGGTTGAGGATCAGCTGGGCCCGCGGCGCCTCCTGGCGCAGGGCGCCGAGGATGTCTCCCCACAGACCGCCCTCCTGCTCACGGGCGAGCTGGGAGCGGGTGCGCTCGTGCCGGGCCTCGCGGCTGTCCACCAGCAGGGCGGGTGCGGAGGCGGGCTGGAAGGTGCGCAGCGCGACATCGCAGTCGAAGACGGACAGGGCGTCGCGGGCCTGGGCGAGGTAGGCCGCGGCGGCCAGTTCCGTCTCCCGGTCGACGGGGTCCAGATGGGCGGTGAGGGTCGCCGGGTCGAGGTCGGCGACGCTGGCCTCGGGCCTGATCTCGGGCAGCCGGTGGACCAGTTCACGGTCGTAGGTGTAGCCGCCGTTGACGACGCCCAGTCCGGCCGCCGAGGCGATCGCCGCGACCTGTCGGAACTCCTCCACGCTCGACGTCACGAGCACCGTGCGGTGGGTGCGCGCGAACTCGTCGAGGGTGCAGTGGCCGTCGGTGGTCTCGAACGGCAGCCAGGGCAGCAGCATCCGCAGGATCTCGTCGTCGTGCACCGCGAGCGACTTCACGGCCAGGTGGTGGGCCTGGAGGAAGCGGTGGAGCAGGTCCGGGTCGCTGGCGGCGGCCCGGGCGATCCATGCGCGCAGCCGCTCGGCGAGGGCGTCGCGGACGGCTGCAAGGGTGTCGTCCTCGTACAGGGACTCGCGGGAGGCCGTCGGGCGCAGGCTCTCGGCGTCGACGACGCAACGGACGAAGAAGGCCCACTCGGGCAGGATCTCCTCGGCCTGCTCGGACAGCAGCATGCCTTTGACGTGCACCCGGTGGCCGTGCCGGCGCCCGGCCGGCACCGCCTCGGGCAGCACGCACGCGATGCCCTTCAGACCCACGGCGGGCAGGTCCAGTTCGATGGTGTCCAGCGGCGTGAAGCCGAAGACCTCCTGGCCGTACGCGGCCAGAGCGCGGGAGCGGGCTCCGGGGGTGGGGTGGGTGCGCGCCCAGGGCGCGGGCTCGGGATTGATGGCCGCGCCCTGGCCGCCCGTGCCGTCGTCGAAGGTCAGCGGGTGGCGCAGCAGGGAGCCGAAGTGCCGGGCCAGCGTGTGCACCTGGGCCGGGCGGGTCCACTCGCCCGCGTCGGTGCGCGGCGTCAGCGTGACGGTGGTGCCGGGGCGGGGGTGGGCGGAGGCGGGGAGCGTACGCACGGTGTAGCTGCCGTCGCCGCGTCCCCGCCACTCCACCGCCGGGGCGTCCGGAGTGCGGGCGGAGCGGCTCAGGACGTGGATCTCGTCCGCGACCAGGAAGCAGGAGAGCAGGCCGATGCCGAATTGGCCGATGAAGTCCGCGCGTTGCTCGGCGATCCCCTCGGCGCGCTTGCTGCTGCGGCCGATCGTGGCGAGGAAGGTGTGTACGTCGTCCTCGGTGAGACCGACGCCGTCGTCCTCGACGCGGACCACCGAGCCGTCAGCGTAGAGGCGGATGCCGAAGGCGCCGTGGGGCTCGATGGCGTGCCGTGCGGTGAGGGCGTCGACCGCGTTCTGCATCAGTTCACGCAGGTAGACGCGGGGGCTGGAGTAGAGGTGGTGGGAGAGCAGGTCCACCAGGCCGCGGAGGTCGACCTGGAAAGTGCGGTCGGTGGCGGCTTGGTGGGCGGAGGTGTCGCGCAGGGGCATGAGGCAGTCCGGAGTCGAGGGAACGGCAGGGGTGGTCGGTGGTCCGCGGGGCCGGCCGGAGACGGGCGTCGACGGCGTGGCCGGTGCAGCCGCGGTATGGCCGGTGGCTCAGAAGGCCTTGCGGAAGCGCGCGTACGCCGTCTCCGGGTCCGCCATGAAGGTCCACGGCCACTGGGTGATCACACCCTCCAGCTCGCGGAAGACATTGGAGGCCGTGCTGCTGCCCGCCAGCGAGAGGGCCATGGCGAAGGTGTTGTAGTCGCCCTGCCAGCCCAGGCGGCGCTCGTAGGCGTGATGCAGGATGCTGCGCTCCGCGGCCTCTCTCAACTCGGCCCGGATCCGGGGCTGTTGCAGACACTCGGGGTCATCGGACTCCACCCAGTCCTCGATATGTGCCATGGCGATGACACAGCCGAGCCGGTGCCCGTCGGGCGCGGCGGCGCAGGCCTTCCGGGCGAACTCCAGGGCCTGGCCCGGCTCTCCGCCCCAGCGAGGCTGCAGGTGCGACACCCACTCCAGATGGATGTCCAGGTTCAGCGGATCACGGCGCAGACCCGCCGCGAGCCGGGCCTCCTGGACACTGTCGTCGACGGACATGCCGCGTCCCGAGGTGAGTAGATGGCGCCACGGTGTGACCCAGCCGGGCCGCAGCTCGGCGGCCTCGAGCAGATGCTCCTCGGCGATGCGCAGCCGCTCGTAGAAGGTCTGCCACTGCTCGCGACCGACGTCCACGGCACGGGCGGACGTGCGTGCCTCCCAGCCCCAGGCGACATGGCGCGCACCCGATATCAGCAAGGCGGTTGCCCGGAGCTCCTTGTCGTCCCTGTCCTCCTCGGCGGCCCGGACGATCCACTCCTCCACACCGTCCACATCGGTCAGTTGCCCCAGGACCGCCTGTTCGCGGCCGAGGTCGAAGGGGGCCAGCGCCGCTTTGACCGCCGTCCAGTCGCCCGCGTCGGCCGCCTCGACCAGCGCGAGCACCCGAGCGTCCCCCAGCGCGCGCAACGCGTACGTCCCGTGCTTCTGCTTGCGCGGCGGAAGGGCATGCGGGTGCGCCGCCGTTCTCTCCGCACCGCTCCCGAACAGCTTGCCCAACATGCCGCGCCCTCCCGTGGTCCCGCGTGATCGTCCGGTGCAGCATAAGGGCCCCCACCGACACCGCTTCCACAGGGTTTTCACCGGTGCCCCAAGGTCCGGACACGGTGTTCAGGCCGCACGGCGCCACACCCGCGAAGGCCGTCTGGCCAGGGAAAATGATCATCAGGGCCGGAGTGACACGTTCCATCTCGTATGACAAGACGGCCCCTTGAGGTTGCCTGATGGCAACCCTATGGTTACGCAGGGCCTGGCGAGGCAGCCGGGCCCACGGAGCATCACGTCACCGTCGCCGTGAGCTGGGGGGCTCGGCGATGGGGCGGACATGCACCGACAGAACGGCACAGACGCGTGTCAGGACGAGGCGGTCCTGTCCCCCGAGGTGGCCCTCAGGGAGATGCTCGACTCCCAACAACGGTCTCTCGAACGGCATTTCTCGGAAGTACAGCACGCGCGCAGCCTCTTCTCCGAAATTGTGGAGCAGTTGGCGGTCGCCCGCGTCGGTGAAACGGATCTCGCCCAGGCGAACGTTCTGAACGGTTCGGCGGAGATATCCCGCGCCCTGGAAGAAGCCGTGGGTCTGGCCCGTTCCGAGGTGATCGGAATGCATCCCGGAATTCCCATTTCTCCGGAACGGCTCGCGGAAGGCCGGGTCCGGAACAAGAAACTGCTGGACCGCGGTGTCGCCATGCGTTCCATGCATCTGACGGCGATGCTGCGCACCTCGTTCGGACCCGCTCATCTGCGGGATCTGGAGAGCGCGGGGGCAAGTGTCCGTATCGCCGCGGTACTTCCCGCCCGGCTGGTTATCGCGGACCGGCGGGTGGCCTTGGTGTCGACCCCTTCCATGGAACAGGCAGGATCCGCCCTACGTCTGGAATGCGGCGCTTTCCTGGAAATCCTGACCCGCTTCTTCGACCACCTCTGGGACCATGAGGCCGTCCCTCTCACTCCTGCCGTCGAAGGCGCTGTGGAGGGGGAGGACGAGGCCGACGAGGAGAGCGGCGGCGACCGGCTGACCGGCCGCGAACAGGCCCTGCTGCGGCTCATGGCCAAGGGTCTCAAGGACGAGGCCATCGCCCGCGACCTGGGCGTGTCACCGCGCACGCTGCGCAGGCTCATCGCCGACCTGATGCGTCGGCTCGACTGCGAGAGCCGCTTCCAGGCCGGAGTCGAGGCCACGGCCCGCGGCTGGCTGGACGCCGCCCCGCACGACTGACACGCACTCACCTCCCCTCCCCCGCCCCCTCCTCGCACCTCGTCGCACCCCGGCGGCCCACTGGGCCGCCGGGGTCTTCCGTATGCGCGCCGGCCATCGAGGGCAGGACTGACCTGGAGTGGCCATGGCCGCACGAGGTCAACCCGAATCCCTGGACGCGGATGCCGCGGTCGGCGAGCATTTCGAGCGAAAGATTCGTACGACAGACAAAGGGACGCCTGCCGTGGATCAGCGCAAGAGCCGCAACAAGTACAACAGCAAGAAGTCGGCGTGGATGGCGGCCTTCGGGCTCGCTCTGGCCATTTTCGCCGTGGCCACTCCGACGTTTTCCGGATCCTCCGCCGCGACCGACGTACGGGCCGCCCAGCCGTCGGCCGTTCTGCTCGACACCTCGTGGCCGGCGCCCACGCCGTAACACCACGAAACGCATCGGGACGAGCAGAAAACGAATGTGGGGCGGGAGACGCATGCTTCTCAGTGAAGAGCAGGAAAGAGAATACCGGGACCGGGGATTCGTCGTGGTCGACTCCCTGTTCACCCCGGACGAGGTGGAGTCACTGCGTGAGTCCTTCCGCCGGGACGGCGAGATACCCGGCGAGCACCGCATCGTCGAGGACGACGGACGCGCTGTCCGCGCGGTGTACGCCTCCCACCGGCGGCAGCCGGAGTTCGCGGCCCTGGTGCGGCACCCGGGAGTCCTGGGGCCCGTGCGCCGGCTGCTGGGGGCGGAGGTCTACGTATACCAATTCAAGATCAACGCGAAGCCGGCGATGGGTGGCGGCGGTTGGGCCTGGCACCAGGACTTCGCGGCCTGGCGCATCGCCGACAACCTGCCCGCGCCGCGCCTGGTGAACGTGGGTGTCTTTCTCGACGACGTCACGGAGTTCAACGGGCCGGTCATCTTCGTGCCCGGCTCGCACCGCGACGGTCTCGTGCGCAGCGGCCGCACGCGGTCCGACGCCAGGTCCGCACAGCACCTGGACCCCGACGACATCGCGCTCAAGCCCGCCGACATGGTCGCGCTCGCCGCCGAGCACGGAATGGACAGCCCCAAGGGCGCCGCGGGTTCGGTGATCTTCTTCGATCCCGAGATCGTCCACGGCTCCGCGCCCAACATGTCGCCGTTCGACCGCAGGCTGCTGATCCTCACGTACAACGACGTGACCAACGAGCCCCGGCCGCTGGGCGAGCCCCGGCCGGACCATGTCGTCTGCCGGGACACCACTCCCCTGCGCGTCCTCGACGACGCACCCGTTCTCGCGGGCGTCGGGGAGGCGGTGTGACCGAGCGCGGACGCAGCCGTGCCGTGGTGCTCGAGGAGTTCGGACGCCCGCTCGCCCTGCGCGACTTCGAGCTGCCGCGACCGCCCGAGGGCGGCATGGTCGTCGCCGGCCGCTACGGCGGGGTATGCGGTACGGATCTGCACCTCCAGCAGGGGCATCTGCCGGTACCGGTGCCCCTGGTCCTGGGCCACGAGGGGCTCGGCACCGTGCACACCCTCTCCCCCGGCACCCATCTCGACGCCTCCGGCGCTCCACTCGTGCCGGGCGACGAGGTGATGTGGGCGTCCTCGCTCGCCTGCGGCACCTGTCCGCCCTGCCGGCTGCAGCGTGAGCCGACACTGTGCGAGCAGCGCCGCACCTACGGGGTGAACCGGCCGGCATCCGGGGCGTATCCGCTCGCCGGGTCCTGGGCCGACCACATCGTGCTGCACCCCGGCACCACCGTGGTCAAGGTCCCGGACGAGGTAGGGGCGTTGGCCGCGATGTCGCTGGCCTGCGCGGGGCCGACCATGGTGCACGCCTTCTACGAGCGCAGGCCGGTCCGCGTCGGTGAGACGGTCGTCGTCCAGGGATCCGGTCCCGTCGGCCTCGCCGCCGCCGCGCTCGCCCAACTCGCCGGAGCCGCCCGGGTGATCCTCGTCGGCGGCCCCGCGCAGCGGCTGGAGCTCGCGGCCCAGGCGGGCATCGGCGACCACCACGTCAATCTGGTCGAGGCCGCCGACACCGACACCGCGCTCGCGGAGGTCCGCCGGCTCACGGGCGGCGGGGCCGGCGCGGACCTCGTCGTCGAGTGCACCGGGGTGCCCGGAGCCGTCGGGCAGGGGCTCGGGCTGGCCCGGCGCGGAGGCTCGTACCTGATCGTCGGCCAGTACACCGACAGCGGCGACACCCTGATCAATCCGCACCAGATCGTGTACCGGCAGCTCGACGTCGTCGGTTCCTGGGCGTTCACCGGCGCCCATCTCGTCGAGTACGTACGGCTGTTGCCCGCCCTGACGCGCCGGTTCGCGTTGGCGGACCTCGTGACCCAGTACGCGCTGGCGGACCACGGGCAGGCGCTGGCGGCCGTCGCCGACGGCTCGGTGATGAAGGCAGTTCTGGCCGGCGGCGACCGGTTCTGACGGGGGGACAGGCGATGACGACGACAGCATCCGTGCGAGCGGGAGCGCACCGGCGACTCACGGCGGACACGGTCGTGGAGCTGGTGGTGCGGCAGGCCGAGCGGCATCCGGAGTCGGTGGCCGTACGCCACGGCGACCGGGCACTGACGTACGGCCAACTCCTTTCCGCCGCCGCCTCGATGGCGACGGCACTGGCGGACGGTCACGGAGTGGGGGACGGACTGCGCGTGGGCCTCGCCACCCGGCGCGGGATTCCGCAGATGGTGTCCGTCCTCGCCATCCTCATGGCGGGCGGCTGCTATGTGCCGCTGGATCCGGCACTGCCCGAGCGGCGGCTGCGCGGCATGATCGACGACGCCGGGCTGAAACTGCTGGTGAGCGATGACGCGTACACGGGCCCGCGGCCGACGGGCGCAGTGATCGCGGCGCCGCGGCTGTCCGGGGAGAGCGTCGAGGCGTACCCGGGGCCGTTGCGCCCGCAGGCCTCGTCCGAGGCGTACGTGCTGTTCACCTCCGGGTCCACCGGCAGGCCCAAGGGTGTGGTGATGCCGCACCGACCGCTGGTCAACCTCATCGAGTGGCAGCGTGCCTCCTCGACCGCGGGCGTCGGCACCCGCACCCTCCAGTTCGCGCCGATCGGCTTCGACGTCTCCTTCCAGGAGATCTTCTCGACCTGGTGCAGCGGCGGGGAACTGGTGCTCATCGGGGAAGAGGACCGGCGTGACCCGGCCCGGGTCCTCGAACTGGCCCACCACCACGGCGTACAGCGGATCTTCGTGCCCTTCGCCGTCCTCCAGTCCATGGCGGACTGGGCGTTCGACGGCGGCCAGGACCTGCCGCGCCTGACGGAGATCATCACCGCGGGTGAGCAGCCGATCGTCACCCCCGCCCTGGAGCGCTTCGTCGAACTCACGGGCAACCCCACCCTCGCCAACCAGTACGGCCCGACCGAGACCCATGCGGCGACGCAGAGCGTGCTGCGCGGCGCGCCGCGGCACTGGCCGCGGGTGCCGCCGCTCGGCGAGGTCCTCGACAACTGCTCGGTCCTGCTCCTCGACGACTCGCTGACGCCCGTGCCCGAGGGCACCGAGGGGGAGATCTGCGTCGCGGGGATCTCCCTCGCCGACGGGTACGCCGTCGACGACGACCGCACCCGCGGCAGATTCGTCGCGACCGGTCATCTCGACGGGATCCGACGGCTGTACCGCACGGGAGACTTCGGGATCGTCGAGGACGGCGTCCTGCTCTACCGGGGCAGACGCGACGACCAGGTGAAGATCAGCGGGCACCGCATCGAGACGGGCGAGGTCGAGGCCGCCGTCTCGGCGCACCCGGAGGTCGGCCAGGTGGCGGTGGTCCCCGTCGGGGACGGCCCCAGCACCCGGCACCTGGTGGCCTTCGTGGTGGCACGCCGCGGAACGGCACCGGACGAGGACGGGCTGCGCGCCTTCACGGCCCGGCTGCTGCCCGCGCACGCCGTCCCCCGGCGTTTCCTGCCGGCCGACACGCTGCCCCGGACCGCCACCAACAAGGTGGACCGGCGCGCTCTCGCCGCTCGGGCCACCCCCGCACCGGCCGCCGAGGACGGCCCGCCCCTGGGCGCCAGGGAGACCGTGCGCGCGGTGTGGCAGCGGGCCCTGGGCAGGGCCGTGCCCGACGGCGCCCGGTTCTTCGACGTGGGCGGCGACTCGCTCACCGCGGTCCGCCTGGTCGTCGAGCTCAACCAGCACTTCGCGCGGAAGATCTCCGTCGGCGATCTGCTGCTGCGCCCGGAGTTCGAGGCGTGCGTCGCCTTCTTCGAGGCCACCGACGCGACCGACGGCTTCCGGCCCCGTCCCGCCGCCGGTGCCGCGCAGCGCGGCGCGTGGCTGCCGGTCGCGCTCACCCAGGCGCACCGGATGAACCGCGAGGCCTGGCGGGCCCGGCACGGACTGCCGAGCATCAGCAACGTCCCCATGGCGTACCACCTTCAGGGGGCACTGGACGCGAGTGCCCTGGAGACCGCGCTGAGGCATTTCGTCACCCGGCACCCGGCGCTCGCTCTGGAGATCGACGAGACCCCGGGCGCGCACCGCCAGCGGCTCACCGACTGGACGCCCACGCTGCGCAGCGTGCGGCTCGACCCGCAGCTGTCCGTCGAAGCCGCCCGGGAGCGGGCGCCGGCCCTGGTCCAGGAGGACGCCGAGCGCCCCTTCGTCCGGTGCGGAACGGCGTACGACGGACTGCTGCGGGCGACGCTGATCCGGATCGCCGAGCGGGAGCACCACCTGTTCCTGTGCGCCGACCACATCGTGTTCGACGGCTGGTCGGTGGGGGTGCTCAACGAGGACCTGGCCGTCTGTTACCGCGCGGCCCTGCGCGGCGAGGCGCCCCCGGCGGCCGAGCCCGACCTGAGGTTCCTCGACTGGGCCCGCGCGGAGAACGCCTGGCTGGGCGAGGACCTCGCCGCCACCCTCCGCGCGGACTTCGGCCGGCAGCCCCAGGTGCCCGAGGACCCGGCCGCCGCCCTGCTCTACCCGGCGATCGAACCCGGCCCGCCCGCGCACTACGCCCGCGAGACACTCATCCGCAGGCGGCTCGACGCGGACCGCACGGCGGCCGTGCACGAACTCGCCCGGACCACCGGGCACCCGATGGGCTCCGTGCTCACCGCGCTCTACGCGACCGCGTTCGCCCGCTGGTCGGGACGCGACGAGGTCGCCCTGGTCTCGACGTTCGCCAACCGGACCGTCCCGGACGCGGACCGCTCCGTGGGCTTCTTCGCCAACAACGTCCCGGTGTTCCTGGGCCGCGCCGCCGGTCTGTCGCCCGCCGAGATGATCGACCGCGCCGCCCGCGAGGTGGGCCGCGCCGCCCAGCGGGAGGCCGTGCCCTTCCCGTTCTGGCTCGCCACGATGCTGCCCGGCCACGAGGACCTCGCGGGCAGCGCGCGCTACGCGTTCCTGAACGTCCGCAGCCAGGACCGCTCGGGCCTGGACCGGCTGGAGCTCGACGGAGTGACCTCGCGGTCGGTCCGCGTCGACATCGCGCTGACGCCGTCCTTCGCCCTCGGCCTCCGGGCCGGCGACAACGGCGGCGACATCGCGCTCGAACTCGCCTTCCTGCCCGGCCTCGTCGCCCCGGACCGCGCCGAGGCGCTCATGGCGGAGCTCGAGGACGTCGTGGACGGGGCCGGACACCCGCGAGGAGGGCAGCGCCGGTGATCCTCACCGAGGTCGACGACCTGAGCGCCGACAAGGAGTGGCTGCGGCTGTGGCGGGCGGACGATCACCAGCACGCCAACTACACCGTCACCTCACTGGCGGTCGGCGCCGCCCACTACACCCGCCTCTACTACCTCCCCGCCGAACACGACGTCAGCGAGTACCGGCCGTGCGCCGAGCGGTTCGTTCCGCACCACCTGCTGGCGTCCGGCCCCGACGGCCCGGTGGCCGGGCTCGCGCTCACCGTCGAGGTGCTCCCCGCACGGCACCGGCTGTCGGCCTACGGGCGGCCGCTGATGCTGGTCGAGGACCGTACGGCACCCGCACGGCTGCGCAGACAGGCCGCCGCCGCGATCCACACCCGGCTCCAGGAGCTCACCGAGCGCTACGGCGCGGAGCGCTACCACGCCAGGGACTACCTGGTCGGCGGGGAGATCTCGCCCCTGACCGAGGTGATGCTCCGGCACGGGGGCGTCAGCCGGCACCACTTCACCCAGACCGCCGACCTGCGCCCGGCCGCCGAGGAGCGCTTCGCCGAACTGCGCAAGAACTTCCGCAAGATCCTGCGCAGGGAGCGCGGCGGCTTCGCACTCGACGTGGTCACCGCACGCGACGTGACCCGGGCGCACCTGGACGCGTTCGTCCGGCTCCATCTGGAGTTCTTCGGCAAGACCCTGCGGACGCGGGCCTCGTGGGACTCGATCCTGGCCTCGGTCCGTGCCGACGAGGGGTTCATGGTGGTCGGCCGCCAGGACGACAGGCCGGTGGCGATGGCCTACTTCGCGGTGTCGGACCGCCACTGCCTCTACGCCTCCGGTGTCAACGACGCCGACAGCTACGGCAGCGGACTCAGCCACCGGGTGCTGTGGCGGGCCATGGAACACGCCCGCGCTCTGGGCTGTGTCCACTTCGAACTCGGTGAACAGCTCTACCCGGGCATGTATCCCGAACTGCCGGACAAGTTCCGGGCGATCGGTCACTTCAAGGCGGGCTTCAGCAACACCACGGCCGCCCGCCTGGACGTGTTCTCCGCTCCGCTGGAGGCGCCGTGACCCGCGTTTCCCGGTGGGCCGCGGTGGCGCGCGGACCCCGGCGGGCCGAACTCGTCCTGCACACCGTCACCCTCGTCAACGCCCTCGGCAACGGCCTGTTCACCGTCGCCGGCACGCTGTTCTTCGTCCAGGTCCTGGACCTGTCGCCGCTGCGCATGGGGGTGGGCCTGGCCGTCGCCGCCGCCTTCGGGCTCGCCGCCAGCGTGCCGGTGACCCGGGCCCTGGACGGCCGCTCGCTGCGCGCCGCCTACGGTGCGCTGCTGATGGTCCAGGCCGTGGCCATGGCGCTGTTGCCGTCGGCCCGGTCGTTCGGGGTCCTCGTCGCCGTCCTCGCCCTGGGAGCCGCCGGGCAGAAGAGCGCCCGCGCGGTGAACAACGCGCTCATCGGGCAGGTGGCGGGCCCCCGCCGGGCCGACGTACGGGCCGTCTCGCGGTCCGTCAACAACCTGGGAACCGCCGGCGGGGCCCTGCTGTCCTCGGCGGCCGTGGTCAGCGGCACCGACCGGGCCTACGAACTCCTCGTCCACGCCGACGCGGTGACCTTTCTGCTCGCCGCCGCACTCGTGCCCGCGGTACGGGGCGCGGGCCGGCTGGCCGCGGCCGGGCGCAGCCGGTACGGCTCGGCGCTGCGGGACTCCCGCTACGGGGCGGTCACGCTGGCCGACGGCGTGATGTGCCTGGAGTACTTCGTCATCACGCTGGTGCTTCCGCTGTGGGTCGTCGAGCACACCTCGGCGCCCCGGGCCGTCGTGCCCGTCCTCTTCGCGCTCAACATGCTGCTGGTGGCGCTCTTCCAGATCCGGGTCAGCCGACGGGCCCGCACGATCGCGGCGGCCGCCCGAGCGGTACGGGTCTCCGGGGCTCTCTTCCTGGTCAGCCTGGCCGCACTGCTGCTCGCCGGGCAGGTGGCCGCGGTGCCCGCCGTGCTGCTGCTGGTGGCGGGCGTCGGGCTGCACACGGTCGGCGAGCTGTACCACGCCGCGGGCGCCTCCGAGCTCAGCTACGGGCTGGCCCCGGAGAAGCGGATGACCGAGTACCAGGGCGTGTTCGGACTCGGCATGGGAGTGGCCGAGATCGTCGCGCCGTACGTCCTTGTCGTCGCCTGTCTCCAGGGCGGTTGGGCCGGCTGGGCCGGGCTCGCCGTCCTGCTCTGCGCCACCGGTGCGGCCCTGCCGTTCCTCGCCTCCCGAACCCCGGCCCCGGTCCCGGTCCCGATCGCGCGCTGACGCGGTCGAGAGCCCCGCAGCCCTGACCACACCCCACGACCCCGGGCACATGACTGCCTCTCAGCACCCTTTATCTCCACTTTTGTGACTGTCTGTCACCGCACTGGAACGAGGTGTCTTACGTTGGGTCTCCTTCGTACAGAGGGATTCACGAAGCTTCTGGAGCTCGTCGCGGAGGAGTCCGACACGCTGGATTCGGCGTACGCCGCGGCCCTGCACGCCGCGACGCTCGGCGGCCGGCTCAAGGCCGAGGTGGGCCTCGGCGCCCTGAGCCGCGGCGAGTCGGTCGCGCTCGCCGAGCTGCGGAACACCGGCGCCCGCCGCCATCTCCCCCTGGTGCAGGACACGGTGGGCGAGCGCCTGGTACTCACCGGCACCGGACGCCTGCGCGTTCTCCGCGACGGCGAGCCGGCGCCGGAAGGTGTGCTGGAGATCGGCCGCGTCGACTGGGGCGGCAGCCGCCCCGCGGACCTCGACCGGCGCTGGGACGAGCAACAGCGCGCCGAGGACGCCGAGTCGCTGAGCCTGCACGCGTGGCTGCGCGCCCGCCCGGCCGACACGGTGGACACCATGGTCGCGGACCTGCGCCGGACCCTGACCCATGTCGGGCCGATGCGTGTGTACATCGGCGACCGCTGCTACACCAACCTCGGCCGGGAACACAGCAATCTGGTGGGCAAGTCGGTCTCCGCCGGCTCCGAGCAGTGCCGGCTCAACGGGATCGACGCAGTGCCGGTCGAGCGGTGGGCGGCCCACGACGCCGTCTTCGTCGTCTGCATGTCCGCCCTCATCGCCTCCGGAACCCCTTCCAGAACCGAGGAGTTCAGCGGCACCCAGCTGACCGCCGGACGCCTGGAGGCTTTCATACGCGCCAAGATCACCTCCTACGACGGTGAGGTGACCGCCGCGACGGAGCAACTGCCGCTCGTGGAACGGCTCTTCGCGCTCGCGGCGCACGCCGGGCGGCTGCGCCCCGGCAAGCTCGAACGGGGACCGCAGATCTACCGCACGGTCCAGGCCATGACGATCAACAAGCAGGAGCAGTTCCTCGACCGCCCGGTGACCTCCGCCGATCTGCCCGCCGCCTTCACCGC
This sequence comes from Streptomyces sp. WM6386, assembly GCF_000972385.1. GTDB lineage: Bacteria > Actinomycetota > Actinomycetes > Streptomycetales > Streptomycetaceae > Streptomyces. The sequence continues at coordinate 176,854 of NZ_JXTE01000006.1, forward strand.
GAAGGTGACGGAGCTGCTGCCGGGGGCGGACCTCGACCGTCCGGACCATCTGGTGGCGGCCTGGGCGCGGTTGATGCCCGCCCTGCACGGCCCCACGACCGACGACGCGTTCACCACCGGCCTCGAGGAGGTGATCCACGGGCTGGTCGAGGCGGGCACGGAGTCCACCGGGTCCCATGTCGGCATGTCCCGCGGCCCCCGCGACATCACGACGCTGTCCGCACTGATCGCCGCCGGCAGCCCGGACCCCGGGCACTGGAAGACCAGCGACTACTACTGCTGTGTCGTGCCCGGCCAGGACTTCACCCGGCGCTTCGACCGGGCCCCGGAGGAACTGCCGCAGGTCGTCAGGGCGATAGCCGCCCGGATGCGCTGGAACGGCTGGCACTTCATGCCGCACGCCGGCGGTGTGAGCGACCACCCGAGCTTCGCGGACCGGGACTGGTTCTACGCTCCCACCATGCCCGACATGACCGAGTGGACCTCGCACCATCACCAGGGCCATGTCGCGAACGGAGTCCGGCACGCCATCCGGGTCCCGCTGGGCCTGACCCTGGCCGGCGCCCACCGGCCGGGAATCCACGACTTCCGCCTGATGCGCACGGACGGCGAGACGTACGGCGTCCCGGAGCTGCGCGCTGCCATCGCCATCGGCCGTGTCCTCCAGAGTGTCTACCAGGCCCACGCGGACCGCTCGGAGCGCACCGGACCCGCCCTGGTCGTCTCGGACTTCGGCAACACCTGGTACCAGCGGCGTCACGCTCCCGCCGCGGCCGCACTGTGACACCCGCCTCCGCTCCCGACCCCTCCCACCTCCCGCCCGCACACCGACCCCAGGAAGGCCCTCCCATGTCCCCCGACCGTTCCGTCCTCCACCTCGGCCTGCGCCGCTCCCCCCTGGAGTGGCAGCCCGAGATCGACGCCGCCGCACAGCTGGGCCACGCCGTGTACGTCCACTCCGACACCGGCCTCGGCCATCTCGGACTGCCCGACGACCGGATCGCCGCCTTCACCCGGACGGAGCCCGCCGAGGACGTGGCGGCCCGCGCCCTGCGGCAGGCACAGGACGCCGGCCACCGGCCCGCGGCGGTGCTGTGCTGGGGCGACCGGTACGTCGACATCGCCGCCAGGGTGTCGCAGGCGCTCGGCCTGCGCGGGCCCTCGGTCGCCGCGGCCGCCGTGTGCCTGGACAAGGCGGCGCAGCGCCGGGCGCTGGAACCGCACGGTCTCAACCCCCGCTGGCGCACCGGCACCACGGCCGACGAGCTGAAGGCCGCAGTCGGCGAGCTCGGCCTTCCCCTGATCTTCAAGCTCGCCCACTCCTCGGGCGGCCGCGGTTCCGTCGTGCTCGACGCGGACACGGAACCGGGCGAGCTGATGAAGCTGACGTCCCTCAACTACGAGGACTCCGACGCCTTCCTCGTCGAGGAGCTCGTCGACGGCAGCGAGCACTCGGTCTCCGGTCTTGTGCATGGGGACGAGGTGGTGATCCTCGCCGTGTCCGACAAGTACCTGGCCCCCGGGGAACTCCGTACGACCACCACGGTCGTCCCCTCCGCGCTCACCACGGAGCAGCTCGTGCGGGTCCACGACGCGGCCGAGCGCGCGGTGCGCGCCGTGGGCATCGAGACCGGCGGCTTCCATGTGGACCTGCGCTACGCCGCCGAGGGACCCGTCGTCCTGGAGATCGGCGCACGGCTCGGCGGCGACCTGATCAACTCCCATCTCGTGCCCCTCGCCACCGACGGCGCGGCAGACCCGTACCGCTCGCTCGTCGAGACCCTCGCGGACGGCGAACTGCCGCGCCCCGCCCCCTTCGTGACCACCGCGGCGATGCACCTGCTGCCGGTGCCCGCCGACGCCGGCCTCCCGGCGCTGCTGTCCCGCCTCGCGGAGCACCCGGCCGTACGGGTCGCCGCCCAGTGGCCCTCCCCCGAGGACGAGGTCGTCGTGGTGGTGACGGCACAGGACCCGGACACGATCCCGGAGATCCTCGAGGACCTCCGCCGCCGGACGGGACGGTAGGGCCGCGTGCCGGACCGTGCGAACTCCGCGCACCCGCCGGACCTCCCGGTCGTCGGCGTCCTGGCCTGCCGCAAGCAGCGTGCCAACGGCACCAGTTACTCCCGGGTCAACGACGTCCTCACCGACAGCCTGCTGCGGTACGCGCGCGTGCTGCCGCTCGTCGTTCCGCCCGACGAGGCCGGTGCCGCGGCCCTGGACGACCTCGACGGGCTGGTGCTTCCCGGCAGTGGCTCCTTCGTCCACCCCCGTTTCACCGCGGAGGCCGGCGCGGAGATCGCGGGGCGGGAGTACGACACCGACCGCGACGCCGCCGCGCTCGCCCTGCTGCGCCGCGCCCGTGAGCTGCCGGACCTTCCGGTGCTCGGCAGTTGCCGGGGCATGCAGGAGATCGGGGTGGCGGCCGGGGCGTCGCTGCGGGACACCGAGGGCGCCGAGACCGCCGTCCACCGCTTCACGCCGCGTCCGGCGGGCGGCGACCGCTGGGCCGACGCGCACCCCGTGCACATCCGGCCGGGCGGGCTGCTCGCCGGGCTCCCCGGGGAGCTCGCCGGGACCGCCGTACCCGTCAACTCCCAGCACTCTCAGGTGGTCTGCGCGCTGCCGGACGACGTACGCGTCGAGGCCGTGGCGCCCGACGGTGTGCTCGAGGCGATCAGTGTCGGCCATCCCGCACGGTATGTCCTCGGTATCCAGTGGCACTTCGAGCAGCACACCGGGGACAGCGCGCTGAACCGGACCATCCTGGAATCCTTCGGGCGGCGCTGCCGTCTGCGCAGAGAGAAGAGTAAGTCGTGCTGAACCTGTCCGGGCCCTTCCTCGACTCCGTGGCCGAGCTGGCGCTCGGCGCCGTCGCGGACCCGGCGGACGGCGTGCTGTTCGTCGCCGGGTCGGTCGTCGACGGACTGGCCAACCGCAACTCCGACCTGGACGTCTACTTCCTGGGCGGCGACGGGGCCGCGGTCGTCGGGGCCGACACCACCGTCCGCAAGGGCGAGAAGAGCGGCACCATCGGCGAGCTCGACGGGCGCGAGGTCAGCCTCTCGATCCTGGAGCCCGCCGGTGTCGAGGAGCTGACGCGCTCCTTCCAGGACTGTCTGGCCGCGCTGTCCGACGGCGGTGGGATCGTCCAGTTGGAGAGCCAGAACGATCTCAAGGTGCTGCACCGCATCCGTACGGGCGTCCCGCTGCGCGGTGCGGAGCGGCTCGAGAAGCTGCGGGCGTCCACAGGCACGCAGCGGCTGGCCGAATACCACGTCAACGTCCAGGCGGTGGCCGCCGTCAACCGGCTCGCCGATGTGGAGGGGGAACTCGCCGAGAGCAACGACGCCTCGGCGTGCTGGATGTTCCGGGAGGCCGTCGCCCATTTCGCCCGGCTGGTGCTCGCCCTCGACGGAGAGACCAACCCGGCGCCCAAGTGGCTGGTCAGACTGCTTGAGGTCGGTGGCCCCGACCCCCGGCTGCGGTCGCGTCTGGCCCAGCTGCTCACCGAGTCCGAGGAGGATCTGCCCGCGGCGGTCGCCGAGGTCAAGGGGCTGTTGCGGAGCACGGTCGACCTCGCGCCCGGCACGGTCGTCGGGCCGTACACGCGGCGCGTGATCCGGAAGCTGGGCTGACATGACCGCTGTCCTCGGACTTCCGGGCCCTGCCCTGCACGAGATACCGGAGGCGTTCGTCCCGGAGGAACCCCGGCTCGGCGGCGCGGCGGTGCCCGTACCCCCGGCGCGACTGGCGGCGCTGAGCAGCACCGGCACGGTGCTCCTGGGCCGACGGCCGGACGACATCCACCTCAGGGAGTTCCGGGCGTCGGTTCTCGCCGAGACCCGGGCCCTGTTCCGGGTCCCGGACGACCACACCCTCACCATCGTGGCGGCCCGACCGGCGGAACTCTGCCACCTCACCGCCGCCCAGCCCTGGGCCACGGGCCTGAAGGTGACAGGCACCGGCCCACGCGCCACCGCCTGGCGGTCCGCCGCTGCGACGGCGGAACCCACCGATCCGACCGCCGCGCCAGGTGCGCGGGAGACCACCGGCCCAGCCACCGCCACGGTCGAACATGGCGCCGCCGCCCTCTCGGCCACCACGACAGGTGCACGGGAAGCTCCGGGTCCAGCCACCGGGACGGGTACACGGGGCGCCACCGCCCCGGCCATCCCGGCAGGTGCCTGGGAAACCCCCGGTCCAGCCACCGCGACGGACACGCGAGTGGTTCCCGGCCCGGTCATGGCGACGACCCCACAGGAACCCGCCGGCCCGGCCACCACGCCGGGTGCACCGGACCCACCGGCCCCCTCCGCCCACGCCACCACGACGGATGCACGGCGCACCCCCACCCCGCTCGCCGTGGTGGCCGACGAGGATCCCGCCTGGCGGGAGCGGCTCGAGGCGGCTCCGGGAGGTGCCTGGCGGGTCGCGGAGCTCACCGGTACCGCCGAGGTCCTCACCGGGCGAGGTGTCCGCGACGCCGACGTCGCGTTCCTCTGTCCGAGCGGACTGCTCGGTGTCGGCGTCGGCCTCACCGTGGCCGTGCTCTCGCCGCGGGCCGCGTCCGCGTCGCCGGGGCTGACCCGCGCGCTCGACGTGGCCGGCGCCGCGGTCGGCACCGGTGACCTGGTGATGTTCGCGCACGCGGTGCGGGACATGGCGGAGAGCGACGCCGTACGCACGGCAGCCGGACGCGAGGCCCGCCGTGCCCTGGTCGCCGACTGGGCGGCCACCCGCGACTGGGTCACCGCCCCCACGGCCGGGGCGGGGGGCGACACGCTGACGGTCCGTCTGGTCACCGCGCTGCCGCCGGGCACCGTCGCCGGACTCGGCCGGTTCCTGGAGACCGCCCATCTGGCGTACGGCCTCACGGACCCGGCCGACCCGCGCGCGCTCCGCATCGGTCTGTACGACTCCCTGCGCACCGCCGACATCGCGCGCCTGCTCGGCCTGCTCGACTACCTCGTGGCCCGCATGACGCCCGCCACGGACCCTGACCAGGAGGGACGATGACTCCCCGCTCCGACGCCCTCATGATCCTCAAGCCGGACGCGCTGGACGGCCCGTTCGCCGTGTGCCCGCGTCCCCTCGCCAGGGACGCCGTCCGCGGACTCGTCGACCTGTACGCCGGTCGGCCGCCCGGACCGTACGAGGTGGACACATCCGACGGCGCCGTCCGCTGGGCCCGGCGCAACGTGGACCGCAAGACCGCGGCCCGGGGCTGGTACGACAAGGAGCTGCGGTCCCGGCAGGAACGCCTGAGCCGGCTGACCGGCCTCCTGCACTCCCCCGCGCTCACCGGAGACGGTCCCACGCAGACGGCCGGGCTGATCCTCGGGATGGCGGGGGGGCGGCCCTCCGCCCTCCCCCCGCGCCCCCGCCCCCGCGCCCCCCCCCCCCGCGGGACGTCCTCGGCCTCTACGCGTACAACACCCACTACACCCGGCTCGCCGGCGATCTGACCGCCTACCTCACCGGCAGCGAGGGAGAGATCCTTCTGCTCACGGGCGAGGAGAGCCTGAGCAGCCTGCACATCCTCAAGGAGGTGGTCCGCCGCGTCGTCCGCTATCCCACCTCGCACTACGACGCCCTGGAGAACCTGCTGCACGTCTCCGACCCCGGGGCGACCGACTGGGCGTACTTCGAAGGAACCCTGACGCGGCGCGCCGACCCGGCGCTGTGCGACACCACGGCCCCGTGACCGTGATCAGCTGCCCGACCGCGCCCCAGTCTGTATAACTGTGAAAAAATTACCCATATGGCATCAAAAGGAGAATCCTCGTGAGCAGCCCCGCCGACGAGCTCGGCTACGGGAGCATGCGGCTCGACCGCACCGGTCAGGCCGAGGCCTTCGACGCCATCGGCGACCGCTACGACGAGGCCTTCCCGCACAAGGAGGGCCAGGTCGCGTCCGCCGAGTGGCTCATCAGGTCCCTGCCGGCCGGGTCTCGCGTGCTGGACCTGGGCTGCGGCACCGGGATCCCGACCGCACGCCAGCTGGCGCAGGGCGGCCTGGACGTCGTCGGGGTCGACCTGTCGGAGCGGATGGTCACACTGGCCCAGCAACATGTGCCCACCGGGACGTTCCACCGTGCCGACATCGCGGACCTGCGGCCCGACGGCCCCCGGGACCTCGGCCGTTTCGACGCGGTGGCCGCCTTCTTCTCCCTGCTCATGCTGCCACGGGCCGAGATCCCCCTCGCCGTGCGGACCATCCGCCATCTCCTCGTTCCGGGCGGCCTGTTCGCCCTGTCGATGGTGGAGGCCGACGTGGACGACTTCTCGATCCCGTTCATCGGCAGCACCATCCGGGTCTCCGGCTATCTCAGGGACGAGCTGCGCGAGGTCGTGCAGGCGGAGGGCTTCGAGATCGCCGAGGAGTCCTCGTTCTCGTACGCTCCGGCGTCCGTGGACGTGCCGCCCGAGGTGCAGATCTTCCTGCGCTGCCGACGGCGTAGCTGACCGCTACCGATCAGCCCGCTGCGTGCGGGCCCGCACGGCCGGAAGGACACGCGTGACGAAGCAGCCCGGAGCCGATGGCGGCACCGGCGGGCAGGCGGCCGGCGTGCACGAGCCTTCCGGTGCCCCGCGTCGGCCCGAGTCCCCCGCACCGTCCTCGACGTCCGGCAAGGCACGCGCCGCCAAACGCTCCGAGGAGGGTGGCGGGGCCATGCGCCCGCCGCCCCCGGAAGCGCCGGCCGGACGCCCGCTCACCTCCGCGCCGCAGACCGACAGGCTCCGCTATCTCGATGCGGCGACCCGGCAGATCGCCCGCGGCATGAACCTCGACGAGACGCTGGGCGAACTGTGCCGGGCGGCGGTCCCGGCCTTCGCCGACACGGCGTTCGTCCATCTGTACGCGCCGCTTCCGGTGGGCGACGAGAGCACCGCCGACGCCGGAGTGCTGCGGCTGCACACCACGGCCCCGCACCCGGACGCCGCCACCGTCCAGGCGGCCGATGCCGTACAGCCGGCCGCGGACGGTCTGCTCACCAAGCTGCTCCAGGCCGGGCGGCCGGTGTTCGGGAACACTCCGGGTCTGCGTTCCGTGGTGGCAGAGCTGCTGGGGGTGGTGAACGCGCCGGGCGCGGTGCCGCCCGGACGGCGGCTGATCATCGCTCCGCTGCACGGTCGTAGCCATGTGATGGGCAGCGTGGTCCTCATCCGCGGCCCCGGGCGGCCGGATTTCACCTACGACGACCTCCTCGTCGCCTCCCAGCTCGCCACTCACACCGCTCTCGGCATCCACAAGGCGGTGCTCTACGCGCGCGAGGCGGCCGTGGCGGACGCGTTGCAGCGCACCATGCTCCCGGCGTCCCTGCCCGAGCCGACCGGAGTCGGGCTGGCCAGCCGCTATCTGCCGTCCTCACGGACCGCGCAGGTCGGCGGCGACTGGTACGACGCGATCCCGCTGCCCGGCAACCGTGTCGCACTGGTCATCGGCGACGTGATGGGCCATTCCATGACGTCGGCCGCGATCATGGGCCAGCTGCGCACCATCGTGCAGACCCTCGCCGGACTCGACCTCTCCCCCGACGAGATCCTGCACCACCTCGACGAGCAGGCCGAGCGGCTGGGCAGCGAGCACACGGCGACCTGCCTCTACGCCATGTACGACCCCGTGCTGCACCGGTTGCTGATGTCCAACGCCGGACATCTGCCGCCCGTCCTCCTGCATCCCGACGGCAGCACGGAGGTCGTGCAGGTGCCGCCCGGGGCGCCGATCGGTGTCGGCACCGGTGGCTTCGAGTCCGTCGAGATGCACGCACCGGCCGGCGCGACCCTGCTGCTGTACACGGACGGTCTGGTGGAGTCCCGCGACTCGGATGTGATGACCGGGGTGGAGCAGCTGTGCGCGCGGCTGCGGGCGGGCGCCTCGGGAACCCCGGCCCCGGCGCTGGAGGAGCTGTGCGACCGGGCGCTCGGGACGCTGGGGGTGGGCGACCGGGACGACGACATCGCGCTGCTCGCCGCCCGGTTCAAGGGCATCCGGCCGGACACCGTCGCGTACTGGTACCTGGCTCCGCGTCCGCAGACCGCGGGCCAGGCCCGGCGGCTGACCCGCAGGACGCTGCGCCAGTGGGGCCTGGAGTCCCTGCTGGAGTCCACCGAGCTCCTGGTCAGCGAGGTGGTGGCGAACGCCGTGCGGTTCGCCGGCCGGCCGATCACCCTGCGGTTGCTGCGCACGGACGTGCTCCGCTGCGAGGTGGAGGACGACTCGACCGTGGTGCCGAGAATGCGGCACGCGCAGCTGAGCGACGAGGGCGGCCGGGGGCTGTTCCTGGTCGACCAGCTGGCACAGCGCTGGGGGGCGACCAGGGTGAGCACGGGCAAGGTGGTCTGGTTCGAACAGCCGCTATCCCGCGGCCGGAACCTCGGCTGACTCCACGTCGGCGGCGGGTGCCTCGTCCCCGCTCTCGTTCTCGCGCTGCTTCTTCAGGGCCAGTTCCTTGGCCGTCTTCTCCGAGTGCAGCCGCATCTCGGCCTCGGTCCGAAGGTCGAACATCAATACCTCCCTATCGCTTGAAGCTTCAACATTAGCCCGCCGACCAGGGCCGAGTCACCGTCACATCGCTCACCCACACAGGTAATTGACACCGCGTTCACCTCTGCGTCGGTTCGTACGTCACCTGCTTGACCTGGCGCAGCGTGAGCTCGCGGGATGGGCGGTGGTCGCGTACGACTGGGAGGAACGCGTCACCGCCCACCCCAGGGAGAGTCATGACCAACCCCGCTCCCCAGGCCCGGGCCTCCGCGCTGCTCGGCCGCCCCAAGCTGTGGGTGGTGCCCACCCTCCTGAGCGGACTGCTCGCCCTGCTGCTGTCGCTGCTGTACATGGGCGGCATCGTCAATCCGCAGGGCGACCTCAAGGACCTGCCGATCGCGCTCGTCAACGCCGACACCGGCAAGCCGCCGGCGGGGCAGGAGCAGAACCTGGGGACGCAGATCGCCGCGGCGATCATGTCGGACACCTCGAGCGACAGGGCCGACTGGCGGCAACTCACCCGGACGCAGGCCCAGGACGAGCTGGACTCGGGCAAGGTCTACGGCGCCCTCGTCATCCCCGCCGACTTCACCGCCTCCGTCGGTGCGCTCACCGGCGCCGGCGCCGGCGCGCGGCCGACGCTCACCGTGCTCACCAACCCCGGCAAGGGCAGCCTCGGCTCCTCCCTCGCCAGTCAGATCAGCACGCAGACGGCACACCAGGCCTCGCAGACCATCGGCAGGCAGCTCACCCGGTCGGCCCCGCGGGCCGACGCCACGCAGAAGCTGCTGCTCGCCGACCCCGTGGCCGTCTCCACCGAGGTGGGCCACCCCGTCGGCACCCACAGCGGGCTGGGGCTGACCGCCTTCTACTACACGCTGCTGCTCGTCCTGGCCGGCTTCATGGGCGGCAACATCATCAGCAACGGCGTCGACACCGCACTCGGCTACGCCGACAACGAGATCGGCCCCTGGCACACCCGGCTGCCCACCGTGCCGATCAGCCGTACCCAGACGCTGCTGCTGAAGATGGCGATGACCGCGGGCATCACCGTGCTCACCGTCTCCCTGGTGATGCTCGCCTGCGTCACGATCCTGGGCATGGACGCGACTCATCTCCCGCTGCTGTGGATCTACTCCTACTGCGCGTCGCTCGCGGTCGGCCTGGGCGTGCAGGCGATCAACGCCGCGTTCGGCGGCATCGGACAGCTCGTGTCGATGTTCGTGTTCATCGTCCTGGGCCTGCCGTCCTCGGGCGCCACCGTCCCGCTCCAGGCGGTGCCGGCCTTCTACCGCTTCCTGTCCCACTTCGAGCCCATGCGCCAGCTCGGCGACGGCGTCCGCGCGATCCTCTACTTCGACGCACGCGGCGACGCGGGCCTCACCCGCGCCTGGACGATGACCGCGCTCGGCGCCGCCCTCGGCATCCTCTTCGGCTTCGCGATGACCGTCTACTACGACCGCAAGGGCCACGGCCGCCTGACGCCGCAGCCCGCCTGAGACGGGCCGCGACGCCGGAGGCGGGTCATGCGGTCACGCCGTGCCGAGCGCCGTGCGCAGGGTCGCGACGGCCTGGTCGATCGCGGCTCGGGCGGCGTGGGTTTCGCGCAGGGCGTTGAGCATGACGAAGTCGTGGATGATGCCCTGGTAGCGGACGGCGGTGACGGGGACGCCGGCTTCGCGGAGCTTGTTGGCGTAGGCCTCGCCCTCGTCGCGCAGGACGTCGGCCTCGCCGGTGATGACCAGGGCCGGGGGCAGGCCGGTGAGCTGTTCGGTGCTCGCGCGCAGCGGGGAGGCGGTGATCTGGGCGCGCTCGGCCTCGTCGGTCGTGTACTGGTCCCAGAACCACTCCATGGCGTCGCGGCGCAGGAAGTAGCCCTGGGCGAACTGGTGGTAGGAGCCGGTGTCGAAGGCGGCGTCGGTGACCGGGTAGAAGAGCACCTGCTGGACCAGGGGGACGTCACCGCGCTGCTTGGCCATCAGGGTGAGCGCGGCGGTCATGTTGCCGCCGACGGAGTCCCCCGCGACAGCGATCCGGGAGGCGTCCAGGTCCTTCGACGCGCCCTCCCGCACGATCCACTTGGCCACGGCGTAGTTCTGTTCGATCGCGACCGGGTAGCGGGCCTCGGGCGAGAGGTCGTACTCGGGGAAGACCACGGCGGCGCCGGCGCCGACGGCGAGTTCGCGGACGAGGCGGTCGTGGGTGTGGGCGTTGCCGAAGACCCAGCCGGCGCCGTGGATGTAGACGATCACGGGGAGGGTGCCCTGGGCGTCCGCCGGGCGGACGATCCGGGCGCGGACCTCGCCGGTGGGCCCGCCGGACACGGTGATCCACTCCTCGTCGACGGCGGGCCCGGCGATGTCGCCGGACTGCACCTCGTCGACCACCTTACGGCCCTCGACCGGGCCGAGATCGAAGAGGTACGGCGGGTTCGCGGTCGCCTAGACGAAGGCCTGGGCGGCGGGCTCGAGGACGGGGCGGGTGCCGGTCTGGTCGGACATGGCGATCTCCTCGCAAGGGGTGGCCGCGGGCGCGCTCCGTCGACGCTGTTTCGTCAGGAGCGGCGGCACATCCATGACTGTAGCGCTCGATTTAGTCGTGCACAACTTAATCAAGGACGACTATTTATTTCGCGACTGTTTATGGCTCGATAGAATCGAGAGGACTCAATCAAAGGAGCCAGGCCATGAGTACTGCCGAACCGAAGCACGACGGTTCCCTGCTCCTCGACGACCAGCTGTGCTTCGCCCTCTACGCCGCCTCCCGCGCGGTCACCGCCCGCTACCGGCCCCTGCTCGACGAGCTGCAGCTGACCTACCCGCAGTACCTGGTCATGCTCGTGCTGTGGGAGCAGGACTCGATCTCGGTCCGCGATCTGGGCACCGCTCTCCAGCTGGAGTCCAGCACCCTCTCCCCGCTGCTGAAGCGCCTGGAGGCGCACGGCCTGCTGCGCCGTGAACGCCGCCCGGAGGACGAGCGCTCGGTCTCCCTCACCCTCACCGACGCGGGAGCCGAGCTGCGCGAGCGGGCGCAGACGGTTCCGGTGGCCATCGGGGACGCCATGGGACTGACCCCCGAACAGGACGCCACGGCCAAGCAGTTGCTCCGCCTGCTCACCGCCAACGTCGGCGAGGTCTGACGCTCAGCCCTCGACCAGCCGCGCGAGATGGGCCAGCGCCATCCGCGTACCCTCCTCGTTCTGGTCCGCCGGCACGGCGTCGGGAATCCCTTCGTGCAGGACGACGACCTCGGTCCCGCCCGCCGTCTCGGTGAGCGTGGTCGTCATCGTCATCGTGCCGCGCAGGGCGGGGTCCCCGGTCTCGAACTCGAACTCCTCGACCACCCGCTCGTCCGGCACGAGCCGCAGGAACCGGCCGTGGTACGTGTCCGTGTGCGAGCCGGACTTGCCGGTGCCGGTCGGCAGGTCGTAGGTGAGGGAGATACGGAACGCGCCACCCTCCCGGGCATCGAAGGCGTGCACCTCGCTGCTCATCCCCTCGGGCACCCGCCACCTGGCGAGCGCGCCGGCGTCCACGAGCATCCGGTAGACGGCCGCACGCGGGGCGTTCACACGACAGGAGACGCGGGTCGAGTACATGCCCCCACCCTGCTCCGGGGTGCAACCTTCTCGCAACGTGGCGCGTGCTGCGCTGGGGCACATGTATGAGGAGACCCCGCGCGTCGAGCTCACCCCCGCGGCCGCCGATCTGCTGCGCCGGCTGCACGAGGCGCACGGCCCGCTGATGTTCCATCAGTCCGGCGGCTGCTGCGACGGCAGCGCCCCCATGTGCTACCCGGCGGGCGAGTTCCGCACCGGCGGCTCGGACGTGCTGCTCGCGGAGCTGGAGGTCGAGGGCGTCGGGGAGGCGGTGACGTTCTGGATGTCGCGCAGCCAGTTCGAGGTGTGGAGCCACACCCGGCTGATCGTCGACGTCGTCGAGGGGCGTGGCAGCGGCTTCTCGCTCGAAGCACCCGAAGGGGTGCGTTTCCTGATCCGTTCCCGTCTTCTCGGCTCCTGGACAGACTGCCGTCTGGTGCACTTCCTCTGAGTCCTGGGACAGTTGACGAGACCTCAGGGGGGACTGTGACGCTTCGTCAGAACAGGTTCCGAGCAGGCAGAGCGGTACTGACGTTTCTCACGGCATGCGGTGTGCTGGCCGGTGCGGTCCTGACGGGGGCGGCACCGGCCGGCGCCGCGCAGGCCGCCGTCCGGATCGCGTCGGGCGTCACATACCAGCAGTACGACATCCAGGCGGCCAAGGGCCCCACGCGCATCCATGTCCTCACCGTCAACCTGCGCGATCCGCACGTCCGGCTCGACCTGCTGCATCCGGGAGCGGTCGCCGCGCGGGCGCCCGTCTCGCAACTGGCGGACACCCAGGGTGCGATCGCGGGCGTCAACGGCGACTTCTTCAACATCACCGAGACCCAGCACCCCGGCGTCGAAGCGACCGGCGCGAGCGTGGGCCCGGCGATCGCGGGCGGCCGCACGCTCAAGGCGGCGGTGCCCGACGGCCAGCGTTTCGGCCCCGCGATGCCACCGGGCACCTCCACCAGGAACGTGCTCGGCATGGGGGTCGACCGACGGGCCCGGCTCGACAGCCTTGCCCTGTCCGGATCCGTCCGCACTCCCTGGACGCTGCTGCCGCTGGGCGGGCTCAATCAGTACGCGCTGCCGGTCGACTCCGTCGGCGCCTTCACCAGCACCTGGGGCAGCGCCTCCCGGGTGCGTGCCACCTGCGGCACGGACACCGACCGGGCCGCCCCGTGCAGCACGGACACCTACGAGGTGACGGTCCGGCGGGACCGGGTCGTGGCGGCCGCCGAGACCCCGGGCGGCGGTCCCGTCGCCGCGGGTACCACCGTGCTCGTCGGCCGGGAGGAGGGCGCGCGGCAGTTACGGAAACTCTCTGTCGGCGAGCGCGTACGGGTCCGGCACGGCCTGGTCGCCTCGGCGACCCGGATCCCGTACCGCTTCGCCATCGGCGGCTACCCGGTCCTCGACGACGGACAGCCGCTGCCCGGCCTCGACGGCACGACCGCTGCCGTGCGCACCGCCGTGGGGATCACGGACGGCGGCCGGCGGGTGCTGCTGCTCGCGGTGGACGGGGCGGACGCATACCGCACGGGTCTGACTGTCGCCGAAGTGGCGGACACCATGAAGGGGTTGGGCTCGGTCGACGCCTTCAGCCTGGACGGCGGCGGTTCGTCGACGCTGGTCACCCGCGATCCCGGGGCGGGTGCCGTGTCGGTGCGCAACCACCCCACCGGCGGCGCCGAACGCCCGGTACCGAACGGCATCGGGGTCTTCTCGACCGGATGAACCTCAGGGCCGGAGGCTGCTGACGATGTCCGCCGTCGCCGTGAGGCCGCTGTGGATGGTCGGGGCGATGCTCGTACTGGCCATGTAGAAGCCGAGCAGTGCGCACACCAGCGCGTGCGAGACCTTCAGCCCGCCGTTGCGCAGGAAGATCACCGCCAGGATCAGCAGCAACATCACCACAGAGATGGAAATCGCCATCGTCGGCCTCCTCCGCCACGCCAGTAACGCCTGGTTCACGGCGTTCGGCCGCAAGTGTGGCGTAGCGGAGGGTTCGTCCGGGCGGCTGACCTGTCCGCCGAACGTGTGGTTTCTACGCCGACCGGTGGGCGTCCGGGAAGGCTTCGAGGCCGGCGAGGTCGTCGGTGTTGAGGTAGTCGACGCCGGCGGCGAGCAGCTCGCCCCACAGCGCGTCACGCGCGGGACCCGCCAGGTCCTGCGTGGCCCAGAAGCGCACCTTCTGCCCGCGCGCATGAGCGGCCCGGACGATGCCGCGCAGCTTCCGCCGCTCGACGTCGGGGAAGGCCCCCACGCCCTGCCAGGTGAAGTTGAGCGTCCAGTTGTCGCTGATCAGCGAGATGAGGGAGGAGGGCGCCGAGCTGCCGAGGTCGGCGAGGCGACCGTCGTAGAAGGCGCGTCGTACGGTCTGCGCCTCCATGGGCGCACGGGCGGCGCGGTCGCCGGAGATGACGGCGGTGACCGGGCCGGGGAGGACACGGCCGTGGGCGTACGCGGTGAACAGATGCTTGTAGCGCCGCAGATGCAGGTCGAGTTCGAGGTACGTCGAGGAGCCCTCGGTCTTGATGTCGATGAGCAGTTGGAGGGGCGTCCGGTAACCCCGGTACACCGAGCCGTGGTTGGCCCTCACGCGGGCGGCCAGCGGGTCGAGGTAGAGGGATTCCAGGGTGCGGGTCGGGTCGAGGTCGTCCGCGGTGTGGCCGATGAGGAGCTGGTCGCCGACGAGGAAGATGTCGGCCTCGACGCTGCCGAAGCGGTGGTCGAGGGCGTCGAGGAGGGGGCGGGGGTGCTCGTAGTCGTTGTGGGCGTGGGCCCGCCACAACGGCCGCAGGTGGTGCTTGTGTTCACCCGCGAACGCGTCGGTGGCGGGCAGGGCGACGGCGCCCGCGAGGGCGGCGCCGAGGGTGGTGAGGGCTCTGCGACGGGTGATGAGGGCCATGCCTGCCTCCCTTTGAGGGCGGTACGGACACCGGCGAGTATGGGGTCGCCGGTCCCTCAAAGGGCATGCCCGTGACAGGAGTTGGCCGGACTGCCGCCGTCTGTTCATCGCCCCCGCGCGGGGCACACGAAAAAGCCCGCCCCAGGTGGGACGGGCTTTTCCTGGTGAACGTCAGGGAGCCTGGAGGTCCACGAGTTCGGCCAGTGCGGCACGGTGGGCGCCCGCGGTGCCGTAGGCGAGGGAGTCGGCCTTCGCCCGCTTGAGGTACAGGTGGATCGGGTGCTCCCACGTCATACCGATGCCGGCGTGCAGCTGCAGGGCCTCCTCGGCGGCGTGCACGGCGACGGAGGCCGCGTAGGCCTGAGCGACGGCGACCGCCACATCGGCGTCCTCACCCCTCGCCAGCGCGTCGGCGGCGTTGCGCGCCGCGGCCCGCAGGTTGACGACCTCCAGCCACAGCTGGGCGAGCCGGTGCTTGAGCGCCTGGAACCCGCCGACGGACCGGTTGAACTGCTTGCGCTCCTTCAGGTAGCGCACGGTCTCGGTCAACGTCCAGTCGGCGATGCCGAGTTGCTCGGAGGCGAGCAGTCCCGCTCCGGAGCGCAGCGCTCGCCGTACGGCGGGTTCGGCGTCGCCCAGGAGACGACCGGGCGCACCGTCCAGGGTCACGGTCGCGAGCGGCCGGGTCAGGTCCAGGGACACCTGCGCGGTGACGGCAGCGCTGGAAGCGTCCACCGCGTACAGCCCGCCGTCGTCCGCCGGAACCAGCAGCACATCGGCGGCCGTGGCGTCCGCGATGCCGGTCAACTCCCCGTGCAGGGAGCCGTCTTCATGGCGTACGACCTTGTAGGCGCCGCCCGCGGCGACGTGCAGCGAGACGGCGAGGGCGCCGATCTTCCGTCCCGACGCCAGCTCGGCGAGCAGGTCCTCGGTGCCGCAGGCCAGCAGCGCCTCGGTCGCGACGACGGCACTGGTGAGGTACGGCACCGGGGCGACCGCGCGCCCCAACTCCTCCAGCACGACAGCGACTTCGCGGTGCGTGGCACCCTGGCCGCCCTGCGCCTCCGGTACCAGGAGCCCGGCGAGGCCCATGCCGTCCGCGAGGGCCTTCCAGGCAGCGAGGTCGTGCGGGGCGTCGGACTCGGCGCGGGTGATGACGCCGGGGGCGTCGCAGTGGTCGGCGAGCAGGTCCCGTACGGCGGACCGCAGCGCGTCTTCCTCCTCCGAGTACAGCAGGTCGGGCGCCTTTTTCATCGGGACAGGTCCTTCCATGCGACGTCCTTGTCGGTGCGCGGTTCCGAGGGCAGGCCCAGGACGCGCTCGGCGACGATGTTCAGCAGGACCTCGCTGGTCCCGCCCTCGATGCTGTTGCCCTTGGAGCGGAGGTAGCGGTAGCCGGCGTCGCGGCCGACGAAGTCCACCATCTCGGGCCGGCGCATGGTCCAGTCGTCGTACAACAGGCCTTCCTCGCCGCGCATTTCGACCTCCAGGCCGCTGATCTCCTGGTTGAGGCGGGCGAAGGCGAGCTTCATGCCGGCGCCCTCGGGGCCGGGCTGGCCCAGGGCGAGCTGCTGGCGCAGACGTTCGCCGGTCAGGCGGGCGACCTCGGCCTCGACCCACAGCTTCAGCAGTCGCTGGTGCAGATCGTGGGTGCGCAGTTCGGGGCGCTCGCGCCAGGTCTTGGAGACCGGGCCGATCATGCCGCCCTCGCGGGGCAGCCGCATACCGCCGATGGCGACGCGCTCGTTGTTGAGCGTGGTCTGCGCGACCCGCCAGCCGTCGCCGATCTCGCCGAGGCGGCGGGAGTCGGGGATGCGGACGTCGGTGAGGAAGACCTCGTTGAACTCGGCCTCGCCGGTGATCTGGCGCAGCGGCCGCACCTCGACGCCGGGGTCGGTCATGTCGCACAGGAAGTACGTGATGCCCGCGTGCTTGGGCACGTCCGGGTCGGTGCGGGCGATGAGGATGGCCCAGCGGGCGTTGTGCGCGCTGGACGTCCACACCTTCTGGCCGTTCACCACCCACTGGTCGCCCTCACGGACCGCCCGCGTACCGAGCGCGGCCAGGTCGGATCCGGCGCCGGGCTCGCTGAAGAGCTGGCACCAGACCTCCTCCCCCGTCCACAGCGACCGCAGGAGCCGCTTCTGCTCCTCGGTGCCGTACTTGAGGATGGTCGGCGCTGCCATGCCGAGGCCGATGCCGTTGCGCCGCGGATCGTTGTCGGGGGCGCCCGCGGCCTCCAGCTCGGCGTCCACGACGGCCTGGAGGGAGCGCGCGGCGCCGAGGCCGCCGAGGCCCTCGGGGTAGTGCACCCACGCGAGGCCGGCGTCGAAGCGGGCCCTCAGGAAGTCGAGGCGGTCCGTGGTGGCCGGCGGGTGTGCGGCCAGCAACTGCGCTGTGCGGCGCTTGAGTTCGGCTGCGTCGGTCATGCGGCGGCTCCGTTCCGAAGAGACGGGACGACGGCGACCCGGCCCATTGTGATCCCGTCGCCGACCCGCTGGACCGCGGCCGCGGCCTCGTTCAGCGGCACCCGCTCGCTGACGAGCGGCTTGATGGCGTCCCGGGCGGCGAGTTCGATGAGCTGCTCGTGGCAGTGCTGGATCAGTTTCGGGTTCTTGGTGTTGTACAGGCCCCAGTGCAGGCCGAGGATCGCGTAGTTCTTCACCAGCGCGTGGTTGAGGCCCGGGCTGGGGATGGTCCCGCTGGCGAAGCCGACGACCACGATCCGGCCCTCGAAGGCGACGACCTTGGTGGACTGTGTGTAGGCCTCGCCGCCGACCGGGTCGTAGATGACGTCGGCGCCCCGGCCGCCGGTGGCCTCCTTCACGGCGGCGATGACGTTCTCCGCACGCCGGTCGATCACGACGTCGCAGCCCAGCTCCCGCGCCACCGCGGCCTTGTCGGCACCGCCGACGACACCGATCACGGTGGCGCCGGCCGCCTTCCCGAGCTGCACGGCGGCGCTGCCGACCCCACCGGCGGCGGCGTGGACGAGCAGCGTCTCACCGGCCTCCAGACGGGCCCGCCGGTGCAGACCGAACCAGCCCGTCTGGTACCCGATGTGCAGCGCGGCGGCCTCGGCGTCGTCCAGCGACTCCGGCGCGGGCAGCAGCCCGGCGGCATCGGCGACGGCGTACTCGGCGAAACCGCCGTAGGGCAACGCGGGGTTGGCGAGCACGCGGCGCCCGTCCTCGGTCTCGCCGCAGATCTCCACGCCCGGTGTGAACGGCAGCGGCGGCTGTACCTGGTAGTGACCGCGGCACATCAGCACATCGGGGAAGTTGATGTTCGCGGCACGCACCTTCAGCAGGACCTGGCCGTCGCCCGGCGTCGGTGTCGCCACCTCCTCGAGACGCATCACCTCGCTCGGCTCGCCGTTCTCGTGCACTTGCCATGCCTGCATGCGGTGCCTCCACGCGACTGCATCGTCTGACGGGGTCCATCGCATACTAAGCGGTCGCTTGCCCATCAGGGAACAGTCAGCCGCGGAACAGTAGCGGGCGTCACGACCTCCGGGGCTGCGCCCGAACGTGCATCCGCTCCCCCTGCGGACCGAAGAGGCTCAGGAACTCCACCGGCCCCTCCCCCGTCGACCCGAACCAGTGCGGCACGCGCGTGTCGAACTCGACCACCTCGCCGGCCGCGAGCACCACGTCGTGCTCGCCCAGCACCATCCGCAGCCGGCCGGCCAGCACGTACAGCCACTCGTAGCCCTCATGGGTGCGCGGCTCGGGCTCCTCCTGCCTCTGCGGCACCAGCACCTTGTACGCCTGGAGGCCCCCGGGCTGCCGGGTGAGCGGCCAGTAGGTGCGCCCGTGCCGCACGAGCGGCTTGGACCGGACCCTCGGGTCCCCCACCGGGGGTGTCCCGATCAGCTCGTCGAGCGGCACCTGATGGGCCTGCGCGATCGGCAGCAGCAGCTCCAGGCTGGGCTTGCGCAGGCCGGACTCCAGTCGGGACAAGGTGCTCACGGAGATCCCGGTCGACTCGGAGAGCGCCGCGAGCGTCACCTCCCGGTCCTTCCGGATCCGTCGCAGCCGGGGCCCGACCTCCGCGAGAACGTCATCGGTAGTCATGTCACGTATTGCAGAATCAGCAAAGAAGTTTGTCAATACCGCACCCACCGGACGACCGTGTCGGTATGACGGAGACAAGCGGGACCTACGAAGTGATCGTGATCGGCGGCGGCGCGGCGGGCCTGTCCGCGGCTCTCGTCCTGGGCCGGGCCCGGCGCCGCACCCTCGTCATCGACGCGGGCGAGCCGCGCAACGCACCCGCCGCGCACATGCAGGGCTACCTGACACGGGACGGCATGCCGCCCGCCGAGTTCCTGGCGCTCGGCCGCAAGGAGCTCGCACGGTACGGTGTGGAGCTCGTGCAGGACCGCGCGGTGGATGTCACCGCGGACTTCACCGTGACGCTGGCGAGCGGCCGCACGGTCCAAGCCCGTCGCCTCGTGATCGCGACCGGCCTGAAGGACGAGCTCCCGCCCGTGCCCGGCGTCGCCGAGCGCTTCGGCCGGGACGTGCTGCACTGTCCGTACTGCCACGGCTGGGAGGTCCGCGACCAGGCCTTCGGCGTGCTCGCCACCGCTCCGCCGAGCGTCCACCAGGCGCTGATGGTGTCGCAGTGGTCCAAGGACGTGACGCTCTTCCTGCACGAGGTCGCGGAGACCGACCTGTCGGCCGACGACCTGCGCAGGCTCGCGACGGCCGGGGTCGAGGTGGTGCCCGGTGCGGTGGCCGAGCTGGTGATCGAGAACGACCGACTGACAGGCGTCCGTCTGGTCGACGGCACGGTGCAGGCTCGCGAGGTGCTGTTCGTCGCGCCCCGCGCGGTACCGCAGACCGGGCTACTGGAGCAGCTCGGAGCCGAGCTCACGGAGACCCCGTTCGGCTCGTACCCGGTGGTCGACCCCACCGGGCTCACCTCCGTGCCGGGCGTCTGGGCTGTAGGCAACGCGATGGGCTTCTCCGAACAGGTGGTGAACGCGGCAGCCGGCGGTTACCGGGCAGGGGCCTCCATCAATGGGGAGCTGTTGTTCACGGACCTGGACGCAACCCCCTGAGGGGCGCGGGACTGTGTCGAATGTGCGGCTGCCGCCGCGCGGGCGCGACCAGCCACGACGCACCGCAGACAAAACGCACCCCGTCCTTCGCCGTGAAATCCAGCGAAGCGTCCCGCACTCTGGATGCATGCTGCTTGCCCGGCTGGCCCAGGTGTCCCAGGAGGTCGCCGCGACCTCGGCGCGCTCGAGGAAGATCGCGCTGCTCGCCGAGCTGTTCCGGGAGGCCGAGCCGGATGACGTACCGGTCGTCATCCCGTATCTGGCGGGACGGCTGCCGCAGGGGCGGCTCGGGGTGGGCTGGAAGGTGCTGAGCCGCCCGGTCGCCCCGGCCACCGCGCCGAGCCTGGCCGTCCGTGACGTGGACGCCCTGTTCTCCGAGCTGGGCAAGGTCTCGGGCGCCGGCTCGCAGGCCGAACGGGCCCGGCTGGTCGGGGAGTTGATGGGCGCGGCCACCGAGGACGAGCAGCGGTTCCTGTTCGGGCTGATCAGCGGCGAGGTACGGCAGGGCGCGCTGGACGCGGTCGCCACGGAGGGGCTCGCGCAGGCGACGCAGGCACCACCGGCCGACGTCCGCCGGGCGGTGATGCTCGCGGGTTCCCTCCAGACGGTCGCCGAGGCCCTGCTCGCGGACGGCCCCGCCGCCCTGGACCGCTTCCGGCTCACCGTCGGCCGCCCGGTCCTGCCGATGCTGGCGCACAGCGCGTCCTCGGTGGCCGAGGCGGTCGAGAAGCTGGGCGCGTGTGTGGTCGAGGAGAAGCTGGACGGCATCCGTGTCCAGGTGCACCGCAGCGGCGGCGACGTCCGGATCTACACCCGCACCCTCGACGAGATCACCGACCGGCTGCCCGAACTGACGGCTGCCGCCCTGGAGTTGAGGGGCGAGCGGTTCATTCTGGACGGGGAGGTCATCTCCTTCGACGCGCAAGGGCGACCGCGTTCCTTCCAGGAGACGGCCGGCCGCGTCGGCTCCCGGGTGGACGTGACGACGGCCGCCGCCGGGGTCCCCGTCTCGCCCGTCTTCTTCGACGCCCTGTCCGTCGACGACCGCGACCTGCTGGACCTCCCCTTCGTCGAGCGGCATGCGGAGCTGGCACGGCTGGTGCCCGAGCCGATGCGGGTGCGGCGGACGCCGGTGTCCGGTCCGCAGAACGTCGGCGCGGCCGAGGCCTTCCTCGCCGAGACGCTGGAGCGCGGCCACGAGGGGGTGGTGGTGAAGTCCCTGGACGCCCCGTACAGCGCGGGCCGCCGTGGCGCGTCCTGGCTGAAGGTCAAGCCCGTGCACACCCTCGACCTGGTCGTCCTGGCGGCCGAGTGGGGCCACGGCCGCCGCACCGGCAGGCTCTCCAACCTGCACCTCGGCGCCCGCACCGCCGACGGCGGCTTCGCGATGCTCGGCAAGACCTTCAAGGGCATGACCGACGCGATGCTGACCTGGCAGACCGAGCGGCTCCAGGAGCTGGCCGTCGACACCGACGGCTACGTAGTGACCGTACGCCCCGACCTCGTCGTGGAGATCGCCTACGACGGTCTCCAGAGGTCCACCCGCTACCCGGCCGGTGTCACGCTCCGTTTCGCCCGCGTGGTCCGCTACCGGGAGGACAAACGGCCGGACGAGGCCGACACGGTGGAGACACTGCTGGCCGCCCACCCTGGAGTGAAGCCGTGAAGCATCCCGAGGTGAGGCCGTGAGGACGAGCGCCGGTCTGCTGTTGTTCCGGCACACCGATGGCGGCCTCGAGGTGTTGCTGGGCCATATGGGCGGCCCGTTCTTCGCGCGCCGCGACGCCGGGGCCTGGACCGTCCCGAAGGGCGAGTACGTACCCGACGAGGAACCGGCCTGGGACGCCGCCCGGCGCGAGTTCCAGGAGGAGCTCGGCCTGCCGCCGCCCGACGGGGAGGCCGTGGCGCTCGGCGAGGTGAAGCAGACCAACGGGAAGGTCGTCACGGCGTGGGCGATCGAGGCCGACCTCGATCCGGCGACCGTCGTGCCGGGCACCTTCCGGATGGAGTGGCCGCCGAAGTCGGGCCAGGAGCAGGACTTCCCCGAACTGGACCGCGTCGAGTGGTTCGCCCTGGACCGGGCCCGGACCGTGATCGTCAAGGCACAGACCACGTTTCTCGACCGGCTGGCGGAGCACTCGCCCTGACACGTTGCGGCGGGCGCCGCCGCGCGGGAAGGTCGAAACACAGTCCGCTGCCCAGGAGGTCGGTCATGCCCATCGCGACGGTGAACCCTGCGAACGGCGAGACGCTCAAGACATACGAGGCCATGGGCCCCGAGGAGATCGAGCGCAGGCTCCAGCTCGCGGAGGCCACCTTCCGCACGTATCGCACGACGCCCTTCGCCGAACGCGCCCGTCTGCTGCACCGGGCCGCCGGTCTGCTCGACGAGATCCAGCCGGACATCGCCCGGGTCATGAGCACCGAGATGGGCAAGCCGGTCAAGCAGGCCCGCGCGGAGGCCGCCAAGTGCGCCAAGGCGATGCGCTGGTACGCCGAGCACGCCGAGTCGCTGCTGGCCGACGAGGAGCCGGCCGACGACGACGTCAAGGACTCGGGCGCGTCCCGGGCCCACGTGCGCTACCGCCCACTGGGCCCGGTGCTCGCGGTGATGCCGTGGAACTTCCCGCTCTGGCAGGTGATCCGGTTCGCCGCGCCCGCGCTCATGGCCGGCAACGTCGGTCTCCTCAAGCACGCCTCCAACGTCCCCCAGACCGCCCTCTTCCTGGAGGACCTCTTCCACCAGGCCGGCTACTCGGAGGGCACCTTCCAGACCCTCCTCATCGGCTCCGGCGAGGTCGAGGAGATCCTGCGCGACGAACGCGTCAAGGCGGCCACGCTCACCGGCAGTGAGCCCGCCGGGCGGGCGGTCGCGTCGGTGTGCGGGGACATGGTGAAGAAGACCGTGCTGGAACTCGGCGGCAGCGACCCGTACGTGGTCATGCCGTCCGCCGACATCGACCGGGCCGCGCAGATCGCGGTCACGGCGCGTGTCCAGAACAACGGGCAGTCCTGCATCGCCGCCAAGCGGTTCATCGTCCACACGGACGTGTACGACGCCTTCGCCGAACGGTTCGTCGAGGGCATGAAGGCGCTGAAGGTCGGCGATCCCCTTGAGGAGGAGACGGACGTCGGTCCGCTGTCGAGCGAGCAGGGGCGGGCGGATCTGGAAGAGCTGGTCGACGACGCCAGGCGCAGTGGCGCGAGCGTGCTGTGCGGCGGAGAGCGGCCCGCCGGGGACGGCTGGTACTACCCGCCGACCGTGCTCGCCGACATCACCCGCGAGATGCGGATCCACCGTGAGGAGGCCTTCGGGCCGGTCGCCACGCTGTACCGCGCGGGTGACCTCGACGAGGCCGTGCTCATCGCCAACGACTCACCGTTCGGGCTGAGTTCGAACGTGTGGACCCGGGACGAGGCCGAGGTCGACCGGTTCGTACGGGATCTGGAGGCCGGCGGCGTGTTCTTCAACGGCATGACCGCCTCCCATCCGGCATTCCCGTTCGGCGGGGTGAAGCGGTCCGGGTACGGGCGTGAGCTGTCCGGGCACGGAATCCGCGAGTTCTGCAACATCACGACGGTTTGGCACGGAGCGTGACGCTTGCGCAGCTACGATCCCGGGTGTGAACCGTGAAGTGACTCTGCCTCTGATCGTCGATGACCGGGGCACCTTGCAGGTGTCCGCGGCCGATGTGAGCAAGCTGCTCCGCACGGTTGGCGGACGATGGCTGCACTTGGTCGAGGCCGGTGAGGAAGGGCTGGACGAGGATACGGTTGCCGCACTGACGATCGAGCTTGCGAAGCTTGCCGACCGTATTGATGTGGCGTGCATTGCGCACAGCAGCGGGACTGCGCCGTAGGGGTTGCTGTGCCGCTGCCGTCTACGGGTTCGTTGTGGCTGGTCGCGCAGTTCCCCGCGCCCCTTTAGGTGTCTCCCGGCGTCCTGCGTTTGGAGTAGCCCCGCGCGAAGTCGTCGGACTCTCAGGTGATCGTGGACTGGACCACTTCCTGAGGTGAAGGCAGGCACGGTTCATGGCGACGTTGTGCAGACCCTCGGTGTCCGTCCCGGAGTATGTGATCACGATGGAGGAGACGCTGGAGCTGGCTCGCTCCCGGCACTCCGACCATCCCCAACTGGCTCTGGCCCTCCGGCTGATCGAGAACACCGGGGTGCGTACCCGCCACATCGTGCAGCCCATCGAGGAGACGCTGAAGCACCCGGGCTTCGAGGAGCGAAACAAGGTCTACGTGGCCGAGGCGAAGGCGCGCGTGCCTGCCGTGGTGCAGCGGGCGCTCGACGACGCCGAGCTTCTGACCAGCGACATCGATGTCATCATCTACGTGTCCTGCACGGGCTTCATGATGCCCTCGCTGACGGCCTGGCTGATCAACGAGATGGACTTCGAGAGCACCACCCGCCAGCTCCCCATAGCCCAGCTGGGCTGCGCGGCAGGCGGGGCCGCGATCAACCGGGCACACGACTTCTGCACGGCCTACCCCGAGGCCAACGCCCTCATCGTGGCCTGCGAGTTCTGCTCACTGTGCTACCAGCCCACCGACCTCGGCATCGGCAACCTGCTCTCCAACGGACTGTTCGGGGACGGGATCGCCGCCGCCGTGGTGCGCGGACGGGGCGGCGAGGGGATCTCGCTGGAGCGCAACGGGTCGTATCTGATCCCCAAGACCGAGGAGTGGATCATGTACGACGTCCGGGCCACCGGATTCCACTTCCAGCTGGACAAGCGGGTGCCGGCCACCATGGAGCCGCTCGCGCCCGCGCTCCGGGACCTCGCGGGGCTGCACGGCTGGGACGCCGCCGACCTGGACTTCTACATCGTCCACGCGGGCGGACCCCGAATACTCGACGACCTCAGCAAGTTCCTTCAGGTCGACCCGGACGCCTTCCGCTTCAGCCGGGCCACCCTCACCGAGTACGGCAACATCGCCAGCGCCGTCGTACTGGACGCGCTGCGCCGGCTGTTCGACGAGGGCGGTGCGCACGACCGGGCGCGCGGGCTGCTCGCCGGGTTCGGACCCGGCATCACCGCGGAAATGGCCCTGGGCCGCTGGCAGCGCTACGCAGAGACGGCATGAGATGACCGAAGAGACGATCACCGAGATCCTGCCCCCCATCCGGCACTGGCCCGCGCTCGACCTGAACGGCGTGGACTTCGACCCGGTGCTGACCGAGCTGATGCGGGAGGGCCCCGTCACCCGGATCCAGCTGCCCAACGGCGAGGGCTGGGCCTGGCTGGTCACCCGGTACGAGGACGTACGGATGGTGACCAACGACCCCCGCTTCGGCCGCGAGGCCGTCATGGGCCGGCCCGAGGTCACCCGGCTCGCCCCGCACTTCATCCCGGCCCGCGGCGCGGTGGGCTTCCTGGATCCGCCGGACCACACCCGGCTGCGGCGCTCGGTGGCCGCCGCGTTCACCGCGAAGGGCGTGGAGCGGATCCGGGAGAAGTCCCGGCGGATGCTGGACGAGCTGGTCGACGAACTGCTCCAGGACGGCCCGCCGGCCGATCTGACGGCCACCGTCCTGACGCCGTTCCCCATCGCGGTGATCTGCGAGCTGATGGGCGTCCCGGCCGCCGACCTTCACGGCATGCACACCTGGACCCAGCTGATCCTGTCCTCCTCGCACGGCAAGAACGTCAGCGAGAAGGCCAGGAACGAGATGGGCGCCTACTTCGCCGACCTCATCGGGCTCCGGGAGGGCAGCACCGGCGAGGACGTGGCGTCCCTGCTCGGGGCGGCCGTGGGGAGCGGTGAGGTGACCCTGGAGGAGGCGGTGGGCCTCGCGGTCCTGCTCCAGATCGGCGGCGAGGCGGTGACCAACAACAGCGGCCAGATGTTCTACCTGCTGCTCACCCGCCCGGACCTCGCCGACCGGCTGCGCGCCGAGCCGGACATCCGCCCCCAGGCCATCGACGAACTGCTGCGCTACATCCCGCACCGCAACGCGGTCGGTCTGTCCCGGATCGCGCTGGAGGACGTCGGCATCCAGGGCGTACGGATCCGGGCGGGCGACGCGGTCTACGTGTCGTACCTGTCCGCGAACCGCGACCCGGGCGTCTTCCCCTACCCGGAGACGATCGACTTCTCCCGCAGCCCCAACCCCCATGTGTCCTTCGGCTTCGGCCCGCACTACTGCCCCGGCGGCATGCTGGCCCGGCTGGAGTCCGAGCTGCTCGTCGACGCCCTGCTGGACCGTGTTCCGGGTCTCAGGCTGGCGGTGCCACGGGAGCAGGTCCCCTTCAGGAAGGGCGCGTTGATCCGTGGTCCCGAGGCCCTTCCGGTGACGTGGTGACGGCTGCCGAAGGGCTCCTGGTGCCGCCGGGACACGGCCGGGTCGTCCAGACCCCGGCCCAGCACGTGACCTTCAAGGTGACGGGCTCGCACTCCCGGACGGCGTCCACCTTCGAGGTGATCGTGCCGCCCGGCTTCGATGTGGGTGCCCATGTGCACACCCGCAGCGAGGAGTTGTTCTACGTCCTCGAAGGCGAGCTGGACGTCCTCGCCTTCGAGCCGCGGATCCGCACCCCCGACAACTGGCAGCGCTGGGAGTCGAGTTCGGGCAGCCGGGTGGTACGCGCGACGCCGGGGACGGTCATCGTCGTACCGCCCGGCTGTCCTCACGCGTTCGCGAACCCGACGGACTCCCCCGCCAAGATGTTCTTCCAGGCGTCCCCGCCGCCGGACCACGAGCGGTACTTCGAGGAGCTCCTGGAGATCCTGGGCGACGGGGGTCCACCGGACTACGCGGCGATCGAGGAACTGCGCGGACGGTACGACATCGAGCAGCTGACGCCGCTGAAACACCGTTGACACGGTGGGAGTTGAAGCTACGATCGCCTCGATGACCATTCACTGCGTTCACAGATTGGGGGACCCGTCCGCGCAAGGTGAGTGCTGATGCTCACTTCGCCCGTGACCGGGAATTCCCGCCTTTCCTTCTGGCTGCGCGTGCGCGAGTTCGCCGTGCCGCCCTCCATGATCGAGACCGCGACCGCTCGTCGCCGCGCCGGTGACTGGGGTGGGGCCTGCGCCGCCGCAGGGTTCGATGTCGATCTCCCACTGCGTTCCGTGGCGCGTGTCCATGGCGCGGAGCTCACCGCCCGGATCCGGGCCGATCTCCGGCATCTGGCTCCCGACCTGCTGCGCTGGCACATGCCGAGAATCGCTCCCGACGGGCTGTTGCGCCCGGGCGTGACCCTCACGCTGGCCCGCTACGACGGTGAAGGCGAGCGGCCGGTGCGCCTCGTGGTGCGGACCCCGCCCGCCTGGGCGGATGCCGGGCAGCGGATCAGTCTCGCGCTGTGGGACGGATCGTCCGGCTCCGGGGCCGGTGGCAGCCGCCATCCGCATCCCCCGCCCCACCGGCGCTACCGGCTCGACCTGCACCGTCACCTGTGGGATGCGCGCAGGGCCGATGAGCTGCGCGTCCGCTCGGGCGTCGACGGCCCTCCCGTCACGGATCCGGCTGTCCTGGGGCTGGTGCCGCAGGGGCGCCGCTGTGCCGTCGACCGGTGGGCGGCCGAGGCCGCGATCCTGCTCCGCGCCGAGGGCCGGTCCGAAGGTCGCGTGGGCGTGCGGTGCGGAGCCCGGCATCGGCTGGTCCTGGACCTGGTCGCGAACCGGGACGGGCCGCCGACGATGCGGCTCGCCGAGGCGTCCGCAGTTGCCGGTGCCTCCGCGCTGCCCGTCCTGCCCGACGCGGCGACCTGGGTGCTGCCCGACCTGGAGTTGCTCCGCACCGGTGCGATCGGGGTCGGGCGGCTGCATCCGCTGGTCGCCGCCGCCCTCGTACCGGGATATGTGCCGGATGCCGCGGCCGCGGTACCGGATCCGGCGGGACAGCCTCGGCTCGTCGACTGCCGGGGCGCCCTGCACCGGATCGGCCTGGTCGACGGGGTGCTGGCCCCGCTGGACCACGATCCGGCCGAGGTCCGGCGGGAGGAACTGCTGGCCGCGCTGAGCGGCACGCCGTTGCCCTGTCTGCGGGTCATCGACGAGACGCACCGGCATCCGGAGTGCCTCGACGACGTCCGCGAACGCCTCGCCCACGGGGACGTCTCCGGTGCGCTGGCCGTCGTGGAGGGGCTGCTCGGCCCCGACGCGGTGCTGCGCGGCGGTGCGCTGCGGGACGAGTTGGAGGCGGCCGCGCGACAGCGGATCGTGTACGGGCTGTTCAGGGCGGGCATGGCCGGTCCCGGACCCGGCCGCGTCCGCTTCCACCAGGCCGACCCCCGTCCGAGCGCCCACCGCTCGCACCCACGCCTCGCCACCCGCGGCTGACCCCGCACCCCTCTTCCTCGCACCGCTTCCTCGCACGCCTTCCTGCTACCCAAGGTGATGACATATGCCCACTTGTACGCCCGTCGCTGCCGCCCCTGTCTCCCAACTCGACGTCGCCGGCGACCTGTTGACCCTGCTCCGCGACACCACCACCGAGCCGCGCCCGGACATGCAACTGGAGGCACTCACCCTCGCCGTGGCCGCCGACCTGCCCGTGCTGTTGTGGGGCGAGCCCGGCATCGGCAAGACCGCGGCCCTGACCCAGCTCGCCACGGCCCTGGAGCTCCCGCTGACCACGGTGATCGCCAGCGTGCACGAGCCCTCCGACTTCTCGGGGCTGCCCGTCGTAGGTGACGACCCCGCCGAACAGGGCGTCCCGATGGCCCCGCCGGACTGGGCCGTACGCCTGGTCCGGGCCGGCCGGGGCCTGCTGTTCCTGGACGAGTTGTCCACCGCGCCACCGGCCGTGCAGGCCGCCCTGCTCCGGCTCGTTCTGGAACGGCGGATCGGCGCCCTCCGACTGCCGCCCGGGGTCCGGATCGTGGCCGCCGCCAACCCGCGGTCCTCGGCGGCCGACGGCTGGGAACTGAGCCCGCCGCTGGCCAACCGGTTCGTCCATCTCCAGTGGACCCACGACCACGAGGTCGTCGTACGCGGTCTCGGCGGGACCTGGCCCCGGGCGACTCTGCCGCGGCTCGCCCCGGAGAAGCTGCCGGAGGCCGTGGACTTCGCCCGGCGTGCGGTGTGCGGGCTCCTCGCCGCCCGCCCCGCGCTCGTGCACCGGCTGCCCAACAGCGAGACCCGCCGGGGCGGCCCCTGGCCCTCGCCCCGCAGCTGGGACATGACGCTGAGCCTGATCGCCTTCGCGACCGCGGCCGGCTCCTCCCGTGATGTGCTGTCCCTGCTGGTCCGCGGGACCGTGGGAGACGGGCCGGGGCTCGAACTGCTGGCGAGCATCGACAGGATGGATCTTCCCGACCCCGAGCTGCTGCTCGCCGATCCGACGGGGGCCGTGCTGCCCGAGCGGGGTGATCTGCGCCAGGCCGCGCTCGACGGGGTGGTGGCGGCGGTCCGCGCACGTCCGGACCGGGCCCGCTGGGACGCGGCGTGGGCGCTGCTGGTCCGGGCGGTGGAGACCGGGGCGCCGGATCTGGTGGTCGTGCCCGCGAGCACGCTCGCCTCGCTGCGGCAGGAGGACTGGGACGTACCTCCGTCGATCGAGCAGCTCTCGGGGGTGGTGACCCTGTCCCGGCGGGCCGACGAGGCGGCGTCGCGCGCCAAGGCCGCGGTGAGGGCGGGCCGTTGAGCGGGGACGCGCGCGGGGCGCTGGATCTCGACAAGCTCTTCGCGGCCCGGTTGCAGGCCGCGCGGGCCCGGCCCTATCTCGCGACGGCCCTCTTCGCCCTGCACACCGTCGCGTCACCACGGGTGCCGACCATGGCCGTCGACCGGCACTGGCGGTGCTATGTCTCACCGGGGTTCGTGGACCGGACACCCGTCGAGGAGCTTGCCGGGGTGTGGGTGCACGAGGTGTCGCACCTGCTGCGCGACCACCACGGGCGCGGGGACCGGGTGGCGCGCGAACGCGGGCTGACCGGAGTCGGGGAACGGCTGCGGATGAACATCGCCGCGGACTGCGAGATCAACGACGACGCCTTCGGCGACGGCCTGGTCCGGCCCGAGGGCGCGGTCCACCCGGAGTCCCTGCGCCTGCCCACAGGCCAGCTCATGGAGGACTACCTGCGCCAGTTCCGGCTCGGACCGCTGACGCAGGATCTCTCCTGGCTGGACTGCGGCAGCGGCGCCGACGGGCTGGACCGGGAGTGGGACCTGGGACCGAAGGGCGCGCACGGCCTGAGCGAGCAGGAACGCGACACCGTCCGGTTCCGGGTGGCCCAGGGCATCACCGCGCGTCCGGGGACGACCCCGCAAGGCTGGCAGCGGTGGGCGCAGGACGCGTTCCATCCACCGCAGCGGTGGCGGGAGTTGCTGGGCGCGGCGGTCCGCTCTGCGGCCTCCGGCCCCGGCGTGGGCGAGGACTACACGTACGGCCGCCCTTCGCGGCGCTCGGCCTCCGTGCCCGGTGCCGTCCTGCCGAGCCTGCGGCGCAGACCGCCCCGGGTCTGCGTGGTGATCGACACGTCCGGGTCGGTCAGCGATGCCGAACTGGGCAGTGCGCTGTTGGAGGTCGCCGCCATCGCGCGTGCCGTGGGCGGCAGGCGCGATCTGGTCTCCGTGCTGCCGTGCGACGCGGCGGCCCAGTTCATCCATCCGCTCTGCCGTGGCGAGGGCATCCCGCTGGTGGGCGGTGGCGGCACGGATCTGCGTACGGGCTTCGCCAGGGCGCTGCGGGCGCGACCCAAGCCCGATGTCGTCGTGGTCCTGACGGACGGCCAGACACCCTGGCCGGACACCCGGCCACCGTGCCGGACGGTGGTGGGACTCTTCCCCCGGTCCGCTTCCTGGGACGAGGACGATCCCGACTACGTGCCGGACTCCCCGCCCGACTGGGCGCGGGTGGTGAACATCGGATAGGGGCGCCGGCTGCCGTGCCGACTGCCGACGCCCCGTGCGGCGCTATCGGATCGGCATCCCCGACAGGGTGCGGGCGATCACCAGCCGCTGGATCTCGCTCGTGCCCTCAAAAATGGTGTAGATCGCGGCGTCACGGTGCATCCGCTCCACCGGGTACTCCCGGGTGTAGCCGTTGCCGCCGAGTATCTGGACCGCCTGGGCGGTGACCTTCTTCGCCGTCTCGCTCGCGAAGAGCTTGGACATCGAGCCCTCCGCCGCGGTGAACGGCCTGCCGTTGACGGCCATCCAGGAGGCGCGCCAGACCAGGAGGCGGGCGGCGTCGATGGAGGTGCGCATGTCGGCGAGCTGGAAGGCGACGCCCTGGTTGTCGATGATCGGGCGACCGAACTGCTCGCGGGTCTTGGCGTAGTCGAGGGCGACCTCGTACGCGGCCCGGGCGGTGCCCACCGCCATCGCGCCGACGGCCGGACGAGAGGCCTCGAACGTGGCCATCGCCGCGTTCTTCACGCGCTCGCCGCCCGCCTTCGCGCGCTCACGGGCACGGGCCAGACGCTCGTCCAGCTTCGCCTTGCCGCCGAGGAGGCAGGAGCCCGGGACGCGGACGTTCTCCAGCACCACCTCGGCGGTGTGGGAGGCGCGGATGCCGTGCTTCTTGAACTTCTGGCCCTGGGACAGGCCGGGCGTGCTCGGCGGGATGATGAAGGACGCGTGGCCCTTGGAGCCGAGCTCGGAGTCGATGACCGCGACGACGACGTGGACGTTGGCGATACCGCCGTTGGTCGCCCAGGTCTTCGTGCCGTTGAGCACCCACTCGTCCTTGGCCTCGTCGTACACCGCGCGGGTGCGCATCGAGGCCACGTCCGAGCCGGCGTCGGGCTCGGAGGAGCAGAAGGCGGCGACCTTGACGTCGTTCGCGTCGCCGTACATCTGCGGGATCCAGGTGCCGATCTGCTCCTCGGTGCCGTTGGCGAGGACGCCCACGGCGGCCAGACCGGTGCCGACGATCGACAGGGCGATGCCCGCGTCGCCCCAGAACAGCTCCTCCATGGCCATCGGAATGCCGAGGCCGGTGGGGTCGAAGTACTGCTGTGCGTAGAAGTCGAGTGAGTAGATCCCGACCTTGGCGGCCTCCTGAATGACCGGCCAGGGAGTCTCCTCACGCTCGTCCCATTCGGCGGCCGCGGGCCGGATCACATCGGCCGCGAAGCCGTGCAACCAGTCCCGGACCTCCTTCTGTTCGTCGTTGAGCTCCATGGTGAACTCGGCCATGTCCCCTCCAGCGGCGGCGCACGTGCATGTTACTAGCGGTAACCCGAGTCTGTTACCGGTCGGTAGGAAAAGTCAACTCCTGATGACCGCTCGGTAGCCCGTTCGATGCGTGGGGCATGTTGAGTGTTAGTTTGCGCAGGCGTCACCGAATCAGCACGGGTGGGGAGAGCTCATGGACACCACGCAGCGGACCGATCAGCAACGGTCCGCCGACCGCCGTCGCCGCGAGCTGCTGGAGGCCGCGGACAGAGTAGTCCTGCGTGACGGACCACAGGCCTCCATGAACGCGATCGCCGCGGAAGCGGGCATCACCAAGCCGATCCTCTACCGTCACTTCGGTGACAAGGGGGGACTTTACGCGGCTTTGGCCAAGAGGCATACGGATGCGTTGCTGGATTCTCTGCGGGCCGCGCTGGACGCCCCCGCGGCGCGGCGGGAGCGGGTCGAGGCCACGCTCGACACCTACCTCGCGGCGATCGAGCTCCGGCCCCAGGTGTACCGGTTCCTGATGCACCCTGCGGAGGGTGCGCCGTCCGGTGACCCCGGGTTCGACACCGGCAAGCACTCGGTGCCGCTGCTTCGCCAGATGGGCGAGGAGTTGGCCCAGGTCATCGAGGACCGGCTGGATCTCGGGCCCGGCGGCCAGCAGCTGGCCCGGGTCTGGGGGCACGGGATCGTCGGGATGATGCATGCGGCGGGTGACTGGTGGCTGGGGGAACGGCCGTGTTCCCGGGCCGAGTTGGTGCGGAGTCTGGCCGACCTGTTGTGGGGGCGGCTCGCCGCGGCAGGGGACAAGGTGGGCGGTCCGGGCTTCTGACGGTTGTCGTCCGGCTACTGGCCGGTGGGGGCTTGTCGCGCAGTTCCCCGGGCCCCTGGGCGGGTCAGGTGGCCCTGTGCCATGAAGCTCGGCCTACCTGTCGAATCAGTCTGCGGTGGCGCCAGCCTGTCAGGTGGTCCGCGTAGACCCTTCCGTCCAAGTGGTCGCACTCGTGCTGGAGGCAGCGCGCGAAGAAGCCCGTGCCGTGTACCCGCACCCGATCCCCCGTCACCGTGAATCCCTCCACCACCGCATGGTCGTAGCGCTCCGTCCCCGCCTCCAGACCCGGCAGCGACAGACAGCCCTCCGGGCCTCGGATCACCACACCGTCGGCCTCCACCAGGCGTGGGTTGACCACATGACCCAAGTGCCGTACGTCATCGTCGTCGGGGCAGTCGTAGACGAACACCCGCAGCGGCTCGCCGATCTGGTTGGCCGCCAGGCCCACCCCCTCGGCCGCGTACATCGTCGCGAACAAGTCCTCCACGAGCGTCGCCAGTTCCGGGCCGAAGTCCGTGACGTCCCGGCACGCGGTGTGCAGGAGGGGGTCACCGAGCAGCGTGAGGGGCCGGACGCGCCCGCGGGTGCCCGGAATGGAGCCGTTTCGCATGGCCGCAAGGGTACGGCGATTCGGGAGTGCGAATGGATCTCGATAGGCTGACCACCACCACGTTGCCGTCAGGCGCGGCGCGTACGCAAGGAGGATCGAGAACTGATGGCAGGCAACTCGGACCCGCTCACGCCGCGGGCCAAGATCGCCGTGACCGCCGGTAAGGCGGTCGCAGCGGCATCGCGCGCCGCGGGGCGCGGCAGCGGTTCGGTGATCGGCGGCCGGGTGGCGCTCAAGCTCGACCCCGACCTTCTCGCCCGGCTCGCCCAGAACCTGGACGTCGTCCTGGTGTCGGCGACCAACGGCAAGACCACGACCACCCGGCTCATCGCGGAGGCGCTGCGCGCCGCCGGGCCCGTCGTCTCCAACGCCCTCGGCGCCAACATGCCGGCCGGCATCACCTCGGCCCTCGCGGGCAGCTCAGAGGCGCGGTACGGCGTGATCGAGGTCGACGAGAAGTACCTCGCCGGTGTCGCCCGCGACACCGACCCGAAGTGCATCGCCCTGCTCAACCTCTCCCGTGACCAGCTGGACCGGGCCGCCGAGACCCGCATGCTCGCCGAGAACTGGCGCGAGGGACTGGCCGGCAGCAAGGCCGTCATCATCGCCAACGCCGACGACCCGCTCGTCGTGTGGGCGGCCTCCTCCTCCCCCAATGTGATCTGGGTCGCCGCGGGGCAGATGTGGAAGGACGACGCCTGGTCCTGCCCGTCCTGCGGTGGTGTGATGCAGCGGCCGGGCGACGACTGGTTCTGCGGTGAGTGCGGCTTCCGCCGGCCCACGCCGAGCTGGGCGCTGTCAGGGGACCATGTGCTCGACCCGCACGGCTCCGCGTGGCCCATCCATCTCCAGCTGCCCGGCCGCGCCAACAAGGCCAACGCCGCCTCCTCGGCCGCCGTCGCCGCCGTGTTCGGGGTACCGCCGCAGGTCGCCCTGGAACGCATGTACCAGGTACAGGCCGTGGCCGGACGCTACGACGTCGTGCAGTTCCAGGAGCGCGACCTGCGACTGCTGCTCGCGAAGAACCCCGCGGGCTGGCTCGAAACGTTCAGCCTGATCGATCCGCCGCCCACCCCGGTGATCCTCTCCGTGAACGCGCGCGGCGCCGACGGCACCGACACCTCCTGGCTGTGGGACGTCGACTACACGCGGCTGACGGGGCACCCGATCTGCGTCGTCGGCGACCGGAAGCTGGACCTCGCGGTGCGTCTCGAGGTCGCGAACCAGCACTTCCAGGTCTGCGAGAACCTCGACCAGGCCGTCCAGATGTGCCCGCCGGGCCGCATCGAGGTCATCGCGAACTACACCGCCTTCCAGGACCTGCGCCGCCGCGTCGGCAACTGACACACTCAGGGGACTTTTGTGAGCGACAACCAGCTGCGGATCGTCTGGATCTATCCCGACCTGCTCAGCACGTACGGCGACCAGGGCAACGTCCTGGTCGTGGAGCGCCGGGCGCGGCAGCGCGGCCTCGACGTGGCCCGTCTCGACGTACGCAGCGACCAGCCGATCCCGACCTCCGGGGACATCTATCTCATCGGTGGCGGCGAGGACCGTCCGCAGCGGCTCGCGGCCGAGCGGCTGCGCCGGGACGGCGGACTGCACCGGGCCGTGGAGAACGGCGCGATCGTCTTCTCGGTGTGCGCCGGCTACCAGATCCTCGGCCACGAGTTCATCAACGACCTCGGCCAGCGGGAGCCCGGCCTCGGGCTGCTGGACGTGGTGTCGGTGCGCGGCGAGGGCGCGCGGTGCGTCGGTGACGTGCTCGGGGACATCGACCCGCGACTCGGTCTGCCCCCGCTGACCGGCTTCGAGAACCACCAGGGCATCACCCACCTCGGACCGACGGCCCGCCCGCTCGCCCGGGTCAAGTTCGGCAACGGCAACGGCACGGGCGACGGTACGGAGGGCGCGTACAACGACACCGTCTTCGGTACGTACATGCACGGCCCGGTGCTGGCGCGCAACCCGCTCATCGCCGACCTGCTGCTGAAGCTGGCGCTCGACGTGAACGCGCTGCCGCCCACCGACGACCGGTGGTACGAGGCGCTGCGCACCGAGCGCATCGCCGCTGCCGAGCAGCCTGCCTGAGCTGCGAGTTCACCTGCGCTCCAGGCGGCTTTTACCAGCCCGTCTGACGATGGGTCCGCACACCTGAGCGGGGTCGTCCAGCAGGCGGACGCACGGTACGGCCCCGCCCCCTCCTGCCGCTAGGGTGGCGGGGATCGAGCCGGACAGCGTGGTCCGGTCCCCGGCCCACGTTGAGAAGGTTGTTTCGGGCTATGCGCATTGGTGTCCTCACGTCCGGCGGCGACTGCCCCGGCCTGAACGCCGTCATCCGGTCCGTCGTGCACCGTGCCGTCGTCGACCACGGCGACGAGGTCATCGGCTTCCGGGACGGCTGGAAGGGCCTTCTGGAGTGCGACTATCTCAAGCTCGACCTCGACGCGGTGGGTGGCATCCTGGCCCGCGGCGGCACCATCCTCGGCTCCTCCCGGGTCCAGCCCTCGCATCTGCGTGACGGGGTCGAGCGGGCCAGGGGGCATCTCCAGGACCTCGGTCTCGACGCGATCATCCCGATCGGCGGCGAGGGCACGCTGAAGGCGGCCCGGCTGATGTCGGATGCCGGTCTGCCCATCGTGGGCGTGCCCAAGACCATCGACAACGACATCGCGGTCACGGACGTCACCTTCGGCTTCGACACCGCCGTGGGGGTGGCCACGGAGGCCCTGGACCGGCTCAAGACCACCGCCGAGTCGCACCAGCGGGTGCTCGTCGTCGAGGTCATGGGGCGGCACACCGGCTGGATCGCGCTGCACTCGGGCATGGCGGCCGGTGCGCACGCCATCGTCGTACCGGAACGGCCCTTCGACATCGAGGAGTTGGCCAAGCGGGTCGGCGAACGGTTCGAGGCGGGCAAGCGGTTCGCGATCGTCGTCGCCGCGGAGGGAGCCAAGCCGGCCGCCGGGTCCATGGAGTTCGACGAGGGCGCGAAGGACATCTACGGGCACGAGCGGTTCGCCGGGATCGCCCGTCAGCTCTCCATCGAGCTGGAGCAGCGGCTGGGGAAGGAAGCGCGGCCGGTCATCCTGGGGCATGTGCAGCGGGGCGGTACGCCGACCGCGTACGACCGGGTGCTGGCGACGCGATTCGGGTGGCATGCGGTCGAGGCCGTGCACCGTGGCGAGTTCGGTCACATGACCGCGCTGCAGGGGACGGACATCGTGATGGTGCCGCTGGCTGAGGCCGTGGAGACGCTGAAGACGGTTCCCGCGGAGCGCTATGAGGAAGCCGAGTGCGTCCTCTAGGACATTTCGCATGGAACTGAAGAGTCCGCCCCCGGCCGCAGCTGCGGCCGGGGGCGGTTCTAGTCTGTGACGGACAGACTTGCACAACCCCCACGAATCAGGAGCCGTCGGAATGGATCACAGCGGGCACGGCATGACCATGGATCTGCCGCCGTTCACGCTGGGGCGGGGTCTTCAGTGGTCGGCCGACCCGTTCTTCCTCGTCGCCTGCCTCGTGGGGCTGGTGCTGTACGTGTGGGGGGTCGTGCGGCTCAGGCGGCGGGGGGACGCCTGGTCGGTGTGGCGGACCGTGTCGTATGTCGCCGGTGTGCTGTCCATCGGGCTGATGATGTGCACCAAGCTGAACGACTACGGGATGGTCATGTTCAGCGTGCACATGGTGCAGCACATGATCATCAGCATGCTGTCGCCGATCCTCATCCTGCTCGGCGCCCCGATGACCCTGGCGCTGCGTGCGCTGCCGGTCGCGGGCAAGGGCCGCAAGGGGCCGCGTGAGCTGCTCCTCGCCCTGCTGCACAGCCGGTACATGCGGATCATCACGCACCCGGCGTTCACCATCCCGCTCTTCATCGCGAGCCTGTACGCGCTGTACTTCACGCCCATCTTCGACTTCCTGATGGGCTCGAAGACGGGGCACGTCGCGATGATGGTGCACTTCCTCGCCGTAGGCGTGGTGTTCTTCTGGCCGATCATCGGTGTCGACCCCGGTCCCACCCGGCCCGGCTATCTGATGCGGATGCTGGAGCTGTTCGCCGGCATGCCCTTCCACGCGTTCTTCGGGATCGCGCTGATGATGGCGTCCACCCCGATGGTCAAGACGTTCGAGAACCCGCCCGCCTCGCTCGGTATCGACGCGCTCTCCGACCAGAACGCCGCGGGCGGTATCGCCTGGGCGTTCAGCGAGATCCCGTCCGTGCTGGTGCTGATCGCGCTGCTGTTCCAGTGGTACGGCTCCGAGCAGCGGCAGGCCAAGCGCAAGGACCGCGCCGCCGACCGGGACGGGGACAAGGAACTCGAGGCGTACAACGCCTATTTGGCCTCACTCAACGCACAGGGTCGCTGACACCTCTTTCCCCTCAGTCCGCTCTTTGTCCTCAATCCGGCGGGAATGCTTTTCCGTTCGTTAGCATGAAACGCGTTGGGGAACCGCCGGGGGGAGCGGTGATGACGATTCGCGTTTTTCTGCAAAGGGCCGGGAAATCTTCGATCCACCGGATCGCGGTACTGCTGGTCTGTGTACTGGCGCTCAGCGGGTGCGACCGCGAGACGCCTTTGACGCTGGTGAAGGCGATCGCCGCGGGCGTGCCCGCGCTCGATCCCTTCTTCGACGAGAACAGCGGGCTGGGGAAGGACGCGCAGGTCGCGTCGCGGCCCGTGCGGGGCAGTCTGCAGCAGGGCGACACGCCTGGTCTGTACGGGGGTTCGAAGCAGCCGACCGTCTGTGACGTCGACAAGCTCGAGCAATTCCTCACCGATCCCAGGAACGACCAGAAGGCACAGGCATGGGCGCGTGCCCTCAAAATCTCCACGGATCGGATACCGGACTATCTCGATCGGCTCACACCCGTCCTGTTGCGTCACGACACTCTCGTGAAGAACCACGACTACAAAAAGGGAAAGGCTGTTCCCTACGACTCCTTGCTCCAGGCCGGAATCGCGATTCTGGTCGATGCGCAGGGGCAGCCCTCCGTGAAGTGCTCGTGCGGAAATCCGCTGCGGCCCTTCGCTGGTGACACGAGCCGTATCTCGGTCACGTTCGAGGACGGGAACCAGGAGTGGAAGGGGTACGACCGTTCCTCCGTCGTCGCGGTGCGGCCCGCGCCCCGGCCCCTGGAGAAGATCGCCCTCGTCGACGTCGAGGACACCGACCGCGGTATCAACCGGCCGGTCGGCACCTCGGGAGCGAAGGACGCCGCGTTCGACACCCGGGAGAAGCGCGCGGTGCCGAACCTCGCCGGGGCGACGTTCGGCCAGGCCCGACGCTCGCTGACCGACAAGGGGCTTGTGGTCGGCTATGGCAGCAAGGGGCTGCCGCCGGACGACGCCCAGGTCACGGCGACCGATCCGCCGGCCGGGACCGAGCTGGGGTTCGGGCAGTACGTCATGCTGAGCGTGGCCGGGGACTCCGGTTCCCCGGGCGGGACGGGCGGGTCCACGACCACTCCCCCGCCCACGACCACCACACCCCCGCAGTCGTCGAACTCCGAGCCGTCGACACCGGGCTCCGGCAGCGGCAGCGGCTCGCCCCCCCCGTCGTCCCCCCCCCCCTCGCCCGGCCCGCCCCCCAGCACCCCCCCCCCCCCGTCGAGCGGCAGCCCGTCACCA
>NZ_JXTE01000060.1 GCF_000972385.1 Streptomyces sp. WM6386
CCGGGGAGGGGGGCGGGCGGCTGCCGTTGGTGCCCGGTGGCAGGGACGCGTCCGCCGTGTTGACGCGGGGCAGGGCGTGCGGGTGCTGTTCGGACAGCCACTGGATCATGTGCTCGCGGACCGTGACCCGGACCGTCCAGATGTCGTCCGCGTCCTTGGCGGTCACCAGGGCCCGCACCTGCATGGTGTTCGGGGTGGAGTCCGTGACGGTCAGGTCGCAGGCGCGGCCGTCCCAGGCGGGGCATTCGCGGAGGATGTCGCGGAGTTTCTCGCGCATCGCCTCCATCGGCGCCGAGTGGTCCAGATGCCAGTAGACGATGCCGGTCATCTGGGCACCGCCGCGCGACCAGTTCTCGAACGGCTTGGACGTGAAGTAGGAGACGGGCATCGTGATCCGGCGCTCGTCCCACGTCCGCACGGTCAGGAAGGTCAGCGTGATCTCCTCGACCGTGCCCCACTCGCCGTCCACCACGACCGTGTCCCCTATACGCACCATGTCGCCGAACGCGATCTGCAGACCCGCGAACATGTTGCTCAGCGTGGACTGCGCCGCGACACCGGCGACGATGCCGAGGATGCCGGCCGAGGCCAGCAGCGAGGCGCCGGCCGCGCGCATCGGCGGGAACGTCAGCAGCATCGCGGCGACCGCGACCACACCGACGACCGCGGCGACCACCCGCGTGATCAGCGTCACCTGGGTGCGCACCCGGCGGACCCGGGCGGGGTCACGGCTGGCGCGCGCGTAGCGCGTGTACGTCGTCTCGACGACCGCGCTCGCGATCCGGATCACCAGCCAGGCCGTCGCCCCGATCAGTACCAGCGTCAGCGCCTGTCCGATGCCGACCCGGTGCTCCCGCAGCAGCCGTGCCTCGTCGTACGAGCCTCTGAGCAGGGCCGCGCAGATCACCAGTTGGTAGGGGATGCGGCCACGGCGCAGCAGACCCCACATCGGGGTCTCGTGGTGTCGCGCGTCGGCCTTGCGCAGCAGCAGGTCCGTGGCCCAGCCGATGACCAGCGTGAGCAGAACCGAGCCACCGATCACGATCAGCGGGCGGAGTACGTTCTCCATGTCCCCGAACCTAACCGGCCCGGGGCGGACATGAACATGTGACTTCGGCGGCGATGTGGGTACGGCCGTGGAACGGCACTGTCGTACCCGGCTGGCACCATGGCCTCATGAACATCATGCTCTTTCACTCGACCTACGGCCTGAGGCCCGCGGTGCGCCAGGCCGCCGACCGGCTGCGCTCCGCCGGGCACGCGGTGTGGACGCCGGACCTCTTCGAGGGGCATACGTTCGAGACGGTCGAGGAGGGCATGGAGTTCAAGGAGCGGATCGGCAAGGACGAGCTGCTCAAGCGGGCCGTGCTGGCCGCCGCGCCCTACTCGGAGCGGGGCCTGGTGTACGCCGGCTTCTCGTTCGGCGCCTCCGTCGCGCAGACCCTCGCGCTCGGTGACGACAAGGCGCGCGGGCTGCTGCTTCTGCACGGGACCTCGGACATCGCGGCCAACGCGTCCGCGGACGACCTGCCCGTCCAGCTGCATGTGGCCGAGCCCGACCAGTTCGAGACCGACGACTGGCTGAGCTCCTGGTATCTGCAGATGGGCCGGGTCGGCGCGGACGTCGAGGTGTACAGATACGCCGGGGCCGGCCACCTCTACACCGACCCCGACCTTCCGGACTACGACGAGGAGGCCGCCGAGGCCACGTGGCGGGTGGCGCTCGGCTTCCTGGAATCCCTCTAGGGTCAGCCCGCGGCGCGGTAGGCGGCCCAGTTCTGCTGCATCCGCGTCACCTGACCCGAGGTGAACTGGTACATGCAGTCGTCGTACGTGTAGTCCATGAAGTTGTGGATCGGGTCGACACCCGTCTTGTTGGTGCAGGTGTCGCGGCCGACCGGGCACTCGTAGGCGGCGCTCTTCTCGGCCGGGGTGTCGTCGACGTAGTCGCCCTTGCCGTTACAGCCGCCCTGGAAGGTGTGGTACAGCCCCATCCAGTGGCCGACCTCGTGGGTCGCGGTGTCGCCCTTGTCGTAGTGGGTGGCCGAACCGCCGGGCAGGGACTCGTCGAGGAGGACGACGCCGTCCATGGAGGGGCTGGACTTGTAGGAGCTGGGGAAGGTGGCCCAGCCGAGGAGGTCGTCGCCGAGGTTGGCGGTGTAGACGTTGAGCGCGTTCGCGCCGCCCTTGCGCAGGGCGGTCTTCATCGCCTTCTCCGCCGTGGAGCCGTAACCGACGTTGTACCAGGTCGCGTTGTCGCTGTAGTCGGTGCCGGCCAGCGTGAACCGGTAGCCGGAGTCGACGTTCCCGGTGCCCTGGCCGGCGTAGGCCGCGTTCAGGACGTTCAGCTGGGCGCTGATGTCGGAGGAGCTGAGCCGGCCGGTCGCCCCGTCGTGGATGACGTGGAAGTACACCGGGATGGTCGTCGAGGCGGCCGCGGCGAGGCTGCGGCTGCCGGAGGACGGCAGCTTGTCGAGCTTCTGCCTGAGGTCGGCGTCCATCGACTGGGCCTTCGCGGCGCTGATCTCGTTGGGTTCGGCGACGGTCCCGCCGTGCGCGGGGCGGGCCTCGCGGGCCGCGGTGTGGGTGTCCGTGTCGGCGCAGTCGGCGGCCGGAGCCTGGGCCGCCGCGACTCCGGTGGGTGCCGACAGGGGAGTGAGCATCAGGGTTCCGGCCACAACGGCCGTGCCGAGAAGGCGTCTGCGCATAAGGGGAGATATCCGGGCAAGCACACGCATGCTGGCTCCTAGCTGATGCGTCGGGGAGAGCGGACGCAGGGGTCTTCCTGGCCGCCGCCCGGGAGATTACGTGTACATGCTCAGCCTGTAAATGCCTTCTGACCGGGCGAGTGGCGCTCGCGTGGACGAACGCGGCCCGCACCACCCGCCGTTGGCCAAAAGGTGACTTACACGGGGTCGTACGTCCGCTCGACCTTCTGCGTGCCGCTGCGCGTGCGGTACGAACGGGCCCAGGACGAGGTCGCGTTCGCCTTCGTCCTGTCGGACACCACGTAGTAGTCCATCTGCGCCCGCTCGGCGGTGATGTCCAGGACGCCGTATCCGTGGCGGTCCGTGTCGACCCAGTGGACGTGTCGGTTGGCGAGCTGGATGATCGGCGCCGCGAGCGCGGTGACCGTGCCCTCGGGGACCTTGAGGATGTCGTCGAGGTTGTCGGAGGTCACCGAGGTGACGACGAACTCCGTGGCGGCCGAGGCGGACAGCGGGTACGTCCCGGCGTTCACCGGCACGTCGTTGGCCCACGCCATGTGGATGTCGCCGGTCAGGAACACGGTGTTGCGGATCGCGTGGGAGCGCAGATGGGCGAGGAGCTCGCGGCGGTCGTCCGTGTAGCCGTCCCACTGGTCGGTGTTGAGGGCGAGTCCCTCCTTCGGCAGGCCCAGCAGCTCGGCGAGCGGTTTGAGGAGGTCCGCGGAGAGCGAGCCGATCGCGAACGGCGAGATCATCACGGAGTTGCCGACCAGCCGCCAGGTGGTGTCGGAGGACTTCAGCCCCGCCTTCAGCCATTCGAGCTGGGCGCGCCCGGTGAGCGTACGGTCCGGGTCGTCGACCGAGCCGTTGCCGACGGCCACCTGCTGCGAGCGGAACGAGCGCAGGTCGAGGAGCGACAGGTCGACGAGCTTGCCGAAGCGCAGCCGCCGGTAAGTGGTGCCGGCGATCGCCGTGCGCACCGGCATCCACTCGAAGTAGGCCTGCTTGGCGGCGGCCTGACGCGCGGCCCAGGCGCCCTCCGTGCCCTCGGTGTGGTTCTCGGCGCCGCCCGACCAGGCGTCGTTGGCGAACTCGTGGTCGTCCCAGATGGCGATGACCGGAGCGGCCGCGTGGAGCGCCTGAAGGTCCGGGTCGGTCTTGTAACGGCCGTGCCGGGTGCGGTAGTCGGCCAGCGAGAGGATCTCGTGGGTCGGCGCGTGCGGGCGGACGACGGTATCGCGCGTCCCGTACTCGCCGGTGCCGTACTCGTAGATGTAGTCGCCCAGGTGCAGCCAGGCGTCCAGGTCGCCGCGGGCCGCGAGATGGCGGTACGAGGAGAAGTAGCCGGCCTCCCAGTTGGCGCAGGAGACCACGCCGAAGCGGAGGTTCGTCACGGCCGCGTCCGCCGCCGGCGCGGTGCGGGTGCGCGCCGCCGGGGAGTCGGCGCCGCCCGCGGAGAAGCGGAACCAGTAGTCGGTGGCCGGTTCCAGGCCGCGGATGTCGGCCTTGACGGTGTGGTCGGTGGCGGCGGTCGCGGTCGTGGTGCCCTTGGCGACGACGTTCGTGAACGCCTTGTCCTTGGCGACGACCCAGCCGACCTCGGTGTCCGGGCCGAGCCCGGAGCCGGGTATCGCCTCGGCGGTGGGCGTCACCCGGGTCCACAGCAGGACGCCGTTCGGGAGCGGGTCGCCGGAGGCGAGACCGTGCAGGAA
Source organism: Streptomyces sp. WM6386 (assembly GCF_000972385.1). Classification (GTDB taxonomy): domain Bacteria; phylum Actinomycetota; class Actinomycetes; order Streptomycetales; family Streptomycetaceae; genus Streptomyces. Next base: position 4,421 of record NZ_JXTE01000060.1, read on the forward strand.
GGCGGGGGCCTCGGCGGCGCGGGCCGGGATCGCGGCGGCGAGGGGGCCGGCCAGTACCGCGCCGGCGGCGGCTTTGACCACCGTACGGCGGCGCGGTGACAGGGAGTTGAGATGCTCGGATGCTCTGAATCTACTGGTCACGACCGATCAGGTTACTGATCGGTATGAACGAGAGCGGGCGAACCGGTAAAAGTTCGCCCGCTCTTCGGATGACGGTCGGTCAGGCCTTGAGGGCCGCCTCGAGCGCCGTGTTGAAGTCGGCCACCGTCATCGGCGCGTTCTTGCCGTCGGAACCGGTCAGCGCCTTGCCGTCCATCTTCAGCGTCGGGGTGCCGGTCACCCCGCTGTCGTCGAACGTCTTGGACATCTCCAGCGCCCACTTGTCGTAGGTGCCGTTCTTCACGGCGTTCTGGAACGTCTTGTTGTTCTTCAGGGCGTCGACCGTGTTCGCGATCTCGATGAGGTAGGCGTCGTCCTTGAACTTGTCGTCGGACTCCTCCGGGTGCCACTTCGTCGAGTACATCGCGGTCTTGTACTCGAGGAAGGCCTCGGGGCTGACATTGAGCGCCGCGCCGAGCGCGCTGAGCCCGTTCTTCGAGCCCTCGCCGCCCAGGCCGTTGTCGAGGAAGGTGGCGCCGACGTACTGGATCTTGAACTTGCCGTCCTCGACGTCCTTGTCCACGGTCGAGCCGACGGTCTGCTCGAACGAGGCGCAGACGGGGCAGCGCGGGTCCTCGTACATGACGAGGGTCTTCTTGGCGGTGCTCTTGCCGATGGTGACGGTCGTGCCGTTCGTGCCGGTGGTGTTGGCCGGCTCGACGAGCTTGTCGTCCTTCGCGGCCTCCCAGTAGTCCGGCTTGTTGCCCTGGACGACCGCGTAGCTGATGCCGCCGGCTATCGCGAGGACGCCGACGAGGGAACAGGCGACGATGACCTGCCGCTTGACCTTGTCGCGCTTGGCTTGGCGCTCGCGCTCCTGGCGCAGCCGCTCACGGGCCGCCGTCTTCGACGCCTGGCTGTTCCGCTTGCTCATGGGTGATCTCCGTAAGAGGACGCGCACACCTCGTGTGCGGGGATGCATGGGGGACTGGTGGTGCTCGGGTGCTGTTCGGTCAGGCGAAAGCGACCGAGCACGGCGGTCCACGCCGTCCCAGGGAGTGCACGAGAATCCGGTCGCGGACGACGGCCGTACGACGACCGGGGTGCCGCGGGGCGCGGGTCGCCGGGGTCCGTCGTACCGCCACCGCGGCTACGGCCAGCAGGAGCGGCCGGAACGAGGTCGCCGTCACCGCGCCGACCAGCTGGGCCAGGGCGCGCTCGCCGCGGCGCAGCCAGGCGGCGGCGAGGAGGCCGACGCCGATGTGCGCGCCGAGCAGCAGCCAGGCGGCCTGCGGGTCGGCGTGGGCGAGAGCGCCCGCGAGGCGGTCGGTGTCGGCGCCGGTCACACGGGCCAGCGGGCTGCCGACGCTGCTGCCGTCACCGCAGAACACGTCCCAGCCGACCGAGCGCAGCGGACCGGTGACCGGTCCGCCCGCCGCGCCGTAACAGACGTGCTGGCCGGCGGTGAAGACGGTGTCGGCGGCCAGCTCCAGCGGCACCAGCAGGGCGGCGATCCGCCCGAAGCTCCGCTCGCGGCCGGCCAGGGCGTAGGCGAGGACGAACACGGCGGCCGCGACGAGGGCCACCGTGTTCAGCGGCAGCGGGACCCGGGACAGCAGCACGTGCGACGCGGTGCTGAGTGTCACGACGAGTGCCGTGAACAGCGCCGCGCGGAGCGCTCGCAGTCGGGTCCCGGATATGTCCATAGCGCAGAGAGTCTGTCACGCGGCCCTGTAAGGGACCCCTAAAAGGTCCCTGTGAGCGACCCCATCGTTATGGATCCCACAGGAATCCGGGCTACAGGCCCGGAATGCGGCCGTTGCGGAACAGGTCCACGAAGATCTGGTGGTCGGTACGGGCGCGTGCGCCGTAGTCGTGGGCGAAGGAGACTAGCAGGTCCGCGAAGCCGTCCTCGTCGGCCGCGATGGCCGCGTCGATGGCCCGCTCGGTCGAGAAGGGCACCAGGGACTCGCCGGACTGGTCGTCCGCCGCCCCGTGCATGGTGGCGGTGGCCCGGCCGAGGTCGGCGACGACCGCCGCGATCTCCTCCGGGTCGTCGATGTCGCCCCAGTCCAGGTCGACGGCGTACGGCGAGACCTCCGCGACCAGCTGACCCGAGCCGTCCAGCTCGGTCCAGCCCAGCCACGGGTCGGCGTGCTGCTGCAGGGCGCGCTGCGAGAGCACCGTGCGGTGGCCCTCGTGCTGGAAGTAGTCACGGATCGCCGGGTCGGTGATGTGCCGGGAGACGGCCGGGGTCTGGGCCTGCTTGATGTAGATCACCACATCGTTCTCGAGGGCGTCGCTGTGGCCCTCCAGGAGGATGTTGTACGACGGCAGACCGGCCGAGCCGATGCCGATGCCGCGGCGGCCGACCACGTCCTTCACCCGGTACGAGTCCGGGCGGGTCAGCGAGGTCTCCGGCAGCGTCTCCAGGTAGCCGTCGAAGGCGGCGAGCACCTTGTAGCGGGTGGCCGCGTCCAGCTCGATGGAGCCGCCGCCCGGCGCGAAGCGGCGCTCGAAGTCGCGGATCTCGGTCATCGAGTCCAGCAGGCTGAAGCGGGTCAGCGAGCGGGCGTCGCGCAGCGCGTCCAGGAGCGGGCCCTCGGCGGTGTCCAGGGTGAAGGGCGGCACCTCGTCGCTCTTCGCGCCGGTGGCCAGGGCGTGGATCCGCTCGCGGTAGGCGGCCGCGTAGACCTTGACGAGCTCGGTGATCTGATCGTCGCTGAGCGCCTTCGCGTACCCGATGAGGGCGATCGAGGCGGAGAAGCGCTTGAGGTCCCAGGTGAAGGGGCCGACGTACGCCTCGTCGAAGTCGTTGACGTTGAAGATCAGCCGGCCGGTGGAGTCCATGTACGTGCCGAAGTTCTCGGCGTGCAGGTCGCCGTGGATCCACACGCGCGAGGTGCGCTCGTCCAGGTACGGGCCGCCCCGCTTGTCCGAGTCGAGGTCGTTGTAGAACAGGCAGGCCGTACCCCGGTAGAACGCGAACGCCGAGGCCGCCATCTTCCGGAACTTCACCCGGAACGCGGCCGGGTCGGCGGCCAGGAGCTCGCCGAAGGCGGTGTCGAAGACAGCGAGAATCTCCTCGCCGCGAGGCTCGTCGTTGAGCTGCGGTACCGACATCGCTGGGTGCCTCCTGGTGCATGTGTACGACAGCGTTTCTGTCGTCTCAACGGGCGGGGCCGCACGAAAGTGCCCGCGGTCCCTCGCTGTGAAGGTACGCGGGGCAGGCCCCGGAGTGTCAGTGCCGAGGCATAGACTTCGGCGCTGTCCCCCAGACTGTCCGCCAGCCTGTCGCCGACCGTTTTCCTTGGAGGCCGAACCGTGTCAAAGCCGCCGTTCACGCACCTGCACGTCCACACCCAGTACTCGCTGCTGGACGGTGCCGCGCGGCTCAAGGACATGTTCAACGCGTGCAACGAGATGGGCATGACCCATATCGCCATGTCCGACCACGGCAACCTCCACGGGGCGTACGACTTCTTCCACACCGCGAAGAAGGCCGGGGTCACCCCGATCATCGGTATCGAGGCCTATGTCGCCCCCGAGTCCCGGCGCAACAAGCGCAAGATCCAGTGGGGCCAGCCGCACCAGAAGCGGGACGACGTCTCCGGTTCGGGTGGTTACACCCACAAGACGATCTGGGCGGCCAACTCGACCGGCCTGCACAACCTCTTCAAGCTGTCCTCGGACGCGTACGCCGAGGGCTGGCTGCAGAAGTGGCCCCGGATGGACAAGGAGACCATCTCCCAGTGGTCCGAGGGCCTCATCGCCTCCACCGGCTGCCCCTCCGGCGAGCTCCAGACCCGCCTGCGCCTGGGCCAGTTCGACGAGGCGCTGAAGGCGGCCTCCGAGTACCAGGACATCTTCGGCAAGGACCGCTACTTCCTGGAGCTGATGGACCACGGCATCGAGATCGAGCGCCGGGTCCGCGACGGCCTCCTCGACATCGGCAAGAAGCTCGGCATCCCGCCGCTGGTGACGAACGACTCGCACTACACGTACGCGCACGAGGCGACCGCGCACGACGCCCTGCTGTGCATCCAGACCGGCAAGAACCTCTCCGACCCGGACCGCTTCCGCTTCGACGGCACCGGCTACTACCTGAAGTCCACGGACGAGATGTACGCCGTCGACTCCTCGGACGCCTGGCAGCAGGGCTGCGCCAACACGCTCCTGGTCGCCGAGCAGATCGACACCTCCGGCATGTTCGAGGCGAGGAACCTCATGCCGAAGTTCGACATCCCCGAGGGCTTCACCGAGGTCACCTGGTTCAAGGAGGAGGTCCGCCGGGGGATGGACCGCCGCTTCCCGGGCGGCGTCCCCGACGACCGGCAGAAGCAGGTCGAGTACGAGATGGACGTCATCATCCAGATGGGGTTCCCCGGCTACTTCCTCGTGGTCGCCGACTTCATCATGTGGGCCAAGAAGAACGGCATCGCGGTCGGCCCGGGCCGAGGCTCCGCGGCCGGCTCGATCGTCGCCTACGCCATGGGCATCACCGACCTCGACCCGATCCCGCACGGCCTGATCTTCGAGCGGTTCCTCAACCCCGAGCGTGTCTCCATGCCCGATGTCGACATCGACTTCGACGAGCGCAGGCGCGTCGAGGTGATCAGGTACGTGACGGAGAAGTACGGCGCCGACAAGGTCGCCATGATCGGCACCTACGGCAAGATCAAGGCGAAGAACGCGATCAAGGACTCCGCGCGCGTGCTGGGCTACCCGTACGCCATGGGCGACCGCCTCACCAAGGCCATGCCCGCCGACGTCCTCGGCAAGGGCATCGACCTCAACGGCATCACCGATCCCTCGCACCCGCGCTACAGCGAGGCCGGCGAGATCCGGGCGATGTACGAGAACGAGCCGGACGTGAAGAAGGTCATCGACACCGCCAAGGGCGTCGAGGGCCTGGTCCGGCAGATGGGCGTGCACGCCGCCGGCGTGATCATGTCCAGCGAGCCCATCGTCGACCACGCCCCGATCTGGGTGCGGCACACGGACGGTGTGACCATCACGCAGTGGGACTACCCGCAGTGCGAGTCGCTCGGCCTGCTGAAGATGGACTTCCTCGGCCTGCGCAACCTGACGATCATGGACGACGCCGTCAAGATGGTGAAGTCCAACAAGGGCATCGACCTCGACCTGCTGGCCCTGCCGCTCGACGACCCCAAGACCTTCGAACTGCTCCAGCGCGGTGAGACCCTCGGCGTCTTCCAGTTCGACGGCGGCCCCATGCGCTCGCTGCTGCGTCTGATGAAGCCCGACAACTTCGAGGACATCTCCGCCGTCTCGGCGCTCTACCGTCCGGGCCCGATGGGCATGGACTCGCACACCAACTACGCGCTGCGCAAGAACAAGCTCCAGGAGATCACCCCGATCCACAAGGAGCTCGAGGAGCCCCTCGAAGAGGTCCTCGCGGTCACCTACGGCCTGATCGTCTACCAGGAGCAGGTGCAGAAGGCCGCCCAGATCATCGCCGGGTACTCGCTCGGCGAGGCCGACATCCTGCGCCGGGTGATGGGCAAGAAGAAGCCCGACGAACTGGCGAAGAACTTCGTCCTCTTCCAGCAGGGCGCCCGGAAGAACGGCTACAGCGACGAGGCCATCCAGGCCCTGTGGGACGTCCTTGTCCCCTTCGCCGGCTACGCCTTCAACAAGGCGCACTCGGCCGCGTACGGCCTGGTTTCGTACTGGACCGCCTACCTCAAGGCCAACCACCCCGCCGAGTACATGGCCGGACTGCTCACCTCCGTCAAGGACGACAAGGACAAGTCGGCCGTCTACCTCAACGAGTGCCGACGCATGGGCATCAAGGTGCTCCCGCCGAACGTGAACGAGTCGGTGCACAACTTCGCCGCCCAGGGCGACGACGTGATCCTCTTCGGCCTCGAAGCCGTGCGCAACGTCGGTACGAACGTGGTCGAGTCGATCATCAGGAGCCGCAAGGCCAAGGGGAAGTACGCCTCCTTCCCCGACTACCTCGACAAGGTCGAGGCGGTCGCCTGCAACAAGCGCACCACGGAGTCGCTGATCAAGGCGGGCGCCTTCGACACCATGGGGCACACCCGCAAGGGCCTCACCGCACACTTCGAGCCGATGATCGACAACGTCGTGCAGGTCAAGCGCAAGGAGGCCGAGGGCCAGTTCGACCTCTTCGGCGGGATGGGCGAGGAGGAGACCAGCGAGCCCGGCTTCGGACTCGACGTGGAGTTCACCACCGACGAGTGGGACAAGGCGTATCTGCTCGCCCAGGAGCGGGAGATGCTCGGCCTGTACGTCTCCGACCACCCGCTCTTCGGCCTGGAGCACGTGCTGTCCGACAAGGCCGACGCGGGCATCGCCCAGCTCACCGGAGGTGAGCACGCGGACGGCGCGGTCGTCACCATCGGCGGCATCATCTCGGGCCTGCAGCGCAAGATGACCAAGCAGGGCAACGCCTGGGCGATCGCCACCGTCGAGGACCTCGCCGGCTCCATCGAGTGCATGTTCTTCCCGGCGACCTACCAGCTCGTCTCGACCCAACTCGTCGAGGACGCCGTGGTGTTCGTCAAGGGCCGCCTCGACAAGCGCGAGGACGTGCCCCGGCTGGTGGCGATGGAACTCCAGGTCCCTGACCTGTCCAACGCGGGCACCAACGCGCCCGTGATCCTCACCATCCCGGCCACCAGGGTCACCCCGCCGATGATCAGCCGCCTCGGCGAGATCCTCACTCACCACAAGGGCGAGAGCGAGGTCCGGATCAAACTCCAGGGCCCGACGAAGACCACGGTCCTGCGCCTCGACCGGCACCGGGTGAAGCCGGACCCGGCGCTCTTCGGCGACTTGAAGGTGCTGCTCGGCCCGTCCTGCCTGGCGGGATAGGACATGTCGAGAGGGCGTACCCGTGCACGGGTACGCCCTCTCTGTGTGCCTGGGTCTCAACGACCCGTTATGAAGATGTCAGTTGTGACCGAAGCGCTTCTGCTTGCCCTTGCGGGCCATGTCACCCGGAGTCGCCTGGGTCATGCGCTGCTCGGCCTGCGCCTCCATCGAGGACTGCTGGGCCTCCTGCTGACCACGCTCGGACTGCGGCTGCTTGCGGTCACGGTTCTTGTTCTTGGCCATGGTGATCTGCCTCCTGAGGGGGATCTAGGGGCCAGGGCCGGGACCAGATTCACATACGCTGACAAAGAACGCATTTCGGATAATTACCGTCTGTGACAGGGCTTGTCGCCCTGTGATGTTCCGAAACGCCACGCCGAAGATCGAGTTCCGGCCGTTAACCTCCGCGCGGTCGGGCAGACTCGAAGGAAGTCCGAAGTAAACCGCCTCGGAAGAGGGTGAGTCGCGTGGACCGATGCATCGTCCTGGTGGACGCCGGGTATCTGCTGGGCGCCGCCGCCTCCCTCCTTGCCGGGGAACCCTCGCGATCCCGGATCACCGTCGATCACACCGCCCTCATCCAGGGCCTGCGCGAACGCGCCGAGTCGGACACCGAGCGGCCCCTGCTGCGCATCTACTGGTTCGACGGCGCCCCCGACCGCGTCCCCCAGCCCGAGCACCGCAGGCTGCGTGTGATGCCCCGCGTCACCGTCCGGCTGGGCGCCCTGACCCGCAGCGACGGACGCTGGGCGCAGAAGGGCGTCGATGCGGCCATGCACGCCGAACTCACCGAGCTGGCCCGCAACCGCGCCTGCTCCGACATCGTCCTCGTCACCGGCGACGGTGACCTGCTGCCGGGCATGATGGCCGCCAAGGAGCACGGCGTCGCCGTACACCTGTGGGCCGTCCAGGCCGCCGACGGGGACTACAACCAGTCCGAGGACCTCGTCGCCGAGGCCGACGAACGGCGCGTCCTGGACCGTACGTGGATCACCAAGGCCGTACGCGCCAAGGACCTCGGCGGGATCTGCGCGCCACCGCCCGCGCCGCGTCCCGAGATCGCCGCGATCCTGTCCGCGCCGCTGCCCGACTCCGCACTCGCCGCGGCGGCCGAACGATCCGCCGACGACAGCGACCACGCCCCCGCCGCCTCGGAGAACGGCACCCAGGAGCGAGTGCCAGCGCCCAAGGGCGTGCCCACCCCCAAGGACCTGGCCGCCCTGCGCGGTCCCGGTGCCCAGCCGCAGCAACCCGCGAACGCGACCCTGCGCTGGTCCTCCGACAAGGGCTGGGTCGACCGCCCCGGCGGCGTCGCCGAGCCGCCCGAGGTCGCCTCCATGCCCACCCTCGCCCAGCTGACGAGCGCCGAGCAGCGATGGGCGGACCGCGAGGAGGACATCACCACCGTCGGCGGCGATCCCTACGAGGTGGGGCAGGTCTTCGCGCGGCGCTGGATGGAGCGGCTGGGCGACCAGGGCCATCTGCAGAAGCTCTCGGGCATGTATCCGCGCGTCCCGCACCGGATCGACGGTGAGCTGCTGCGGTACGCCGCCCGGTTCGGACTGCTCGCCCACAAGGACGACCAGATCGACGAGCACGACCGCTACGCCATCCGTGCCGGGTTCTGGCGCGAGATCGACGTACGGACCGCCGCCGAGCACGCTCCCGCGGGGGAGTGAAACGGCACATACGCCGCCCCCAAGGGCGAGCGGAGCTTGTCGACCCCGTACTCTCGTCCCTTGTGAGTACGCGCGCGGCACAGGCACTTCGGCACGGTGACGATGTCGTGTGCGCGGTGCGCGGGCTGACCAAGACCTATCGGGCGGTACGCGGCCGGCGCGGGGTTCCCGCGACCCCCGAGGTGCGTGCCACCGACGATGTGCGGCTCGACATCCGGCGCGGCGAGATCTTCGGACTCCTTGGGCCGAACGGCGCCGGCAAGTCCACCCTCGTACGGCAGCTCACCGGGCTGATGCGGCCCGACCGCGGCAGCGTCGAGATCCTCGGCCACGACATCGTGCGGCACCCGGAGCGGGCCGCGCGGATCCTCGCCTACCTCGGCCAGGAGTCCACCGCCCTGGACGAACTGACCGTCTCGCTCGCCGCCGAGACCACCGGGCGACTGCGCGGACTCGAGGCGCGGGCGGCGCGGGCCGAGCGGGACGCCGTACTCGATGAACTGGGGCTCACACCGCTCGCCGGACGGGCCATCAACAAGCTCTCCGGTGGCCAGCGGCGGCTGGCGTGCTTCGCCTCCGCGCTGGTCGGAGAGCGGCCGCTGCTGGTGCTCGACGAGCCGACCACCGCGATGGACCCCGTCGCGCGGCGGGCCGTCTGGTCCGCCGTGGACCGGCGGCGGGCCGAGCGCGGGACGACCGTGCTGCTCGTCACCCACAACGTCATCGAGGCCGAGACCGTCCTCGACCGGGTCGCCGTCCTCGACCAGGGCAAGGTGATCGCCTGCGACACCCCCGTCGGACTCAAGGAGCAGGTCGCCGGGGAGGTCCGGGTCGACCTCGTATGGCGCGAGGCCGCTCCGCTGCACGTCCCCGAGGTCGCCGCGCTCCAGGACCGGGCCGTCGCCTCCGGGCGCCGCTGGACGCTGCGGCTCGCGCCCGAGGAGGCGCGGGCGGTCGTCGCGACGGTGACCGGGGGAGCGGCCTTCGCCGCCCTCGACGACTTCACCCTGGCCACGCCGAGCCTGGAGGACGTCTATCTGGCGCTCGGCGGGGCGGCGCAGCAGGGGCTGGTGAAGGCGTGAGCACGATGCGGGACCTTGAGCCGGGCTTGAGCGCGCGGGTCGTAGCATCCGTACGGAACAGGACGAACGCCGGAGTGAACCCGTCTGTGAGAGGGAGCAGCGCCACGTGAGTGTCGTACCCGCCGAGGTTCTGCCCGGCAGCGCCCGGGCCGTCGAGGAGACGTCCCGCGGCGCGGCCGAGCTCGGGCCGCGTGCGCGGCTGTGGCCGTCGCTCGTAGCCGTGTACCGGGCGCAGCTGTCCCGTGCGCGGGTGGCGCGCATCCCGCTGCTGTTCGTGGCGACCTTCCAGTCGGTCGGGATCATGGTCCTCATGCGCGGGGTCGTGGACGGCGGGGCCGAGGCACAGGCCGTGGTCGCGGGGTCGTCGGTGCTCGTCGTGGCCTTCGTCGCGCTGAACCTGCTCGCGCAGTACTTCGGACAGCTGCGGGCCAGCGGTGGGCTCGACCACTACGCCACGCTGCCGGTGCCGCCGGCCGCCGTGGTGCTAGGGGCCGCGGGGGCGTACGCCTCCTTCACTGTGCCGGGGACCGCGGTGACCGCGGTGTTCGGGTGTGTGCTGTTCGGGCTGCCGCTGGCGCATCTGTGGGTGCTCGTCGCCGTGATCCCGCTGGCGGGTGCCGCACTCGCGGGGCTGGGGGCGGCCTTCGGGCTGCTCGCGCCGCGGCCGGAACTGGCCACGGTGCTCGGGCAGTTGGGGATGTCCGCGGCACTGCTGCTCGGGGTGCTGCCGGCCGACCGGATGCCGGAGGCGGTGCGGTTCCTGCGGGATCTGCTGCCGTCGACGTACGGCGTGGAGGCGTTCGCGCGGACGTTCGGGCCGCATCCCGACTGGGCGTTCGTGCTCGGTGACCTCGCCGTGTGCGGGGTCGTGGGGGTCGTGTCGCTGGCCGTCGCCACCTGGGCGTACCGTCGGGCGGCCGTCCGGTGACGCGCCGCACAGGCGGGCCTGGCACGATGTCAGGGTGACCGCACCGTTGACTCCGCCCCCGCCGCCGCACGAACAGCCCCCGCACGCCGCGTGGCAGTCGCCTGCCGCCGGGTACGTGGCTCCCGCGTCCCATGAGGCCGCCTACGACGGTCCCGGAATGGCGACCGAAGTGCGCGAGGCCGTTGTCGTCGCCCTCGCCGTGGCGCTCGGTGGGGTGCTGCTCGGGGTGTTGTGGTGGTGGCTGGCGCCGCATGTGCCGCTGGTCGGGGACGTCGTCGACAAGAGCTGGGTCGTCTACCTCGGGGACACCGAGGGGGAGCAGGCGATCGGGGTCGACGGAACGTTCACTCTGCTGGGGCTGGCGTTCGGCCTCGTGAGCGCGCTCGTGGTGTTCCTGGTGCGGCGGCGCGGTGGTGTGCCGCTGGTCGTGGCGCTGGGTGTCGGGGCGTTCCTCGGGTCGCTGCTGGCCTGGCGGGTCGGGATCTGGCTCGGGCCCGCGCAGGATGTGATCGCCCATGCGAAGTCCGTGGGCAAGGGGGTCACCTTCTCGGCGCCGTTGAAGCTGGAGGCGAAGGGGGCGTGGCTGGCGTGGCCGCTCGCGGCGCTGGTGGTGCATCTGGGGCTCACGGGGCTGTTCGGGCCGCGGGATCCTGAGCCGTATCCGCAGCAGGGGCCGTACGGGCCTCATGGGGCGCCGTCGGTGTAGGGCTTCGGTGGGCGGTGGTCGCGGCGGGGGTTTCTTCGCCCCCGCCGCCCCTACCCGTCCCTCCCCCAGAGGGGGGACCCCCACTGGGGGCTGCGCCCCCAGACCCCCGCTGTCGGCCCTCAACGGGCCTCGTCCTCAGACGCCGGACGGGCTGAGATGCCTCGACCGGTGTTGAGAGGCGAAGCCTTCAGCGGGTGGGTGGGGGATGGGGACGGCAAACCCCGTCCTCACACGGCGGACGGGCTGAGATTGCCTGGACCGGTCTTGAGAAGCGCACGCGACCGGAACGAGGTCTATGCCGGTCGCCTGCCGTGGTTTGCCCGGCCCTTTTTGACGCGCCACTTTCGCTTTCGCGTTTTCTTCGACATGCCCCTCGTGCTTAGCCGAGGAACTCGGCCGCGTCGAGGGGTCAGGCGCGGCCGATGGGGGCCAGGATCGCCGCGGTCAGTTCGGAGAGGGACTCGGGGGTGAGTTCGACCTCCAGGCCTCTGCGGCCCGCCGAGACGCAGATCGTGGGGTGGGCCGAGGCCGAGGCGTCCAGGACCGTCGGGAGCTTCTTGCGCTGGCCCAGCGGGGAGATACCGCCCCGGACGTAGCCCGTGGTGCGTTCGGCCAGGGCCGGGTCGGCCATGGCGGCGCGCTTGCCGCCGACGGCCGTGGCCAGCGCCTTCAGGTCCAGCTGGCCGGCGACCGGGACCACCGCCACCGTCAGGGCGCCGTCGACGTCGGCCACCAGGGTCTTGAAGACGCGCTCCGGGGAGACGCCCATCGCCTCGGCCGCCTCCTCGCCGTACGAGGGGTGCGCGGGATCGTGGTCGTAGGCGTGGACCGTGTACTCCACGCCCGCCGCCGTCAGCGCCACCGTCGCGGGCGTGCCGCCCGACTGCTTCTTGGACTTCTTCGCCATTGAGGGTCCCGGCTCAGTTCAGACTTGTCGGACCGCGCGTCAGTTCCGACGCGGGCAACGACGGCAGGTTACGGATGATGGACGTCTCCGAGCGAAGGAGTTTGAGCTCGTCGCGCAGGCGGGACGCGGAGTCGGGAGCCTGGAGCAGGCGCTGCCTGGTCGGGGTGTCCAGCATCATCGCCGCGGCCACCAGGTAGGACACCACCGAGGGTTCGTCCGGCAGCTCCGAGCCCGTCGTGAGCGAGCGCTCACGGGCGCCCGCCAGACGCTTCTGGTACTGGCGGAAGGCCCTGAGGACGCCCTCCGCCAGCGCGCCCGCCCCCTCGCCCGGCTCCTCCGGGAGCTCTTCCAGCTCCGCCGTCAGAAACGGGCCCGAGGCGTCCACCGACAGCAGACGCACGCGCCTGGTGCCCGTCGCCAGCACCTCGAACGTGCCGTCCTCCCGCTCCCGGATCGTCGCCGCGTCGGCCACACACCCGGTGCCGTGGAACGCCTTGATCGGGTCCGCGCCGAAGCCCGCCGCGGGCCCCCGTTCGGGCACGGCGGTCGGGTCGGGCATGCCCGGGGAGCTCGTGGCGACCTCGAGGCCGTCACGGATCGCCACGACGGCGAAGCGGCGCGATTCGTCCTCGGGAGTTTTGAGCAGTTCGCGCATCATCGCGCGATAGCGCTCCTCGAAGACGTTCAGCGGCAGCACCAGCCCCGGGAACAGAACCGAGTTCAGGGGGAAGAGGGGAAGACGGACGGTGGTCACGGCGCAGAAGCCTAATGGTCGCCGGAGTGTGCACGTCCGGCGTGCCCACTCCGTGGATGTCCGGAGGCCGCGTGGCGGCGGACCTCTTCGCGCAGTTCCAGGAACCGGCCCAGCGGATCGTCGGAGAGCTGGTCCCAGGGGAACGACGTGGCGTACGGGCCGATGAGCCTCACCTGTTCGAGCGCGTCCGTCCAGCGGCCCAGGCGGGACAGGACGTAGGTCAGCTTGTTCCGCATCTCCGCCGGCCACGGGTCGGCCGCCGGGAAACGGGCCGACAGCGCGATCGCCCGGTCCGCCGCCGCGTCCAGTCGCTCGTGCGGTACGTCGGGTCCGCAGTCGTCGGTCAGATAGGCGAAGGCGGCGCGCGTCGGCAGCGCCTGGACGAGGGAGTCCGCGGGGGCGTCCTGCGCGGCCGTCTCCGCGAAGTCGAAGCACTCGCGGTGGGAGCCGTGCCAGCTGTCGGCGAGGTAGCGCAGGGCGGCGGCATGGCAGCCGTAATGGTGCGGGGCGCGGCGGATCGCCGCCTCCCACAGCTCCTCGAAGTACTTGTGCCCGGCGTTCGAGCCGTGCGCGTGGTCCAGCGCGATCCGCCACGGCACCGGATCGCGGTCGTCGCCGCGCGCGGCGGCCGTGATCAGCGGGCTCACCTCGCGCAGCAGCTCTGCCCTGGCCGGCGACTGCCAGGCGCGGGCCACCGCGAGCTGGGCGCCGACCAGCAGCATGTCCGGGTCGTGCGGGGCGGCCGTACGCCAGTCCTCGAACCACTCGGCACGCGACTGCGCGAAGGACGCCAGACGTACGGCGTACCGGTCGCGGTTCTCCCACGCGGCGTTCTCGCGGGTCGCGGCGAGCAGCTGGGACGCGGTTTGCCAGGTGCCCTGCCCGGCGGCCACGAGGGCGGGGCCCAGGCGGTCGTCCGGCGCGTCGAGGAGCACCTCGTCGTCGGCGGGGAGCGCGACGGCGGGATGCTGGACGAGGGTCCTGGTCACCCTTGAGGAGCGGACGAAAGGAGGCAGCAGAGCCATGGTGTCGACCATTGAAAAGCCGCTGGTCGGGGATGCGCCAGAGGTTTCGGGCAAAGGGTGGAAAGTTGTACGGCGGTAGGTCAAGAATCGGTAAAGCGTTTACTGTTCAACAACTGTTCGACCGCTGTGCCCGGCGGCCTAGCTCCGCCGCAGCAGCCTCGTCGCCCCGGCCGCCACCGTCGTCGCCAGGATCCAGCCCAGCAGGATCATCGCCGCGGCCAGCCACTGCCAGCCGCCCCTGAGCTGCCAGAACCCGACCTGGCCCAGGTCGATGACCGGCAGGAGCAGGTCGAGGGCGAACAGAGCCGGGTTCCAGTACGGCGCCTCGCCGCTCTTGATCGGCGGATGGCTCGCGTGCGCGAAGGCCAGCGAGGCCGCCGCCCACAGCACCGCCATCCACACCAGGGCCCGCCCCGGCCGGTACCCGTAGGCGACCGTCCAGTCCTGCGCGTACCCCCACAGCTTGGCGGCCGGCGGCAGCGTCTCGCGGCGCCGGCGCTGCTTGGCGAGCAGCACCTCGCGCGCGTCCTCGTCCTCGCCGCCGGACCGCAGCACAGCGGCCAGCCGCTCGTACGGCTCCGGGTTGTACTCGGCGGTCGCCGCGGTCACCCACTCCAGCCGCTCGGCCAGCGGGAACGGGCCCCTCGGCACCAGGTTCTCGTAGCTGAAGCCGCCCATGTGCAGCCGCCCCGGACCCGGCCAGCTGTCCGTACGGTCCATCAGGTTCACCACGCGCGCCCCCGACAGCGCGACCGTGCCGCGTGCCGGCCGCTCCCCGAGGAAGCGCAGCTCGGGCGTCTGGATGCGGCGCAGCGACACCTCCTGGTCGTCGGTGAGCGTGAACCGCGCCCGCTCGAAGTCGAGGGCGTCCCCGAACCGCCCGTCGTCCAGGCGCAGTCCGCCCTCGCACGTGAACCGCTGGATACGCGTCCCGTGCGCCGGAGTCGCCCCGCTCAGCAGCGGGCTGCCGAGGCCGGCCGGGGTCAGGTACATGGAGCGCTCGACGGTCAGCTGCGGCGCGTTGAGCGCGAGCCGTGTGTACGGGTTGGCCAGCTTCGCGCCGCGCAGGCTCAGCGAGACGCCGATCTTGGCGCTGCGCAGGCTCAGCTCGCCGTGCGACTCCAGGAGCTCGGCCTGGAGGTCCTGCCCGACGGTCATGCCGTCGGCGGCGATCGAGCGGCCGCTGCGGTCCCGGTAGACGATCGCCTGGTTGAGCAGCAGATCCGTGCCGATGTGCGCGTCGGTCAGCCGTACGCCGTTGTGGAAGCGGCACCGGGGGAGGTGCAGGTCGCCCTCCGTGTGGATGCGGGCCGCCTCCAGACGCGGCACCGAGCAGTCCACCATCCGCATGGTCGTGAAGCGCGCCTCCGGCAGCAGGACGTCCCGCTCGAAACGGCAGCCCCGCAGCTCCACGTACGGCACCACGATGCCGCCGGCCAACTCCAGCGTGCCGCTGATCTGCACGCCGCTGAGCTTGAGGGACGACACCCGGCCCGCGAGCGCGGGCGGTCCGTCGAGGAGCAGCCAGCACACGATGCGGGCCCGCACGGTCCGCTCAGGTCCCCATGGATGCCCGCCGTGCGGATCGTCGACGACCGAGTCGCCGCTGCTCAGGTCGTACACGCTGCCGTTGCGGAAGGCCTGCCACATCCCGGCCTCGGCGGGCGTCAGATCGTCCGGCAGGTCCCCCTCGGTCACTGCTCCTCCATCCGTGTTCTCGCACCACCGGTGATGCCCGTTCCGTCACACCCGAAGCGCAGGACGTGAAGGAGATCTTCCGGGTTGCGTACCAGGCCGCGTATCAGCCACTGGAATGCCCGAACGACGCCGAACCGCGGTCTGAGAGAATTGTTCTCGTGATCTCCCGAATCGACCTGCGCGGCGACGCCCTCCCCGAGGGCCCCGCCCTGCGCGACCTGCTGCCCCGAGCCGACTTCGACGTCTCGGCCGCCCTGGAGAAGGTGCGTCCGATCTGCGAGGCCGTGCATCATCGGGGCGACGCGGCGCTGATCGACTTCGCGGAGAAGTTCGACGGGGTACGGCTGGAATCCGTTCGGGTCCCGGCGGAGGCGATCACCAGGGCGCTCGAGGAACTCGACCCGGCCGTGCGCGCGGCCCTCGAGGAGTCCATCCGGCGCGCCCGACTCGTCCACCGCGAGCAGCGTCGCAGCACCCACACGACCCAGGTCGTGCCCGGCGGTTCCGTCACCGAGAAGTGGGTCCCGGTCGACCGGGTCGGGCTGTACGCGCCCGGCGGGCGGGCCGTCTACCCGTCCTCCGTGATCATGAACGTCGTCCCGGCCCAGGAGGCCGGCGTCGAGTCCCTCGCCCTCGCCTCCCCGGCGCAGGCCGACTTCGGCGGCCTCCCGCACCCGACGATCCTCGCCGCGTGCGCGCTGCTCGGCGTCGACGAGGTGTACGCCGCCGGCGGCGCGACCGCCGTCGCGATGTTCGCGTACGGCACCGAGTCCTGCGCGCCCACCACCATGGTCACCGGGCCCGGCAACATCTGGGTCGCCGCGGCCAAGCGCTACTTCACCGGCAGGATCGGTATCGACGCCGAAGCCGGGCCGACCGAGATCGCGATCCTCGCGGACGACACGGCCGACCCGGTGCACGTCGCCTCCGACCTGATCAGCCAGGCCGAGCACGACCCGCTCGCGGCGGCCGTCCTGGTCACCGACTCCGTCGCGCTCGCGGACGCGGTCGAGAAGGAACTGGAGCCGCAGGTCGCGGCCAGCAAGCACATCGACGACCGGATCGTCCCCGCCCTCAGGGGCCGGCAGTCCGCGATCGTCCTCGTCGACGGCATCGACGAGGGGCTGCGGGTGGTCAACGCGTACGGCGCCGAGCACCTGGAGATCCAGACGGCCGAGGCCACCGCGGTCGCCGAGCGGGTCCGCAACGCCGGTGCGATCTTCGTCGGCCCCTGGGCGCCCGTGTCCCTCGGCGACTACGCCGCGGGGTCCAACCACGTCCTGCCCACCGGCGGCTGCGCCTGCCACTCCTCCGGGCTGTCGGTGCAGTCCTTCCTCCGGGGCATCCACATCGTCGACTACTCGAAGGACGCGCTGGCCGACGTGGCGCATCACGTGGTGACGCTGGCGGAGGCGGAGGACCTGCCGGCCCACGGGGCGGCGATCAAGGCGCGGTTCGGATGGAAGGTTCCCGAGAGCAAGTGACCGGCATCGACGATCTCCCCGTACGGGACGAGCTGCGCGGCAAGTCCCCTTACGGCGCGCCCCAGTTGGACGTCCCCGTACGGCTGAACACCAACGAGAACCCCTACCCCCTGCCCGAGCCGCTGGTCGAGCGCATCGCCGAGCGGGTGCGCGAGGCGGCCCGGAACCTCAACCGCTACCCGGACCGGGACGCCGTAGAACTGCGCACACAGCTCGCCAAGTACCTGACGGACACGTCCGGTCACGAGGTGGGCCTGGCCAATGTCTGGGCCGCCAACGGCTCCAACGAGGTCATCCAGCAGCTGCTGCAGACCTTCGGCGGACCGGGCCGTACGGCGATCGGCTTCGAGCCGTCGTACTCGATGCACGGGCTGATCTCGCGCGGCACGGGCACCGGCTGGATCTCCGGTCCGCGCAACGAGGACTTCACGATCGACCTCGCCGCCGCCGAGAAGGCGATCGCCGAGAACCGGCCGGACGTCGTCTTCGTCACCACGCCCAACAACCCCACCGGCACCGCGGTCCCGGCCGAGACGGTCCTCGCGCTGTACGAGGCCGCGCAGGCCGCCAAGCCCTCGCTGGTCGTGGTGGACGAGGCGTACATCGAGTTCAGCCACGGCGCCTCGCTGCTGCCGCTGATCCAAGGTCGGCCGAATCTCGTCGTCTCCCGGACGATGTCGAAGGCATTCGGTGCGGCCGGCCTGCGCCTCGGCTACCTCGCCGCGCACCCGGCGGTCGTCGACGCCGTACAGCTCGTACGACTGCCCTACCACCTGTCGGCGATCACCCAGGCGACCGCCCTGGCCGCCCTGGAGCACACCGATACGCTGCTGAAGTACGTCGAGCAGCTGAAGTCGGAGCGGGACCGGCTGGTCACCGAGCTGCTGGCGATCGGGTACGAGGTCACGGCGTCGGACGCCAACTTCGTGCAGTTCGGGCGGTTCGACGACTCCCACACCGTGTGGCAGCGGATCCTCGACCGGGGTGTCCTGGTCCGGGACAACGGAGTGCCGGGCTGGCTGCGGGTCACCGCCGGGACCCCCGAAGAGAACGACGCGTTCCTGGACGCGGTCCGTGACATCAAGAAGGAGCAGAGCGCATGAGCCGCGTTGGACGTGTGGAGCGAGTCACGAAGGAGACCTCCGTGCTCGTCGAGATCGATCTCGACGGCAGCGGCAAGGTCGACGTGTCGACAGGCGTCGGTTTCTACGACCACATGCTCGACCAGCTCGGCCGCCACGGTCTGTTCGACCTGACGGTGAAGACCGAGGGCGATCTGCACATCGACTCGCACCACACCATCGAGGACAGCGCTCTCGCCCTCGGCGCCGCCTTCAAGCAGGCGCTCGGCGACAAGGTCGGCATCTACCGCTTCGGCAACTGCACGGTCCCGCTGGACGAGTCCCTCGCCCAGGTCACCGTCGACCTGTCCGGCCGCCCCTACCTCGTGCACACCGAGCCCGAGAAGATGGCGCCGATGATCGGCGAGTACGACACCACGATGACCCGGCACATCCTGGAGTCCTTCGTCGCCCAGGCCCAGATCGCGCTGCACGTGCACGTGCCGTACGGTCGCAACGCGCACCACATCGTGGAATGCCAGTTCAAGGCGCTGGCCCGGGCCCTGCGCTACGCCTCCGAGCGTGACCCGCGCGCGGCCGGCATCCTCCCCTCCACGAAGGGCGCGCTGTGAACGGGCTGTCGACCGTCCTGATCGTCGTCGGTCTCTTCCTGGCCGGCGGGATCTACTCCTTCGTCAAGCAGGGGATGCCGAAGCAGCTCATCGTGCTGCTCTCCATCGGTGCCGCGATGTGTCTCGTCGCCGGCGTCATGAGGCTGGAGGTGTGGAATTGAGCGCGTCCGCCAAGAAGGTAGTCGTCTTCGACTACGGCTTCGGCAATGTCCGCTCCGCCGAGCGCGCCCTCGCGCGCACCGGGGCCGAGGTCGAGATAACGCGTGACTTCGACAAGGCCATGAACGCCGACGGCCTGCTGGTGCCGGGTGTCGGCGCCTTCGCCAGCTGCATGAAGGGCCTCAAGGAGGCGCGCGGCGACTGGATCATCGACCGCCGGCTCTCCGGCGGGCGCCCGGTCATGGGCATCTGCGTCGGCATGCAGATCCTCTTCGCGCGCGGCATCGAGCACGGCGTGGAGACCGAGGGCGTCGACGAGTGGCCCGGCTCGGTCGAGCCGCTGCAGGCCGACATCGTGCCCCACATGGGCTGGAACACCGTGGACGCACCGGCCGGCTCCCAGCTGTTCGCCGGCCTGGACGCGGACGCCCGCTTCTACTTCGTGCACTCCTACGCCGTCCACGACTGGACCCTGGAGACCTCGAACCCGGCGATGCGGGCACCGCTCGTGACCTGGTCCACGCACGGCAAGCCCTTCGTGGCCGCCGTGGAGAACGGCGCCCTGTGGGCCACGCAGTTCCACCCCGAGAAGTCCGGCGACGCCGGTGCGCAGCTGCTGAACAACTGGATCGGAACCCTCTGATGCCCTCGAACCCCTCACGGCTCGAACTCCTGCCCGCCGTCGACGTCCGTGACGGCCAGGCCGTCCGTCTCGTGCACGGCGAGTCCGGCACGGAGACCTCGTACGGCTCCCCGCTGGAGGCCGCCCTCGCGTGGCAGCGGGCGGGCGCCGAGTGGCTGCACCTCGTCGACCTGGACGCCGCGTTCGGCACCGGCGACAACCGGGACCTGGTCCGCCAGGTCACCGAGGCGATGGACATCAAGGTGGAGCTGTCCGGCGGCATCCGTGACGACGCCTCCCTCGCGGCGGCCCTCGCCACCGGCTGCACCCGGGTGAACCTCGGCACCGCCGCGCTGGAGACCCCCGAGTGGGTCGCCAAGATCATCGCCGAGCACGGCGACCGGATCGCGGTGGGCCTGGACGTGCGCGGGACCACGCTCAAGGGCCGCGGCTGGACCCGGGACGGCGGCGACCTCTACGAGACGCTGGAGCGCCTCGACAAGGAGGGCTGCGCGCGGTATGTCGTCACGGACATCGCGAAGGACGGCACGCTCCAGGGCCCGAACCTGGAGCTGCTCCGCAACGTCTGCGCGGCCACGGACCGGCCGGTCGTGGCCTCCGGCGGGGTGTCGTCGCTGGACGACCTGCGGGCCATCGCCGAGCTGGTACCCCTCGGTGTCGAGGGCTCCATCGTCGGCAAGGCCCTCTACGCGAAGGCGTTCACGCTGGAAGAGGCACTGGAGGCGGTGGCCGAGTGAGCGATCTGCGACGCGTCTCGACCGGCGCGCCCTGGGAAGAGGCCTTCGGGTACTCCCGCGCGGTGGAGCTGCCCAACGGCCTGGTGCTGGTCTCCGGCTGCACGTCGATCGTGGACGGTGAGATCGCCGCGGGCGGTCCGTACGAGCAGACGGTCAACTCCTTCAACGTCGCGTTCGCGGCGCTGGAGCAGCTGGGACTCGGCCCGGCGGACGTCGTGCGGACGCGCATGTACCTCACCCATGGCCGGGACGTGGACGAGGTCGGACGCGCTCACAAGGAGCTGTTCGACGCCGTCCGGCCCGCCG
Organism: Streptomyces sp. WM6386; assembly: GCF_000972385.1. Classification (GTDB taxonomy): domain Bacteria; phylum Actinomycetota; class Actinomycetes; order Streptomycetales; family Streptomycetaceae; genus Streptomyces. The sequence goes on from NZ_JXTE01000060.1 coordinate 25,185, forward strand.
CATCCATGATCATCGTCTCCGGCTTCGTGGACCCCAGCCTGGTCGTCGAGGTCGAGGTGGAGGCATTCCGCCCCGGCGGAGAACCCGGAGTGTCCGCATGACCCTCGCCGTACGAGTCATCCCCTGCCTGGACGTGGACAACGGCCGGGTCGTCAAGGGCGTCAACTTCCAGAACCTGCGCGACGCGGGCGACCCCGTCGAGATGGCCAAGGTGTACGACGCCGAGGGCGCCGACGAGCTGACGTTCCTGGACATCACCGCCTCGTCGGGCAACCGCGAGACCACGTACGACGTGGTGCGCCGCACCGCCGAGCAGGTCTTCATCCCGCTGACCGTCGGCGGCGGTGTGCGCACCGCCGAGGACGTGGACAAGCTGCTGCGGGCGGGCGCGGACAAGGTGGGCGTGAACACGGCCGCCATCGCCCGCCCCGAGCTGATCAAGGAGATCGCGGAGCGGTTCGGGCGCCAGGTCCTGGTGCTGTCGGTGGACGCGCGGCGCACGCCCGAGGGCACCTTCGAGGTCACCACCCACGGCGGCCGCAAGGGCACCGGCATCGACGCCGTCGAGTGGGCGCACCGGGCCGCCGAGCTGGGCGCGGGCGAGATCCTGCTCAACTCGATGGACGCGGACGGCACGAAGGACGGCTACGACCTGGAGATGATCGCCGCCGTCCGGGGGCACGTGACGGTTCCGGTGATCGCCTCCGGCGGTGCGGGCAAGCTCGCCGACTTCGCTCCGGCCATCGAGGCGGGGGCGGACGCGGTGCTGGCGGCTTCGGTCTTCCACTTCGGGGATCTGCGGATCGGCGAGGTGAAGGACGCGTTGCGGGGGGCCGGACACCCCGTGCGGTGACGTGTGTGAGGCGTTGAGGTAAGCCCCGGGCACCTGGTGGTCGGGGCTTACCTGTGGGTCGATGGGAAAGGAAAGTTGCGCAAAATTTATTGCGCAACTTTTCTTTCCTATCTACGGTGGAGGCATGACAGGCAAGGAACGGGACCGGCGGATCACGGACGTGGGCACCCTCAAGGCGCTCGCGCATCCGCTGCGGATGAGGCTGTACCGGAATCTGACCCTGGCCCGCGTCGCCACCGCCTCGCAGCTGGCCGAGGCGGTCGACGAAGCCGTCTCGCTGGTCAGCTACCACCTGCGCAAGCTCGCCGAGCACGGCCTGATCGAAGAGGCCCGGCCGCAGCGCGCGGACGGCCGGGAGCGCTGGTGGCAGCCCGCCTCGGACGGCGTGAGCATCCGCGACGAGGACTTCCGCGAGGCCCCTGAGGGGGCGGCCGCACACACGGCGGCCAGCAGGCTCTTCGCCGAGCAGCGCATGGACATGTACCGCCGCTGGCTCGACGAACGCGCCCACTGGAACCACGAGTGGAACCGGACGGCCGAGTCCTCCGAGGCCGCACTCCGCCTCACCGCGGACGAACTGGGCGAGCTGAACAAGGAGATGCTCGCGCTCCTGCACAAGTACGACGAGCAGGGCCGGGCCGCCGACGCCGCCGGCGACACCGAGGGCCGCGAGAACGTCGCGGTGCACACGTACGCGTTCCCCTTCCGCGCCTGAGAGGACCCGGTTCCGTGCCCGCCACGCTCATATCCGCGCCCGACCTCACCCCCCGGCCCGCCCACCGCGACGGCAACGTCCTGCGCTGGCTCGCCGCCTACACCTCCTCGATGGTCGGCGACAGCGTGTACTACATCGCCCTGTCCTGGGCCGCCGTACAGGCCGGCAGCCCCTCGCAGGCCGGCCTCGTCATGTCGGCGAGCGCACTGCCGCGGGCGGTCCTGATGCTGGGCGGGGGAGTGATCGCCGACCGGCTCGGGCCGCGCAGGGTCGTCATCGGGAGCGACGTGGTGCGCTGCGCGGCGGTGCTGGCGGTGGCGGCGCTGCTGTTCCTCACCAGCCCGGGCCTGTGGCCGCTGGCCGTGCTCGCCCTGGTCTTCGGCGCCGTCGACGCCGTGTTCGTGCCGGCCGTCGGCGCCCTTCCCGCGCGCGTGACGTCACGCGACCAGCTCGCGCGCGTGCAGGGCATGCGAGGTCTGGGCATCCGCTTCGCGAGTGTCGTCGGCGGACCGCTCGGCGGGTTCGGCGTGGCCGTCGGCGGCTCGGCGGCGGCGTTCGGCCTCGCGGGGCTGCTGATCGCCGTGTCCGTGCCGCTGCTGGTCTCCGTACGCATCAGGGAGGTGCCCGCCGACGACGGGACACCCGGGGCCCAGGGCACCGCCTGGAGCGACCTGACGGCCGGACTGCGCTACATCCGCGGCCACCGTGTCCTCGCCCCGCTGATGCTGGCCATCGCCCTGGGCGACCTCGGCTTCGTCGGCCCCCTCAACGTCGGTCTGACCCTCCTCGCCGACGAGCGCGGCTGGGGCGCCGCGGGGATGGGCTGGATGCTCGCCGGATTCGGTGTCGGCGCGGGTGCCGCGTCCCTGCTGCTCACCGTCCGCGGGCGGCTGCCGCAGGCGGGACGGGTGGCGGCGTGCGCGATCATCGCGGGCTCGGTCGCGATCGGGGCCCTTGCCCAGGCGCCGAGCATCGCCGTCGCCGTCGGCACGGCCCTGCTGGTCGGGCTGCTCGCCGGACTCAGCGGCGCGATGTGCGGGGCCCTGCTGCAGACCCAGGCCGACCCCGCCTACCTGGGCCGGGTCACCGCCGTGGCCAGTCTGGTGAGCCTGGGCTTCGCCCCGCTGAGCATGCCGCTGTCCGCCGCGGCCATCGGGGCGTGGGGGACCGGCCCGGTGTTCGTCGTCAGCGCGGCGGTCTGCGGGCTCGGCGGGGTCGTGGCCCTGTGCGTAAGGGATCTGCGCCGCGCCGAGCTCCCGAAGTAGCTCCTAGATCCCCAGCTCCTTCGCCTCGTGCAGTTTGGCGATCGCGTCCTTGTCGCCGTCCAGCTCCACCTGCGCGGCGCTGTGCCGGCCGTACAGGAACAGCAGGAGTTCCGAGGGCTCGCCGGTCACCGTCACGACCGGGGCACCGCGGTGGGCCACCGCCGTCTGGCCGTCCGGGCGGCGCAGGACGAGGCCCGTGGGAGCGCTGCGGCCCATCAGGCGGGCGGTGCGCTCCAGACGGGTCCAGAGGGCGTCCTGGAAGACCGGGTCGAGTTCGCGCGGGGTCCAGTCGGGCTGGGCGCGGCGGACGTCCTCGGTGTGGACGTAGAACTCGATCGTGTTGGACGCCTCGTCGAGCTGCTTGAGGTTGAAGGGCGAGAAGCGCGGCGGGCCGGTACGGATCAGCTGGATCAGTTCCTCGTACGGCTTGGCCGTGAACTCCTCCATCGCCTTGTCCAGGCGGGAGGCGAGCTGCTTGATGAGCAGACCCCCGGCGGCGTCGGGGCGGCGCTCACGCACCACCACGTGCGCGGCCAGGTCCCGGGTCTGCCAGCCCTCGCACAGGGTCGGGGCCTCGGGACCGGCGGTCTCCAGAAGATCGGCGAGCAGAAGTCGTTCACGCTTGGCGAAAGTCGACATGCCGTCAGCCTACGACCGCGCCGAAGGTCCGCACAGTGGACGCCACACCTGAGCTGTCATCGGCGCGCGGCACAATGGCAACCATGACCAGCACGCCCCCGCCCAGCAACCTCGACCCCGAGATCGCCGCCCGCCTCAAGCGCGCCGCCGACGGGCTCGTCCCCGCCATCGCCCAGCAGTACGACACCGGTGAGGTACTGATGCTCGGCTGGATGGACGACGAGGCGCTGCACCGCACGCTGACCACCGGCCGCTGCACGTACTGGTCGCGCAGCCGCCAGGAGTACTGGGTCAAGGGCGACACCTCCGGCCACTTCCAGTGGGTCAAGTCGGTCGCGCTCGACTGCGACGCCGACACCGTGCTGGTCAAGGTCGACCAGGTCGGCGCCGCCTGCCACACCGGCGCGCGCACCTGCTTCGACGTCGACGTGCTGCTCAAGGACGCCGATTCCGGCGTGTCCGCCTCGGATCAGTAAGGTCAGCCGCCATGGACCTCGAGACCTTCCGCAAGCTCGCCACCGACCGGCGCGTCATCCCGGTCACGCGCAAGCTCCTCGCCGACGGCGACACCCCGGTCGCCCTCTACCGCAAGCTCGCCGCCGAGCGCCCCGGCACCTTCCTGCTGGAGTCCGCGGAGAACGGCCGCTCCTGGTCCCGCTACTCCTTCGTGGGCGTCCGCTCGGCAGCCACCCTCACCGCGCGCGACGGCCAGGCCCACTGGCTCGGCGCCCCGCCCGTCGGCGTCCCCGTCGACGGCGACCCCCTCGCCGCCCTGCGCGCCACCATCGAGGCCCTGCACACCCCCCACCAGGAGGGCATGCCGCCCTTCACCGGAGGCATGGTCGGCTACCTCGGCTACGACATCGTGCGCCGCCTGGAGAAGATCGGCCCCGGCGAGCGCGACGACCTCAAGCTGCCCGAGCTGACCATGCTCCTCACCAGCGACCTCGCGGTGATGGACCACTGGGAGGGCTCGGTCCTGCTGATCGCCAACGCGATCAACCACAACGACCTCGACACAGGCGTCGACGAGGCCTACGCGGACGCGGTGGCCCGCCTGGACGCCATGCAGACGGACCTGTCCCGCGCGGTGGCCCAGCCACCCGCCGTGCTCCCGCCCTCCGAGGTCCCCGAGTACACCGCGCTGTGGGGCGGCGAGGACTTCCGCGAGGCCGTCGAGGACATCAAGGAGCGCATCCGCGCGGGCGAGGCCTTCCAGGTCGTCCCCTCGCAGCGCTTCGAAACACCGTGCACCGCAAGCGCGTTGGACGTCTACCGGGTCCTGAGGGCCACCAACCCCTCCCCGTACATGTACCTGTTCCGCTTCGACGGCTTCGACGTCGTCGGCTCCTCCCCCGAAGCCCTGGTGAAGGTCGAGGACGGGCGGGCCATGGTCCACCCCATCGCCGGCACCCGGTGGCGCGGGGCCACCCCACAGGAGGACCAGGCTCTCGCCGACGAACTGCTCGCCGACCCCAAGGAGCGCGCCGAGCACCTGATGCTGGTCGACCTGGGCCGCAACGACCTGGGGCGCGTCTGCGAGCCGGGCTCGGTGGAGGTCATGGACTTCATGTCCATCGAGCGGTACTCGCACGTGATGCACATCGTCTCGACGGTGACCGGCAAGGTCGCCCAGGGCCGCACCGCCTTCGACGTCCTGACGGCATGCTTCCCGGCGGGCACCCTCTCCGGCGCCCCCAAGCCGCGCGCGATGCAGATCATCGACGAACTCGAACCGTCCCGGCGCGGGCTGTACGGCGGCTGCGTCGGCTACCTCGACTTCGCGGGCGACTCCGACACGGCCATCGCCATCCGCACGGCCCTCCTGCGCAACGGCACGGCCTACGTCCAGGCCGGCGCCGGCATCGTCGCCGACTCCGACCCGGTCGCCGAGGACCAGGAGTGCCGAAACAAGGCGGCCGCGGTGCTCCGCGCGGTGCACACGGCGAACCGACTCGGGCAATAGGGCGCTTCTCATACGAACCCCGGGTGACGCTTCGCCCGGGGTTCGGGCGATAGTGGACTACGTGACTGCTGTTCCTCCCCCCCGTTCCGAAGCCGCCGGACCCGCCAGGGCCGGCCGGCTCAGCCTCGCCGTAGCCCTGCTCTCCGGCGCGCTCGGCGCAGCCGTGGCGCTGCTCGCGACCCGTCAGCAGTGGTCGCAGGGCACCGCGACCGTGGCCGGCGGCGACTTCCCGCTGACCGCCAGAGGCAGCGACGTCACGGGCGTGCCCGCGGCCCTCGCCATAGTGGGCCTCGCCGCGCTCGTCGCCGTCTTCGCCGTCCGCAAGGCAGGCCGTTTCGCGGTCGCCGCGCTGCTCGCGCTCTCCGGCGCGGGGATCGTCGCCGCGTCGTTGCTCGGTGCGGACGACTCGTCCGCGCTGGACGAGCAGGCCGCGAAGGCGTCCGGTGACGCGTCTGCGACGGTTGCCGCGCTGAGCCACACCGCTTGGCCGTATGTCGCTGCGGTCGGCGGGGCGTTGATTCTGCTGGCCGGGTTGCTCGCACTGCGGTACGGGCGGATGTGGCCTGCGATGTCCGGTCGGTACGAGCGCAGTGGCGCGCCGCGTCCCGTCCGCCGGCCGAAGGCGGCCGACCCCGACCGGCCCGAGGAGATGTGGAAGGCCCTGGATCGAGGGGAAGACCCCACAGGGGCGTAGGCGCTCCGCCGGAAGTGCCGCGTTCGGCCGTCAGGAGGCCGCGGCGCCGTCGTGGCTCGTCGCGCCCACGCGGCGGTAGCCGCAGATTCAATACAGCCCCGCGCCCCTGGGCGGGTGCACTCCCGGTGTTGAGCCGCTAGGGCTACCCCTGCGTCCCTCACCCGCACCCGTGCGGGACAATAGGCCCTGAGCGTCCGGCTCAGACACGTTTACAGCAACGAGGAGCAAGTCATGGCGGGCAGCAGCCACGGTCACACCCCGGCCGCCTGGACCGGTGTCACTATCGCCTTCATCGGTTTCTGCGTCGCGGGCGCCTTCATGGTGCTGGCCGAGCCGCTGGGATTCTGGGCGGGCATGGTGATCGTGGTCGCCGGCGGCATCATCGGCTGGATCATGAGCGCCATGGGTCTGGGCATGCCGAAGGATGCGCACAAGGCGCTCGTGACCTCGGCGCAGACCGAGAGCTGATCGCTGTACGGCAGTCACATACGATTTCCTGAGGGGCGGCCCCGTGCCGCCCCTCAGGCGTGTCCGGGCCCGGGCGAGGCACAATGCAAGGCGTGAACGCCGACAGCCACAGGGTGACGCCGTACGCGGCGAGGGCGGGACGGCTGGCCGTGCCCGCGGGGATCCTCGCGGCCGTCGCGGGGGCTTTCGCGTACGTCGCCGCCGTGGATCCCAACGAGCCGGGCCACTACCCCGTCTGTCCGCTCCTGCGCCTCACAGGCCTGTACTGCCCCGGCTGCGGGGGACTGCGCAGCGCGCACGCGTTCATCCACGGGGACTTCCTGACCGCGCTCCAGGCCAACGCGCCCGCCGTGCTCGGCTATCTGGGCTTCGCCGTGCTGTGGACCGTCTGGGTGGTCCGTGCCGCGCGCGGGCGACCTCTGCGGCTCGATCTCGGGCCCGTGCACCTCTGGGCCGTCGGCGCATTGCTGCTGGTCTTCACGGTTGTCCGGAACCTGCCGTTCGGTGGCTGGCTGCACCCTTGATCAATTGGCGAACGTCCAGGTAGTGGGACCGGCGTCAACCGGATGCGATGCCTACGCCTTCCTCCGGATACCATCGCAGTGACCACCTCTTTTCTCTGGTCGCTGGAACTGTCAACCGTCTGGAAGGGGGCCGCTCGCGTGAGTGTGCTCGACGAGATCATCGACGGAGTCCGTGCCGACCTCGCGGAGCGGCAGGCGCGCGTCAGCCTCGACGAGCTCAAGGAGCGCGCGGCGAAGGCTCCCGCGGCCAAGGACGGACTGGCCGCACTGCGCGGCGACGGCGTCAAGGTCATCTGCGAGGTCAAGCGCTCCAGCCCCTCCAAGGGCGCGCTGGCCGCGATCGCCGACCCGGCCGGGCTCGCCGCGGACTACGAGGCGGGCGGCGCGGCCGTCATCTCCGTCCTCACCGAACAGCGCCGCTTCGGCGGCTCGCTGGCCGACCTGGAGGCGGTCCGCGCGCGGGTGGACATCCCCATCCTGCGCAAGGACTTCATCGTCACCTCGTACCAGCTGTGGGAGGCCCGCGCGTACGGCGCCGACCTCGTCCTGCTGATCGTGGCGGCCCTCGACCAGCCCGCCCTGGAATCCCTCATCGAGCGCGCGGTGTCCATCGGACTCACGCCGATCGTCGAGGTCCACGACGAGGACGAGGTCGAGCGCGCGGTGGACGCCGGCGCCAAGGTCATCGGCGTCAACGCCCGCAACCTCAAGACCCTCGAGGTCGACCGCGGCACCTTCGAGCGCGTCGCCCCCGAGATCCCGGACCACATCGTCAAGATCGCCGAGTCCGGCGTCCGCGGCCCCCACGACCTCATCGCCTACGCCAACGCCGGCGCCGACGCGGTCCTGGTCGGCGAGTCCCTGGTCACGGGCAAGGACCCGAAGTCCGCGGTCTCCGACCTGGTCGCGGCGGGCGAGCACCCCGCATTGCGGCACGGACGCAGCTGATCATTCGATAGGCTTGCCGACGATGACTCCGACCGCCTCTGCCGCTGCTACGGACCGCTACGCCCGCCTCGCGCGCGGCTGCCGTCCGCGCGGCTGCCGCGCCCCCGCACGCCGGGTGCACGGCCGCCGGGTGCGGTACGTGATCGGAGATGAGCCAGGGCAAGTCAATGGCATGCGATGGCAGCAGCGCCCCTTCAGGGGCGCGGGGCTGTAGGTGATTTGCGGCTACCGCCGCGCGGGCGCGACCAGCCACTGACGGCCCGCAGTCGACTGACAACCCCACGCCCCACGGCGATTAGGCATTTCCCAAACTCACCGTGAGGTTTCCGCATGCCCAGCGAGTTCTTCATCCCCGACCCCGAGGGTCAAGTCCCCAGCGCCGAAGGCTACTTCGGCGCGTTCGGCGGCAAGTTCATCCCGGAGGCCCTCGTCGCCGCCGTGGACGAGGTCGCCGTCGAGTACGACAAGGCCAAGCACGACCCCGAGTTCGCCCGCGAGCTCGACGACCTGCTGCTCAACTACACGGGCCGCCCGTCGTCGCTCACCGAGGTCCCCCGTTTCGCCGCGGAAGCGGGTGGCGCACGGATCTTCCTGAAGCGGGAAGACCTCAACCACACCGGCTCGCACAAGATCAACAACGTGCTCGGCCAGGCCCTGCTCACCAGGCGCATGGGCAAGACCCGTGTCATCGCCGAGACCGGCGCCGGTCAGCACGGCGTGGCGACGGCGACGGCCTGCGCGCTGTTCGGCCTCGAGTGCACGATCTACATGGGTGAGATCGACACCCAGCGCCAGGCCCTCAACGTGGCCCGGATGCGCATGCTCGGCGCCGAGGTCATCGCCGTGAAGTCGGGATCGCGCACCCTCAAGGATGCGATCAACGAGGCGTTCCGCGACTGGGTCGCCAACGTCGACCGCACGCACTACCTCTTCGGCACGGTGGCGGGACCGCACCCCTTCCCGGCCATGGTCCGTGACTTCCACCGTGTCATCGGCGTCGAGGCCCGCCGGCAGATCCTGGAGCGGGCCGGCCGGCTCCCCGACGCGGCCGTCGCCTGCGTCGGCGGCGGCTCCAACGCCATCGGTCTCTTCCACGCCTTCATCCCGGACGCGGACGTACGCCTCATCGGCTGCGAGCCCGCCGGGCACGGCGTGGAGACCGGCGAGCACGCGGCGACCCTGACCGAGGGCGAGCCCGGCATCCTGCACGGTTCGCGCTCCTACGTCCTGCAGGACGAGGAGGGCCAGATCACCGAGCCGTACTCGATCTCGGCCGGTCTGGACTACCCGGGCATCGGTCCCGAGCACTCCTACCTCAAGGACAGCGGCCGCGGCGAGTACCGCGCGGTCACCGACGACGCGGCCATGCAGGCCCTGCGCCTGCTCTCGCGCACCGAGGGCATCATCCCGGCCATCGAGAGCGCCCACGCGCTGGCCGGTGCGCTGGAGGTCGGCAGGGAGCTGGGCAAGGACGGGCTGATCATCGTCAACCTGTCCGGGCGGGGCGACAAGGACATGGACACGGCCGCGCGTTACTTCGGCCTGTACGACACCGACGCCGAGGTCGCGGCCGACGCCGCCGACCTCGCCGAGATCGAGGGGGACGCCAAGTGAGCGGGAACATCCAGCTGTTGACGGACACCCTCGCCGGTGCCAAGGCCGAGGGCCGCTCCGCGCTCATCGCCTACCTCCCGGCCGGGTTCCCGACCGTGGACGGCGGCATCGAGGCGATCAAGGCCGCCTTCGACGGCGGTGCCGATGTCGTCGAGGTGGGTCTGCCGCACAGCGACCCCGTCCTCGACGGCCCGGTCATCCAGACCGCCGACGACATCGCCCTGCGCGGCGGTGTCAAGATCGCCGACGTCATGCGGACGGTGCGTGAGGCGTACGAGGCGACCGGGAAGCCGGTGCTCGTGATGACGTACTGGAACCCGATCGACCGCTACGGCGTCGAGCGCTTCACCGCCGAGCTCGCCGAGGCGGGTGGGGCCGGGTGCATCCTGCCGGACCTGCCCGTGCAGGAGTCGGCGCTGTGGAGGGAGCACGCGCAGAAGCACGGGCTGGCCACGGTCTTCGTGGTCGCGCCCAGCAGCAAGGACGCGCGGCTCGCCGAGATCACCGCGGCGGGCAGCGGGTTCGTGTACGCCGCCTCGCTCATGGGCGTCACCGGCACCCGTGCGTCGGTGGGCGCACAGGCGCAGGAACTGGTCGAGCGCACCCGTGCCACCGGCAGCGGCCTGGCCGTCTGTGTCGGGCTCGGGGTCTCCGACGCCGCGCAGGCCGCCGAGGTGGCCGGCTTCGCGGACGGCGTGATCGTCGGTTCGGCCTTCGTGAAGCGGATGCTGGACGCGCCGGACGACAAGGCGGGGGTCGAGGCCGTCCGCGAGCTCGCCGGTGAGCTGGCGAAGGGCGTGCGCAAGCAGGTGTGACATCCCGTAGGTAGGCGGGACATTTCGTACGGGTCACTCGAACGGGTGGACCTGGGACCGGGGAGGCGCGGTGCGCCTCCCCGGTTCGTTCTGCGGGTGTGAGCGAGAAGAACCGTGAGGGAAAGCGCACCGCCCGCGAGCGGCTGGCGGTCGAGCGAGAGAAGCAGAAGACCGCGGAGAAGCGACGGCGAACGCTGATCGTGGGTGCGAGCGTCGTCTGTGTCCTGGGCCTCGCGGCGGTGATCGGAGTGGTCGCCGCCAACGCGGGCAAGGACGACACCGGCGACTCGGCGGACGGCCCGGTCGTGGCGCCCTCGGGGGCCAACGGCGACGACAACCTCGCCATCCCGGTCGGAAAGGCGAATGCCAAGTCCACGCTCACGATCTGGGAGGACTTCCGCTGCCCGGCCTGCAAGTCCTTCGAGGACGCCTACCGCTCGACGATCCATGAGCTGACGGACTCCGGCCGGCTGAAGGTGCAGTACCACCTCGCGACGATCATCGACGGCAACATGGGCGGCTCCGGCTCCCGCAAGGCGGCCAACGCGGCGGCCTGCGCCCAGGACGCGGGCAGGTTCACCGCGTACCACGACGTGCTGTACGAGAACCAGCCGCAGGAGACCGACGACGCCTTCGCCAAGGACAGCAAGCTCATCGAGCTGGCGAAGAAGGTCGACGGCCTGGACACGACCACGTTCCGTACCTGTGTCGAGGACGGCACCCACGACACCTGGGTAGCCAAGTCCGCGGCGGCCTTCCGAAACGGCGGATTCTCCGGCACCCCGACCGTCCTCCTCGACGGCAAGAACATCTATCAGGACCAGACCATGACCCCGGCGAAGCTGAAGCAGCAGGTGCTGGAGGCGAACTAGGGCAGGCCCTAGGGGTAAGAGTCTTCCGACCCTCCCGTTATGGACCCGTAGCCGGGCTGCCTGCCGTGGGTGGCGCCCGGCACGGTAGCGTCGGACCTGCCATGGAACTTGCCTACATTCCCAGCCCGTCGCGCGGGGTGATCCACCTCGGCCCCATTCCGCTGCGCGGCTACGCGTTCTGCATCATCATCGGTGTCTTCGTCGCAGTCTGGCTCGGCAACAAGCGCTGGATCGCCCGGGGCGGGCGAGTCGGCACGGTGGCCGACATCTCCGTCTGGGCCGTGCCGTTCGGTCTGCTCGGCGGCCGGCTCTACCACGTGATCACGGACTACGAGCTGTACTTCAGCGAGGGCCGCGACTGGGTGGACGCCTTCAAGATCTGGGAGGGCGGTCTCGGCATCTGGGGCGCGATCGCGCTCGGTGCCCTGGGCGCCTGGATCGGCTGCCGCCGCCGGGGCATCCCGCTGCCGGCCTACGCCGACGCCATCGCCCCCGGCATCGCCCTCGCCCAGGCGATCGGCCGCTGGGGCAACTGGTTCAACCAGGAGCTGTACGGGCGGGAGACGGACCTTCCGTGGGCCCTGCACATCACGTCCTCGACGGACGGCCGGGTGCCGGGCTACTACCACCCGACCTTCCTGTACGAGTCCCTGTGGTGCGTCGGCGTCGCCGTCCTCGTCATCTGGGCCGACCGGCGCTTCAAGCTCGGGCACGGGCGGGCGTTCGCGCTGTACGTCGCCTCGTACTGCGTGGGCCGGTTCTGGATCGAGTACCTCCGCGTCGACGACGCCCACCACATCCTGGGCCTGCGCCTGAACAACTGGACCGCGCTGGTCGTGTTCCTGCTCGCGGTGGTCTACATCGTGGTGTCGGCGAAGAAGCGGCCGGGCCGGGAAGAGGTCGTGGAACCCGACGTCGACGGTTCCGACGGAGAGACCGCGGCTGAGGAGAAGACCGAGGACGCCGACTCCGCCGAGGCCGCGGAAGAGGCGAACGACGACGCCAAGGACGACGACGCCAAGGACGAGGCGGAGTCCGCGAAGAAGAGCTGAGAACCGGTCGTACGACGATGAGGGGCGCCCTGGATCCAGGGCGCCCCTCATCGTCGTACGGGCTCAGATCCGGTGGGCCAGGGACAGGGTGCGTTGTGCTGTTGCCACCACCGCCGCGTCGATGAACCGGCCGTCGGGCAATGCCTGTGCGCCCCGTTCCACCGCTGCCGCCTTCACGATCGTTTCCGCCTGTTCGATCTCCCATGCCGTGGGGAGGTAGGCCTGTTCGATCACCGGGAGCTGGCGGGGGTGGATGGCGGCCCGGCCCAGGAAGCCCAGGGTGCGGCCATGGGCGCAGGAGGCTGCCAGGCCCTCCAGGTCGCGGATGTCGGGGTGGACGGACTGGGGTGGTGGAGGGAGGGACGCCGCTCTGGCCGCCACGATCACTCGGGAGCGGGACCAGTCGAGGCCCGGGTCGTCCCGCAAGCCCAGGTCGGCCCGTAGGTCCGTCTCGCCCAGGGCGATGCCGCGCAGGGACGGGTGGGCGGCGGCGATCTCGTAGGCGCGCTCCACACCGAGGGCTGTCTCGAGGAGGGCGTACAGGGCGAGGGCGCCTCCGGCGGCAGGGGCCGTGTGTGCGGCGATGCGGGTGATCTGCGCCGGGGAGGTCACCTTGGGGAGACGCAGGCCGGTCAGGCCGGGGAGGGCGGCCAGGGCTTTCAGGTCGGCGGCCGCGAGGGGACCGTCCAGGGCGTTGACCCGGACGTGGACGGGCTGCGGCTGCGGCTGGGCGAGGAGTTCCGCGGTGGCGTCACGGGCGTAGGCCTTGCGGTCGGGGGCCACCGCGTCCTCGAGGTCGATCACCACGACGTCGGCGCCGGCTGTCAGGGCCTTGGCCACCACAGGGGGGCGGTCGCCCGGGACGTACAGCCAGGTGAGTGGTGTCATACCGCGCCCTCCTCACGCAGCCTCGCCAACTCGCTCTCCGTCAGGCCCAGTTCCGCCAGGACCTCCTTGGTGTCCGCGCCGTGCGGGCGGCCTGTCCAGCGGATCGCGCCGGGGGTGTCGGAGAGGCGGAAGAGGACGTTCTGCATACGGAGGGGGCCCAGGTCGGGGTCGGCGACCGTGGTGATGGTGTCCAGGGCCGCGTACTGGGGGTCCGTCATCACGTCCCGGACGTCCTGGATCGGGGCCACCGCCGCCTCCGCCTTCTCGAAGGCGGCCAGGACCTCCGTGCGGGTGCGCTCGGCGATCCAGGTGCCGACCGCCTCGTCGAGGACATCGGCGTGGCGGGCCCGGTCGGCGCCCGTGGCGAACCACGGCTCGGCGGTCAGGTCCTCGCGGCCCACCAGACACAGCACGCGTTCCGCGACCGACTGGGCCGAGGTGGAGACGGCGACCCAACTGCCGTCCGCGGTGCGGTAGGTGTTGCGCGGGGCGTTGTTGGCGGAGCGGTTGCCTGAGCGTTCCTGGACGTAGCCCAGCTGGTCGTACCAGGTCGGCTGCGGGCCCAGGGCCAGGAGGATCGGCTCGATGATCGCCATGTCCACGACCTGGCCCTCGCCGGTGCGGTCGCGGGCGGCGAGCGCCGTCATCACCGCGTACGCCGTCGCGAGGCCCGCGATGGAGTCGGCGAGGCCGAAGGGCGGGAGCGTCGGGGGTGCGTCCGGTTCGCCGGTGATCGCGGCGAAGCCGCTCATCGCCTCGGCGAGGGTGCCGAAGCCGGGGCGATGGGCGTAGGGGCCGAACTGACCGAAGGCGGTCACACGGGTGAGGATCAGCCGGGGGTTGGCCGCGCAGAGTTCGTCCCAGCCCAGGTCCCACTTCTCCAGGGTGCCGGGGCGGAAGTTCTCGATGACGACGTCCGCGGTCGCGGCGAGGCGCAGGAGGGTCGCCCGGCCGCCCGGCCTGGAGAGGTCCAGGGTGATCGTGCGCTTGTTGCGGCCGAGGAGTTTCCACCACAGGCCGATGCCGTCCTTCGACGGACCGTGGCCACGGGAGGGGTCGGGCTTGGACGGGTGCTCGACCTTGATGACCTCCGCGCCGAAGTCGCCGAGCATCGTGGCGGCGACGGGGCCGGCGAAGAGGGTGGCGAGGTCGAGGACGCGGAGGCCGGTGAGGGGGGCGGTGCCGTGCGGGACCTTCATACCGTGCACTGCTTGTCGATCTCGGGGCGGTACGGCATCGACGCCGAGGCGCCCGCCCGCTGGACCGAGATGGCCGCCGCCGCGGCCGCCCACTTCAGGGCCTCGCGCATGGGCCGGCCCTCGCCGAGTGCCACCGCGAGGGCGCCGGCGAAGGTGTCGCCCGCACCGGTCGAGTCCACGGCGGTGACCTGGGGGGCGGGGACGCTGAGCGGCTCGGCGTAGCGGGACACGTAGAGGCTGCCCGCGGAGCCCAGGGTGACGACCACCTCCGGCACCTCGTCGAGGAGGGCGATCGCCGCGGCGTGCGGGTCGGCGCGGCCGGTGAGGGTGGACGCCTCGTGCTCGTTGGGGATCAACAGGTCGGTGGCGGCGAGGAGTTCGATGGGCAGGGGCTGGGCGGGAGCCGGGGTGAGGATGGTGCGGACACGGTGGGCGCGGGCCGCCTCGGCGCCGGCGATGGCCGCGGCCAGGGGGATCTCCAGTTGGAGGAGCAGGGCGTCGGCGCTGGCGATGAGGCCGTCGTCGCCGGGGGCGAGGTGGTCGACCGTGCCGTTCGCGGCGGGGATCACGACGATCGCGTTGCCGCCCTCGTCGTCGACGACGATGTGGGCGGTGCCGGACGGGCCCTCCACGGTGCGGAGGTGGTCGGTGTCGACACCGGAGTGTTCGAGGGTGGAGCGCAGCTGGGTGCCGTGGGCGTCGTTGCCGACCGCGCCGATCATCGAGACGGTGGCGCCCGCGCGGGCCGCGGCGATCGCCTGGTTGGCGCCCTTGCCGCCGGGGATCGTGCGGAACTCCCGTCCCGTCACGGTCTCTCCGCGCTGCGGGGCCTTGGCGACGTAGGCGACGAGGTCCATGTTCGAGCTGCCGAGTACGGCGATGTGCGTCATGGGCGGGAAGCCTCCAGGCGGGTGAGGTGGGCGAGGGCGTCGAAGCCGGTGCCGTCGAAGTCGGCGACGGAGGTGGCGAGGCGGTTCTTGAGGGGGGCGGTCCAGCGGTCGGGGAGCCGCTCGGGGGCGCCGGTGAGGAGGCCGGCGATGCTGCCCGCGGTGGCGCCGTTGGAGTCGGTGTCCCAACCGCCGCTCACCGCCCGGCAGATGGAGCCGGTGAAGTCGCCGTCGGCGTGGGTGAGGGCGGCGGCGATGAGGGCGGTGTTGGGGATGGCGTGGACCCAGTGGTGGGTGCCGGCGTAGGTGGCGTGGAGTTCGTCCACGACCTCGTCGAAGTCGTCGGTGTGCCGGGCCAGCCGGATCGCGTGGTGGACGGCCCGGGAGAGGCGGGAGGCCGGGGGGATCACGGTCAGGCCGGTGCGCAGGCAGGAGTGGATGTCGTGGGTGCCGGTGGTCGCGGTGGCGATGGTGGCCGCCGTGAACATCGCCGCGTAGACGCCGTTGGCGGTGTGGGTGAGGGTGGCGTCCCGGTGGGCCTGCTGCGCCGCGGATGCCGGGTCGCCGGGGTTGGTCCAGCCGTGGACGTCGGCTCGGATCAGGGCGCCGATCCATTCGCGGAAGGGGTTGCGGTGGCGGGCCGTGTGAGGGGGGTTCAGGCCGAGGAGGAGGTTGCGGTAGGCGATGCGTTCGGCGGTGAAGGTGCGGCCGGCGGGGAGTTCGTCCAGCCAGAGGCCGGCCACGTCCGTGGGGGTGAAGTCCCTGCCGTGGCGTTGGAGCAGGAGGAGATTGAGGAGGGGGTAGTTGAGGTCGTCGTCCTCGGGCATGCCGTCGATGTTCTCGGCGAGGGAGGTGGGGGCCGAGCGGCGGTTCCAGGGGTGGGCTCGCAGGAGGTCGGAGGGGACTCCCCGGGCAGTGAAGTAGGTGTTCAGGGGCCAGTTGCCGGTGGACCTGGCCAGGTCACGGATGGCTTCCAGAGGGAGCTTTTCGACGGGTTTGCCCAGAAGGCAGCCGACGGCTCGGCCCAGCCAGGCTGCTTCGAAGCGGGGGCAGGGAACGAGGGGTACGGCGCCGGTGCCGGACGGCCAGTCGGGGCACAGTCGTTTGATCTTTGTCAGGTCCGTCGGTTCGTGGTCCTCCAACCTGCCCGGCAGGTCCGCCAGTTCGTCCAGCAGGTCCTTTGCCAGTTGCCGGAGATACCTGGACGGGGGTTCCGGGGAGGCGCCTGCGCTGAGGGGGGCCTCCTCGCCGCCCGCTGCCTTCCATCGCGCCGCGATCACCGACGCCTCGCGGCCGTCCAGTGCCGCCTGGCGGAGTTCGTGGCCCAGGAGGTCTTCGGGTTGGACCCAGGTCAGTCGGAGCATCTCGGGCCTTCGATCTCGGCGAAGGCGGACTCGTGGGCGCGGCGGCGGCGTACGTCCCGTTCGAAGATCTCTCGGGTCACCTCGGTGAGCGCGGTCGCCGGGTCCCAGAGGTCCAGGCGGCTGGCCTCCGCGACCTGCTTCGCCCAGTCGTCCGGGGGCGGCGAGCCGAGGGCGCCCGCGATCGCGCCCGCCATGGTCGCGGTCGAGTCGCAGTCGCGGCCGTAGTTCACCGCGCCCAGGACCGCGTGGCGGTAGTCCCCGCCGGCCACCAGCAACATGCCCAGCGCGATGGGGAGTTCCTCGATCGCGTGCAGACGGGAGGGGCGGCGGGCGCCGAGGGAGGGGGCGCGGTAGTCGGGACCCACCGTGTCGTACGGCGCGATCGCCTCCCTGAGCGGCTTCAGGGCCGACTCGAACTCCGTGTGGCCCTGGGCTGCTTCGCAGACCTTCAGGATCGCCGTCCGGGTGCCGTCCTTCGCCAGGGACAGACAGGTGGTCACGACCGACTCCGGGGTCGCGTTCGGGGCGCAGGCCGCCGCCACCGCCGCCGCGAAAACTGCCGCCGCCTCACGGCCGTACGACGACTGGTGGGCGCCCGCGATGTCCAGGGCCTCGGCGTAGGCGGCCCGGGGGTCGGCCGCGTTGACCAGGCCGGCCGGGGCCATGTACATCGCGGCGCCACAGTTGACGATGTTGCCCACGCCTGCCTCGCGGGGGTCTACGTGGCCGTAGTGGAGGCGGGTCACCAGCCACTTCTCCGCCAGGAAGACGCGGTGGAGGGGGAGAGCCTCCTGTTCGAGCTCCGGGATCCAGCGGGGAACGGTCATCAGGTCCGGGACCAGGTGGTCCGCGATCGCGTACGCGTCCAGGTGGTCGCGGACCTTGGCGTAGACCCTGACCAGGGCGTGCGTCATCAAGGTGTCGTCGGTGACGTGGCCGTCGCCCTTGTGGTACGGGGCGATGGGGCGGGCGGTGCGCCAGGCGTCGCCGTTCCAGGGGCCGACGACGCCGTGGACGCGGCCGGCGTGACGTTCGAGGATCTGGTCGGGGGAGTAGCCCTCCACCGGGCCGCCCAGGGCGTCGCCGACGGCCGCGCCCACGAGGGCGCCGGTGATCCGGTCCTCAAGGCTGGTTTCTGATTCTTTGGGCGTCATGCCCGAATCATCCTCCTGGTGTGGCCGGTTGCGTGGCTTCCAGGAGTTCGGCGAGTTCTACGAGGTCGGTGCCGGTGAGCCGGGGGAGGGCGCAGCCGGAGAGGGTGCGGCAGGTGTCCCGCCAGGTGGAGGGGATCGCCTGCCCGCCGCCCAGTGCGCCGGTGAGGGCGCCGGTCAGGGCGGGGGCCGAGTCGGCGACCCGGGAGAGGCAGGCCGCCGCCGGTACGGCTTCCGCGATCCGGCCGTTCGCCGCGGTGGCCAGGGCCAGGGCTACCGGGACCGTCTCGGCTGCCGCGATGCCGTAGCTGTAGACGTGGTCGACGATCTGGTGTTCCAGGAGAGGGATCAGGGCGAAGGCGTTCTCGGCGTCCTGGGCCAGCTTGAGGGCGTGGCGGGCGTTGCGGCCGATCTCGGTCTCCTCGGGGAGTTCGGTGAGGGCGGCTGTGGTGCAGGTGTGGATGTCGGCGCCGGTGAGGGCGAGGGAGAGGGCTGCGGCCATGGCTCGCGCGCCGTGCACGCCGTCGCCGTCCTGGGTGTAGCGGGCGTCGAACTCGGCCAGGTCCGCGGCGAGTCGGGGGTTGCCGGGGTGGGCTGCGGCGAGGACGCAGGCACGGATGCAGGCCGCGTCGTCGAAGTAGTGGGGATTGTCGTGGCCGGTGGCGGGCGGGCGCAGGCCGGTGGCGAGGTTGCCGAGGCCCGCTCTCACCGAGATGCGGGCGCGCAGGGGGAGTACGGCGGATTCGATCTCGGGGGCGCGGTCCGCCGCGGCGGCGACCTCGCTGGCGAGGGCGTTCCAGGTGAGGTCGATCGCGGCTCTTGCGCGGCGTTCTCGGCTGAGGTCGCCCAGGGCGGTGTCGTCGCCGGCTCGGAGGAGGGCCTCCGCGGCGAAGGCCGCCCATTCCGCGTCGTCCGAGGGGCCCAGGCGGAGGGGCTCCGGGGGTTGGTTCAGGGCGATGGGGACGGGGAGGGTCGTCGTCGCGTTCTGTTCGGCGAAGGTGTCGAGTTCGCGGGTCAGGCGGCGGGTCCAGTCGGGCATGCGGGCGGCGCGGTGTCTGGCGGCGGGCCAGCCGGCGGGGTCGCCTGCGGCGAGTCCGAGGAGGAGGCCTTCGATACGCCGGGGGCCCGTGGCGGGGTCGCTGACGGATGTAGTCGCCCCCGCCGCCCCTACCCGTTCCCGTCCTCCAGGGGCTGCCGCCCCTTCGACCCCGCCCCCAGGGGGCTCCGCCCCCTGGACCCCCGTCGGCCCTGAAGGGGCCTCGTCCTCAAACGCCGGACGGGCTGAAGGATGTGTGCTCATCGGGTCGCCCCCGGCTCGTCGTCCGCCGCCAGCGTGAACGCCGTCGGGTCCGGGGGCGGCCAGGGGGTCTCGGGTGCGGGAGCCGTGCCTCGTACCGTCTCCGTCAGGCGGTCCGCCACGTCCAGTACGTGATGGCCCGCCATCGCCGGGAGGCAGCTGCCCCTCGCCGGGCCGATCGCCGCTGCCCAGTCAGCCGGGATCGAGGACACGCCCTTCGTCGCGCCGGCCAGGGCCCCGGCCACCGCTGCTGTCGTGTCCGCGTCCCTGCCCATGTTCACCGCGGTCAGGACCGCGTCCACGAAGTCGCCGTCGGCTGCCGCGTACGCGCCGAAGGCCAGGGCGACCGCCTCGGGGGCCAGGTCGGTCCAGGGGTAGCCGCCGATCACCACGGCCGAGCGGACCGCGCGTTCGCCCCGGTGGGCCACCGCCACCGCTCGGCGCAACGACCTCGCCGTCCAGGAGTCGTCCGGGACCACGGCCAGCGCCGAAGCCACCACCGCGATCGTGGGGGCGCCCGCCATCGCCGCCGCCACGCCCGCCGCGACCGCCTGGCCGCCGTAGATGCCCTCGCCCTCGTGGCTCACCGAGCCGTCGATCGCCACCAGCCGTGCCGCCTCCGCCGGGCGCCCCGCCGCGAAGACGCCGAAGGGGGCCGCCCTCATGGCCAGTCCGTCGCTCCAGGCGTGGCGGTGCTGGGCCGAGATGGGCGCTGCCAGACCCCTGCGGAGGTTCTCCAGGGTGCCGCGTTCGCTGAAACCGGCGCCCCGGAAGGGGCCCTCGTCCCGGTCCGCGATCCATTCGTGCCACGCCGCCTCCACATGGGACGGCGTCAGCGCCGAGCCGTGGCGGGCCAGGAGCAGCCCCGAGAAGATCGCGTACTCCGTGTCGTCCGTGCCCGCCGGGGTCTTGGCCACGTATCCCGTGATGCGGCCCCAGCGGGCCCGGATCTCCGAGGGCTTCATGTTCTCCGCCGGGGCGCCCAGGGCGTCGCCCACGGCCAGGCCCAGCAGGGCGCCGCGTCCCCGCTCGCGGAGTCCGGCGGCGTCCCCGGGCGCCGGGACCGAGGGAATGCAGGCGATGGATGCCATACGCGGCCTCTCCTACAGAGGCTCCGCACAGGGCGCGGGGCCTTTGCAGATGTGTCCCACCGGCACACGTCACCAGAGCGTCAGGGGGCCCAGCGTCACCCGGTCGACATCTGAGCGGCCATGCGATCGTATGCGCATTCGACGGTAAAGCCGCAGGTTAGCCCAGCCTTTCCTTGGTGGCGGGCGGGAATTCCAGCACATAGAGTCTCGTTGTCAATAATTAGAATCAGTCCAAACTTAGCTTTGGCTCAGCTTACTGGGGGACCCCGCATGGCCATCATCGAGACCGAGGCGCCGCTGCACGAGGCGCACCGTGACAACCACACGCACCGGGATGTGAACGGGGGGTGGCTGCGGCCCGCCGTCTTCGGGGCGATGGACGGACTCGTCTCGAACCTCGCCCTCATGACCGGCGTCGCCGGTGGGGCCGTCGGGCAGCAGGCCATCGTGCTGACGGGCCTTGCCGGGCTCGCCGCCGGCGCCTTCTCCATGGCCGCCGGTGAGTACACCTCCGTCGCCTCGCAGCGCGAGCTCGTCGAGGCCGAGCTGGATGTCGAGCGGCGCGAGCTCCGCAAGCATCCGCAGGACGAAGAGGCCGAACTCGCGGCTCTCTACGAGGCCCGGGGCGTCGAGCCCTTGCTCTCCCGTGAGGTGGCCAGGCAGCTGTCGCGGGATCCCGAGCAGGCCCTGGAGATACACGCGCGCGAGGAGCTCGGGATCGACCCCGGGGATCTGCCGTCGCCGCTCGTCGCCGCCGTGTCGTCATTCGGCGCGTTCGCGCTGGGGGCCCTGCTTCCCGTACTGCCTTATCTGCTCGGCGCGACCACGCTGTGGCCCGCCCTGCTGCTCGCGCTGGTCGGGCTCTTCGCCTGCGGTGCCGTTGTGGCCAAGGTGACCGCGCGGAGCTGGTGGTTCAGCGGACTGCGACAGCTCGTCCTCGGTGGTGCCGCGGCGGGTGTGACATACGCCCTGGGCAGTTTGTTCGGAACGGCCGTAGGATAGGTCGACTGGAACTTATGCGTTGGGCCGCATAAGTAGCCGTTACTCACTGGTTTCGAATGCTTAACCACTGGGCATGAGCCGTAAGCGCTGTGGGCAATGACGCCTGCCGCGCATCCGCGAGGTGGGCGACGCCGCTCCCCTCGCCCCCTGGGCCGATGGACACTGATCTGTCCTGTTCGGTCCCACATACTTCAAGCCACGTCCGCGACACCCGCTTCGCGAGCTCGTGGCGTCCGCATGTTGGAACGGGGTATCCGGTTCCCGAGATCCGCTCCATCATGTAACCTGCACGAAATTTTGCGCACACGCAGAGGGCCAACGTCGTCCCTCGGCACGCAGATATGCCACTTGAGACGACGACGGGAGAGCCGATGCGTACGCCGCGCCAGCCGTCCCAGCACTCCGCGAATGGCCAGAAGTGGTCCTTCATGGATGCTCGCCCTGCTGCGCAGGGTATGTACGACCCCCGCAACGAAAAGGACGCCTGTGGCGTCGGTTTCGTGGCCACCCTCACCGGCGAGGCGAGCCATGCGCTGGTCGAGCAGGCGCTGACCGTTCTGCGCAACCTGGAGCACCGCGGTGCCACCGGCTCCGAGCCCGACTCGGGTGACGGCGCGGGCATCCTGACCCAGGTCCCGGACGCGTTCTTCCGCGAGGTGGCCGAATTCGAGCTGCCCGAGGCCGGTGCGTACGCCGTCGGTATCGCCTTCCTGCCGGAGGACGGCACCGAGGACGCCACCGCGCAGATCGACGCCATCGCCGCCGAAGAGGGACTCACCGTCCTCGGCTGGCGCGAGGTCCCGGTCGCACCCGGGCTCCTCGGCGCCACCGCGCGTTCGACGATGCCCGCCTTCCGCCAGCTCTTCGTCGCCGACGGCACCAGCAGCGGCATCGACCTCGACCGCAAGGCGTTCGTGCTGCGCAAGCGCGCCGAGCGCGAGGTCGACGTCTACTTCCCGTCGCTCTCCGCGCGCACCATCGTCTACAAGGGCATGCTGACCACCGGCCAGCTCGAGCCCTTCTTCCCGGACCTGTCCGACCGCCGCTTCGCCTCGGCCGTCGCCCTCGTCCACTCGCGCTTCTCCACGAACACCTTCCCGTCGTGGCCCCTCGCGCACCCGTACCGCTTCGTCGCGCACAACGGTGAGATCAACACCGTCAAGGGCAACCGCAACTGGATGGTCGCCCGCGAGTCGCAGCTCGTCTCCAGCCTGTTCGGCAACGACGACAAGGCCCTCGAGCGCGTCTTCCCGGTGTGTACGCCGGACGCCTCCGACTCGGCGTCCTTCGACGAGGTGCTCGAACTGCTCCACCTCGGTGGGCGTTCGCTGCCGCACTCCGTGCTGATGATGATCCCGGAGGCGTGGGAGAACCACGACTCCATGGACCCGGCCCGGCGCGCGTTCTACCAGTTCCACTCCACGATGATGGAGCCCTGGGACGGCCCGGCCTGTGTCACCTTCACCGACGGCGTCCAGGTCGGCGCGGTGCTCGACCGCAACGGCCTGCGCCCCGGCCGCTACTGGGTCACCGACGACGGCCTCGTCGTCCTCGGCTCCGAGGTCGGCGTCCTGGACATCGACCCCGCCAAGGTCGTCCGAAAGGGCCGCCTCCAGCCCGGCAGGATGTTCCTCGTCGACACCGCCGAGCACCGCATCATCGAGGACGACGAGATCAAGGCGCAGCTCGCCGCCGAGGCCCCCTACGCGGAGTGGCTGGAGGCCGGCGAGATCGAGCTCTCCGACCTGCCCGAGCGCGAGCACATCGTGCACACCCACGCCTCGGTCACCCGCCGCCAGCAGACCTTCGGTTACACCGAGGAAGAGCTGCGCATCATCCTCGCGCCGATGGCCAAGACCGCCGGCGAGCCGCTCGGTTCGATGGGCACGGACTCGCCGATCGCCGCGCTGAGCGAGCGCCCGCGTCTCCTCTTCGACTACTTCACCCAGCTGTTCGCGCAGGTCACCAACCCGCCGCTGGACGCCATCCGCGAGGAGCTCGTCACCTCGCTGCGTTCCTCGCTGGGCCCGCAGGGCAACCTGCTGGAGCCGACCGCCGCGTCCTGCCGGACCGTCACCCTGCCCTTCCCGGTCATCGACAACGACGAGCTGGCCAAGCTCATACACATCAACGCCGACGGCGACATGCCCGGCATGAAGGCCGCGACGCTCTCCGGCCTCTACCGCGTCTCCGGCGGCGGCGACTCCCTCGCCGCACGCATCGACGAGATCTGCGCCGAGGCCGACGCCGCCATCGACAACGGCGCCCGACTGATCGTCCTGTCGGACCGGCACTCCGACGCCGAGCACGCGCCGATCCCGTCGCTGCTGCTCACCGCGGCCGTCCACCACCACCTCATCCGCACCAAGCAGCGCACCGAGGTGGGCCTGCTGGTCGAGGCCGGCGACGTCCGCGAGGTCCACCACGTCGCCCTGCTCATCGGCTTCGGCGCCGCGGCGGTCAACCCGTACCTGGCCATGGAGTCCGTCGAGGACCTGCTGCGCGCGGGCACCTTCCTCGACGGCCTGGAGCCCGAGCAGGCGATCCGCAACCTGATCTACGCGCTGGGCAAGGGCGTTCTGAAGGTCATGTCCAAGATGGGCATCTCGACCGTCGCCTCCTACCGCGGCGCCCAGGTCTTCGAGGCCGTCGGTCTCGACACCGCCTTCGTCGAGAAGTACTTCAACGGCACGGCCACCAAGATCGGCGGCGTCGGCATCGACGTCATCGCCAAGGAGGTCGCCGCCCGGCACGCCAAGGCGTACCCGGCGTCCGGCATCGCGCCGGCCCACCGCGCCCTGGACATAGGCGGCGAGTACCAGTGGCGCCGCGAGGGCGAGCCGCACCTGTTCGACCCGGAGACGGTCTTCCGCCTCCAGCACTCGACGCGCACCAACCGCTACGACATCTTCAAGAAGTACACGGACCGCGTGAACGAGCAGTCCGAGCGGCTGATGACCCTCCGTGGACTCTTCGGCTTCAAGTCGGACCGCCCCTCGATCTCCGTCGACGAGGTCGAGCCGGTCTCCGAGATCGTCAAGCGCTTCTCCACCGGCGCCATGTCGTACGGCTCCATCTCCAAGGAGGCGCACGAGACCCTCGCCATCGCCATGAACCAGTTGGGCGGCAAGTCCAACACCGGTGAGGGCGGCGAGGACGCGGACCGGCTGTACGACCCGGCACGGCGGTCCAGCATCAAGCAGGTCGCCTCCGGCCGCTTCGGTGTGACCTCCGAGTACCTGGTCAACGCGGACGACATCCAGATCAAGATGGCCCAGGGCGCCAAGCCCGGCGAGGGCGGCCAGCTGCCCGGCCACAAGGTCTACCCGTGGGTCGCCAAGACGCGTCACTCGACGCCGGGCGTGGGCCTCATCTCCCCGCCGCCGCACCACGACATCTACTCCATCGAGGACCTGGCCCAGCTGATCCACGACCTGAAGAACGCGAACCCGCAGGCGCGGATTCACGTGAAGCTGGTCTCCGAGGTCGGCGTCGGCACGGTCGCCGCGGGTGTCTCCAAGGCGCATGCGGACGTCGTCCTCATCTCGGGTCACGACGGCGGTACGGGCGCGTCGCCGCTGACGTCCCTCAAGCACGCCGGTGGTCCCTGGGAGCTGGGCCTTGCCGAGACCCAGCAGACGCTGCTGCTCAACGGCCTGCGCGACCGCATCGTCGTCCAGACCGACGGCCAGCTCAAGACCGGCCGTGACGTCGTCATCGCCGCGCTGCTCGGTGCCGAGGAGTTCGGTTTCGCGACCGCGCCGCTCGTCGTCTCCGGCTGCGTCATGATGCGCGTCTGCCACCTGGACACCTGCCCGGTCGGCATCGCCACCCAGAACCCGACGCTGCGCGACCGGTTCACGGGCAAGGCCGAGTACGTCGTGAACTTCTTCCAGTTCATCGCCGAAGAGGTCCGCGAGATCCTCGCCGAGCTGGGCTTCCGCACCATCGAGGAGGCCGTCGGCCACGCCGAGACCCTCGACGTGACCCGCGCGGTCAACCACTGGAAGGCGCAGGGCCTCGACCTGGCTCCGCTCTTCTACGTGCCCGAGCTGCCCGAGGGCTCCGCTCTGCACCAGGTGATCGAGCAGGACCACGGCCTGGAGAAGGCGCTCGACAACGAGCTCATCAAGCTCGCCGCCGACGCCCTGGCCGCGTCCAGCGCCACCGACGCCCAGCCGGTGCGCGCCCAGGTCGCCATCCGCAACATCAACCGCACGGTCGGCACCATGCTCGGCCACGAGGTGACGAAGAAGTTCGGCGGTGCGGGCCTGCCCGAGGACACCATCGACATCACCTTCACCGGGTCCGCGGGCCAGTCCTTCGGTGCCTTCCTGCCGCGCGGTGTCACGCTGCGCCTGGAGGGCGACGCCAACGACTACGTCGGCAAGGGCCTCTCCGGCGGCCGGGTCGTCGTCCGCCCGGACCGGGGCGCCGACCACCTCGCCGAGTTCTCGACGATCGCGGGCAACACGATCGCCTACGGCGCGACCGGCGGCGAGCTGTTCCTGCGCGGCCGTACCGGTGAGCGCTTCTGCGTCCGCAACTCCGGTGCGCTGGTGGTCTCGGAGGGCGTGGGCGACCACGGCTGCGAGTACATGACCGGCGGTCACGCGGTGGTCCTGGGCGAGACGGGCCGTAACTTCGCGGCCGGTATGTCCGGTGGTGTCGCGTACGTCATCGACCTGGACCGCGACAACGTCAACGCCGGCAACGTGAGCGCCGTAGAGGCGCTGGACGAGGCCGACAAGCAGTGGCTGCACGACGTGGTGCGCCGCCACGCCGAGGAGACGGGGTCCACGGTCGCCGAGAAGCTGCTCGTCGACTGGGAGACGTCCGTGGAGCGCTTCAGCAAGATCATCCCCAGCACGTACAAGGCAGTGCTCGCCGCCAAGGCCGCCGCCGAGCAGGCCGGTCTCTCCGAGACCGAGATCACCGAGAAGATGATGGAGGCGGCGATCAATGGCTGACCCGAAGGGCTTCCTGAACCACGGCCGTGAGGTCGCCAAGTCCCGCCCCGTCGACGTACGCCTGAAGGACTGGAACGAGGTCTACGTCGCCGGCTCCCTGCTGCCGATCATCAGCAAGCAGGCCAGCCGCTGCATGGACTGCGGTATCCCGTTCTGTCACAACGGCTGTCCGCTGGGGAACCTCATCCCCGAGTGGAACGACTACGCCTATCGCGAGGACTGGGCGGCCGCGAGCGAGCGTCTGCACGCGACCAACAACTTCCCGGAGTTCACCGGTCGCCTCTGCCCGGCCCCCTGCGAGTCGGCGTGTGTGCTCGGCATCAACCAGCCGGCCGTGACCATCAAGAACGTCGAGGTCTCGATCATCGACAAGGCGTGGGACAGCGGTGACGTCGAGCCGCAGGCCCCCGAGCGGCTGTCGGGCAAGACCGTCGCGGTGATCGGCTCGGGCCCGGCGGGCCTGGCCGCCGCCCAGCAGCTCACGCGGGCCGGCCACACCGTCGCCGTCTACGAGCGCGCCGACCGCGTCGGCGGCCTGCTGCGCTACGGGATCCCCGAGTTCAAGATGGAGAAGCGGCACATCAACCGCCGTATCGAGCAGATGCGCGCGGAGGGCACCCGCTTCCGTACCGGTATCGAGATCGGCCGCGACCTCAAGGCGACCGACCTGCGCAAGCGGTACGACGCCGTCGTCATCGCCGCCGGTGCGACGACCGCCCGTGACCTCCCGGTCCCCGGCCGCGAGCTCAAGGGCGTCTACCAGGCGATGGAGTACCTGCCCCTGGCCAACAAGGTGCAGGAGGGCGACTTCGTGGCGCCCCCCATCACCGCCGAGGGCAAGCACGTCGTGGTCATCGGCGGTGGCGACACCGGCGCCGACTGCGTGGGCACCGCCCACCGCCAGGGCGCGGCCTCCGTCACGCAGCTGGAGATCATGCCTCGCCCCGGCGAGGACCGGGCGCCGAACCAGCCGTGGCCGACCTTCCCGATGCTCTACAAGGTCACGTCCGCGCACGAGGAGGGCGGCGAGCGGGTCTACTCCGTCTCCACCACCCACTTCGAGGGCGACGAGGACGGCAACGTCCAGTGGCTTCACCTCAGCGAGGTCGAGTTCATCGACGGCAAGCTGACCTCGAAGCCGGGCACGGAGCGCAAGATCCCCGCCCAGCTGGTCACTCTCGCGATGGGCTTCACCGGCACCGACCGGGAGAACGGTCTGGTCGAGCAGTTCGGCCTGGAGCTCGACGAGCGCGGCAACATCGCCCGCGACGCCGACTTCCAGACCAACGTCCCCGGTGTGTACGTCGCCGGTGACGCGGGCCGCGGCCAGTCCCTCATCGTGTGGGCGATCGCGGAGGGCCGCTCGGCCGCCCGCGGCGTCGACCGCTTCCTGACCGGTGTCAGCGAACTGCCGGCCCCGATCCGTCCGACGGACCGTTCCCTGATGGTCTGACGGTTCGTCAAAAAGCCTTAACCGGCTCATAGAACGTCCCGTACAAAGGCGTGCGGAACACTGACGGCGCCTGCCCTCCCAGTCCCCGACCGGACGGAAGGCAGGCGCCGTCGCATGCTCAGGAAGCGTCGAGCCCCTCGAACTCCACGGTGGCGTCCTCGGCGCAGGCGCCCACCCGGCCCTGGAGATGGGGGCGTTCGGCGTCGGTGAAGCTGGTAAGTCCCCGAGGGGGGCCTCCTAAGGCACCTCGAACGTCTCCCCGTACACCTGCCACGTCAGCGGCGTACCCAGGTCCAGCTTCCCGTCGTACAGGAACCGCCGCTGCGCGGTGTCGACGCGGGACGTGTCGATGTCCCCGTGTCTGGTGCGCATGGCCTCCTCGCGGACGTCGAGGAAGATGTCGAGGTAGGCCTTCTCGGAGCCGCCCTCGGAGGGCGGGTCGGCCTCGTGGATCGCGCGTTCGCGCAGGCCGTAGAAGCTGGTGGAGTTGGTGCCGGGGCCGTGGAAGACCATGGCGTCGTAGTAGATGAACTGACCCAGCGTCCCCAGGCCGTCGAGCTTGGCGAGGCGGACCGCGGGGTCGAAGTAGGCGCGGTCGCGTTCCTCGTCCTGGGCCCTGCGGAAGGCCGCCACCTCGGCCTCCGCCTTCCACGCCTTCGTGAAGCCGGGGTCCAGGCCCTCGTGGGAGTCCGTGCCGTCGACCTCGCGCAGGGCGGGCAGATAGCGGGCCAGACCGTTGTCCGGGTGGGCCTTCGTGTAGCGCTCGACCAGGGTGAGCAGATCGTTGGTCCCGGTGCAGAAGCCGATGATGCCGGCCGTGTAGCCCTGGCCGTCCCCGATGTCCTCGATGTAGCCATAGGCGGAACGCCAGTCGAGGGTGGAGTTCTCGGCGCTCGCCACGATCTGCTGGGCCAGCTCCTTCTTGGCGGGCGCGGACAGCCCGGCCGGCAGGGCGGCGATCGCCTCGTCGTCCGCCGCCTGTTCCTCCTCGGCACGGCTCTTGGCCTCCTCGCGCGCCAGCTGCGAGGCGGACACCGGCGGCCGCCCCGGGGCGTCGGCGGAGTCCGTGGGGGCGAGAAGCCAGGCCGCCGCCGTGATGACGACGGGAACGGCCGCGAACAGCACCACAGTCCTTGCTCGTCTCACCGGGTCAGCTCCGAGACCTTCGCGATCGCCAGGACCACGAGCAGCGCAACCAGCGCCACACAGGCGACCGTCTGGATCAACCCGCGCCGTGGTCCGCGGGGAGCATACGTGTACGCCAGTGTCACGGCGCCGCCCGTGAGCAGGCCGCCGAGGTGGCCCTCCCACGAGGTGAAGGCCGCGGAGGCCACGAGCCACACGAGCAGGAAGACCATGAGGCGGTTGACCGCCCCCATGTCCGCGCCCACGCGGCGGGCCAGGACGTAGTACGCCGCCCCCAGGCCGAAGATCGCCCCCGAGGCGCCGACGGCACCCTCGCCCGCGTCGGCGAGCAGGAGCACCGCGACCGAACCGCCGACCGTCGACAGCAGGTACAGCGCCAGATAACGGGCCCGGCCCAGCATCGGCTCCACGACCCGGCCGAGCTGCCACAGCGACCACATGTTCATCACGATGTGCATCAGGCCGAACGTTCCCTCGGTGGGCTCCAGATGCAGGAAGCCACTGGTCAGCAGCCGCTCCCACTGCCCCGCCACCACGCCCTCGGCGTGGAAGTCCGACGGGTAGGAGGACTGGTAGACGTAGTGGCCGCCGTCCGGGCCCACCAGACCGGCGGTCAGCATCGAGAACCGGTCCACGATCTCCGGGCGGATCACCTCACCGAGGTACGCCAGGACATTGAGCCCGATCAGGACGTACGTCACCAGCGGCACCGCCGACACCCGCCCGCCGACGACCGTACGGGCCTGGCGGACGGATCGCGCGCCCTCCTTCACGCACTCCACGCACTGGTGGCCGACGGCCGCCTCGCGCATGCAGTCCGGGCAGATGTACCGCTCGCAGCGGGTGCAGCGGACATGGGACTCCACCTGGGGATGGCGGTAACAGGTGGTGACGGCGGACTCGGGTTCCACGGCCGGCTCCTAGGGACAAGGGACGATCGATGAGCCGGTTGGTACGGCGGCGAACAAAATAGCGAACACCTGGGGACAGGGCGAGCGGCGGGCCTCCGGTGACGTACGCTCGGCACGTTCGAAGGGACGGCAAGGGGGAGCTCGGATGTCCGCGATCAGTCTCACCAAGGTCGAGGAGACCGCGCCCGCGCTGGTAAGCCTCTACAAGAGCGCAGGGGTCTCGCTGCGCAAGCACGGCCTGGACGGGCTGCGGGCCGCGGTCTACCTCGTCGTCGACTACTCCGGGTCCATGAAGCCGTACTACAACGACGGCAGTGTGCAGGCGCTCGCCGACCGGGTGCTGGGACTGTCCGCGCACCTCGACGACGACGGCACCGTGCCGGTGGTGTTCTTCTCCACCGAGGTCGACGCCGAGACCGAGATCGCGCTCGCCGACCACCAGGGGCGGATCGAACGGATCGTGGCCGGGCTCGGGCACATGGGCAAGACCAGCTACCACCTGGCCATGGACGCGGTCATCGACCACTACCTCGACAGCGGCTCGCGCGAACCCGCCCTCGTCGTCTTCCAGACCGACGGCGGCCCGATCAACAAGCTCGCCGCGGAACGGTACCTGTGCAAGGCGGCCAGGCTCCCGCTGTTCTGGCAGTTCATCGGCTTCGGGGACGCCAGGAGCAAGCAGTTCGACTATCTGCGCAAGCTCGACGAACTCGCCGTCCCGGACAAGCGGGCCGTCGACAACGCCGGGTTCTTCCACGCCGGCGCGGAGCCGCGGAAGGTGTCCGACACCGAGCTGTACGACCGGATCGTCGGCGAGTTCCCGAAGTGGCTGGTGGCCGCGCGAGCGCAGGGGATCATCCCGCCGGGCGCCTGAACCGGCCCTCCGCCGGGGCGAGTGCGCGGGAGTCCCTCGCGGGGCTGCGCTCGCCGTTGGCTTAGCCGCGTCGTCGTGCCACTCTGAAGGTGATCCGACGACGGAGGCGACGGCCTATGGACGGCGCGCGATCGGTGGACGAGGCGCGGGGACGGACCCCCGCGAAGGGCGAGAGGATCGCCGACTGGGCGGACGGGCGGCTCGGCCTGTACGGGCTGGCCAAGGCCAATATGCGCAAGGTCTTTCCCGACCACTGGTCCTTCATGCTCGGCGAGATCTGCCTCTACAGCTTCCTCGTCATCATCCTCACCGGCATCTATCTCACCCTGTTCTTCGAGCCCAGCGGCGTCGAGGTCGTCTACAGCGGCTCCTACGAGCCCCTCAACGGCATCGTGATGACCCGGGCGTTCGAGTCCACGCTCGACATCAGCTTCGATGTGCGCGGCGGGCTGCTGATCCGCCAGATCCACCACTGGGCGGCACTGGTCTTCGTCACCGGGATGCTCGTGCACATGATGCGGGTGTTCTTCACCGGTGCGTTCCGCAAGCCGCGCGAACTCAACTGGGTGTTCGGCTGGACCCTGTTGATGCTCGGCATCCTCACCGGACTGACCGGCTACTCCCTCCCCGACGACCTGCTGTCCGGCACCGGCATCCGCTTCGCCCAGGGCGCGATCCTGTCGGTCCCCATCATCGGGACGTATCTCTCCTTCTTCCTGTTCGGCGGGGAGTTCCCGGGCCACGACATCATCCCGAGACTGTTCCCGATCCATGTCCTGCTGCTGCCCGGGATCATGCTGGGCCTGGTGGTCGCGCATCTGATCCTGGTCTTCTACCACAAGCACACGCAGTACCCGGGTCCCGGCCGCGACGAGAGGACGGTCGTGGGAATGCCGCTCCTGCCGGTGTACACGGCCAAGGCGGGCGGCTTCTTCTTCCTCGTCTTCGGGGTGCTGGCGCTCATGGGCGGTCTCGCGCAGATCAACCCCGTGTGGGCGTTCGGCCCCTACCGTCCCGACCTGGTCACCACCGGCGCCCAGCCCGACTGGTATCTCGGCTTCTCCGAGGGCCTGATCCGGGTGATGCCGGGATGGGAGATCAGCGCCTGGGGCCACTCCCTGGTGCTGGGTGTCCTCATCCCCTTCTCGCTCTTCCCGCTGATCCTGCTGGCCATCGGCGTCTATCCCTTCGTCGAGGCATGGATCACCGGCGACAGACGCGAGCACCACATCCTGGACCGGCCGCGCAACGTTCCCGTGCGCACCGGCCTCGGCGTGGCCTGGCTGAGCCTGTACGTCGTCCTGCTGATCGGCGGTGGCAACGACATCGTGGCCACCCATCTGCATCTGTCCATCAACGCGATCACCTGGTTCGTGCGGATCTCCGTCTTCCTCGTGCCGGTACTCGCGTTCATCGTGACGAAGCGGGTCTGTCTGGGGCTTCAGCGCCGGGACCGGGACAAGGTGCTGCACGGCCGGGAGTCGGGCGTCATCAAACGGCTGCCGCACGGGGAGTACGTCGAGATCCACGAACCCCTCGCGCAGGACCAGCTGCACACCCTCACCCAGCACGAGCAGAACCCGCCGTACGAGATCGGACCGCTCGTCGACGCGAACGGTGTGCGGCGGCCGGTCACGGTCTCCCAGCGGGTGCGGGCGCGGCTGGCGTATGTGATGTTCGGGCCCGAGACGCGGATTCCCAAGCCGACGGCGCAGGAGTACCGGCAGATCAGCAGCGGCGACCCCCACTGAGGAGGACGGCGGCCCGGCACTCGTCCGGGCTGCCCCAGGCGGTCCGCAGGGCGCGGGCCTTGGTCAGCCACAGCGACAGGTCGCACTCCGCCGTGTACCCGATCGCGCCGTGCAGTTGGAGCGCGGTACGGGCGGTGGTGTACGCCGCCTCGCACGCGGTGACCTTCGCGGCGGCGACGTCCTCCGGGGCCATGGTCAGGGCGGCACCCAGGAGCAGGGGGCGGGCGAACTCCAGGGCGACCTCGGCGTCGGCGAGTCGATGCTTCACGGCTTGGAACGAGCCTATGGGCACGCCGAACTGGGTCCGCCGCTTCACGTGGGCGACGGTCTTGTCGAGGAGCGCGAGACCGACGCCG
>NZ_JXTE01000600.1 GCF_000972385.1 Streptomyces sp. WM6386
GGGTGGCGGGAGCGCCGACCTCGCGTCGCGCGCCGTCAGCGCCCTGGGCGACACCAACGAAGGGCTGGCGCGCTGGCGGGCCTATCAGGCGGCCTTCGCACCACTGTGACCGGAATGCTGTGACAGGAGTGCAGTCATGAGCGAGATCGGTGAGCTGCTGGCGCAGGCGGAGCTGGACTTCGCTCCATCTGCGATCGCCTGGGGCGGCAACGGGCTGAGCCTGGTCGTGCTCGGGCCGCACCGCACAAACGCCCCCTTCAAGACCCAGAAACTGTCCGTCCTGAACACTGATTCGGGCGAGGTCCGCTGGTGGATTGAGGCCCTGGACACGACGTCCGTCGTGATCAGTCCGGACGGGCAGGCCGTGGCAGGGACCGGTG
>NZ_JXTE01000601.1 GCF_000972385.1 Streptomyces sp. WM6386
TCTCCTGCTGCCGGATGCCGGTGATCGACTCGACGACGTCCCCCAGCGACTCCAGGTGCTGGATGTTGACCGTCGAGATCACATCGATCCCGGCGGCCAGCAGCTCCTCGACGTCCTGCCAGCGCTTGGTGTTGCGGGAGCCGGGGATGTTCGTGTGCGGCAGCTCGTCGACCAGGGCCACCTCGGGGTGCCGGGCGAGTACCGCGTCCACGTCCATTTCGGTGAAGGTGGAGCCCCGGTACTCCAGCTCCTTGCGCGGGATCTGCTCCAGACCGTGCAGCAACACCTCGGTGCGCGAGCGATTGTGGTGTTTCAAGAACGCGCAAACGCAGTCGGTGCCCCGCTCGACGCGGAGGTGTGCCTCGGAGAGCATGGCGTA
>NZ_JXTE01000602.1 GCF_000972385.1 Streptomyces sp. WM6386
CGCGAACACCGTCGGGGCAGGCGGCGGCTGGTGAGCGGCGTGTCAACGCTCTCGTCTACCTTGCGGGCATGTCGGCGGCTGTCGCGCCGGGGCGGTTCATTCCGCTGGAGGCGGAGGTCAGAGTCGTAGATCACTACGGGGTCGGGGGGTGGGAGTCCGTCGTGCGAGGCGCGCGGCCAGAGTGGCCGGGAAATCCTCTGCCCGGGCCAGCTGGGTGCGCAGATCGGCGACTCTCTGCTGGGTAGCCTGCTCGAAGCCGCGGATCCGCTCCAGTAGCTTCTCGCGCTCCCCGGGGGGCAGTTCCTCGCCGGAGTCGAGGCGGTCGGTGGCGTCGAGCAGGGCGCGCATCTCGTCGAGGGTGAAGCCGAGCGGCTTCAT
>NZ_JXTE01000603.1 GCF_000972385.1 Streptomyces sp. WM6386
GCGGCAGGCGGCCGCGGCGGTCTGCATGCCCCGGTCACCGCTGCGGGCCGCGTAGTGCAGGGCAGCGTCCAGATGCGCCGCCGACTCGTCGTACGCCCGCTGCGTCATGCGTACGGTCGCCAGCTCCAGCCGAAGCGGGTTGGTGACGCCGCTGGAGTCGGGCCAGGCGGCCAACTCCGTTTCCAGGACCGCCCGGGCCGCGCCGAGGTCGCCGAGGATGCGCTCCACCTGGGCCTGCAGCGCCACCACTTCCACCCGCCGATGGCGCTGGTGGGACGGCAGCAGGTCCAGCGCCTCGGTGAGGGTCTCCCGGAAGCCCACGAGGTCGCCGGTCAGGCTCAGGGCGCGGGCCAGCGCGACGCGTTGGGCCTGGCCGCC
>NZ_JXTE01000604.1 GCF_000972385.1 Streptomyces sp. WM6386
CCGGCGGATGGCGCAGTACGTCGCCCGGCGCGGACTCGGCGAGCAGTCGGGTCAGTAGCCCGGCAGGGTCCGCGGCGGGGCCGGGCACCATGGCCTGCACCAGGCAGTCGCCGGCGCCGAGGGGGGTGAGCTGGACCCAGCCCAGGTCGGTGGTGTCCAGCACGGCGGTACGTTCGTTCCGGCCCGCCCGCAGCGGCGCGGTGCCCGTCAGCAACCGCCGCCGCCCGACGGAGCGGTGGGTCATCGGCGCGCCGCCCACCGCCTGTGCCATCACCGTCCACCGCACCGGGCCGCCCGCATCCGGCGTCGACCAGGCCCCGAGCCGCTCCCGCATCCGGGCCGCCAGCACCGCCCCGTCCACCACTCGTCCTGCCTGCG
>NZ_JXTE01000605.1 GCF_000972385.1 Streptomyces sp. WM6386
CTGCTGGCCTCCGGCGACGACGAGGCCTGCGCGCGCCACCTGCCCGGTATCGCCTCCGGACGGACCACGGCCACCCTCGCCGTCGCCGAGGACCACGGTTCCTGGGACCCGGCCATGGTCTCCGCGCGCGCCGTGCTGGACGGGGACGGCGGCTGGCGGCTGAGCGGCCGCAAGTGCTTCGTCGTCGACGGTATGACGGCCGATCTGCTGCTCGTCGTCGCCCGTACCGTCGCGGGCCCGACGCTGTTCGCCGTGGACGGGGACGCGGCGGGGTCTGGGGCCGAGTCGATGGAAACCCTGGACGCCACCCGGGCGATGGCCCGGCTGACCTTCGACGCCGTGCCCGCGACGCGCGTCGGCGCGGACGGGGCGGGGGC
>NZ_JXTE01000606.1 GCF_000972385.1 Streptomyces sp. WM6386
TCCGGCCGCCCCCGCCGTGCACCAGCGTGTTGCGGGCCAGTTCACTGGCGGCGGTGACCAGCTTGGTCTGCGCGACCAGACCGAAGCCCAGAATTCCGGCGGCCTGCCGCACATGCTGGCGCACCCAGGCGAGATCCATGTCGGAACGGATCGGCAGGCTCGCCTCGACGGCTGTGGAGGATGGCATCAAGGATGCTCCTGAGGCGATCCACCGAGGTCGGCCGCCGAAGTACGGCGCGCCAGCAGGTCCAAGGCCGCCTCCGTGGTGAGGGCGGTACGCAGCCCGGGCAGCGTCAGTCCCAGCTCGACCATCGTGATCGCCACTGCGGGCCGCATGCCTGCCAGTACGGTCCGGGCCGCCAGCAGCGAGGCGTTG
>NZ_JXTE01000607.1 GCF_000972385.1 Streptomyces sp. WM6386
ACGCACAGGCTCGCTCATGCCGCCCGCCCACATCCTCAACGCTCCGACCCGGCTGATGAAGGACCTCGGCTACGGCAAGGGTTATCAGTACGACCCTGACACCGCTGACGGCTTCTCCGGCGCCGACTACTTTCCCGAGAACATGAGCCGCGAGACGTACTACGAACCCACCCGCAGCGGCTACGAAGCCCAGATCGTCGAGCGTCTACGCCAGTGGGCCGCTCTGCGGGCTCGTAGGCAAAGGTGAGGGGCAAGGGCGGACGCGCCGTTTGGGGAAGGTTTGAGTAGGGCGGCGGCCGGTCCCGGGGCCTCAGCGCGCTCGGGGGAAAAGCCGCTCGACAGCGGTCACCACCGCGGCGCGGCGGGCGGCGGTGG
>NZ_JXTE01000608.1 GCF_000972385.1 Streptomyces sp. WM6386
GTGGTAGGGCAGCCCCGCACTGACCGTGCGTGCCCAGACCTCCCCGGTGCTCACCTGGTGGACGGGCAGCCACTCGTCGACGACCCGGGCCGAGTTGTCGGTCGTACGGCGCCACACCTCCCGGTTACGGCGCTCCGCGCTCTCCTCGGCCCGCATCCCGAGCACGTTGGCGAACAACAGCGGGCCGTCCGTCTCCTTCCTGAGCGCGCGGCCCTGCGGGGTGAACCCCTGGTACACCATCCGCGTCTTCCACGGTCCCGTGCAGGTACGGGCCCGACCGAGCCAGGGCCAGTCGCCCCGCTCCGCGATGAAGGTCAGCAGATCGAACGGCACCCGCTCGCCGTCGACTTCACGGCTGCGCCGGACCTCGACAT
>NZ_JXTE01000609.1 GCF_000972385.1 Streptomyces sp. WM6386
TGGAATAACCTCGGCATCGCCCTGCGGAAGGATGGCCGGGCGGAGGAGGCGATCGAGGCGTACGACAAGGGCGTGGAGATCTGCCGGGAGTTCGGGGACTGGTACGGGGCGGGCGCGACCCTCGGAAACCTCGCCCGCGCCCACGAAGCAGCCCACCGCCCCGCCGACGCCCGCGCCGCCCACCTCCAGGCGGCCGACGCCTACGCCCAAGCCAACGCCCCCACCGAAGCAGCCGCCGCCCGCGCCCAAGCCGAGAACCTCCCCTAACCCACCCATCCCCCGCCACCCCCGCCCTCGGCAAACCACCCACATCCGAGTCCCACCCCCAGGCTCCCGAGCCGCCCCGAACCCCCCGACAGCCGCCGCGGCGCCCG
>NZ_JXTE01000061.1 GCF_000972385.1 Streptomyces sp. WM6386
GTCCAACCCCACCCGCGGAGCCGTCAGCCCGTCCCGCTCCCCCTCGGAAGCGACCGCCTCGCCCCGCTGCCCCCCGGAAGCCGACGGAGTCGACCCGTGCGCCTCGCCTGCCGGCTGCCGCGCCTCGTCGGACATGCTCGGGACCCCCTCCGTCGTATGCCCGTCATGCTACGACCAGCGTCCCTCCCCCCGCCCGGTCGGCCTACGATGATCCCCGAGTCATCGATCAGCCGATCACCCGCGCCCGCCGCACGCCGGCCGAGGGCGCCGTTCCGGGGAGGAACCTTGACCGAGCACCTCATCGACCCCAGCGTCCCGCGCGACCTGCACGCCTTCATCGCCTCGCTGCCCAAGGCCGAACTGCATGTCCACCACGTGGGCTCCGCCTCCCCCCGGATCGTCTCCGAACTGGCCGCCCGCCACGCCGACTCCAAGGTCCCGACCGACCCCGAGGCCCTGGTCGACTACTTCACCTTCACGGACTTCGCCCACTTCGTCGACGTGTACCTGTCCGTCGTCGACCTGATCCGCACACCGGAGGACGTACGTCTGCTGACGTACGAGGTGGCCCGCGACCTGGCCCGGCAGCAGGTGCGCTACGCCGAGCTGACCATCACCCCGTTCTCCTCGACCCGCCGCGGTATCGACGAGCGCGCCTTCATGGACGCGATCGAGGACGCCCGCAAGGCGGCGGAGGCCGAGTTCGGGACCGTGCTGCGCTGGTGCTTCGACATCCCCGGCGAGGCGGGCCTGGAAGCCGCCGAGGAGACCGTACGGCTCGCCACCGACGACCGCCTGCGCCCCGAGGGCCTCGTCTCCTTCGGGCTCGGCGGGCCCGAGATCGGCGTACCGCGGCCGCAGTTCAAGCCGTACTTCGACCGCGCGATCGCGGCCGGCCTGCGCTCGGTGCCGCACGCCGGTGAGACGACCGGCCCGGAGACGGTCTGGGACGCGCTGACCCATCTGCGCGCCGAGCGCATCGGACACGGCACCAGCTCGGCGCAGGACGAGAAGCTGCTCGCGCACCTCGCCCAGGAGCGGATCGCCCTGGAGGTGTGCCCGACCTCCAACATCGCCACGCGCGCGGTGCGCCACCTCGACGAGCACCCGATCAAGGAGTTCGTGAAGGCGGGCGTCCTCGTCACCATCAACTCCGACGACCCGCCCATGTTCGGCACCGACCTGAACAACGAGTACGCCGTCGCCGCCCGCCTCCTCGACCTCGACGAGCGCGGCCTGGCCGACCTCGCCAAGAACGCGGTCGAGGCGTCCTTCCTCGACGAGCCCGGCAAGGCCCGTATCAGGGGCGAGATCGACGCGTACACCACGGCGTGGCTCGCGCCCTGACCCCACCGCGAACCGGTACCGGCCACCAGCACAATGGGCCCATGCAGAAGCTGACGGCAGTGGCCCATCGCGGCGACCCCTACCGCGTCCGTGAGAACACGCTCGACTCCCTGCGTGCCGCGCTCGAACTGGGCGCGGACGCCGTCGAGATCGACGTACGCCTCACCCGGGACGGCGTCCCCGTGCTGCTGCACGACCGCACGCTGAAGCGGCTGTGGGAGCACGACCGGCCGCTCGTGTCCCTGTCGTCGGACGAGGTCCGCGGCCTCACGGACGGCAGGGTGCCGACGCTGGCCGAGGCGCTGGCGGCGGCCGAAGGGGCCCGGCTGATGCTCGATCTGCCGGGCACGCCGGACGTGAAGGCGGCCCGCCGGGTCGTCGACGTCGTACGGGAGGGCGGGGCCGAGGACCGCGTGTACTACTGCGCGGGCGCCCCCGCGATGCTCGCCGTGCGCGCCGCCGACCCGGCCGCCGAGATCGCCCTGACCTGGACGTCGCTGGCCCCGCCGCGCCCCGCGCTGCTGGAGGCGGTCCGCCCACGCTGGCTCAACTACCGCTTCGGGCTGGTCGACAAGGCCCTCGCCGAACGCGTCCACCGCGACGGCTGCCTCGTCTCCGTCTGGACCCCCGACACGGTCCGCTCGATGCGCCGTCTCATCGCGGCGGGCGTCGACTCGATCACCACGAACCGCGTCGACGCCCTCTGCGCCCTGCGCGACGAAGGGTCCTAGGGCCCTTCTGACGGATCAGCGTGGGCCGAGGAGCGGCGTCCGGTGCGTGCGATCGCCGTGCGGGGTGGAGGGTCATGTGGCGGAGCCACCTGGCCGTTCGCCCCGTGCGGCTGAGGGTCC
Source organism: Streptomyces sp. WM6386 (assembly GCF_000972385.1). Taxonomy (GTDB): domain Bacteria; phylum Actinomycetota; class Actinomycetes; order Streptomycetales; family Streptomycetaceae; genus Streptomyces. The sequence goes on from NZ_JXTE01000061.1 coordinate 2,199, forward strand.
CCCCACGCCCTTCAGGCAGTGGGGCAGTGCGTGCCGGGCGTCGCGACGCCGCGATGATCCGTCAGAAGGGCCCTAGGCCCACTGGAGCGGGGGCGCGATGGCCCGGGCGTCCGCTCCCTCCCCCACCCACAGGCCGATCAGCAGCGCCGCCGTCGCCTCCACCAGCCCGGCCCGTTCCAGCCCTCCGGCGTTCAACGGCTCACAACCGAGGTCGCGCACGAGTCGTCGTACGACATCCAGGGCCTCCTCGTCGTCCCCGCACAGCGGCACCGCGAGCGGGCGGCCGTCGAAGACCGGCGGGGTCAGGCGCCAGACGTCCTCGTGGCAGAGGTTGAAGGCCTTGACCACCCGAGAGGCCGGTGCGGCGGCCGCGATCCGTTCGGCGGCCGACGGGCCGCCCGCCGTGAGCAGCCTGAAGCCGGGATGGCCCACCGGATTGGTGCAGTCGATCAACACCCGTCCGCGCAGCACCCCTTCGAGTCCCGCGACGACGTCCACCGCCGCCTCGTAGGGCACCGCGAGCAGCACCGCGTCCGTCCCGAACCCGGCCGCTTCCCGCACCCCTCCCCGCGACCGGCTCCCGGCCACCACCTCGTGCCCCGCGCGCCGCCACTGCGTGCCCAGCGCGTCCGCCATTGCGCCCGTACCGAGAATCCCTATTCGCATGGGCAGGACTGTAGGGAGCCGCTCGGGCACCATTCGGTATGTGACGTACCTCGCCGACTGCCGCGCCCGCCTCGCCTTCGACCTCCTCTCCAACACCTGGAACGCCGTGGTGCTCTGGGCGCTGAGGGACGGTCCCGTGCGCCACGGGGAGCTGAAGGACCGCATCGGCGGCATCAGTCAGAAGGTGCTCACCGAGACGTTGCGGCGGCTGGAGTTCAACGGGCTGGTCCATCGCCGTGCGTCCGAGGGAGCCCGTGTCGCGTACGAACTCACCGGCCTGGGACGGACCTTGCTCGCCCCGATCGACGCCTTCGGCGCCTGGGCCTTCGAGCACGGCGACGAGGTGATGGAGGCGCAGGACCGCTACACGCGGGAGCGCTGAGCCACCGTCGCCGGATCGGCGGGGCTCTCGCGGGTGACGTACTGCGGTACCGGCGCCGTGTCCTTGCCGTTGTCGCGGACCAGGCCGTAGCGGATCGCGCCTTGCGGGGGGCCGTAGTTGACGTCCTTGTCCGCCGCCTCCCAGCTGGAGGGGAAGACGGTCAGGCCGTAGGAGGCGCCGCGTTCGTTCACGGTCAGGTCGACGCTGCCGTCGAGATAGAAGTACTCGTTCTGCCACATCTGCTGGGTGCCGTTCGGCAGCACCGTGTATCCGGTGTCCGGGCCGCCCATGCCGGTGGTGTCGGGGCCGGTGGCGTCGTCCATGCGGCGGCCGCCACCCGAGGCGACATGGAAGAGCCTGCCCTTGAGACCGGTCCAGGTGGGCATGGTCAGGCCGCCCGGCCGGTCCTGCGGGGCGATCTGCCAGCGCACCAGCACGTATCCCTGCCCGCTCAGCGTCACTGTCTCACCGCGGTGCTGCATGACGGCCTTCGCGCCCCAGGTGCTGGTGATGCCGGACTCGGGGCGGTGCGGCAGGGCGGCGGGCCGGGCGTCGGGGTCGGGGGCCCGGTCGACGGTGTCGACGACCGTGCCGTAGAGATCGACCTTCTTCGGTGTGGGGGACGGTGACAGTGACGGCGTCGCCGACGGGGAGATCGTCACCGGTGGGCGGGCCGTGCTCGCCGCCGTGGGACTGGCGACCACGCGCGGCGGCGGGCTGTCCGGGGCCTGCGTGACGACGTACGCACCGCCCGCCACGATCGTCGCCCCCGCCGTCACCGCGACGAAGGGCTGGGTGAGCGCGGCCATCGCCTTGGCGGACCAGCCCACGGAGGCGGCCCCCGCCGCCGCTGCCGCCGTCTTGCCGCCGAAGGCCAGGGAGAGGGTGAAGCCGACGGGGAGCGGGACGAGGGCGATACCGACGAGCAGGCGTTCCGCCGGTACGACGGCCTCGCGGGTGTCCCCGCAGTAGCCGCAACCCCGGATGTGCCGGGCCAGCCGCTTGCGCCAGACGGAGTCGGGCCGTCCGTTCCAGCGGCCGGTCAGTTCTCGCAGGTCCGGGCAGGCGCCGTCGAGGGCCCGCACGATGCCGCGCGCGGTCTCCACGCGCTCCTTGAGCCGCTGGACGCGCACCGCGGCGTGCTGTCTGCTGATACCGGCGGCGGCCGCCAGGTCGCGCCGGGTCAGCTCGCCCGCGACCTCCAGCCACCACAGCGACAGCAGCTGCCGGTCCTCGTCGTCGAGCCAGCGCACCGCCTCCGCGACCTCGCGCCGCTGGCCCTCCAGCTGGAGCCTGAGGACGGTGAGTTCGGCGAAGTCGGCGGCGTCGCTCGCGGTGGCCTCCGCCAGCGGGGCGGGGGCCGTGCGGCGCCGGGCCCGGTCCCGTATCTGGCGCATGGCGATGGCCACCAGCCAGGACCGGAAGCTGTCCGGGTCGCGCAGCGCACCGAGGTTGTCGACGGCCCGCAGCATGGTCTCCTGGACGACGTCGTCGACGTCGGCGTGACCGTTCAGGGCGCGGCCGACGATGTTGTAGACCAGCGGCAGCCAGCCCGCGACGAGGTCGTCCAGCGCATGCCGGTCACCGGCCTGCGCGGCCGCGATGGTGTCGCGCCATTGCCGCGTGTCCACGTCGTTCCGTCCCTCGGTTCGGTTCTGCACGCACCCTCTCAGGCGGCCCCGGGGTCCTGGCTATGCCGGAGATCACAGCGTGGAGACGGAGTGAAGGCTTCCGGGATAACAGTTTTTCGCGCGCCGGGGCCTCCCTTAGGGGCGAGCCCGCACAACCCCCTTACTGAGCAAGGAAGTTGCTCAGGGTTCCGCCAGGGTGCGGTGCCCTCCTCGCCGACGATCCCGGCGGGCGTGAACCGGCAGACGATGATCACCACACCGATCGCTTGGAGCATCAGATGCGCACCCGTACGTCTGTCGTCACCCTCTCCCTGGCTCTCGCCCTCGCGGCCGGACCCCTCGCGGCCCCCGCCTTCGCCGCGGCGCCGGCCGCCTCCGAGTGCGCCTCGGACGCGCCGGACGCCAAGGCCCTGAGCGCCGCGCTCACCGGGCTCCCGAACACGGACGCGACCGCCGCGCTCGTCCGGGTCGGCGGGTGCGGCGGCAGCTGGCGCGGCAGCTCGGGCGTGCACGACCTGGCCAGCGGCCGGGCGGCGGACCCGGACGCGCGGTTCCGGGCCGGGTCGACGACCAAGGTGGTGACGGCGGCGGCCGTGCTGCGCCTGGCGGCCGAGGGACGGATCCACCTGGACAAGCCGGTTCAGCACTACCTGCCCGGCCTGCTGGGCAGGCAGTTCCGGCCCATCACCGTACGGCGGCTGCTCGACCACACCAGCGGCATCCCGGCCGGCGACGGCCTCGGCGACACGTTCGAGGAGGTGTACGCCCACCGCTTCGACACGCTCGCCCCGCAGCGGGTCGCCGCGTCGGCGGGCGCGAAGGAGCCGGAGTTCTGCCCGGGGTAGCAGCAGCACTACCTCAACATCAACTACACGTTCCTCGGTCTGCTGATCGAGAGGGTGACCGGGCGCCCGTACGCCTCCGAGGCCACCCGACTGGTGCTCGCGCCGGCCGGAATGCGGGACACCTACTTCCCGGGTACCGACCCCCGCATACGCGGCCCGCACAACCTCGGCTACCAGAGGGTGGAGCGGGCGGACGGGACCACCGGGTTCCTGGACGTCACGGAGTGGAACCAGGCGGACCGGTTCGCGGCCGGGGACATGATCTCCACGACCGCGGACCTGGAACGGCTGATCACCGCGCTCTTCCAGGGGCGGATCGTGCCGAAGTCCCGGATGAAGGAGGTGTTCGCGGTCCCGACGGACGTCACCGGCGCGAGCTACAGCGCGGGCGGCCTCCAGCGCTTCGAGACCGAGGGGACGGTCTACTGGGTCAAGTCCGGCGGCCGGTACGGCTACAGCTCGGCGATCGCCGCCACCAAGGACCTCAGCCGCACCGTCGCCTACTCGGTCAACGCCACCGACGCGAAGAGCGCGGACGCGAACCCGGTCGTCACCGGGATCATCATGGCCGCGGTCAAGTAGCGGGCACGGCCCGGGCGTTGCCCGGGGTGAGCGCCTCCAGCCGCTTGATCTTCCCGCGGACGACGTACAGGGGGATCACCCCGAACACCCCGAACGACATGTCGATCACGCTCCACCAGAACGGGATCCCCCGGATCGGCCCGCAGATCAGCGCGAGCGGAATGATCCCGGCGCAGGCGATCATCCCGAACTCGACGACCCAGATGTTGCGGACGGGGTCGCGGTAGGCGCCGTAGAAGGCGACCGCGATGACGAGGTGCGCGAAGGCCAGCCAGTCGGTGCCGTAGAGGAGGAAGGGGTAGTCGGTGTCGGCGGTGTCGAGGCCCTGGCGGACCCGCACGATCCAGTCCATCAGGGGGTCGGGGGTGGGCAGGTGCCGCAACAGGTCCTCGGTCCAGCGCAGTTCGTGGACGAGAGGGAAGGCGGTGGCGCCGCTGAGCACGAGGCACACGACGAACAGGACCAACCAGGCGCGAATGCCCTTGAGCAGGGCGGCTCTGTCGCTCATGGCAGGAGCGTACGCCTGGAATTGAACATGTTCAAAACATCTTTCGGCGGCCGCTTCTACGGGTGCTCCGTGGGCGTCGGCTCAGCGGTGGCGGTGGGCGCCGCGGACGGCGAGGCCGAGGGGGTGCCGGGGTTGACGGGTACCGACGTCGCCGGCGAAGACGGCACGGCCGACGGCTGCCCGTCCGAAGGGGGCAGGGTCGAGGGCGGCGCAGTCGGGGAACTGCTCGCGGGTGGCGGTGCGAGCGGGACCGTCGGGGACGCGGGGGCCTCGGACGTCGACAGCCTGAGCGGCAGCAGGACGGCGGCGGCGAGACCGCAGACCACGGCGGTTCCGGCCGCCGCGCGCAGCAGCTTGCGCCGGGTCGCGCCGCGGCGGATCGCCTCGTAGCGGCCGAGGGGCGGGCCGAGGTGGTCGGCGGGGGGCCGCAGCAGGATGGTGAGCGGGTCGTCCGGGTCGAGGTCCGGGTCGTCGTCAGGGCGCGTGATCAAGGCTTCTCCTCAGGTGGGCGCGGAGCAGTTCGCGGGCCGCGTGGAGGTCGGCCTTGACGGTTCCTTCCTTGCGTCCGGTCAGCACGGACACCTCTCGGATCGGCATGTCAGCGTAGTAGTGGAGCAGGATCGGGACGCGCAGTCGCTCGGGCAGGGACTGGACGAGCAGTCGTACGGCGGGGTCGGCCTGCTCGTTGTACGGGCTCACCGCGGCCTCGTTGCCGGCCCGGCGCACGGCCCGGCGCTCGCGCTCCAGCTTGCGCCAGTGATCACGGACGAGGTTCGCCGCAGTGACGTAGAGGAACCCGCGCGGTTCCTCCACGGCCGTCCAGCGTGCCCACAGCCGGGTGAAGGCCTCCGAGGCGATCTCGTGGGCCGTCTCGTCGTCGTCGACGAGCCGGCGGCACCAGCCGGCGAGGCGTGGGTAGAGGGCGGCGAACAGCTCGGACGCCGCCCTCTCTCGGGACCGTTTCAACGTTCTCCTGCAGAGATGGACGCGGCGAAGACGATCACGTTGTCGCGGTACCCGGCACCGGTCCGGGGTCCGCCGCAGGTGATGAGACGCAACTCGGGCCGGTCGACGTTCCCGTACACGGCCCCGGCCGGGAAATCGGCCTTGTCGACCGTACGGACCTCGGTGACGGCGAAGGCCGCCGTGCCGCCGTTCTCCAGGCGCGCCTCGACGCGGTCACCCCGGCGCAGTTCCCCCAGCCGCCGGAAGACCCCGTCCCCGTACGAGCCGACCGTGACATGGCCGAGGAGCACCGACGGCCCGGTCTGCCCCGGCGTCGGCGAGTGCTCGTACCAGCCGGCCCGGTCGTGCGCGGTGACAGGGGGCACCTGCACCGTGCCGTCCGGGGTCAGCCCCAGCCGCATGACAGGGGTGTCGACCCCGATCTCCGGTATCCGCAGCCGCACCGGAACCGAACGGCCCAGCGGAGTGGCTGCCTTGGTGGACGACGGCGTACGGGAGGCGCGGCCCTCTGTCGTGGTCTTCCCGCTCGTGGCCCCCGGGCCGCCGCACCCCGAGAGCAGCGTGGTCAGCGCCGCCGCGGTGAACGCGCGCCTGGAGAGCGGGCTCATGCGCCGGTCGCCCGCCGACGTCGTACGAGGAGGACGGCCCCGCCGCCCAGGACGACGGCCGAGGCGGCGCCCCCGCCGACCAGCGCGCCCGTGCCGCCGGACCCGGACGAGGCCACGCCGGTGTCGGGCGCCCCGCTGGGCACGACGGAGACCTGGTCCGAGGCCGGCGCCTCGGTCGGAGCGGCAGTCGGTTCGGCACTGGGGTCGGTGGACCCGCTCGGCGCCGCGCTCGGAGCGGTCGTGGCGCTGGGGACGGCGCTTGGGGTCGCGGTCTCGTCGGCGAACGCGGGCACCGCGCCCGCCAGTACGGCGGCGCACGCGAGGGCCAGGGCACTGAGGCCGGTTCGGCGCATCAATCGCTCTCTTTCGTCGGTCCGCCCGCGGGGTGCGGGACGGATCGAGCGGAGAGACGAGGCAGCGACCGAGGAGGTTGTAAAGAGATGGCAAAGCCGTGGAGGGGCGGCCTACAACCCCACGATGGCGTTCCACCGCTTCGCGAACCCCACCCGCTCCTCCGCCGTGATGTCCCTTGCGATCACGAGCCGTTCACGCATCTCGTCGTCGGGGAAGATCAGCGGGTTCCCGGCGAGTTCCGCGGTGTCCTTGTCGTCGGACGCGGCAAGGATCTCCCGGGCCGCCGGGACCGGGCAGACGTAGTTGACCCACGCGGCGAGCTCGGCGGCGACCTCGGGCTCGTAGTAGTAGTCGATCAGCCGCTCGGCATTCGCCTTGTGCAGGGCGCGGTCGGGGACCATCAGGGAGTCCGACCACAGCTCGGCGCCCTCCTCGGGGACCACGAAGCGGATGTCGGAGTTGTCGGCCTGCAGCTGGACGACGTCGCCGGAGTACGCCTGGCAGGCCAGGACGTCGCCGGTGACGAGGTCCTTGGTGTAGTCGTTGCCGGTGAAGCGGCGGATTTGGCCGCTGCGGACGTGCTGCTCGACCTGGTCGCAGACCTTGTCGAAGTCGGCCGCCTTCCACTTCCTGATGTCGACGCCGTTGCCCTGCATGAGCAGTGCGAACGCCTCGTCGAGCCCGGAGAGCAGGGTCACCCGGCCCTTGAGGTCGCTCGCCCAGAGGTCCTTGACGCTCCGTATCTCGCGGCCCAGCCTGCGGTGGTCGTACGCGATGCCGGTGATGCCCGACTGCCACGGCACCGTGAACGTGCGGCCCGGGTCGAAGGCGGGCGACCTCAGCAGCGGGTCCAGGTACTTCGTGACGTTGGGCTGGTTCGCCCGTTCCATCTCCTGGACCCAGCCGAGCCGGACGAACCGGGCGCACATCCAGTCGCTGATGACGATCAGATCGCGGTCGGTCTGCTGATGGTTCATCAGCGCGGGGCTGATCTTGCCGAAGAACTCGTCGTTGTCGTTGATCTCCTCGACGTAGTCGACGGTGATCCCCGTCTTCTTCCCGAAGGCGGCAAGCGTCGGCCGCTTCGTCGAGTCGTCGTCGTCCGTGTCGATGTAGAGCGGCCAGTTCGCCCACGTCAGCCGCCTGTCGGTGGCGGACCGGTCGGGGACGGCACGGTCACCGGCGGACACGTACGCGGCGGGCACCCCGCACCCGGCGAGGGCGCCCAGCGCCGCGCCACCGCCGAGCGCGCGCAGCAGGGAGCGGCGGGTGAGCCGGGGCTTCTGCAGTGGGAGGGCCATTCCGGCAGCATGCCGCGCGCACCTGTGGCCGGACAATCGACGCTGCGTCGAGCCATGGAACAGGTGGCGGACACTGTGTCGATCAGCCGCCGGGGAGCGCGGGAGCCGACGGCGGCAGACCGACCTCCACCGTCAGTCCCCCCTGCGGGCGGGTGGTGGCCCGCACCCAGCCGCCGTGCGCGGCGACGACGGCCGCGACGATGGACATGCCGAGCCCGAGCCCGGCCCGCTTGCGTACCCGCTCCGGCCCGAGGCACCGGAACGGCTGGAACAGCCCGGCCGCCTGGTCCGCCGGGATGACCGGCCCGCTGTTCTCGATCCGCAGACCAGGTCGGCCCATGACGTCCACGCCGGTCCACACACGCACCCAACTCCCCTCGCCTTCCGCCAGGTTGTGCCGCACGGCGTTGTCGGTGAGGTTGACGACCAGCCGCTCGATGAGCTGCGGATCCCCGAGCACGGCCGCGGGCTCCAGCCGGGCCTCCACCCGCACCCCCGCCTCCGGCAACCGCTCCCGCACCATCGCCGCGAGGTCGACGAACTCCTGCCGCTCCAAGCCCTGTTGGCTTCGGGCGAGGGTCAACAGGGCGTCGATCATCCGCTCCTGCTCCTCCCCCGCCGCCCGCACCCGAAGCAGCGCCGCCCGCAGCGTCTCGACGGAGGCGTCGGGGTCCGCGAGGGTCACGTCGACGACGGCCTGCTGGAGGGTGAGCGGGGTACGCAGCTCGTGCGAGGCGTTGGCGACGAAGGCCTTCTGCGCATCGAACGCGCCCTCCAAGCGCGCGAGTACGGCGTCGATGGTGTCCGCCATCGCCTTCAGCTCGTCGTCGGGTCCGGCCACTGCGAGCCGCTCGTGCAGATTGTCGGCGGAGATACGGCGGGTGGCCGCGGTCATGGTGCGCAGGGGGTCCAGGACCCGCCCGGCCATCAGCCGGCCCAGGGCCAGCGAGAAGACGGTCATCACCGCCAGCGCCAGGGCCGATTCGATCAGCAGCTCGTGCAGCTGTTCGGAGCGCTGCACCGACAGCCGCTGTTCGACGTACGACGCGACCGTGGGCGGGTCCGGCGTGCTTGGACCCTCGGACCGCTCGGTCAGCCGTGGTGGCGAGCCCGCGGTGAGGGACGGCTCGGAGTTGGCCACGAGCACATAGGTGAAGGCCAGCAGCACCGCCCCGGCGACGACGAACAGCACGCTGTAGAGCAGGGTGAGCCGCCACCGGATGCTGTGCGGGCCGCGTACCCGCCAAGTCGGGAGCCGCATCAGAGCCGGTACCCGGCCCGCTCGACCGTCTCGATCAGCGGCGGCTCGCCCAGCTTCCGCCGCAGCCGGCTCACCGTGACCTTCACAGTCTGGCTGAAGGGGTCCGCGGCCTCGTCCCAGGCGCGTTCGAGCAGCTCCTCCGCGGAGACGACCCCGCCCTGCGCGGCCATGAGGAGTTCGAGTACCGCGAACTCCTTGGGGCTGAGCGGCAGTTGGCCCCCGGCCCGGGTGACGGTACGCCGGGCGGGGTCGAGCCGCAGTTCCCCGCGGACCAGGACCGGCGGCAGCGCGGGCTGCGCACGCCGCGCCAAGGCCCGTATGCGGGCGACGAGTTCGGTGAACGCGAAGGGCTTGGGCAGATAGTCGTCGGCCCCCAGGCCCAGCCCCGACACACGGTCGGCCACCGTTCCCGACGCAGTCAGCATCAGCACCCGCGCCCGGCTGCCGCCCTCGGCGAGCGTCCGGCAGACCTGGTCCCCGTGCACGCCGGGCAGGTCACGGTCGAGCACGACGACGTCATAGCCGTTGACCTGGGCGCGCTCCAGCGCGGTCGGTCCGTCGAAGGCGAGGTCGACCGCCATCCCCTCCCGGCGCAGCCCCGAAGCGACGGTCTCGGCGAGCTCTTCGTGGTCCTCGACCACCAGCACACGCATGCGCTCAGTGTCGCGGGCAGGGGGTTACACGGCGGTAAGGGCGGCCGTTCCCGTGCTGTAACCACGTCGGCGGTTGGCTGAGGGCCGTGAGCAACTCCCTGCACCGACCGGAGGAACACATGCCCGCTCTGTCGCCCCGACCACGGCGGCTCGCCCTCGCCCTGGCCGCGATCACGGCCCTCACCCTCGGCACGGTCAGCGCGTCGGCGGCGACCGCCTCCGAATCCACCGACGACCCGCCCCGCGCACGACCGGGCCTCGCTATCGGCTACGAGCCCACCGAGAACGCCCCGGACGACCTCAACGAGGCAAACGACGAGTTCGCCGCGTGCATGCGCGGCGAGGGCCAGACGGTCTTCCCCGACTTCCACGCGGAGAAGGGCGAGGACGGGGGCATCCGTCTGCAGGTACGGATGAAGCTCGAGAAGGGCGACGAACCGACCCTGCTCGGCAGGGCCTACCGCAAGGCGACCAAGAAGTGCGCCCCGATCCTGAAGGAGGCGGGCCTCACCCTCCCGAAGACCCCGGACACGATCCGCCCACCGGACCTGCCGGGCCACCCGGGCGAAGACGAACTCCCAGGGCTCCGCAAGCACATAGAGAAGGCCTGAACACCAAGGAGGGGGAAACGCAGTGGCCCCGAATGGGAGTTCATCTCCACGCGGGGCTACTGCAACCCACCTAGGGGCGCGGGGCTGTGTCAATTTGCGGCTCCGCCGCGTGGGCGCGACCAGCCACAACGGACCCGCAGCCGAAAACGGCTCCCCCAGCGGAGCGTCACGCGTCCAACGAAGTCATCACGTGCTTGATCCGCGTGTAGTCATCGAACCCGTACCCCGACAGGTCCTTGCCATAGCCGGACTTCTTGAAGCCCCCGTGCGGCATCTCCGCCACCAACGGAATGTGCGTGTTGATCCACACACACCCGAAGTCCAGCTTCTTGGACATCCGCATGGCCCGCCCATGGTCCTTGGTCCACACGGACGAAGCCAGCGCGTACTCGACCCCGTTGGCCCACTCGACGGCCTGGTCCTCGTCCGTGAAGGACTGGACGGTGATGACGGGCCCGAAGACCTCGTTCTGCACGATCTCGTCGTCCTGCTTGAGCCCGGACACGACGGTCGGCGCGTAGAAGTACCCCTTCTCCCCGACCCGGTGCCCACCGGCCTCGACCTTCGCATGGGCCGGCAGCCGCTCGATGAACCCGGTGACCTGCTTCAGCTGGTTCGGGTTGTTGAGCGGACCGAACAGCACGTCCTCGTCGTCCGGCTGCCCCGTCTTCGTGTCGGCGGCCGCCTTCGCGAGAGCCTGCACGAACTCGTCGTGGATGCCCTCCTGTACGAGCACGCGCGTCGCGGCCGTACAGTCCTGCCCGGCGTTGAAGAAGCCCGCGACGGAGATGTCCTCGACGGCCTTGGCGATGTCGGTGTCGTCGAAGACCACGACCGGCGCCTTGCCGCCCAGCTCCAGGTGAACCCGCTTGAGGTCCTTGGACGCGGACTCGGCGACGGACATGCCCGCACGCACGGACCCGGTGATCGAGGCCATGGCCGGGGTCGGGTGCTCGACCATGAGCCGCCCGGTGTCACGGTCACCCGTGACGACGTTGAAGACACCCTTGGGCAGGATCGACCCGATGATCTCGGCGATGAGAACCGTCGAGGCCGGAGTGGTGTCCGACGGCTTCAGCACGACCGTGTTGCCCGCCGCGATCGCCGGCGCGAACTTCCACACGGCCATCATCATCGGGTAGTTCCACGGCGCGACCTGGGCGCAGACACCGACCGGCTCACGGCGGATGATCGAGGTCATCCCCTCCATGTACTCACCGGCCGAACGGCCCTCGAGCATGCGGGCCGCACCGGCGAAGAACCGGATCTGGTCCACCATCGGCGGGATCTCCTCGGACCGCGTGAGCCCGGTCGGCTTGCCGGTGTTCTCCACCTCGGCCGCGATCAGTTCCTCGGCGCGCTCCTCGAACGCGTCCGCGATCTTCAGAAGGGCCTTCTGGCGCTCGGCGGGGGTGGTGTCGCGCCAGCCGGGGAAGGCGGCGGCGGCCGCGCCCATCGCGGCGTCGACGTCGGCCGCCCCGGACAGCGGCGCGGTCGCGTACGCCTCGCCCGTCGCGGGGTTGACCACCTCGGTGGTCCGTCCGTCGGCGGCGTCCCGGAACTCGCCAGCGATGTAGTTCCGTAGGGTGCGCAGCCCACGCGGCTCGGTGCTCACTGCCGGCCTCCTGTGTCGGGTCGAACTGTCCATTGGTTGAGACACCCACCCTAATCGCCTCACCCACGTTTTCAACACCCCTGATCGCACTGTGGCTGCGAAATCCGCAGTACTCACTCCCATAAACAACGAATTTCATTGCCGTGGCCTTGCGAAACCATCGAGACGTCGTGCACAGTGAGGTCGTGGCCAGTCGAAGCGCAGAGCACAGGGACTCCCGCGAGTCCAGGAACGGCACTCCTCATCTGGATGCCGTCTCCCTCGCCATCATCGAACAGCTCCAGGAGGACGGCCGCCGGCCGTACGCCGCCATCGGCAAGGCCGTCGGCCTCTCCGAGGCCGCCGTGCGCCAGCGCGTCCAGAAGCTGCTCGACCAGGGCGTGATGCAGATCGTCGCCGTCACGGACCCCCTCACCGTGGGGTTCCGGCGCCAGGCGATGGTCGGGATCCATGTCGAGGGCGATGTCGAGTCCGTGGCCGACGCGCTGACCTCCATGGCCGAGTGCGAGTACGTGGTGATGACCGCGGGCTCCTTCGACCTGATGGTGGAGATCGTCTGCGAGGACGACGACCACCTCCTGGAGGTCATCAACCGACGCATCCGCGCCATCCCCGGCGTGCGCTCCACCGAGAGCTTCGTTTACCTGAAGCTCAAGAAGCAGACCTACATGTGGGGAACCCGATAACCGTGAGGACCCGATAACCGTGAGCTCCAAGGACCTCAGCCAGACCGCGTACGACCACCTGTGGATGCACTTCACCCGCATGTCCTCGTACGAGAACTCCCCGGTCCCCACCATCGTCCGGGGCGAGGGCACCTACATCTACGACGACAAGGGCAAGCGCTACCTCGACGGTCTCGCGGGCCTGTTCGTGGTCCAGGCCGGCCACGGCCGCACCGAACTCGCCGAGACCGCCTTCAAGCAGGCGCAGGAGCTCGCGTTCTTCCCCGTGTGGTCGTACGCCCACCCGAAGGCCGTGGAGCTCGCGGAGCGCCTCGCGCACGAGGCGCCGGGCGACCTCAACAAGGTCTTCTTCACCACCGGTGGCGGCGAGGCGGTCGAGACCGCATGGAAGCTCGCCAAGCAGTACTTCAAGCTCACCGGCAAGCCGACCAAGTACAAGGTCATCTCCCGCGCGGTCGCCTACCACGGCACCCCGCAGGGCGCCCTGTCCATCACCGGCCTGCCGGCCCTGAAGGCCCCCTTCGAGCCGCTGGTCCCGGGCGCGCACAAGGTCCCGAACACCAACATCTACCGCGCCCCGATCCACGGCGACGACCCCGAGGCCTACGGCCGCTGGGCCGCCGACCAGATCGAGCAGCAGATCCTCTTCGAGGGCGCGGACACGGTGGCCGCGGTCTTCCTGGAGCCGGTGCAGAACGCGGGCGGCTGCTTCCCGCCGCCGCCCGGCTACTTCCAGCGGGTGCGCGAGATCTGCGACCAGTACGACGTGCTGCTCGTCTCGGACGAGACGATCTGCGCCTTCGGCCGCCTCGGTACGACGTTCGCCTGTGACAAGTTCGGCTACGTCCCGGACATGATCACCTGCGCCAAGGGCATGACCTCGGGCTACTCCCCGATCGGCGCCTGCGTCATCTCCGACCGGCTGGCCGAGCCGTTCTACAAGGGCGACAACACCTTCCTGCACGGCTACACCTTCGGCGGCCACCCGGTCTCCGCGGCGGTCGGCATCGCCAACCTCGACCTGTTCGAGCGCGAGGGCCTCAACCAGCACGTGCTCGACAACGAGGGCGCCTTCCGCGCCACTCTGGAGAAGCTGTACGACCTGCCGATCGTCGGCGACGTCCGCGGCAACGGCTTCTTCTACGGCATCGAGCTCGTGAAGGACAAGACGACCAAGGAGTCCTTCACCGACGAGGAGACCGAGCGCGTCCTGTACGGCTTCCTCTCCAAGGCGCTGTACGACAACGGCCTGTACTGCCGTGCCGACGACCGCGGCGACCCGGTCGTCCAGCTCGCCCCGCCGCTGATCTCCAACCAGGAGACGTTCGACGAGATCGAGCAGATCCTGCGCGCGACGCTGACGGAGGCGTGGACCAAGCTCTGACCCTCGCGCACCGATCTTCCGTCTGGATGATCAACAACGGCCCCGGTGCCGCCCGTTCGAGTGAGAAACGGGCGCCCGGGGCCGCGTGTGTCCGACCTCGCATGGCGGACTCCCTAGCGTGCCCAGTGACCGATCGGCCCTGTCTTCGTTCCCCCGCACGGGGGATCACTCGCAGGGAAAACGGATCAGAACGAGGTGTACGCGTATGCAGGCCCCGCCCGACAACGACGTTCTCTGGGCGCGCGCCCTGCACTTCACCTACAAGGACGGCTCACCCGGCCTCGGCGGTGTCTCGCTCGGCATCCAGGAGGGCGAGATCCTCGCCGTCAGCGGCCCGCGCGGCAGCGGCAAGTCGACCCTGCTGCACTGTCTGTCCGGACTGGTCCCGGCCCAGCGCGGCGAGGTCTGGTTCAACAGCGTGCCGGTCCACACGATGGGCCCGATGACCCGTGAACGCCTGCGCCGCGACCGCTTCGGCTGGATCGACCCGGCCCCGGTCCTCGTCCCCGAGCTGAACGTCTGGGAGAACGCCGCGCTCCCGCTGATGCTCCGCGGCACCAGCCGCCGTCGCGCCAAGACCGCCGCCCTGGAGTGGCTGGAGCGCCTCGACATCGGCGACAAGACCCGCATGCGCCCGCACGAACTGCACCAGGCGGAACGCCAACGGGTCTGTATCGCGAGGGCGTTGGCCCCGGCACCGACGGTGTTGTTCGCGGACGAACCAACGGCCCCGCTGCACCGCGCGGACCGGGCCCACGTACTGCGCACCCTGACCACGGCGGCCCGCTCGCACGGCATCACCGTAGTCCTGGCGACCCACGACGCGCAGACGGCGGCCCTGGCCGACCGCACGGTCTCGCTCCTGGACGGCCGCCGGGTGAACACGGTCCATCTCCCCCCGGTCGCCGAGTCGGAAGGCCGGGCCGCGTGCTCGCTCTCCGTCTGACCCGCGGTGCCAAGCCGGCCGTACAGCTGCGTCGCCTGCTGGTGGCCATGGCGGCGGCGGGCACCGGATTCCTCCTGCTGTGCACCCTCGGCTACGCGATCAGCCACCCGGACGACCCGACGGGTTCCTTGCTCCGCCTGGCGTGGTGCCTGACACCACTGGCGGCGACGGTCTACTTCGCGGTGGCGGTGGCCCGCACGGACCCCGGCACCCGTCCCCGCCCCGGCCTCGCGGCGATCGGCCTGGGCCCCGCCCGTCTGATGGCGGTCTCGGCGGCGACCACGGCCCTCTCCTGCACGCTGGGCTCGATGCTGGCCCTGCTCTTCTTCCTCCACCTGCGAGGCGACCTCACAGGGATGCCCTTCGACGGCGCGGCAGCGGAGTTCCTGGCGGCGGACGCCTCCCTGCCCCTGCCCGCGGCCCTGACCCTGCTGGGCCTGGTCCCGGTGATCGCGTCGGTCGCGGTGGCCCTGGTACACCGCCCGAAGGACACCCGCACGGCCACGACCCGGCGGGCCGCACGGTCCTACGGCCGCTTCGGGGCGTACGGCCGGACGGGGACGAGGGAAACGTTCGGCGCGTACGGACGGTTCGGCTCACGGCTACGGCGCGGGGGCGCGGCCGACCCTCAGCCGGAACCGACGGACGACCCCATCCCCGCAGAGACCCCCGCCCCGGAGAACCAGCCCCACGATCCGGCCCCCCACAATGTCCCCCAGCCACCCCGAGAAGCCCCGAAGGACCTCCCCTGGGGCATCGCGGTCCTGGCCGCGGGCCTGGCGGTGGGGGCCTATGCGGCGGAAGCCTCGACAACCCCCCTCACCATCCCCGGCGGCCCCACCCCCGTCCTCCTCGGCTGGCTCCTCACCGCGGCCGGCCTCGCCCTCGCCGGCCCCGGCCTCACCCACCTGTGCGGCCGCCTCCTGCAAGCGGTCCGCCCAGGCGCCCTGCGCCTCCTCGCCGGCCGGGTCCTCATGGAGGAAGCGACCCGCATCGGCCGCCCCCTCGGCGTGGTCTGCGCGGTCGCCTCCGCCACCTACGCCATGGCCGAGCTCCGTCACCCCGGCACCGACCCCTTCGGCCCCCTCACCACCCTCGGCGCCCTCCTGGTGACCGGCTGCACGGTGGCGACGCTGCTCACCGCGGCCGTGGAGGCGAAACACGCCCGCGCGGACACCACCGCCGCCCTCCTGCGCCTGGGCGCCCCCGCGACCATGCTCCGCAGCGCGGCCGCCCTGCGCGCGGGCGCGATCCTGGCCCTCTTCGGCCCCCTCACCCTCCTCGTCGCCGAGCTCGCGGCGATGCCGCTGGCCCGCTGACCCCCTCATCGACCGCGCCGAAAAACTCGTACGAAAAAAATGACCACCGCCGATGAGTTCCGCTCGGCGCCCCGGTCTACCCACCGAACACCACGACCCCGATGGGAGAGATCCAGACATGACCTCCACCGCGTACCAGCAGATGATCTTCGTCAACCTGCCGGTCAACGACCTCGACGCCGCGAAGAAGTTCTTCACGGAGCTCGGCTACTCGATCAACCCCCAGTTCAGCGACGAGAACGCGGCTTCCGTGGTGATCAGCGACACCATCGTCGCGATGCTCCTCACCAAGTCGTTCTACTCGACCTTCACCAAGAAGGAGATCGCGGACGCCGCGACCACCAGCGAGGTGCTGATCTGTCTGAGCGCCGAGAGCCGCGAGAAGGTCGACGAACTGGTCGAGAAGGCGGGCGCCGCGGGCGGCACCGTGTCGGACACGGTCCAGGACCCCGGCTTCATGTACGGCCGCGCCTTCGACGACCTCGACGGCCACACCTGGGAGGTCGTGTGGATGGACCCGGCCGCGATCGGGGGCTGAACGCCCGCCGCAGGAGCTGTGCCAGCATGGGCGGGTGCAGACGATGCCCGCCCATGCGGCCCACCACGACGACCGCGAGATCGAGAGCCTCGACGAGTTCGACGCCACGGTCTCGGCCCGCGGCACTCTCGCCGGTTTCCGCGTCCAGGCCGTCGATCTGACGGACCGCACACGGGAGTTGCTCGCCACGGACACGAAGGGCGCCATCTTCCTCGGCTGCCCGATGCGCGAGGACGCGGCCGCCAAGATCCGCGCGGACGGCGCGATGGTCTTCCCGCCCGTCCCGGACCTGCCGTTCGACCCGTACCGCGGCCTCCTCTACTCGCCGGACGAACTCTTCGCGGGGCTCGGCAAGGGCTACGAGGAGACGCTCGACGCCCGTGCGTACGCATGGTTCCAGCAGACCAAGGCCGACGGCGACATACTCGCCTCGATGCTGCGGGCGATCCACGACGACGCGGTCTCGGACGCGCTCGACGAACTCCTCAGGGACACAGGGGTCGTGGGCGTGATGGGCGGCCACGCGATGGGCCGCGGCACGGAGGCCTACGCCGGTGCCGCACGGCTCGGCCGCGAGCTGACCCGCGCCGGCCTCACGGTCGCCACCGGAGGCGGTCCGGGCGCGATGGAGGCGGCGAACCTGGGCGCGTATGCCGCCCCCTTCGACGACGAGATGCTCACCGAGACTCTGCAACTCCTCGCCAAAGCACCGAAGTTCACGCCCTCGATCACCGACTGGGCGGCGGCCGCCTTCGAGGTGCGCACCCGCTGGCCGCGGGGCGGCACCTCCGTCGGTATCCCGACGTGGTTCTACGGCCACGAGCCGCCGAACCCCTTCGCCTCGCACATCGCCAAGTACTTCGCCAACGCCACCCGCGAGGACGGACTGCTGGCCCGCTCCACCGCTGGTGTGGTGTTCCTGCCGGGCGCCGCCGGCACCGTACAGGAAATCTTCGACACCGCGACGCCCAACTACTACGAGTCACGCGGCGAGCCGACGCCGATGGTGCTCGTCGACCGAGCGCACTGGACCGAGAAGCTGCCCACGTGGCCGTTGTTGCGGTCACTTGCCCGGGAGCGGTCGATGGAGTCGCGAATCGCCCTGGTTGACCGAATCGAGGAGGCTCCCGAGGCGTTGAAACGTCTTGGTGGTTAATAAGACGGCAAAGGCAACGCCCAGGACGCGTCTACACGTTGACACTACTTACGTCACGCTTATAAACCTGTGAGTCTCGTGGGGATCGTGATGTCACATCACTTCTCCCTCAACCCCCCGCATTTGCGCATCCCGTAAAGGACAAACGTGGCAGTTCTGTCCATATCCCGCCGCACCGTCGCACGTTCCGTGCGCATCCTCGGTGTCGCCTCCGCCTCGGCCGCGCTCGCGCTCGGCGCCGCCGGCAATGCGCTGGCATGCAACATCAACGAGTTCTCCGCCGAAGCCAAGTGCGACGGCACGAACGGCGTCATCACCGTCACCGACGTCGACAAGGCCGGCGTCGAGGCCACCGTCTCCGTGTATCTGGTGGACAACAACGCCGACGTCCGCAAGGTCGGCGAGCAGACGGTGAAGGGCTCCAAGGACGGCACGACCATCACCTTCGAGGAGGACTGGGCGCCCAACGCGGAGTACCGCATCCACGTCGAAGCCCTGCCTTACATCAAGGGCGAGGACATCAAGCCGAACCTGACCACCCCCTCCACGGCCTGCAAGCCGGAGGAGGAGTCCCCGACCCCGACGGCCACCCCGTCCCCGTCGGACTCCGCCACCCCGCCGGCCGAGGAGGAGAGCCCCAGCCCGACCCCGTCGGCCTCCGAGAGCGAGAGCACCGCCCCGGCGTCCTCGCCGAGCAACGCGCCGACCCCCGCGGCCGGTGACTCCAACCTCGCCGAGACCGGTGCGAACTCCAACACCGGTGTCATCGCCGGCATCGCGGCGGCCCTGGTCGCCATCGGTGGCGGCGCGGTCTTCTTCGGCATGCGTCGTCGTGGGGCGAGCAACACCCGCTGACGTCTCGTGAGCAGTACGGCTGCGGCCCGTCCTTCGTCAGGGGACGGGCCGCAGTCGTGTCGGGGGACCGTCACCCGAACGTGGCCCGCTCCAGCCAGAACTCCAGCAGCTCCCGCTCACCGAGCACCTCCAACTCCGGCCCGTCCAGCGGCAGTCGACGGTAGAAGGCGAGCAGTACGGCGGTCAGCGGACCCCTGAGCACGACCGTCGCCTTCTCATGCCCGCGCCGCCAGACGATGACGTCGTCGGTGAGCTCGACAAACCACTCGGCGCGGAGCGCGGGAGCGCCGTCGGTGGCGTGCAGTTGAATGCTGCGCCCCGCGCCCCTCAGCTCCCCAGCCTCGACATGCGGCATGGTCCGCTGCGCGAACTCCACAACTGCAGCCATTCGTCGATCGCGTCGGCGGCGATGTCGGGCGCGACCTCGTAGGGCAGCCCTGCGGCGAGGGTGGCGTCGGCGCGGTGGACCGTGAGCTCGTGGGTCATCCGGCGGGCCCAGAAGCCCGAGGTGGGAATCCCGGCCCAGGCCCACACCTCCGTGTCCGCCCCGGCCTTGCGGAGCGTGCCGACGAGCATCTCGCCGGTCTCGGCGAGCCACGCGTCCAGCGCGGCGGCGTCTCCCGTGGCCTCGGGCCCCGCCCCCCAAGGGCACCTGTTCGTCGGGGACTTCGGCCTCGGCCCTGGTGCGCACCATCAGCTCCACCAGCGCAGGGCCCCACCGGCGTGCCGTACCAACTGCTCCAGCGACCAGTCGGGGCAGGTCGGCACGGTGCCGGACAGATCTGCACCCGAGGTCACCACGGACCTCAGCAGGCCGACCTGGTGGGCGATCTCGTCGCAGTACCGGTCATGGGCGAGCAGCGTCATGCCCCGCACCCTAGGGGGCCCTGGATCAGCCGAGCACGACGATTTCGGCCGCGTCGAACTCCACGCCGACCCGGTCCCCGACCTCCGGCGCCTCCCGCAGGGCGCACGCCGCCTCAAGGCGCGGCGCGTCCCCCTCCGGCCGCAGTCGTACGGCGACATGCGTGCCCTTGAACGTGCGGGCGGCGACCGTGCAGGGCAGCCCCTCGTCGGCGCCCACGAGCCGCACGCCCGCGGGCCGCACCAGCAGACTCCGCGGGCCCTGAGCGGAGTCCACGGGGACCGGCAGCTTGCCCCACGGCGTGTCCGCGGCCTCTCCGCCGACCATGCCCTCCA
Organism: Streptomyces sp. WM6386; assembly: GCF_000972385.1. Taxonomy (GTDB): domain Bacteria; phylum Actinomycetota; class Actinomycetes; order Streptomycetales; family Streptomycetaceae; genus Streptomyces. The sequence continues at coordinate 22,266 of NZ_JXTE01000061.1, forward strand.
CGACGTTCTCGAAGCCGAGGAAACGGGCCACGAACTCGTCCGCGGGCCGCTGCCACACCTCAAGGGGCGTACCGGACTGGGCGATCCGCCCGTCCCGCATCACGACGACCCGGTCGGCGAGCGCGAACGCCTCGCCCTGGTCGTGGGTGACCGCGAGCACGGTCGTCCCCAACCGCCCGAACAGCTCACGCAGTTCGACGACGAGCCGCTCCCGCAGCGAGCGGTCCAGCTGCCCGAGCGGCTCGTCCAGCATCAGCAGCCGCGGCCGGGGCGCGAGGGCACGGGCCAGCGCGACCCGCTGCTGCTCCCCACCGGAGAGCGAGGCGACGGCACGCCGACCGGCGCCCGGAAGCCCGACGAGGTCGAGCAACTCCCTTACCCGCGAGCCCTGTTCGACTTTGGAGGCCCCATGCATCCGCAGCCCGAACGCCACGTTCCCGCCCACGTCCCGCTGCGGGAACAGCTGATGATCCTGGAACATCAGCCCGACCCCGCGCTTGTGCGCGGCCACCCCCACCTGATCGCGCCCGTCCAGCCACACCCGTCCCTCGTCCAGGTGTTGCAGCCCGGCCACCGCCCGCAGCAGCGTCGACTTCCCGCTCCCGCTGGGCCCGAGCACACACACGATCTCGTGCTCGGCGACCGACAGGTCGACCCCGTCCAGCACCGCCCGCCCGCCGAAGCGGACCGTCGCGCCCTCGAGGCTCAGCAGCATCAGAACTCACCCGTCCGATCGGTCCGCAGCCGCTCAAGGACCAGCAGCGCCACCGCGCACACCACCATCAGAATCGTCGAAAGGGCCATCGCCTGCCCGTAGTTGAGCTCACCGGCCCGCCCCAGCAGCCGCGCCACCGCGACCGGCAGCGTCGGGTTGTCGGGCCGCGCGATGAACACGGTCGCCCCGAACTCCCCCAGCGACACGGCGAACGCGAACCCGGCCGCGATCAGCAACGCCCGCCGTACCAGGGGCAGATCGACCTCCCGCCACACCTGCCAGGGCGACGCCCCGAGCACGGCCGCGGCCTCCCGCAGCCGATGGTCCACGGCCCGCAGCACGGGCAGCATGGTCCGTACGACGAAGGGCACACCGACCAGTGCCTGCGCGAGCGGCACCAGGATCCACGAGGCCCGCAGATCCAGCGGCGGCTCGTCGAGGGCGATCAGGAACCCGAACCCGACGGTCACCGCGGACACCCCCAGCGGCAGCATCAGCAGCGCGTCGAAGCCCCGTACGAACCGCCCCGCGTCCCGCCGGGTCAGCGCGGCCGCGGCGAGGCCGCCGATCACCACCGCGATGGCGGTGGCGGCGACGGCGTACGACAGGGAGTTGCCGATCGCCTCGATCGGGGGCACCAGGAACACTCCCCCGTCGGACTTCGTCAGCGCCCGGTAGTACCCGAAGTCGGGGGCGTCGAGCGAGCGCTGCACGAGCACGGCGAGCGGCAGCAGCAGGAGCACGACGACGGTGAGCAGCACTCCGGCAAGGAGCGCCCACTGCCCCGCCCCGCGCGGTCGCCGGGCCGTCACGGACGCGTCCACCAGCCGCAGCGCGGTCTCCCGCCGCCGTACGGTCCAGGCGTGCAGAGCGAGGATCGAGCCGACGGCCACGAACTGGATGATCGTGAGGACCGCGGCCGTGGCGAGGTCGAAGATGTCCGAGGTCTGGCGGTAGATCTCCACTTCGAGGGTGGAGAAGGTCGGTCCGCCGAGGATCTGCACCACGCCGAAGGAGGTGAAGGTGAACAGGAACACCATGAGGGCGGCGGCCGCCACGGCGGGCCCGAGCGCGGGCAGGGTCACCCGCCGCCAGGCCGCGAGGCGCGAGGCGCCCAGCATCCGGGCGGCCTCCTCCTGCCGCGGGTCGAGCTGTGACCAGAGCCCGCCGACCGTGCGTACGACGACCGCGTAGTTGAAGAAGACGTGCGCGAGCAGGATCGCCCACACGGTGGTGTCCAGCCGTACGCCCCACAGCTCGTCGAGCAGTCCCCCACGCCCGACCAGTGCCAGGAACGCCGTACCCACCACGACCGTCGGCAGCACGAACGGCACCGTCACGACCGCCCGCAGGATCTGCTTGCCCGGGAAGTCGAAGCGGGCGAAGACATAGGCGCCCGGCAGCGCGATCAGCAGGGTGAGCGCGGTGGAGGCGAGGGCCTGCCAGGTGGTGAACCACAGGACGTGCCGGATGTCGGACTGTGCGAGCACGTCCGTGATCCGGCCGAACTGCCACGCGCCGTCGGCCTTGAGCCCGCGCGCCACGATCGCGGCGACGGGCCAGGCGAAGAAGACCCCGAAGAACGCGACGGGCAGGGCCATGAGCCCGAGCCGCGTCACGTTCCCCTTGAGGCTCCCGCGTGGGGCTACTTCAGTACGAGCGAGGTCCACGACTTGACCCACTGGTCACGGTTGCCGGCGATCTTGGCGGGGTCGAGGGTCTCGGGGTCCTTGGCCTGCGGGCCGTACTGCTTGAACTCCTGGGGCACCTCGGCGGCCTCCCGCACGGGGTAGACGAACATGTTCAGCGGCATGTCGTCCTGGAACTGCTTGGTGAGCATGAAGTCGAGGAGCGCCTTGCCGCCCTTGCCGTTTCCGGCGTTGCTCAGCAGGCCCGCGTACTCGACCTGCCGGAAACAGGTCCCCTCGGCGACCCCGGTCGGCGCGGTCGTCGGCTTCGGGTCGGCGTAGATGACCTCGGCGGGCGGCGAGGAGGCGTACGAGACGACGAGCGGCCGGTCGGCCTTGGCCTTCTTGCCGCCGGCGGACCCCGAGAACTCCTCGTTGTAGGCCTGCTCCCAGCCGTCGACGACCTTCACGCCGTTGGCCTTGAGCTTCGTCCAGTAGCCCTCCCACCCGCTGTCGCCGTACTTCGCGGCGGTCCCGAGGAGGAATCCCAGCCCGGGCGAGGAGGTGGAGGCGTTCTCGGTGACGAGGAGGTTCTTGTAGGCGGGCTTGATCAGGTCGTCGAACGAGCTCGGCGGGTCCAGCTTGTGCTCGGTGAAGTACGCCTTGTCGTAGTTGACGCAGATGTCGCCGGTGTCGATCGGCGTGACCCTGTGCCTGTCCTCGTCGACCCGGTACTCGGGCAGGATCAGGTCGGATCCCTTCGCCTCGTACGACTGGAACAGCCCGTTGTCCAGCGCCCTCGACAGCAGGGTGTTGTCGACGCCGAAGAAGACGTCGCCCTGCGGGTTGTCCTTGGTCAGGATCGCCTTGTTGACGGCCTGCCCGGCGTCGCCGTCCTCGAGGACCTTGACCTTGTACCCGGACTCCTTCTCGAACGCGGCGAGCACGCTCTTGGAGACGGCCCACGAGTTGTGGCTGACGAGGGTGACGGTCTTGGAGTCGCCGTCGCCGCTGTCACTGTCGGACGACCCACACCCGGACAGCGCCGGGAGCGCGACGAGACCGAACCCGACGGCGAAGACCGTGGCCTTCTGGGTGATGCTCACTGGATTCCTCCTGGGTTGACCAGGAAGAGACGCGGCCCTGCCCGGAGCCTCTGAAAGGCTCCGGGCAGGGCGCAACAGCTTGAGTAACGACCGATCTCCCTACCCAGAATGACCTGGGCCAGGTTCGGAGGGTCTGCGGCCCGATTGCCGCACTCTCAGCGCTGTGGCGCTCCCCTGTCGGAATATGAAGATGTACGTACGGGCTCAGGTTACCGCTCGCCCGCCGCCAGCTGACCGCAGGCCCCGTCGATCTCCTGCCCCCGGGTGTCCCGAACGGTGACGGGCACCCCGTGCGCGGCGATGGCCTCGACGAAGGCCTTCTCGTCCTCCGGCCGGGAGGCGGTCCACTTGGACCCGGGAGTCGGGTTCAGCGGAATGAGATTCACATGCACGGGCTTGCCCCTGAGCAGCCGCCCGAGCCGGTCACCACGCCAGGCCTGGTCGTTGATGTCCCGGATGAGCGCGTACTCGATGGAGAGCCGGCGCCCCGACTTCTCGACGTACTCGAAACCGGCGTCGAGCACCTCGCGCACCTTCCACCGCGTGTTCACGGGTACGAGGGTGTCGCGCAGCTCGTCGTCCGGCGCGTGCAGCGAGATCGCGAGCCGGCACTTGAAGCCCTCGTCGGAGAACCGGTGGATGGCCGGCACCAGACCGACGGTCGAGACGGTGATGCCACGCTGCGAGATCCCGAGGCCATCGGGGGCGGGGTCGGTGAGGGCCCGGATGGACTGCACGACCCGCTTGTAGTTGGCGAGCGGCTCACCCATGCCCATGAAGACGATGTTGGAGAGCCGCGCGGGCCCACCGGGCACGTCCCCGTCGCGCAGCGCCCGCATCCCGTCCACGATCTGATGGACGATCTCGGCGGTGGACAGATTCCGGTCGAGCCCGGCCTGTCCGGTCGCGCAGAAAGGACAGTTCATCCCGCACCCGGCCTGCGAGCTGATGCACATGGTCACCCGGTCCGGGTACCGCATCAGCACCGACTCCACGAGCGTCCCGTCGAACAGCCGCCACAGCGTCTTGCGCGTGGTCCCCTGGTCGGTCGACAGATGCCGTACGACGGTCATCAGCTCAGGAAGCAGCGCCTCCTGCAGCTTTCCGCGAGCACCGGCCGGGATATCGGTCCACTGCTCCGGATCGTGCGCGTACCGCGCGAAGTAGTGCTGCGAGAGCTGCTTGGCACGGAACGGCTTCTCACCGATCTCGGCCACGACATCCTTGCGCTCGGCAGGCGTGAGATCGGCAAGGTGCCGCGGCGGCTTCTTGGCTCCGCGGGGGGCGACGAAAGTGAGTTCTCCGGGCTTAGGCATGGCTAGACCAGTGTCGCAGATCGAATCATGTGACCTGCGCTGCGAGCCGTGCGAGGTGGTCGTTGCTGGTCGCTCCTGGTCGTCGTGGGGCACCCTCGGACGGCCCACAGACGGCCCGGGTCTCGGCCTACTGTGAGCACATAGGTGCAGGTCGGGGCCGCCTACCTGCGCTCGGCACGCGCCGGGCCGGGAGGCCCACCCCTCAATCCAGAGTGCGACCGGTCACCGCTCGCCAAGTAAATCGAACACATGATTGAATTTGGCCATGCGACCGTTCCCCGACGACCTCGTCCAGGCACAGCAGGAGTGGGCGGCTGTCTACCGTCAGCTCGCCAAAAGACCTGGTGACACCGGGCTTCGGCGTCGCCTCTACCAGCTGTCGACCGCGGTGTTGTTCCACGCGCACTGGCAGGAGCGCGGCGGCCGGACACCCGGGGCCTTGCGGGAGCTGCGGAGCCTCGGGCAGGGAGAAGGGGGCCGGAGGTGACGAGCTGCAACGCGGCCGGCGGTGCGGACCATGTCCGCCCTACCGCCTGACGTCCCTCGCCTCCGAGCGATCCTGCGACACCTGGAGCAGCAGATTGCGGAGAACGAGACCGTAGGCGTGTACCTGCGCCTTCAGCGCGAGGCCGTTGCTGAGGCACTGGCCCATACAGAAGGTCAGGCAGCACAGCAACCACCTTCAGTGCGCGGGCAGCGGCCGGCCGCCCCGACCGGCTTCACGAGCAACGCCCGCGGGCCCAAGGGGACCGGCTTCGCCGTGGAACGACAGCGGAGGGCGATCGGACCAGAGCCCGCCCGCATCCACATCGACGACTGTGGGAACGCCGGCCCCGCGCACCCGGTGACCGCACAGGACGCCCGCGCGGCACTGCTCGACCCCATGGTGGAGGCTTGCCCGTTCTGCCGCCCAGACGCAGAGCTAGGGATCGATGTCGACTGAACCATGCAGGGCGTGGAGCTGAGCGGCTAGACAATCTGCTCCCGCTCCCCTACCGGCGGATTTGCAGTGGAGCGCGCTTAGCGGACTTGACCTGCTTCATACGCTTCCAGCCTCTCCGGGGGACGCGTGAGGGAATGAGGCTGCATGTAAGTCGACCCAACCGACGTGCGCTTGCTAGCGCCCGCCCGCGCCCGGCTCCCGCCTGACGAGTTGTCTAGTCCTAGTACTCCAGCAGGATTTCGCTGTCTGACCTGGTCTTTTCGCCGAGTGGCGGGAGTGTAGCGGTACTTCGACCGTGCAGGGCGGTCTCATGGAGACCGCCCCTCGATCGTGCGACAACGCCGCAGGAAGTGACAGCGGCGGGGCAGCCTCCGAGGGTGATCACCGAGTCTGCCGCCGCGCTGTGGGACCTCGAACTGGACGACCTCTTCCTGACCATCGGGCACCGCTTCGGCCGGGTCGAGCTCCGCCGCCGCATGCGGGATTACGTGCGCGGGCTGCTCGCCCCGGTGGCCCGCAAGAACAGCTGGCAGCTGGCCGAACAGGCCGGCCACTCCACCCCTGACGGCCTGCAGCACCTCCTCGCCGGAGCGAAGTGGGAACCCGACGAGATCCGCGACGACCTCCAGGGATACGTCGCCGGCAAGCTGGGCGAGACCGGCGGCGTCCTGATCATCGACGACACCGGGTTCATCAAGAAGGGCACCATCTCAGCCGGGGTTCAGCGCCAGTACTCCGGAACCGCCGGCCGGACCGAGAACTGCCAGATCGGTGTCTTCGCCGCCTATGCCTCCTCCAAGGGCCGCGCGCTGGTGGACCGCGAGCTCTACCTCCCGAAGTCCTGGACCGAGGACCGGGAACGCTGCCGCACCGCAAAGGTCCCCGACGAGCGGGAGTTCGCCACCAAAGGCCAACTGGCTCGGCACATGGTGCTGCGGGCCCTGGCCTCGCCTCTGCCCATCGCCTGGGTCACCGCAGATTCCGCCTACGGCCAGGACAACCGATTCCGTCGGCTGCTGGAGCAGTCGGGGGTCGGCTACGTGCTGGCCGTCCCCAAGTCCCAGTTCAGCGTGGGCTGTTCACGGATCGAGGGCCTGTTCGCGCAGGCTCCGGAAGAGGCATGGGAGAAAGTCTCCTGCGGCGACGGTGCGAAGGGGCCCCGCGTCTACCACTGGGCCGCGGTGCGGCTGCCAGCCGTCGCCGAGTTCGACTATCAGGGCGAGGTCCCTCACCGGATGCGGTGGGCACTGGCCCGACGCAGCATCAGCAGGCCCGACGAGATCGCTTACTACCTCGCCTACGCGCCCCTTCAGGTCACCGTCCAGGAGCTGGTGAGGGTCGCCGGGGCACGCTGGGCGATCGAGGAGTGCTTCCAGGCCGCGAAGAACGAGTGCGGCCTGGATCAGTACGAGGTCCGCCGCTACGTGGGCTGGTATCGGCACGTCACGCTGGCCATGCTCGCTCACGCTTTCCTGGCTGCTACGGCACACCAGCCCTGGGAAAAGGGGGCGGAACAGGTGAGACACCCGGGGCAATCGGGCTCACAGTGGCGGAGGTTCGGCGACTCCTGGCAGCTTGTCGTCCCCGGCCCTCCCACCTGCGCGGACATCGAGGACGGCGTCACGCGCTGAGCTGGTCGAACTGGCGCCGCCGACGCCAAGCAGTCGCCCGCCGCTGTCACTTCCTGCGGCGTTGTCGCACGATCGAGGGGCGGTCTCCATGAGGCCGCCCTGCACGGTCGAAGTACCGCTACACTCCCGCCACTCGGCGAAAAGACCAGGTCAGACAGCGAAATCCTGCTGGAGTACTAGCCCGGCGGTGCCTCCAAAACGCACCCCACTACCTGGCCGGACAACCTGCCAATCTCCAGCGGACATCGACGAACCACCCTGCATCATGCGGCTGCGGAGCTTAGAAGGAAGACACGTCATCCCTCCAAGGTCGTGTCTCATCCCAAGGTCGACAGCCAGTGAGCGGGGAGTAGCAAGTTGGCAGGCGCGGACGCGCCCCTGGGGGGCAACAGGCCGGTCGGCGCTGCCCCCTGCACCTCTTGAAAAGAAAACACAGCAGTGGGAAACCAGGTTCCCACGAAGGAAACGTCACACCCGTTAAATATGGCTCGCTTAAATGATGCAGAACCGCCATGGAACTGCGCAGCCTTAAAGGAGAGGCTACCGTCACTGAACTGAGCTTCATCGAAGGATACTGTAGTGTTTTTGAATAGCGCTCTGTCGAATTCAACCACCGCCCCTTCAAGCTTGATGCGCTCAAACAGAAGTCCGCCCCCCAAGAACTGCACTTGCCTGAGAGAGCCCACTCTAGAGATGAAGGAGACTAAACCGGCAGTGAAGCGTGCACCCGTAAAATAGGCGGAGCAGTGAGCAAAATCCGTATCACCGAATCGCACCGTGGCACCATTAAAGTGAGCGCCTACAAAGTTGGCCATCTTATCGAAGCGAGCGTAAGCGAAGGAGACTATACCCCCGTCAAAATACGCCCCGGAGAAGGATGTTTTCCATCCCTTGAACTGGACAGAGTCAAAAGAAACTCTACCACTAGCGAACCGCACGCGATCGAAACTCGTTCGCTCACCAGAGAAGACCGACTTGCTGAAATCTCCTCCATCAAAGGTGGCACCGGTGAAATCGAAATCCCTGCCTCGCCAAGAGTGAGGATTTACGGACTCAGGCTGTAAATGGTCACGTATCAGGCGAATGATGGTGTGCCTGACTTCCCGCAACGATAGATATTCGTGATGAGCCGCCTGATCCTCCGGCCCGGGGTCAGGCACATACGGCATCCGCAAGTAGGCGCAGAGCACGTCGATGCAGGTCTGGCGAAGCTCTAGGGCGGGGGCATCGTCAGCAAGGGCGGCCAAGGCGTGCACGCCCCCTAACCGGACCGCAGGCGAAGGATCCCCGAGTTGCGTAACCGCGGTCGTGAACCGTTCGGTATGAAGGCGCGTGGCCTCGCGTTGAGCACTTTCTTCATCGACGCGCTGCTTGCGATAAGCCACGACCAGGGCAACCAGGGCGCCAGCACCAGCGACGACCCCAAATGACAACTTCACCATGTCAAATAGGGTGCTGGCCGTCAGGAGCGTCTCAGTCCTTAACTGACGCACTTCCAGCAAGTCTACGAGGGCCCAAAACACGCCCCCTGCAATGACGACCGCGCCAGCGAACGCCAAGACCAGAGCTCGCCCCATAGGCCATAGACGTGACCTCTGGTCTTGATCTGCCCGCTTGTGAAACCACGATGGACTCCCCACAGGACGTGACTGTAGGCGCGTTCTTTCCTGGGCACACCCACCTTCCGAAGATCACCGAGCGAGTGAGGGTGCCACTTCGGCTAGCAGCAGTCGACTAATGAAGCCTTCACGGCATAGCTGCTCGCATGGTTCAGGGGTTTGGCCTGCGGTTTGCTTGCCTCGGGCGGAATGAAACAGGTGCGGTAGCAGGGTAGCCAACGCCTGAACGGGGCCGCCAGAGCACCACGAGGGGCCTGGTCCGTCAGACCGGGCCCCTCGATTCAGACGATAGACGGCCAGCGGACTGTGACGACTACAGAGTCTTCTTCTGCCTGCCACGAGTGATCAATACCGGGCCCCCACACCACGTAGTCGCCTTGCCTTTCCAACGTGACGCTACCCACGCTGAGGTCAAGCCGGAACTTGCCGCTCACGAGAAGGAGCATGGCAGTCCGCTGATCATCAGCAACCCATTCCGGCCGCTGGTCGCCGGCCGGGTGGATACCCCACTTAACTTCCAGTGCCCCCGTCTGGCGCACCGCACTCTTGCCGGGGTCGATGAAATGTCCCAGAAGCCAGCCGCGGTGCTGGTCTGAATCGGCGTTCGCGTTGCCCGTATACCAGTTATCAGCCACGGCCTAAGACTCCAATTCGATTGAAGGCATCCGAACACGTTGCCCACCTATTTGGGCGAGTCGCCGACACCCTTGAGTGAATGCGAAGAGACCTTCATTACTCCAGCGTGGGTCAAGCGCCAACGATTCCAGCCGCACAGTATCGACACTGGAATAGCGATGCAGGCCGCTCGATTCCCAGTTCGCTCTGACCTGCCCGCCGTACTTGACCCACCACTCTTCGTCATCAATGACGATCAGGTTCGCGAACTCATAATTGCCGCTCACGAGGTTGACACCTACTGCTGTGGATTCCATTCGCCAGGCGCCGCTGTCTTGCCGGTCCATGAGCCAACGCATCGGGGCAGATAGAAGACTGGGGTGCATCGGATCAGCATGAAGTTGATCGCCGACAGTCGAGTCCACATCAGTCCGCCCGAAGAGCTCCTCTTCCATTTCTCGTTCGAGCGTCGCCGAGAAGTGGGCGTCCTCGCCGTAGTCAGCCATCGGCCCGTGGAATGCCTTGGGGATGACCGCCAAACGTCGGTTCGCGTTTAGCACACTGCCAGACCGCTCTTGAATCAAGAGTAGATAGTCAGCGTCATGGCTCCGTCCACCTGGCCGTGCGATCGCAGTTAGGGCGAGCGCTCCGCCTGCGCAAACACGCCCACCGAAGTCCAGAACCGCCGCCACGTCAGGTAGAAGTTCGTCTCGTATCGGCATAGCTGGTGACCGGTTGGACTCTTTAATGGCGATCGACCGCATAAGCTCACCCTCCAAGAGGTTGAGCGTCAGGGCGAATTCAACAAAATCGATGACGCCGACACTACCGGATATTGTTCCGCGCTCAATATCCAAGGAAGTTAGGTTGTAGATCTCAGAATTGACGATCTGACTTCCCTTTTCAATGGATTCCGTCAAGCTTCGCACGGCTTCTTCTGCCACATCGCGACTAAGCTTCTTTTCGTGCCGCAAGTTGGGCAGAAACTGGAAGTTGCCCCGTCCGCTACTCAAAGGCTGTTCCAGGTCAAGCCACGAATCTTGAGTCAGGATCGTTGTCGCAAGCACCTGACCGGCTAGCCGTGCTTTATATGGACGCCACTGGCCGAACCCTGCCTGGTAATAGCGCCGCGCCGCCTCGGCGGCCTGCTCCCGAGACACCTGCGCGAACCGTCGCGCCTGTGCTTCCACAGCGCGCGGGTCCAACGCTGCAAGTTCTTCCGCTACTAGCTCTCGCGCGCTCCTAGGAGCCCAAGTAAAGCTTGATTCGAGCCAGGCCAAGGCGGCTGCGATGTGACGGTCTTCCGCTAAACGCTGTTGCGCCGCCGTCTGGCGAACTGCGGGGACTTGCTCGCTCGCACTTGGGGCGCGGCTCCCGACCAAAAGGGCAAAGCGCCCCTTAACGTCGTCCGCCGCCTGGAAGAGTAGCGTGTCCAAGGCGCGCTGAATCTCCACTGTTGGAACCAGTTGCGGACTAGCACTCCATGCAGCGACAGTCCTGACTGATGTGCCAAGACGACCGGCAAATCCCTCGTTCGTGTCGCGAAACGCCCTCTTCAGAGCACTGGCGTTCTGACCAGTCCACGCCTCAACGACGTCCAATGAGTCCCCCTGCTGTCAGCGGTCTGCACTGCGGCTGCACTCTGACTGCACTATCACTTCATTTTGATTCACCGAGTCGTGCGATTGACTTCTCTCATGAACAAGCAGAAATCCAAACAGTCGAAATCCCGAGACCATCGCACTAACTCGCACCGCTTTCGAGGCGACTAAGGCGTTCTTTCACTTCTTCGAGCTCTGTGCGCAACGATGCGAGCTGCTCAGTCAGACCTTCGCTGTCGTTCGCTCCGACCGAAGCCGCCTCCTCTAGGGGCAGGACGAAGGTCCCCTTGCCGCTCACAGAAACGATCAGTTTTTCCTGCTGTAGCACTTTGACGGCGTCGTGCACCGTAACCTGTGCCGTTTCGTAGTGCTTGGCCAGCGATCGGAGTGAAGGAAAAGTCTTTTGCTCAAATTCGCCAGCCCGAATCCGCTGTCGCAGGTCGCTTGCGATCTGAAGGTGTAGCGGGCTGGGGGCATCTCTACTGATCGGCACCTAGTCACCGTACCAAGGTCACAACCACCGCACTAGGGCGCATCACAAGAAGGGCTTGACGGGGCATCAGTCCACTGTCAGAGTGATGCGCATCAGGGCGCCCTAGGGCGCACTTCTACTGCATGAACGCACAGGGCGGGGACGCTGCAATCCCGCTAAAGGCCAGATGGAACAGGGCTTCGGCCCGTACTGGCGAGGTGGCCCGGCGACCGCGAGCAACGGCCGGAGAGTGGGGACAAGGTCCCCCTTGCAGTGCAAATCCCCTGTTCAGCGGCCTGAAGGAGTCTCAGTGAGCCGACGAAAGCGACGGGCGCGGCCGTGATCGACCGGCACGGCGGCGCCGCTCCATCCCACCGCCCGTGAGCACCTCGCAGTGCTGCGGACGACCGGTCAGCGTCCACCGAACCGCGGCGGCTAGCGCCGCGCCGGTTGCTCGCCCCGCGCGTCCGGGCGCTCTGCGGAGCGGTCCCGTACGGGCGGGGTTGAGAGGAGCCGGAGCCCCGGTGTCCACCACATACGAGGGGGAACTTCCATGCTGCTCGCCATCGGTGACGTCGTCCGCGTCCGCAGTGACAAGGCCCTGGGAACGGTGGCCGGCGTCGCCGCCCACCACTCCGGGAACGTGGTCGACGTACAGCTGAACGGCAACACCCTGCGCCCGGTGCACCCGGCCGACATCGAGCTGGTCGCCCGCGCCACCAAGCCGATGACCACTGGCCGCGCGCTCGCCACGCTGCTGTTCCTGGTGCTCGGCATCGCCGCAGCTGTCGTCAACGGCCACTACGTCCGTGACCTGGGCGCGAGTTGGGCCCTGACGGTCTTCGTGGCGTTCACCTCGGTCACCAGCCTCGCCGGGGGCCTGGTCAACGTCTTCAACCGGCCTCGCCGGGTTCGCGTCTGACCCCGCCGCTACGCCCTGCGAGGCGGTCGCCTCTCGCCAAGGACCGCGACCGCCTCGCCTTCATGTCCTTCGACAACAGGAGAAGATCCGTGAATCAGCGCGACCTCGACGACATCGCCCGCCGCATCGCATCTGCCGCGGCCCAGTACGCCCCCTCTCACCGGCCGACCGCCGCTCAGGTGGCCGATGCCGCTTCGGTTCTGCGGGACATGCTCAAGGCGGTTGAGATCCACGGCGTGACGTTCGCGCACCTTGACAGCGTCGCCGACTTCCCGCGGCTGGCCATTCAGCTCGTGCAGGCCCGCGACGAGAGTCGGTGACCGCCGTGACCGCTGAAGTCTTCGCCGCCGTGTTCGTCGCCCTATACGTCGCCCACAGCGTGGGCGATCACTGGGTGCAGACCTCGCACCAGTCCGCGCATAAGGGCCGCCCCGGTTGGGTCGGCCGTCTCGCCGACGCCCGGCACGTCGCCACCCTCACCGCCACCAAGCTCGCCGTCCTGCTGCCGCTCGTCTGGCTGCTGGACCTGCACGTGTCCGTGCTCGGCATCGTCGCCGGTCTCGGCACCGACGCGGTCACGCACTGGTGGGCCGACCGGCGCACCACGCTCGCCCGGCTTGCCGAGGCGCTCGGGTTGGGCGGGTTCTACCGACTCGGCACCCCGCGCGCCGGACACGACGACAACCCGCACATCGGCACCGGCGCCTACGCCCTTGACCAGTCCTTCCACCACCTGTGGCTGCTCATCGCCGCGCTCATCATCGCCACCGTCTGACTCCCGGTTCTTCGTGGGGCGGTCGCCTCTCGCCAAAGACCGCGACCGCCCCGGTCCCTTCCCCGCATTTCTGACAGGAGAGATCCATCATGCGTTCCACCATGCGCACCTTCGTCGCGGGTCACGAGGCCTACGACGAGACGGAGTTCGCGGAACTGGCGCTCGGCATCGACATCGAGCTGTTCCGTGGCCCGCTTCAGTCCGAGACGGAGTTCGAGCGTGCGGCCCGCGAGGACGCCGCCCGCGACGTCCTGCGAGACCTGCGCGAACAGGCCTGGGACGGCGACGAGATCGCCGCCTGGGACTCCCTGTACGCCGACGCCCTCACCCGCACCGTGCCGTTCCTGCGCGCCGCGAACGGCCACCGGTCGGGAATGGAGGCGGCGGCATGAGTGCCAAGTCCACCAAGACCGTGTTGCCCGCTGTCGCGATGACGGCGGTGTCCATGGTGTTGACCCTGGCCGTGGTCGTGATGTGGCTCGGCACGGCCGTGCCTTGGCTCGTCGCCGTGGTCGTGGGTCTGGGTATCGACGGTGGTTGGCTGGCCACCCTCGCCTATGAGCGCCGTCTGGCCGCGCAGGGCGACCACAACCGCGTGGTCACCGCCGTGGGTTGGTTCTTCGGTCTGATCGCCTCCGGGGTCCTGGTGGCGCATGCGCTGACCGCCCAGACGTCCGCCCATGCGTGGCTGGCCGTGGCCTGGCTGCCGATCGCGGCCAAAGCGCTGTGGCTGGTGCACGGGTTGTGGGAGCGCACCGCGCTGACCCCGATGGCGCTGGACGCGATCCGGGGCATCCAGCAGGAGGCGCGCGACGAAGCGGCCGTGGCCCGTGCTCGGCTCCGGTCGGAGGCCACCAGCGAGGAGACCCGGCTGACCGCTGTGACGTCGGCCGGCGCCCGCGTGGCACGGGTGCAGGCCAAGACTGCCAAGTCCCTTGCCGGGGCGTGGTCGACGCTGGAGGAGGCGCGGCAGGGCGAGGACACGTCCAGGGCACTGACCAGCGTGACGAGCCGCGTCACACCCGGCGTCACACCCTGGGAGCTCCCCGTCTGGGGTCCCGTAGAGCCGGTGACCGTGCTCTCGCTGGAGTCGGCACCCGCGCTCACGGACGCGGCGCTTGACGCGCTGGTCGAGGAGATCCGCACGAGTGAAACTCCCGCTCTGTCCTACCGCGAGATGGCCAAGCGTTTCCGCGCGGCCGGGCACTCGGCATCGGAAGTCCGCCTGCGGGCGGCGTGGAACCGTGTGACGGCGGTGGCCTGATGCCCACCGCATGGGCCAAGTGCTACGACCCCAACGGTGCCCGCTACGGCATACCCACCTATCCGTGGAAGCTCGCCCCGGACGGACTGGCCACCCGCCGGCAGTTACGGGCCAAGGGGCTTCGTCCGGGCGGTCAGGAGGTCGTTGCGCAGGTCATGCGCATCAACCGCCGCGCCGGCGGTCCGCGGGTGGCCTACCTGTACCGCGAGGACCTCGCCAAACCGGTACGGCCGATGACCTCACGCAAGTGGGGCGCGCTCGCGCTCGCGATGCTGGCCCGCCGCACCTGCCCGGTCTGCCAGATCACCTACAGCTACTGCCTTCCGACCTCGCTCGGCTGTTGCGTGCTGTGCGCCTACCCCGACACCACCCAACCCGCCAACTGCGCTCCCCCGAGGAGGAGTTGACCATGGGCAAGCCCAACACCAAGCGCCTGGACAAAGAGATCGAGCACACGCAGCGGAAGATCGAAGCGGTCCACAACGACGAGTGGTGGCCGCTGACCGGCGCCGAACGCCGCCAGGTCATGGGCGCCCTCGCCGGAGGCTCGTACCGGGCGGTGCGCGGCAAGGGCACCGACCGCGCGGAACGGCGGCTGGAGTCGGCCAGGCAGTCGGTGCTGACCCGGCTCACCGCCGAACTGACCGCGTTGCAGAGCGAGCGGCAGCGCATCGTGACCGAGGCCGCCACCGCCAAGGCCGCCAAGAAGTCTTCTGGGGGGTGGCTCTGGTGAAGCCGACCCCTCCGGGTGAGTGCCCGCAGTGCTGGCAGCACGCCTACGACCGGAGCATTCACCGCCGCCTCAAGCCGCGTGAGGACTGCAAGCCGTGCGTGGACCACCTGCGCAACGGCTGCCCCTACCTCGTGCCCAAGCAGAAGGCGGGCCGGCGGTGAGCAGCAACGGCCGGTGCCCCGCCGCGCACCCGCAAGATCCCACGCCCTGTGTCGGGCCGGTCGTGGTGACCGTGCTGGACGCCACCCGCGCGGGGGCCGATGGGTGCGAGCACCACGGCGCCCGTCTGCTGGCCAGTCTCGACACCGGATGGGTCTACGCCCTGCCCGGCGCCCCGCACGGTGCCGCCATCCGCGTGTTCAAGGCCGCTGACGGCATCCGCCCGTTCTGCTGGATCGACGGCCCGCGCACCGCCCCGTCGCAGCTCAGCCGCGCCGAGAACCGCGCCCGCCACAACCGCTGACCCCCCGCCGGGGTGGCCCTTGTCTGCCAGGACCCGGCCACCCCGGCGCTCTCCCTCTCAACTCCCGCCCCGATCGGGGCAGTCAGGAGCAGTTCCAGCATGTCTGAGAACGTCGTTCACCTCTACAAGGACCCCGACCCCGAGGACCACGGCACACCCCCGATCCCGCTGACCGTCGCCGCCGACGCGCCGGACGGGCCGGCCGTTCCCCTGTGGGTGCGCTCCGGTCGGGCGCTGCGGACGTTGGCCACGCACGAGCGCACTACGACCGTCGGCCGTGCGGTCGTCCGGCACAGTCTCTACACGTTCAACGGCGGGCGGATCGTGGCCCGCCGGACCTGGGACAGCCGCACCGGCGCCCGCTACGAACGCATGCTCCGCGCCGCTGAAGCCCAAGGCAACTACGAAGTTGCGGAGGAGTGGGAGGAGCGTCTCCAGCGCTTCCGCGACGCCCGCCACCGCCGCCGCATGGACCTGCTCCACTCGCCCCTGGACGCAGCCAAGGGCGTCGCTGTCGGCACCGGGATGAGCATCGGTGTGCTGGTCGCGCTCGGCATCGTGATGGCCCTGAACACCAAGGATGTCGGCGACGTCATCACCCCGCTGAAAGCCACCATCGAGTTCATCGCCACGCTGATCCGGATCGTTCAGATCATCTGGCCCACCGCGGTCGTCGTCGGCCCCTTGCTGGCCCTGCTGGCGATGTGGACGGTCGGCAGCAAGCAGCAGGCCGCCCCACAGTGGGCCCTGCCCGCCAACATCCGTTCCGGCGAGGGCGAGCCGATCACCCCGTCCATCGTGGTCAAGGCCCTGCGCGACCTCGGGGTGCCCGCACTCAGGAACGCCATCAAGGAGATGGGCGACGCCGGCGCGTCCATGCTCGGACCGATCACCATCGCCGGATGCGGGGTCGAGGTCGACGTCACGCTCCCCTCGGGGGTCTCGACGAACGAGGTGCAGAACCGGCGCCGCAAGCTCGCCGAAAACCTGACCCGGCACGAGCACGAGGTGTTCATCACCATCCCCACCGCTGCCCGCACGGTCCGGCTGTGGGTGGCCGACTCCGGCGCGCTCGATGAGCCGATCGGGCCGTCCCCGCTGGTCACGGACGAGTCGATGACCGCCGACTACGCCAAAGGCCGCGCCCCCTGGGGGCAGGACCTGCGCGGCGATGCCGCCGCCCTGTCGCTGTATCAGCGCCACCTGCTGATCACGGGTCTGTCCAACCAGGGCAAGACCGTCGCCCTGCGCTCTCTCGCCCTGTGGCTGGCGCTCGACAGGTCGGTGCAGTTCCTGATCGGTGACCTCAAGGGCATCGGTGACTGGGGCATGTTCGACGGCCTCGCCGACGTCCTGATCCAGGGCCCGACCGATGAGCACGTGATCGAGGTGACCGAGATGGTGGAGAGCGCGGTCGACGAAATGAACCGCCGCATCCAGGAACCGCCCGGAACACAGTTCCCCGCGCTCATCGTGCTGGTCGACGAGGCGCAGATGGCGTTCATGTGCCCGGCCAAAGATGACGAGAAGCGCCCCTACGGCGGCTCCAAGGCCAACTCCCGGTACTTCATGGCGGTTCGTAAGATCCACAACCAGGGGCGTGCGGTCAACGTGCTGATGTGGCAGGGCACCCAGGACCCCACCAACGAGAACCTGCCCAAGCTGGTCCGCGAAGGGGCACACACCCGTGCCTCGCTCGCGCTGGGCACCGAGTCACAGGCCCGAATGGCGTTGGGAGACAAGGCGGTCGACGGGGGCGCGGCTCCCAACCTGCTTCGCCCGGGGCTCGATCAGGGCACGCTGGTGCTCGCGTCGTCCGGGATCGACATCCCGGCCGGACAGGCGTCCATCACGGTCCGCACCCACTACATCGACGACGACGCGGCCGAAGCCATCACCGAGCGCGCCAAGGCACTCCGCGACGGCGTCACCACTTTGACCGTGATCGAACGCGGCGAGGACCGCGATGCGCTCGCCGACATCGCGCACGTGATCGGCGACGCATCGCGGCTGCTCACCCTCGACATCCTCAAGCGGCTCGCCACGCTCAACGAGGACGCCTACGGCGCCTGGACGTTCGGCGACCTCAAGCGCGTGCTGGAGGACGCAGGCGAGGAGCCCAAGAAGTCCAACGGACGCATGGTCGTCCACCGCGATCACGTCCTGCGCGCCCTCGCCAACCGCGACGCAGACGGTTCCGCTTCCGACGCCGGATAGCAGGGAGACACACCCTCCCGGGTCAGGGATGCGGGGATACACCCCCAACCCCCTCCCTGGCCCGCCTCCCTCGCCCTGACCTGCACAAATGATCAGCCAGGGAGGCAGGGAGGCAGTGCAGGTCAGCCCCCGAAAACCCCCTCCACAGCGCCCCCGCAAGGGGGTGTCCCTACCTCCCTGAACCATGTTCGGAAGGGATTCCGCATGCACCCCGACACCACCCCCCAACCCGCCTCCACGGGCGCCGGACTGAGCGCGGTTCAGGCCGAGACCGAGGCCCGGCGGATCATCGCCGACGCCTACCGGCCCACCGCCTACCGCGACGAGACTCCCGTTCCCGCCCACGGCGATGCCCCGCCCGTCGTCCAGCCGGGCCGGCCCCCGATGAGCCAGGGCGCCACCGACGCGAGCGTCCTCATGCTCGCCGGCGGCACCGCCACCGCCATGGTCGGCGGCACGGCGGCGGTGCTCATGTACGTCTCACAGTTCGCCGACCCGCTCGTATGCGGACTCGTCTTCGGCGCCCCCACCGCGCTCGTGCTCGCCCTCGCCCGGCTCGCCGCGCGAGCCAAGCCGGCGCCGGACGTCCACCACCACTACGAAGGACCCGTCTACCAGGACCGGCGCAACGTCCACACCCGCACGACCGGCGTGTGGGCCAAGACCAACAACCACCAGTGAATTGCGCTGAGAAACAGATGGGGCGGTCGCCTCTCGCCAAAGACCGCGACCGCCCCGGTTCTCCGTCCCTTCGACAGAAACAGGAGACCTCCAGCATGACCCATCCCACTCCCATCCGGCGAGAGCGGACCCGGCCGCGCCTGTTGGACCTGTTCTCGTGCGCCGGCGGAGCCGCCGTGGGCTACGCCCGCGCCGGTTTCGACGTGGACGGCTGCGACCTCGCCGACCGTCCGAACTACCCCTTCCCGTACCACCAGGGCGACGCCCTCGCCTACCTCGCCCGCCTGGTCGCATCTGGCGAGATCCAGCGGTACACGTTCGTCCACGCCTCCCCGCCGTGCCAGCACGGATGCGCGCTGACCGTGGGCACCAACGCTTCCCAGGGGTGGGGCCGCGCCCACGTCGACCTGGTGGCGCCCACGCGCGACCTGCTCGACAGGACCGGGTTGCCGTATGCCATCGAGCAGCCCAACGGCCGCGCGGAGATCCGCAAGGACCTCACCTTGTGCGGCGAGATGTTCGGCCTTGGAGTCATCCGCCACCGCAACTTCGAGTTGGGCGGCTGGACGGCCGAGCAGCCGACGCACGTCCCGCATCGGGGCCGCGTGCGCGGTTACCGCCACGGCCGCTTCTACGACGGCCCGTACGTCGCCGCCTACGGCAGCGGCGGCGGCAAGCCGACCGTCCAGGAGCTTCAGGCTGCGATGGGTATCACGTGGACCGACGTGCGCGAGGAACTGACCGAGGCCATTCCACCCGCCTACACGGAGTTCATCGGCCGCGCCCACCTCGCCACGATCGCGCTGGGGGTGGCCGCGTGACCGAGCACCTGATGCACTCCGCGCTGGAAGCCGCCGAACGCGGCTGGCACGTCTTCCCGATCCGCCCCCGCATGAAGCGCCCGCCCGCCCTGCACGGCGCGGATACCTGCCCCGGTACCGGCCCGTGCGTGAACGGGCACCTGACGTGGGAGCAGCGCGCCACCACCGACCCGGACCGCATCCGTGCCGCCTGGACGCACGCGCCGTTCAACGTCGGCATCGCCACCGGCCCCTCCGGGCTGGTGGTCGTCGACCTCGACAAGCCCAAGCCCGCACACGACATGGACAGTTCGGACGCGCCTGACGGCGCGGCAACCTTCCAAGCGCTCTGCGAGCGCGCCGGGCACGCCGTCCCCGACACCTACCGAGTGCGGACCGCGAACGACGGACAGCACCTGTACTTCGCCGCTCCCAATGGCGTGCGGATGGCCAACACAGCCCGCACCATCGGTGAGTTGGTCGACACCCGTGCATGGGGCGGTTACGTCGTCGCAGCGGGCAGCACCACCCCGGCCGGACCCTACGAAGCCCTGTGCGAGCCTGTGGCCGCATCTCTGCCCGTATGGCTGCGCAGCATCCTCGTACCGGCCCCCAAGCCGTCTCAGGCCCCTTCGATGGCCGTAACGGCGCAATCTAGCCGATATGCGGATGTAGCGCTCGCCGAGGAAGCCGCGAACGTGGCCCGCGCCGTGGAGGGCGAGCGGGAAGCGACGCTGTTCCGCGCGGCGCGCGCCCTGGGGCGCTTCGTGGCGTGGGGCGACCTCCCCCGGCACGTGGTTGAGCAGGCTCTTCAGGAGGGGGGCGAGCGGGCCGGACTGACCGTTGCCGAGTGCCGCTCCACCCTTCGCAGCGCCCTGAACTGGTCCATCGCCCACAACCAGAGCAGGAGGACCGCGGCATGAGCACCCCCCGCCCCCTCCTGAAGAGCATCACGGCCACCCCACCGGTGCCGACCGACGCTCCACAGGCTGTGGACACGACGGCCGTGGGCGAGCCGACAGGCGTCGCCCGTCAGGGCGTCCGAACTGCCCTTCGCCCTGACGCGCAGGAAGGCACTCCCGGCAACCCCACGCCGGAGCGGCCCGGCATCCGCATCTACGCCCCGCCCGTCTACCGCCACCACTACGACGGCGCCCGCTGGTCCAAGCGCTACGGCGACACCCCCACCGCCGCCTACGCCTGCCCCTGCGGACAGACCGACACCGCCACCGGCCGCGACAGCGTGGCCGACC
Organism: Streptomyces sp. WM6386; assembly: GCF_000972385.1. Taxonomy (GTDB): domain Bacteria; phylum Actinomycetota; class Actinomycetes; order Streptomycetales; family Streptomycetaceae; genus Streptomyces. Next base: position 43,020 of record NZ_JXTE01000061.1, read on the forward strand.
TGGTCGCCGACTACGACTACCACCGCACCACCTGCCCGCGCCTGAACCCCCAGCAAGGGAGGCGAGCCGCATGACCGACGACCTCGAAGAACTGCCCGCACCCTCCAACCCGTTGGCCGTCGCCCGGCGTCTCCTGCCGGACTGGCAGACCGAGGACGGACGCCTGGTGTGCCGGCGCTGGCGCGCCTCCTGGATGCGCTGGACGGGAACGTGCTGGCGGGAGATGGACGACGCACAGGTGCGCGCGGCCATGTACACCCGCCTGGAACACGTGGTCTACGTGACCTTGGGCAAGGACAACAAGCCCGAGGTGCACGACTGGGCACCCACGAAGCAGAAGATCAGCAATCTTCTCGACGCGTTGGGCGCCATCACCCTGCTGCCCACCGAGACCGATGCCCCCACCTGGATCGAGGGCGGGGATATGGCGGACGACGGGCCGATCGTGGCGTGTGAGAACGGGCTGTTGCGCATCCGGGACCGCGGGCTGCTGCCGCACGGGCCCGGGTTCTTCAACCTGGTCTCCGTCCCCTTCGCCTACGACCCCACCGCGACCGCGCCGACGTGGGAAGGCTTCCTGGCGCAGATCTGGCCCGAGGACCCCGATGCCGTCGCCGCTCTTCAGGAGTGGTTCGGCTACGTCCTGTCGGGCCGGACCGACCAGCAGAAGATCCTGCTCATCGTCGGCCCGTCCCGCTCCGGCAAGGGCACCATCGCCCGCGTGCTGAAAGAGCTGGTCGGCAAGGAGAATCTCGCCGGGCCCACGCTCGCCGGACTCGGCACCAACTTCGGACTGTCCACGCTGATCGGCAAGCCGCTCGCGGTCATCTCCGACGCCCGCCTGTCCGGCAACGACAACAGCCAGGTCGTAGAGCGGCTGTTGACGATCTCCGGTGAGGACACCATCGACATCGACCGCAAGTACCGCGCGGTGTGGACCGGCAAGCTGCCCACCCGGCTGGTGATCCTGTCCAACGAACTGCCGCACTTCGGTGACTCCTCCGGCGTCATCGCCCGCCGCTTCGTCCTGCTCAACATGCGGGTGTCCTGGCTGGGCAAGGAAGACCCCACCCTCTTCGACCGGCTCACCGCGGAGATGCCCGGCATCCTCAACTGGGCCCTGGAAGGCCTCGCCCGCCTCCAGCAGAGGGGCCGGATCACCGAACCGGTCTCCAGTCGCGAGGCAGTCACCACCATGCAGGACACTGCCTCCCCCACCTCCGCCTTCATCCGGGAACGCTGCACCACCGGGCCCATGTGCAGCGTGCCCGTGGACGCCCTGTGGACCATCTGGCGCGAGTGGGCCGAGGACAACGGCGTCCGCCCCGGCACCAAGCAGGTGTTCGGCCGCAACCTGCTCTCCGTGGTCCCGCAGCTCAGCCGCTCCCGGCCCCGCGACGCGTACGGCCGGCAGGTGGTCACCTACACCGGGATCACGCTGAACGTGTCCGAACCACATTTGCCTGAGTCGCGACTCATCGCGTCTCAAAACCCCTCTGAGTGCCGCTGAGTGCCGATGAGTCGCGACTCAGAGCAATGTGAATCCAACTCGCGGAGGACAACGTGAGCGCGCCCGCCCCCGTCCAGACCGACCCCCGCGCCACCCTCCGGGGCGGCCTTCCAGACCGGTACCTCACCCCCGACGACATCGCCGAGATGTTCGAGGTGCCCCTAGAGACCGTCTACCAGTGGCGCAAGAAGCGGACCGGCCCGCTCGGCTTCCGCGTCGGCAAGCACCTTCGCTACGACCCCGCCGACGTGCGCGCCTACGTCGCCCAGCGCAAGAGCGCGGAGCAAGACGCCGCCTGACACGGCTCAATCGCACAGCACAACTCCGTGGGGAGGGTCACGCCGTGGCCCTCCCTTCCTCATGCCCTGAAGGGACCACGCCCCAGATGGCAGGCCACATCCAAGACCGCTGGTACAAGACCGAGACTGACTCCCACGGAAAGACAGCCAAGGTAAAGACCGATCGCCACGGCACCGGCATGCGCTACCGCGCCCGATACGTGGGCCCCGACGGTAGCGAGAAATCCAAGAGCTTCCCTGACGGGCAGAAGCGGCTCGCCGAAAAGTGGCTCACCAACATTGCGGCCGACTTGTCACGCGGGCAGTACATCGACCCCCATGCAGCCCGGATCACCTTCAAGAACTACGCCGTGAAGTGGCTGAACGCCCACGCTATCGACCCGGCGAGTCAGGTTGTGATCGAACAACGGTTGCGTTTGCACGCGTTCCCAATCCTGGGCACGCGTCCACTCGATTCGTTCCGCCCCGAACACATCCGCGAACTCGTCAGTGGCCTAGAGGCCAATATCGCCGTGAGCGGTGGATACGCGCGCAACATCTACGGCGACGTTAGAGCAGTTCTGAGCGCAGCTGTGGACGATGGCCTGCTCGCTCGGAATCCGTGCTCCGCAAAGTCCGTCCGTCCGCCAACAGTTGAGCGTCGACGCGTTGTGCCGTGGCTGCCCGCGCAGGTGTACGCAGTTCGTGAAGCCCTCACTCCGCGGTACGAGGCCATGGTGGACTTGGGGGCTGGGTGTGGGCTCCGTCAGGGCGAGATTGTCGGCTTGGCTGAGGATGCGTTGGACTGGGAAGACGGCATCGTCCATGTACGTCAGCAGGTGAAGATGATCCGTGGGAAAGCTGTATTCGCCCCGCCGAAGTGCAACAAGGAGCGGGACGTACCGCTGCCGTCGTCGGTGGCTGCTGCCCTGCGTGCCCACATGGACGAGTACAAGCCCGTTGAAGTCACGCTCCCGTGGCGGAGGCCAGATGGCCCGATGGCTTCGGCTCGTCTGCTGTTTACGAATACAGCCAACGGGGTTGCCTGGCGCAGTAACTTCAACATCCAGGACTGGAAGCCAGCTCTTGCAGCCGCAGGCCTGATTGCGGAGGCCGATGAGAAGGGCAGGTACGAGTCCGCACGGGAGCACGGTATGCACGCGCTGAGGCACTTCTACGCCTCGGTTCTGCTGGACGCCGGGGAGAGCATCAAGGCCGTCAGCCAGTACCTGGGGCATGCCGACCCGGCGCTGACGCTGAGGGTATACGCGCACTTGATGCCCTCAAGTCAAGAACGCACAAGAAAGGCAATCGACCAGGTACTCAAATCAGAAGAGTAAGCAACTGTGCCCGATCAACGTGCGCTTGGGCGTACCGTAGCTGCACCGCGCATACGGCCCAAAAGGCAAACGATGTGCCCTTGTCACGGTCTATCGATCCCGTCCAAAACGCCCGGCCTCCTAGTCGTGACCGACAACGACCCTCAAAAACCTACGGCAGTTATGTGACCAATCGGGAACGAAAACTGTGGGCTATCGCGCTCGCTCTCACTCTCTCCGTTGTCCTAGCGCTCGTCACCGGCATCCTGCTCAGGTGTCTTGGCACGACGCCTACTGACTGCGCGACAGCTGGAGGGGCCACGTTCATCGCCACAGCAACTCTCGGTATCGGCATCCTGGTGTTGATCTTCACCGATAGTCGCTAGAGGACTGGGCGACGAACCAGACGGCCCGGAGACGGCCCAGAGCCCCAACGAAGGCCCCCTGTCGACGTCAAAGACGCAGATAGGGGGCCTGTTCGCTCCTGACGCCTGCCAGTTCTCCGGGCTTGGGCATGGTCATACCAGTGTCGCAGATCAACCGGAGTGCCCCAGTCGACTACCGCCACGCCCAGAGATGGGCGGAAACCACCCCGTCGCCGGCCTCCCTGGTCCAGAAGTTCCACGAGGAGAGACCCGGCACCTGGACGTCGACCTCATGGAAGACGTATTCGGACGCCAGACCGGGATACGACGGGGACGAGTCCCGGCGCAGACGCCGTTCGGACACGGGGCCCACGACGACTCCGGGGCCTTCGACTCCGAGTTCCTCGGCCAGGCACCGCCGTGCCGTGTCGGACGCTTCCTCTCCGGGCTTCATCTTCTCGGCGGGCGCCTCGTCCCTGGGGCGCCAGCTGCCGTCGGCCATCAGCTGCGCGATCTCCACGAGTTCCTTGCCACCCTGCCGGATCCGCAGGGTGACGACGGTGACGCGACGCAACGGCGGCTCGGAGTCCAAGGTCGTCTCCCCCGCCTCGATCTCGTCCCACAGGTGCTGTACGGACTTGGTCCCCTCGGTCCCCCACGACTCCAGAGGAATGCTGTTCCTCTCCAGCCACTCCCGCAGTCGGTCCAGGCTGTCCGGAACCCACATACGCCCCGCCCCTCACGGTGTAGTCCGCTCCACCACCCATACGGGAGGCAGCTTCCTCGTCGCAGGGGACCCTACGGCGGAATCGTGGACGGCACACAGATCGCAGCAGCGCCCTGTGCCTTCCAGGAGGGGACCCGTTCCATGGCCGCCAACCGCCGACGCGGACGCCGTATCGCCGCCATCGCCACCACCGTCGCCGCCGTCACACTGACCGCCGGGCTCCTCACCGGCTGCGAGAACACCGACGACGCGCTCGACTGTCTCACCAACGCGGACACGATCGCCGACAGTCTCAAGGCGATCCACGAGGCGGGCTGGGACGCGGCGAAGGACCCGTCGAAGACCGACGAGTCCATCGACACCATCGAGAAGAACCTCGACAAGATCAACGACGGCACGGACGACGGCACGGTCGACAAGGCCGTCGACGACCTGAACAAGGCCATCGAGGACTACAACAAGTCCATCCTCGACGGCGACACCGACCCGGACAGCAGCCGGATCGACGCCGCCGCGAATGAGCTCAAGGACGTCTGCACGTCCTAAGCGGGTCGGGTGAAGTCCTCTACGGTTCGGCAGCGCCCTGAAGGGGCGCGGGGAACTGCGCGACCAGCCACGACGGCGCCGCGGACAGCCGACGGCACATCGCTGCCCGCGGAGCGCTTAGGTGGTGGGGCGCTCCAGGCATTCCTTGAGCAGCTGCTCGTCCCGTGGAAGCTCCTTGCGGACCTGCGGGCGGACGACGAGGGGAATCAGGGCTTTGCCGAGGCCGTGCCCCTCGAAGTCGATCTCTATCGTCACGCGGGAACGGAGCCCGTCGTCGAGCGACTCGATCTCGCCATGGGTACGTGGCCTGACCGGGCCTTCGATGCCGTGCAGATCCCAGCTGTACGGAGGGTCGAGCCTGTCGAACTCGACGGTCATCGGAATCTCACGGTTCCCGATGCGCCGGGTGACCCGGACCCGGGAGCCGGCGTGGACGGGCCCCTCGTCGAGCGGCTCGGCCTTGACGGCGCTCAGCTGCCATTCCGGCAGGTGGGAGGGGTCGGTGATATACGCGTAGACGTCTTCCGGACTGCGGTCGACGTCGATCACTTCACGGATGGCGGACATGACGCCCTCCTTCCAGGGCGATCCCCTTCGAGGGCTTACAGGGGAATCGTCCCACTGGACCAGCCGGTAGAACAGGACCGCCGGAACGGAAGAAGCCCCCGCCGAAGCGGGGGCTTCTCCCTGTACGGAAACGATCAGCCGGAACCGACGAACAGCACCAGCAGCAGCCACACCACCGGCGCCGTCGGCAGCAGAGAGTCCAGCCGGTCCATGATGCCGCCATGGCCCGGCAGCAGCGTGCCCATGTCCTTGATGCCCAGGTCCCGCTTGATCATCGACTCGCCGAGGTCGCCGAGTGTGGCGCTGGCAGCGACCGCGAAGCCCAGCAGCAGACCCTGCCACCAGGCGCCGTCGTCGATCAGGAAATGCATGCACAGCGCACCCGCGACCATTGCGAACGACACGGCGCCGAGCAGGCCCTCGCGGGTCTTGCCGGGGCTGATGCGCGGCGCGAGCTTGTGCCTGCCGAAGCGCCAGCCGACGGCGTACGCCCCGGTGTCGCTGACGACGGTCAGGACGAGGAACGTCATGACCCGGAACGCACCGTCGTCCGCGGTGAGCATCATCGCGACGAACGTCGCCAGGAACGGCACGTAGAACGCCGCGAAGACCCCCGCGGTGACGTCCTTCAGATAGCCCTCGGGGGGCTCCGTCATCCGCCAGACCAGGACGGCCAGCGCGGTGAGCGCCATCGCGACCCAGGCGCCCTCGGCGCCCCGGACGTATCCGGCGACGACCATGGCCGCACCGCCGACCGCCAGCGGCACGAGGGGCGCCTTGATGCCCTTGCGTTCCTCGAGCCGGGACGTCAGCTCCCACAGACCGACGACGACGGCGACCGCGATGACGCCGAGGAAGACGGCCTTGACGACGAACAAGGACGCGACGATCACCGCACCGAGCCCGACGCCGACCCCTATGGCCGCACCCAGGTCCCGCCCCGCGCTCTTCTTCTGCGGCGCGGGAGCCGGCTGCGGGGCGTCGGGCATGGGCTCCGGATTCTGCGGCGCCGCCGCACGGGGCTGCGCCGACGTGGTCTCGTCGCGGAACAAGGGGCCGCTCAGCCGAGCGGCCCCCCGGTCGTCATCCTGGTCGTCGCCGTATCGGGGCACGGCAGGTCCGTCAGGCACGATGGGCATGGGGCGAGTGTGCTGCGCCTCAGGCGCATCGTACGCGGGACCCGCCGGGGCAGCCCCCTGGACAGGCCCCTGGTCGGACGGCCCCCAGTACCCGGCTTGTGGCGGCGCTCCCCAGGAAGAGTCGTTCATCAGACCTCGAGAAGCTCCGCTTCCTTGTGCTTCAGGAGCTCGTCCACCTGGGCGACGTACTTGTGCGTAGCGTCGTCGAGCTCCTTCTCCGCACGGCGGCCCTCGTCCTCGCCGACCTCGCCGTCCTTGACGAGCTTGTCGATCGCGTCCTTGGCCTTGCGGCGGACCGAGCGGATGGACACCCGGGAGTCCTCCGCCTTGCCCTTGGCGACCTTGATGTAGTCGCGGCGGCGCTCCTCGGTCAGCTCGGGGAACACCACACGGATGATGTTGCCGTCATTGCTCGGGTTGACGCCCAGGTCGGAGTCGCGGATCGCCTGCTCGATGTTGCGCAGGGCCGTCTTGTCGAACGGGGTCACTACCGCCATGCGCGGCTCCGGCACGGAGAACGAAGCCAGCTGGTTGATCGGCGTCGGCGCACCGTAGTAGTCGGCCACGATCTTGTTGAACATCGCCGGGTGCGCACGACCGGTACGGATCGCGGCGAAGTCCTCCTTGGCGACCACGACGGCCTTCTCCATCTTCTCCTCGGCCTCGAGGAGGGTCTCTTCGATCACCACTTGCTCCTGCGTGTCTTGAGTGAGGCCCGGCTGCGGTTCCTTGGTGAGGGGCGGCGGCCGGCTGCGTCGCGTCTTCTTCCTGCACGGTTCCCGACCGGCAGGACATTGTCCATCCCCCGGTCAGGGTCCGTCCCGTCCGTCCCCCGGACGGGTTGGTCGCCGGATCGTCAGTCCCGGCTGCCCTGGTCACCCACGAGCGTGCCGATCTTCTCACCCTTGACGGCACGGGCGATATTGCCCTCCGCCAGGAGCTCGAAGACGAGGATCGGGAGCTTGTTGTCGCGGCACAGCGTGATGGCGGTCATGTCGGCGACCTTGAGGTCGCGGGTGATGACCTCGCCGTAGCTGAGCGAGTCGAACTTGACGGCCTCGGCGTTGGCCTTCGGGTCGGAGTCGTAGACCCCGTCCACGCCGTTCTTGCCCATGAGCAGCGCCTCGGCGTCGATCTCCAGGGCGCGCTGGGCGGCGGTGGTGTCGGTGGAGAAGTACGGCATGCCCATGCCGGCGCCGAAGATGACCACGCGGCCCTTCTCCAGGTGGCGCACGGCGCGCAGCGGGATGTACGGCTCGGCGACCTGACCCATGGTGATGGCGGTCTGTACCCGAGACTGGATGCCCTCCTTCTCCAGGAAGTCCTGGAGGGCGAGGCAGTTCATCACGGTGCCGAGCATGCCCATGTAGTCGGAGCGGGCGCGGTCCATGCCGCGCTGCTGGAGTTCGGCGCCGCGGAAGAAGTTGCCGCCGCCGATGACGACCGCGATCTCCGCGCCGTCACGTACGACTGCCGCGATCTCGCGGGCGATCTTGTGCACCACGTCCGGGTCCACGCCCAGGCCCCCGCCGCCGGAGAAGGCCTCTCCGGACAGCTTCAGCAGAAACCGGCCGCTCACTTTGCCGTCGTCGCTCTTCTGGGCCTTGGTGGTCATCGGATTCTCCTCATGGTGCACATACGAAGAAGGCCATTGCCGATGGGAACTGGTTCGTATCCCATGCGCGGCAATGGCCTCCTCGTCAGATCTGCTGTCGTCCGCCACGCGCGTGCGTGGCGGCGTACCGGACGACTACTGACGACCCTATAGGGCCCGTACGTCGCTCGCGGTACGGACTCAGATGCCGACCTTGATGCGCGTGAAGCGCTTCAGGGTGACACCGGCCTCGTCCAGAACCTTCTGGACCGACTTCTTGTTGTCCAGCGCGTACGGCTGGCCGAGCAGCGTGGCGTCCTTGAAGAAGCCGTTGACGCGACCCTCGACGATCTTCGGCAGGGCGGCCTCGGGCTTGCCCTCGGCGCGGGTGGTCTCCTCGGCGACGCGGCGCTCGGACTCGACGACCTCGGCCGGCACGTCCTCCTTGGAGAGCCACTTCGGCGCGAAGGCGGCGATGTGCTGGGCGACACCCTTCGCCAGGTCGGCGTCGGCCTTGTCCAGCTCGACCAGGACACCGATCTGCGGGGGCAGGTCGGGCATGGTGCGGTGCATGTAGGCGAAGACGAAGCCGTCGGCGAACTGCGCGAAGCGGTCCAGGACGATCTTCTCGCCGAGGTTGGCGTTGGCCTCGTCCACGAACGCCTGGACGGTCTTGCCGGCCTCGATCTCGGAGGCGAGCAGGGCGTCGAGGTCGGCCGGGGAGGTGGCGGCGACGTGCTGCGCGATCTGGTTGGCGACGGCCTGGAACTTCTCGCCCTTGGCGACGAAGTCCGTCTCGCACTTCAGCTCGACCAGGACACCGAAGGTGTTGTCGTCGGCGATGACGGAGACCACGGCGCCGTTCTCGGCGGAGCGGCCCTCGCGCTTGGCGACGCCCTTCTGGCCCTTGATGCGCAGGGCCTCTACGGCCTTGTCGACATCGCCCTCGGCCTCGTCCAGGGCCTTCTTGCAGTCCATCATGCCGGCGCCGGTGAGCTCGCGGAGCTTCTTGACGTCGGCGGCGGTGTAGTTCGCCATGATTCCTGGAATCTCTCTCGAAGTCTGAAGATCTACGGGCTTGACGGCGGGGGCTGGTCGGCCCCCGCCGTCAAAAGACCCGAAGGGGTGAGGGGTCAGGCCTGCTCGGCCTCGGCGGCCGGAGCCTCGACAGCGGCCTCGGCGGGGGCCTCGGCAGCGGGCGCCTCGTCGGCGGCAGGGGCGGCCTCATCGGCGGCGGGGGCCTCGGCAGCAGCCTCGGCGGGCGCCTCGGCAGCGGCCGGAGCCTCGGCGGCCGGGGCCTCCTCGGCCTTCTTCTCGCCCTCGAGCAGGTCGCGCTCCCACGCGGCGAGCGGCTCGCCCGCGCCCTTGTCACCCTTGTCACCGGTGGCGACGCCGGAGCGGGAGATGAGGCCCTCGGCGACGGCGTCGGCGATCACGCGGGTGAGCAGGGTGACGGAGCGGATCGCGTCGTCGTTGCCCGGGATCTTGTAGTCGACCTCGTCGGGGTCGCAGTTGGTGTCGAGGATGGCGACGACCGGGATGTTGAGCTTCCGGGCCTCACCGACCGCGATGTGCTCCTTCTTGGTGTCCACGATCCAGACGGCGCTGGGGACCTTGGACATCTCGCGGATACCACCGAGGGTCTTCTCGAGCTTGGCCTTCTCACGCGAGAGGACCAGGAGCTCCTTCTTGGTGAGGCCGGACGCGGCCACATCCTCGAAGTCGATCTGCTCGAGCTCCTTCAGGCGCTGCAGGCGCTTGTAGACGGTCGAGAAGTTGGTGAGCATGCCGCCCAGCCAGCGCTGGTTGACGAAGGGCATGCCGACGCGGGTCGCCTGCTCGGCGATGGCCTCCTGCGCCTGCTTCTTCGTGCCGACGAACATGACCGTGCCGCCGTGGGCGACGGTCTCCTTGACGAACTCGTAGGCGCGGTCGATGTACGACAGCGACTGGAGCAGGTCGATGATGTAGATGCCGTTGCGCTCCGTGAAGATGAATCGCTTCATCTTCGGGTTCCAACGACGGGTCTGGTGACCGAAGTGGACGCCGCTTTCCAGCAGCTCCCGCATCGTGACGACGGCCATGGCCGTTCTCCTTGTTTCTCGGTTATGTCCTGACGCCCACATGCGCCGTGCCACTAAGGACCGAGGGGCGCTGACCGGGACCGTTGCCGGCCGCCGTGTCGGGGCGTGCGAAGTCGACCCGGTGACCCGGATCGCCAGTAGAAGTGTACGGGACCCACGGAGCACCGGGTGACGCCGCTGTCCACAACCGGGGAGCGGTCCACAGCTCCCGGCCATGATCACGGCTTTTCCCGCAGGCTTCCGGCATGCGAGCGATGCGATGTGTGAGCGGGGGCGGCGCGGCGTTGCTGCTGGCCCTGGTGCTGACGGTGCTGGCCGCGGGCCCGGTGTCGGGCGGTCCGGCCCCGCCCCCGCCGGCCGCCCCGGACCCTTCGGTTCCGGCCATCGGCCGCGCCTGGCCGGTGGGGGTTCGCCCGTCGGTTCTACGGGGCTGGGAGCCCCCGGCGACGGCGTACAGCCGCGGCCACCGGGGTGTGGACCTCGCGGCAGCACCGGGCACACCTGTACGAGCGGTGGCGGCGGGGCGGGTGCTGTACGCGGGGCGGGTGGCCGGAAAGGGCGTGGTCTCGGTGGAACTCACCGGCACGGACCTGCGTACGACGTACGAACCGGTGACGGCGTCGGTCGAGAAGGGCGACGAGGTGGCACCGGGCCAGATGCTCGGCACGGTGGAGGCGACGGGCTCGCACTGCACGGCTCCGTGCGTGCACTGGGGCCTGCGGAAAGGGGCGGTCTACCTGGACCCACTGTCACTGCTGCCACCGTGGCTGCTGCACAGGGGCCCATCGAGACTGCTGCCGGTACTGGGAGTACCGCTGCCGAACCCTGACGTCAGCCCCGGACGCCCCGTAGAGCCATAGCCACAGCGGCGTCGGTAATGGCCGAAGGATCCTCCGCGGCCCCCAGCTCGATCCGCCGCACCGCCGCGTCCACGACCCCTTGCAGCAACATCGCGGCAAGTCGGGGTTCCGAGTGGCCCATCTCCCCGAGCGCCTGCCCGATCATCGCCACGAGCCCGCCGTGCGCGGCCCGGATCTTCTCCCGGGCCCCCGCGTCCAGCTCACTGGCGGAGATGGCAACGACAGCCCGGTGCCGCCGGTCCCCGACCAGGGCCAGCTGCTGCCGCACATACGCCTCGACCTTCGCCTCGGGCCCCTGGGCCGCGGCCATCGCCGCCGACACCTCCGCGGCCCAGACCGGGAAGTCGACCTCGCACAGCTCCTCGACCACCGCGGCCCGGGACCGGAAGTACTCGTACACGGACGACCGCGCCAGCCCCGTCCGCTCGGCGAGAGCCGGAAACGTCAGCGCCTCCGTCCCACCCTCGGACAGCAACGACCGAGCCGCGTCCAGCAGGGCGGCTCGCTGCATCGACCGGTGCTCGGCCACGGAGGCCGCTCGAATCCTTGGCACGTCGTCCACTTTACGGACGCACCACCCCCGGCGGGAGTCACTCGTCCCGACGCTCGTCATTCGGCCAGGTCACCGACCGAAGCCGGCCAGTTTCGCGCGCAGTTGCAGCACCGACTTGGTGTGGATCTGACTGACCCGGCTCTCGGTCACACCCAGCACGTTCCCGATCTCGGCGAGCGTGAGCCCCTCGTAGTAGTAGAGCGTGACCACGGTCTTCTCCCGCTCGGGCAGCGTGTTGATGGCCCGCGCCAGGAACCGTCTGAGCTCCCGGTCCTCGGCCACCTCGACCGGATTGTCGGCGGCGGTGTCCTCCAGCGTGTCCATGACGCTGAGCCCGTCCCCGCTCTCGCCCCCGACATGCAGCAGCTCCTCCAGTGCCACCACGTTCGCCAGCGACAACTGACTGAACACCGCGTGGAGTTCGTCCACCGCGATCCCCATCTCGGAGGCCACCTCACCCTCGCTGGGCGTCCGCCTCAGCCGCGCCTCCAGCGTCGCGTACGCCCGCTCCACGTTGCGCGCCTTCTGCCGCACCGAGCGCGGGATCCAGTCCAGCGCCCGGAGCTCGTCGATCATCGCGCCCCGGATCCGCGTGATCGCGTACGTCTCGAACTTGATCTCCCGGTCGATGTCGAACTTCTCGATCGCGTCGATGAGCCCGAAGACCCCGGAGGACACGAAGTCGGCCTGCTCCACATTGGGCGGCAGACCCACGCTCACCCGGCCCGCCACGTACTTCACCAACGGCGAGTAGTGCAGGATCAGCTGCTCCCGCAGCCGCTCGTCGCCCGTCCCCTTGTACGAACGCCACAGTTCGTCGAGTGTCGAGGGAGCGGGCGGCCGCACGCTACCTTCGCGGGCGGCTGGGGGGATCGCCGCCCGGTCGGACCCGGAGGTGTGCTGGGGCATTCGTCGCCTTGTGCCGTTCTGCCGTGAATGAGGTGTGCCTGGGTGAGCTGTCTGCCTGATGTCGAGTTCGATGCCGTGGTGCCGGTCTGTGCCGGAATCCCCGTGAGCGTAGCGTGACTGGAGTGTCGCGGTGTGCGAAGTGCGTGGCGGAAGCTGTGCGCAGATACGTTCCTTTGACCGCCCCGCCGGGTCACGGCGGTAGCTCTGCGTGACCAGGCGGCGGGGCCAACTGCGGGAATTCCCAAGGCTGTCGGGGTTCCCCCGGACGGCCGAACACGCTCGGTCAACATCGACTCCGACCGTCACGGACGGAGATCATCGCCTGGCGTGTCAACTTCCAGCCGTCGCCGTGTCGTTCGACGTAACCAAGTGATCGGAGCTCGTACAGTCTCGCGATCGCGTCGTCCTGCGTCGTCTGCGCACCGCTCCCGACCTCGGCCGCGGTCGCCGCGCCGCGTGACGGCAGCGCGGCCAGGACCCGCCGGGCGCCCGGTGGGAGCAGATCGCGCGGCAGGACGGGGCCTCTCCGGTCCGGGGCGAGCTCTCCCATGTCGCCGACCAGCTCGACGACTTCCTCGGCATCCGTGACGAGCACCGCGTCCCCGCGCAGCAGCTCGTGCACCCCGGCGGAGAGTCCGCTGGTGGCCGGCCCGGGCACCCCCATCGTGTGCCGGCCGAGCCGCTGCGCCGCCCGCGCGGTGACGAGGGAACCGCTCCGATAGGCGGCCTCCACCACCACGGTCCCCCTGGTCAGCGCGGCGATCACCCGGTTCCGCAGCACGAACCGGCTCGGCGTCGGATGGTCGCCGGGCGGCAACTCCCCGACCACCAGGCCCTGTTCCGCGATCCTGGAGATCAACTCGGTGTGCCCGGGCGGGTAGGGCCGGTCGACCCCGCAGGCCAGCACGGCGACGGTGGCCCCGCCGGCGCCGAGGGCACCGCGGTGAGCGGCCCCGTCGACACCGTAGGCTCCGCCGGACACGACGACCCACCCGCGCTCGGCGAGACCGCACGCGAGGGTGGCCGCCATATGAGCCCCGTACTCGGTGCACGCCCGGGCGCCCACGACGGCGACCGACCTGAGCGCCCACATCCGCAGACTGGGCGCCCCACGCACCCACAGCCCCAGGGGCCGCGCGTCACCGAGGTCGTCGAGCTGCCCGGGCCACTCGGCACCCCCGGGACACACGAACCGCACTCCGCAGTCGCGCGCGACCCGCAGATCGGCATCCGGCTCTGCCGCCCTCCCCCGAGCCACCAGCCCGCCCCACCGCTTCCTGG
>NZ_JXTE01000610.1 GCF_000972385.1 Streptomyces sp. WM6386
GCCGCCTGCGGCCTTCGCACCGTGGCTCCCGGCGCGCGCCGCTGACCGGGAACGGGAACGCACCGAATCCGGGCTATTCCGGTTTGCGGCACACGAAGCTGGCGATCGTTCCCTTCACCCCTTCGTCGGGAGCTTGCACCAGTCGCGCGGTGACAACGAGGCCAGCTTCTTCCAGCAGTTCGGAAATGCGGTCCGCCGGCAGCCGATAGGACTCGAAGGGCGCCGGGTGACCTCCATAGGCGAGAGTCCGACGCAGGTGCTCACTCTTGCCCACACGGCAGACGAGCATCAGGGGGCCCCCCGGCGCCAGGGTGCGGTGGAACTCGGGGAACACGACCGGCAGCAACTCCGGCGGCGTGTGGTGAGTGGAGTAA
>NZ_JXTE01000611.1 GCF_000972385.1 Streptomyces sp. WM6386
CGTCTTACCGGCGGAGGCCATGGCGTCACGCGGACGCATCGCCTGCTTGGTCTCGACGTCGACGATCAGCTTGTCGAAGTCGGTGCGCTGCTCGACACGGGTCGCCTCGACCTTGTACGTGACCTTCAGCACCGGCGAGTAGATCGAGTCGACCGGAATGCGGCCGATCTCCTGACCGAGCTGCTTGTTCTGCACGGCGGAGACGTAACCGCGGCCACGCTCGACCGTCAGTTCCATCTCCAGCTTGCCCTTGCCGTTGAGCGTGGCCAGGACCAGGTCGGGGTTGTGCACCTCGACACCGGCCGGGGGCGCGATGTCGGCGGCGGTGACCAGACCCGGGCCCTGCTTGCGCAGGTACATCACGACCGGCTCG
>NZ_JXTE01000612.1 GCF_000972385.1 Streptomyces sp. WM6386
CCGTGTCAGGCTGCGCTGGCGCAACAGAGTCCGGCGGCACACCCACGCCGGCTCGCCCGGATGCTCCTCACCAGGCCCGACAACCTCAAGGCCGAGCAACACGAACTCCTGGCCAAGCTCACCGCCGCCTGCCCCGAGATGATCCAACTGGCGTCAGGTATCAGGGACTTCGCCCCGCTCCTTGCACCTCACGCCGCCAATGCCGACGCGCTCTCACGTTGGATCGTCCAGGTCCCCGGCGCTGACCTGCCCCACCTGCATGCCTTTTCCCGAGGTCTGGAACGAGACCGCGACGCCGTAAACGCCGCCCTCACACTTCCGCACAGCAACGACCCCACGGAGGGGGTCAACACCAAGACCAAGCGGATCGCGC
>NZ_JXTE01000613.1 GCF_000972385.1 Streptomyces sp. WM6386
CGTCTTACCGGCGGAGGCCATGGCGTCACGCGGACGCATCGCCTGCTTGGTCTCGACGTCGACGATCAGCTTGTCGAAGTCGGTGCGCTGCTCGACACGCGTCGCCTCGACCTTGTACGTGACCTTCAGCACCGGCGAGTAGATCGAGTCGACCGGGATGCGCCCGATCTCCTGACCGACCTGCTTGTTCTGCACGGCGGAGACGTAACCGCGGCCACGCTCGACCGTGAGCTCCATCTCCAGCTTGCCCTTGCCGTTGAGCGTGGCGAGGACGAGGTCGGGGTTGTGCACCTCGACACCGGCCGGGGGCGCGATGTCGGCGGCGGTGACCAGACCCGGGCCCTGCTTGCGCAGGTACATCACGACCGGCTCG
>NZ_JXTE01000614.1 GCF_000972385.1 Streptomyces sp. WM6386
CTTCGGGTAGGCGGCTGAAATACGCAAGGTACTTCTCCACGTCGACCACGTCAAACATATTCAGGGCGTAAAACTTCTTCTGCGAATTTGCACTCATTGTCAATATCCTCTTCGATTTGAGGAAGCTGGACTGTGAAGAACGCACTTCCAGCGCTCTGGTGAAGACCGTGGTCGCCGAAATTGAGGGTTCTCTTGCCCGCCTCCTCGGCGAAAACCGATCGGTTCCCTGTCATGGTAAACCGATCGGTTTCCATCTTGCAAGTCCGAGCGGGAAGGCGCCGTTCGGTGTGCGTCGGTGTGCGGGTGGACTGGCTGTTCGCGGCTGGTTTGTGGTTGATGCTCCGTCGGCGCCAGGCCGTGCTGCCGCCTCCC
>NZ_JXTE01000615.1 GCF_000972385.1 Streptomyces sp. WM6386
CGCATACGACGCACTGAGCGCCAGGGTCATCGAACAGGCCGGATTCCCGGCCGTCCACATGACCGGCTCGGGCACCTCGGCAGCCATGCTCGGGCTGCCCGACCTCGGCTTCGCCACCATCACCGAGATGGCGTGGAACGCCAAGAACATCTGCCTGGCGGTCGACCTGCCGGTGATCATGGACCTGGACGCCGGCTACGGCAACGCCATGAACACCTGGCGCTGCATCCGCGAGTTCGAGCAGGCCGGCATCGTCGGCGGCCACCTGGAGGACCAGGTCGTCCCCAAGCGCTGCGGCCACCTGGAAGGCAAGCGGCTGATATCGGCACGCGAGATGACGGGCAAGATCGAGGCCGCGGTCGGCGCGCTGTT
>NZ_JXTE01000616.1 GCF_000972385.1 Streptomyces sp. WM6386
CTGGGCGCGCTGCTGTCCGCTCGGGCCGTGGACGCTCTGCCCGGGCATGTCACCGACGCGGGGCTGGACGGGGCGACGGTCCGGCGCGTCACCGAGGCCGCGGACGCCGGCGGACTGAGTGCGGTCGGCGGGCTTCGTCTGGGCGCGGACACCCCGCGTGTCCTCGGCGCCCTGTCGCAGGCGTTCCTCGACGGTCTTCAGCTCTGTCTGGTCGTCGCGGCCGCCCTGACCCTGCTGGCCGCCGCGGTGGGTTTCGTCCTGCTGCGTCGGCCGCAGCAGCCGGCCCCACCGGCCGCAGGCCCGGCTGCCTCCGTCCAAGGGCCTCGCACCCCCGACCTGCCCACCGCCGACACTCGGACGAGCGCCGGCCC
>NZ_JXTE01000617.1 GCF_000972385.1 Streptomyces sp. WM6386
ACGTCCTTGCCGCTCTCGACGACGTGCGGGAGGTAGAGCCAGTCGCACTCGACGATCGTGCGGTCGACGGACACCGGGTACATCCGGTGGAAGATCACATGGTCGGGGACGAGGTTGATGAACACCTGCGGCTTCACGGTGATCGCGTAGTAGCGCCGGTCCTGGTCCTCCGCCACCCCCGGAATGCGGTCCAGGCCCTCGGAGCCGTCGACGGTGAAGCCCTGGACGTCCTCGCCGAACTCCGCGCCGTGGCCGACGTAGTACTGCGCCGCGTAACCGTCCGCGAACTCCGGGAGCACCTCGGTGAGTTCGGGGTGGATGGTCGCGCAGTGGTAGCACTCCATGAAGTTCTCGATGATGAGCTTCCAGTT
>NZ_JXTE01000618.1 GCF_000972385.1 Streptomyces sp. WM6386
CCATGCCGAACATGAACGCCCCGAAGATGGCGTGGATGCCGATGTGGGAGGTGACGAACGCCGAGGTGAACACGCCGGAGGCGACGAGGACGGGCACGTACTGCGTGTGTGTGACGCGCAGCCGGTCGCTGATGGTGGCGAGCACAGGGCGTACCAGCCACAGCATGACGACCAGGTAGACCGCCGACCAGGCCATCACCGTCAGGAATCCGGCGGTGCCGGTGGCGGTGGTCAGGGCGACCACGACGGCCAGCATGCACCAGGCGAGGACGTCGTCCGCGTCCCCGAGCCCGAGGGCCAGGGTGGCGGCGCGGGTCTTCTGCAGACCCTGTTTGGCGATGATCCGGGTCAGTACCGGGAAGGCGGTGATG
>NZ_JXTE01000619.1 GCF_000972385.1 Streptomyces sp. WM6386
GCCGGGGGCCGGGGTCGGGGCCTGGGGGGGGTCCCGGGGGGGGCGGGCCGACCCGCCGCTGCGGGAGGGGGTGATCGCCAAAATCGTCGGCAACGCCGCCCGCCACACTCCGCCCGGGGCCAAGGTGCTCGTGGCCGCCAGCACCCACGCGGGCCGGGTCGAACTGCGGGTCGTGGACCGGGGCCCCGGACTGCCCCCCACCGGCCGCGACCGGCTCTTCGAACCCTTCCAGCGTCTCGGCGACACCGACAACACGACCGGGCTCGGCCTGGGCCTGGCCCTGTCCCGGGGGCTGACCGAAGCCATGGACGGCACACCCGCCCCGGAGGACACGCCGGGCGGCGGCCTGACCATGGTGCTGTCCCTGCCC
>NZ_JXTE01000062.1:0-102569 GCF_000972385.1 Streptomyces sp. WM6386
GAACGCCTGTACGAGGCGCCGGTGTGCGACGGAGTCGACCGGCTGCCTGTGGTGGTCCTCGGTGAGACGCCGATGGGCGCGTGCGACCTGCTGCCTGGTGTTCACGACGCTGAGGTGCAGGATCTCGGCGATCCGGTCGTACGGGTAGCCGAACCCCTCCCTCAGGACGTACGCGGCACGTTGCCTCGCAGTCAGGGTCTCCATCAGCAGGAGAACCGCTCGCTCGACGGCGTCCTGGCGCTCGGCCACCTCTTCGGGGCCCGCGTAAGGGTCCATCCGGTCCGGGAGCGAAGGGCTAGCACAGGACTCCCGGCGCTTCCAGGCGGACTGGACCACGTTGATGGCCAGCCGGACCGTGGTCTTCCTGAGCAGTGCCGACGGGTTGGAGACAGCCGTGCGGTCGGCGCCCTGCCACCGCAGCCACGTCTCCTGGATGACGTCCTCGGCCTCGTGCGCGTTCCCGACGATCTGCCTGGCGAGAGTGAGCAGTCCGGGCCTGGCCTGCACGAACACCCAGGTCGCCGCGTCCAGCGTGATGACGGACGCGCCCGCCGTCTCGTGGCTCGGCACGGTTTCGGTCAGAT
The DNA here is from genome assembly GCF_000972385.1 of Streptomyces sp. WM6386. Taxonomy (GTDB): domain Bacteria; phylum Actinomycetota; class Actinomycetes; order Streptomycetales; family Streptomycetaceae; genus Streptomyces. The sequence continues at coordinate 585 of NZ_JXTE01000062.1, forward strand.
GCGTTTCCATGTCCGGCTCCTCCGCTTCCATGGGGCAGCAGCTCGACGGGCGGCCGGCACCAATGTCGCGCCCGAGGGCAGCCCCGCGCGCCCTTGGAAGGCCGTAGGGCACTGCGTGGTCGTCCGTGGGAGGTCCGTGGCCGACGCGTCCGGATCGTCGTCGCGGGCAGTGCTCGATCCCTCACGGTCGCTCGAAGTCGGAAGTTCTCCGCTTTCGCAGCCGTTTACGATGGATCCGGCTCGCCTCGGCCGCCCCACGGCCGCAGTGATCCAACGCACCGGCCGACGCCCCGCCGGGAGGATCTTGAGGTGGGAGGCTGCCATGACGAGCCGTGGTTCCGGAGTGGGTCTCCTGGACAGACGGAACGAGCGTCGGGCCCTCGACGACCTGCTGGCGGGCGCAAGGGACGGGCGCAGCGGCGTCCTGGTCCTGCGCGGTGAGGCGGGGATCGGGAAGTCCGAGCTGCTGAAGTACCTGCTGGGGCGGGCCACCGGATTCCGTACCGTCAGCGCAGTCGGCGTCCAGTCCGAGATGGAGCTCTCCTACGCCGGCCTGCACCAGCTCTGCGCGCCACTGCTGTCGGGACTCGACAACCTCCCGGAGCCTCAACGCGACGCGCTGCGCACGGCGTTCGGACTGCACGGCGGGGCCGCGCCCGACCGGTTCCTGGTCGGCCTGGCCACGCTGAGCCTCCTCTCGGACGCCGGCGGGGGCGAGCCGCTGGTCTGCGTCATCGACGACGCGCAGTGGCTGGACCGGGTCTCCGCGCAGACCCTGGAGTTCGTCGCCCGCAGGCTGCTCGCGGAATCGGTCGTGCTCGTCGTCGCCGTGCGTGAGCCGACCACCGGTGAGATGTTCACCGGGCTCCCCGAACTGCCCGTGACCGGGCTGTTCGAGGACGACTCCCGAAAACTTCTCGCCTCGGTCGTCACCGCCCCGCTCGACCGCAGGGTGCGTGACCGCATCGTCGCGGAGACCCGCGGCAACCCACTTGCCCTGCTCGAACTGCCGCACACACTCACCGTGTTGGACCCGGCCGGCGGCTTCGGGCATCCCAGCGCGGGGCCTGTGGCGAACCGGCTGGAGCAGGACTTCCTCCGCCGCGTCCAGGCTCTGCCGGCCGAGACGCAACGCCTGCTGTGCATCGCCGCCGCCGAGCCGGTCGGCGACGCGACACTGCTCAGGCGGGCGGCCGAGCGGCTGGGAATCGTCGTGGACACGGCCGCGACGGACGCCGAGGCGTCGGGATTGATCACCTTCGGCGCCTGGGCACGCTTCCGTCACCCACTGGTGCGTTCTGCGGCCTATCGCGCGGGGGGCCCGGACGCCCTGCGCGAGGTGCACAGAGCCCTGGCCGACGTGACCGACGCCGGGCTCGACCCGGACCGTCGGGCGTGGCATCTGGCGCGTGCGACGGTGGGACCCGACGAGGCGGTGGCCGCCGAGCTGGAGCGTTCGGCGGAGCGGGCGCAGGCACGGGGCGGAGTGGCCGCGGCGGCGGCCTTCCTCGACCGGTCCGCCCAGCTGACGCCCGACCCCACGCGCCGTGGAACCAGGGCACTGGCGGCGGCACACGCCAAATACCAGGCCGGCGCCTTCGACGCCGCGCGGGAACTGGCGGGCGCGGCCGAACTGGGCCCCCTCGACGCCCTCGGAGCCGCTCGGTCGACCCTGTTGCGCGGTCGGATCATGACCGCCTCCAACAGCGCCGGCGCCGGCCTGCCGCTGCTGCTCGAAGCGGCCAGACGCCTGGAGCCGCTCGACGCCGGACTCGCCCGTGAGACGTACCGGGACGCGATCTACGCGGCCCTCACCGCAGGCCGCCTGCCGCACGGTGAGGGGATCCTCGAGGTGGCCCGGGCCATTCTCGCGACGCCCACGCCCGCCGAACCGACACGCGACGATCTCCTTCTGGACGGCCAGGCGCTGCTGACCACGCAGGGCTACGCCGCGGGCGCTCCGATGCTGCTGAGGGCGCTGGCCGCGTTCCGCGTCGGCGGGATCTCGCCGAAGGAGGGGCTCGGCTGGCTCCCGCTCGCCTGCCGCCTGGCCCACAGCACCTGGGACTTCGAGAGCTGGTCCGTGCTCTCGGAGCGGCTGGTCGACCTCGCACGCGAGACGGGAGCCCTGTCGGTGCTGCCGTCGGCGCTCCTGCTTCGCCTGTCCAACCGGGTCTTCGCGGGCGATCTGGCCGGTGCCGGCTCTCTGGTCGCGGAGGCGACGGCGATCGGTGAGGCGACCGGCAGCAGTTTCTTCGCGCACTACAGTGCGCTGGTCGTCGAGCCCTGGAGGGGCAGGGAGGCCGCGACCCAGCAGGCGATCGACGCGGTCACCCAGGATCTCCTCCTGCGCGGTGAGGGCAAGGTGGAGACCGCCACGCAGTGGGCTGCGGCGGTGCTCTACAACGGCCTCGGCAGGTACGCGCAGGCGTATACGGCCGCTCTGCGGGGCTGCGAGAATCCGCAGGAACTCGGTCTCTCCCTCCAGTCAACGGTCGAGCTGGTCGAGGCGTCCGTACGACTGGGCAGGCCCGCGGACGCGGCCGCGGCGGTGCGCAGAATCAGCGATATGGCGCAGGCCGCCGGTACCGAGTGGGCTCTCGGCACCGTGTCCTGCGTCCGTGCCCTGGTGAGCGAGGGGCAGGCCGCCGATGCCCTGTACCGGGAGGCGATCGAGCGGCTCGGTGGCACGGGGGTGCGGATGGACCTCGCCCGGACCCACCTGCTGTACGGGGAATGGCTGCGCCGTGAGAACCGCCGAGCCGACGCCCGTGCTCAACTGGGCATCGCGCACGACATGCTGAGCCACATCGGAGCCGGGGCATTCGCCGAACGCGCGCGCCGCGAACTCCAGGCGACGGGGGCGAGGGTCCGCAATCACTCCGCCGCGACGGAGGTGGTCCTCACACCCCAGGAGGAGCAGATTGCCCGCCTGGTCCGGGACGGTCTCACGAATCCCGAGATCGGCGCCCAGTTGTTCATCAGCCCCCACACCGTGGAATGGCATCTGCGCAAGGTGTTCTCGAAACTCGGCATCACCTCCCGCAAGGAGATCCGCAGCATACGCCTCGCAGGCGAGGCGGCATCGGCTTAGGCGTGATCGTCGGTGCGTCCCTTGTGCAGCGCCTGGTATTCCTGCGCGGTCGGCTTGGCGATCTGCGTACCTTCTCCGTAAAGGGTCTCGCTGATCCGGGAACGCAGTTGCTGGGACGGGCGGTCGCCGGGGCCGATCGGCTTGTACTGCTTGTGCTGGGTGAGGGTGTGGAGTTGTTCCTGGCTCAGCGGCTCGTGCACCTCGACGAATTCGCCGTTGGGCATGCGCTTGATGATGCCGGTCTCGCGTCCGTGCAGTACTTTGTCGCGGTCGCTGCGCTGGAGGCCGAGGGCCATGCGTTTGGCCACAGCGTAAGCCGCGACAGGGACGACGAAGAGGCCGATTCGGACCGCCCACGTCACCGATTCGACCGGGACGTGGAAACGGACGGCGATGATGTCGTTCGCGGCGCCGATCAAGGACACCAGGTAGAAACTGAGCCATGCGACGCCGAGTGCCGTTCGCACGGGACGGTTCCGTGGCCGGTCCAGAAGGTTCTGCTCGCGTGTGTCACCGGTCGCCCAGGATTCGATGAACGGATATGCGCCCAGGGCGAGGAAGAGACCGACACCCACGGTCAACGGAATGAGGTTGTCGAGTGCCAGAGTGTGACCCCAGAAGTCGACTTCCCAGCCCGGCATCACCCTGAGCAGTCCGTCCGCCACGCCCATGTACCAGTCGGGCTGCGAGCCGGCCGAAACCTGGTCGGCACGGTAAGGCCCGTACTGCCAGACGGGGTTGATCTGTGCGACCGCGGCCATGACGAGGATGGCACCGCTCACCAGCAGGAAATACCCGGAGGACTTGACCACGCGTACCTTGGTCGGCACGCCCACGACATTGTTGTTGGTGCGTCCCCGGCCCGGGTACTGGGTGTGCCCGTGGTAGAGGATGAGGGCCAGATGAGCGGTCAGCAGTCCCACCATGAGGCCGGGGATGACCAGCACGTGGATGGTGTTGAAGCGCGCTATCAGGTCGTCGCCGGGGAACTCGCCTCCGAAAAGGAACATCGACAAGTAGGTTCCGACGATGGGAATGGACAGGATCGTTCCGTTCACCACGGCGAGGCCGGTCCCGGACAGCAGGTCGTCCGGCAGGTCGTATCCCGTCAGCCCGGCGAACATGGCCAGGATCAGCAGCAGAAAGCCGATCAGCCAGGTGAGTTCGCGCGGCCTGCGGAAGGCGCCCGTGAAGAACACCCGCAACATGTGGGCGAGTACGGCGGCGACGAAGACCAGCGCCGCCCAGTGATGGGCCTGCCGGATCAGCAGACCGCCGCGGACGTCGAAAGAGATGTGCATGGTCGAGTCGAAGGCCTCCGACACCATCTGGCCGCGTAGCGGTGCGTAACTTCCGTTGTACTGCACCTCCTTCATCGACGGATGGAAGTAGAAGGTCAGATACACACCCGTGACGACGAGAACGACGAAGCTGTAGAGACAGATCTCCCCGAGCACGAAGGACCAGTGGTCCGGAAACACTCGCCGTGCTTTACCTCTGACCAGCCGGCGGACGCCCAAGCGTCCCTCGGCCCAGTCGGCCACCCTTTCGCCCGTGTTCATTTCACTGCCACCCGGGTCTCGATCACTCGCATCGCTCGGCGTTCGCTTTCCGTCGTTCCGCCCCAGATGCCGTCCACCCGTCCCACCCGCACGGCCCAGTCGAGGCACTGCTCCGCCACGGGACATCGGCCGCAGACGGCCTTCGCCTCGTCGATCTGCCGAAGGGTGGGACCGCTGCTGGATACGGGGAAGAAAAGATCGGGATCTACGCGCAGGCAGGCTGCCCGTTCACGCCAATGCACGGCATGGTCACCTCGTTCGGCAGTCAAGGGAAAAGAAGTGTGTAGCTGTCCTGTAAGACCGGACAGCCGCCGCATGTGTGACACGGCCGCGACGAGCCCGTGTCACACGATCCGGGAGTTCCCGGTCTTACGGGTTGAGCCGACGCCCCCTGCCACGTGCGGGCAGCGCAAGCGAGAGCGAGGTATGCCCTATGGATCAGAGCGATGCGGTGCCGATCGGTGAGCTGTGGGAGGAGCGCCGGTTCCTGCTCGATGTCGCCCACTGGATGCTGGGCGACCCGGGCGCGGCGGAAAGCGTCGTGGACGAGACGTATCACCGGTGGTACGAGCTGTCCGACGCGGCACGTCGACAGGTCACCGTCCCCCGGTCCTGGCTGGCGAAGACCGTGGGCGGGATCTGCCTGGACCGCCTCGCACGGCCCGGCCGGGACACGGCCGGCCACGGGGGAGGGCACGGGGCACGCCTCTCGGAGGTGGAGGAGGAGGCCGGCCGGGTCGTGCTGAACGCGCTGGCGTCGCTGTCGACCGCCGAGCGCGCGGCGTTCGTGTTCCGTGCCTTCGGGATGGCGCCGGGCACGGTCGTCGACATCGTGGGCCGTACGGAGCCGGAACTCTCCGAACTCGCCGAACGGGCCAGGCAGTGGCTGCGGGCACGACGCACCCGCTCCACGACACCGCGGCAGCACGACGCCGTCGCCCGCGCCGTGTGCCGGGCATGCGTCACCGAGGACGGCGAGCTGCTCACGTCGTTGTTGTGCCCGGACGCGACGGCGTTCTTCGACGGTGGCGGCAAGGTACGGGCGTTGACCGGGCCGGTTCACGGCTGTCGGCCGGTCGCCGACAGCCTCTTGACACTCCTGGCCCGAAGCCCGCACACCATCCTGACCGCCCATTCCGTCAACGGCCGGACCGGCCTCGTCGCTCGCTACGGCCGCCAGGTCGCCGCTGTCATCAGCCTCGACGTCTCCGACGACCGTGTCGCCCAGGTCTGGGTCATGCTCAACCCCGACAAACTGCGGTCCTGGAACCACCGTCCTACGTGAGATCAGGGGTGGCTGCGAAGCGGGAACGCGATGCGACGAAGGCGGCGATCTTGCTCGGCGCGAACACCCACAGCACCTGGTGAATGCCGTGCTTGGAGGCGGCCGCAGTCATGAAGGCGACCGTCCGGCCGTCGCGGTGGACCAGGACTCCCGTGGCGCCGTTGGCATCGACCAGCTCGGGCACCGCCTCCTGCCACAACTGCCGATACGTCGAGAGTCTGGCCACCCGGGCGCGGCCCCGCACAGGCACCCGGGCACAGCCCCGCATGCCGTTGCCGTCGGAGAGGCTGACGACATCGGGCGCGAGCAGGGCTTCCAGTGACGCCACGTCTCCCGTTCTGGCCGCTGAGACGAAGGTGTCCAGGAGGCGTCGGTGCTCAGCCGCGTCCACGGTCTCCCGGCGCTCGTCCAGCAGGTGCCGGCGAGCACGGCTGACGATCTTCCGCACATTGACGAGGCTGAGTTCGAGCATGTCGGCGATCTCGGCGTAGGCGTAGTCGAACGCCTCGCGCAGTACATAGGCGGCGCGCTCGACGGGAGTCAGTTTCTCCAGCACCAGCAGCAGCGCCAGCTCCACCGCCTCCGCGTGCTCGGCACCGACCGCGGGATCCGCACTGGTGTCGACGGGTTCCGGCAGCCACGGTCCGACGTACGTCTCTCTACGCACGCGTGCCGACTGCGCGACGTTGATGGCCAGGCGGGTTGTGGCGCTCGACAGGAAAGCCGCAGGACTCAGCACCACCGAGCGGTCCGTCTTCTGCCAGCGCAGCCATACCTCCTGGACCACGTCCTCGGCCTCGACGGCGCTGCCGAGTATGCGGTAGGCGATCCCGAAGAGCCGCCTGCGGTGGTGCACGAAGACGGCGACAGCGTCCTCGAGGTCGTCAGGTGTGCTGAGGGACGGTTCGACGTACATGATCCACTGGCCTCCGTTGCTCCGGTTCATCCGCTGCATGGACCGCGATCGACGGGCGCTTGTGACAGAAAGGGACGATGCTTTTCGACGTGCCTGCCAAATCCCACTGTTCGAGACACTGAGATGCCCTGTCTGACACTGAAAGCACTGCCTATGATGTCGACAGGGGTTGAGGAGAGGAGTACTCATGGTCTCCGCGGGCCGTACGGCAGACAGCATCGAGGTCACCGCCGAGGGGCTTCAGGAGGAACTGGCCCGGCTGCAGTTCCAGAAGCAGGCGCTGGAAAGGGAGTTGGCGGCGGTCGTGGCCCATCTCGGCTCGGTACAGCGGGCCCTTGGCGCTCTCGAGAGCGCGCTGGTCACTCCGGCCGCCGCTCCTCAGGCGGAGGAGCAGTACGGAAGGCTCACCGAGCAGATCATGGCGTACTTCGCCCAGGTCGGTGACGCCGAGGTACGAGCCCGTGAGGTCGCGGCGGCGCTCGGCCGTGACGCCGACAGTGGAAGCATCAACGCGGTCCGCAGCACACTCGATCGCCTTGTCGCCGCCTCCCGCATCCAGCGCGCCGGCAGGGGCCTGTACCGCACGGGCCCCTCCTAGAACACGGCGGTCACCGCGACGATCCAAGGATCACCACGACGCACGCGATCATCGCCAGCGTGATCAGCGCCATCCCGGTGAGTGTTCCCCGCAGCCATTGCCTGATCCTGACGTGGTGTTGCGCTTCCATCGCGTCGACGCGGTCGGTGATGTGGTCGGTCACCATGCGGGCGACGTGCTTCTGCTCTTCCACGTACCACTGCTCGATGTCCCGCTTCTGCTCGGGAGTGAGTCCCACCACGCGCGCGGTGAAAGCCGCCACACGGCGGTGCGTCGCTCCCATGTGGGCCTCCCGGTACAGGAAGTCCTCGATGTCGGGCAGGCCGCGGGCGGCCTCCTCACGCGCGGTCATGCCGTACCCCCTAGGGAAACGAGAACCCCACATGCTCATGCTGTGCTGCCTTCCTTCGCGCGGCCGGCACTCGGGTCCTGCGTCCGCTCACCCGCCACGAACGCGTCCCGCGGGTGCTGGACGGAGGCGAGGGACACGAGATCCCGGCCTGTCAGGGCCGCGGTCAGCCAGACCGCCAGAACGCGGATCTTCCGTTCCCAGCTGGGCACCGCGAGCACGTGGTAGCCCCGGTGCATCAGCCACGCCGGGAACCCCTTGATGACGATGCCCTTGTACTGGAAGATGCCCCGCCCCAGCCCCAGCGTCGCCACCACGCCCAGGCTGTCGTGGCGGTAGTTCCGCACTCGCCGCCCGCGCAGGTCGGCCACGAGGTTCCTGGCGAGACGTCTGCCCTGTCGCACGGCGTGCTGGGCGTTCGGCACCGTGCGCGCCCCCGGCACCGGCGAGGCCAGGTCGGGGATGGACGCGTCGTCGCCGGCGGCCCACACGTCCGGTACGGGTCGGGCCTCGGTGCCCACGCGCAGATCGGCGCGGGCCAGCAGCAGGCCGCGTGCGTCGAGCGGCAGGTCCGAGTGGTTGTGCACGACCGGGTTGGCGGCGTTGCCGGCGGCCCAGACGATCAGCTCGCCGTCGTACTCCGTTCCGTCGGAGAGGACGACGTGGCCGTCTTCGGCGGACAGCAGCTGCGTGTTCAGATGGACCTGCGCGCCGCGGCGTTCCAGGTGGCGCACCACCCAGGCACCCGGCTTGTCGCTCACCTCGGGCAGGATGCGGCCCCGGGCCTCCACCAGGTGGAAGGAGAGGTCGTCGGTGCCCAGTTCCGGATACGACCTGAGCATCGCGGCCGCCAGCGACAGCAGTTCACCGAAGCCCTCGACGCCGGAGAACCCGCCTCCCACGAACGTGACGGTGAGCAGCTTTCGCCGCTCGGGGCCGGGCGGCAGCGACGCGGCCTGGTCGAACGCGGTCATCAGCCGGTCACGTATCGCCACGGCCTCCTCCACGTGCTTGAGACCGATGGCCTGCTGTGCGAGCCCGGGAATGGGGAACGTACGGGTCACCGCGCCGGCGGTGACCACGAGGATGTCGTAGCGCAGCTCGTAGGTGTCCCCGCGTACCGGGCGGACGGTCACTGTACGGTCCGCGTTGCTGATCCCCGTCACGGTGCCCGAGATCAACCGGGTGTCGTGCAGGTGCCGCCGCAGTGACACGACGGCGTGTCGTGCCTCCACCGAACCGGCCGCCACCTCGGGCAGGAAGGGCTGATAGGTCATGTACGGGCGCGGGTCGACGACCGTGACCCGAGCCTCGCCCGGTCGCAGCTTCTTCTGCAGGCCCCAGGCGGTGTAGAAGCCCGCGTAGCCGCCGCCGACGATCAGAATCTCTCGCATGACTGCCTCTGCTTGTTGTCCGTCACCATGTAGACCGCGCAGGCCCGGCCGGTGTGACATCCATCGGCGACTCAGACTGTGCCGGTGGGGGCACCTGCTCGGCGTTCTCGCCGGTGTCCGTCTCACCCGCGGCCACGGCGTTCACCGCTCGGTGGATCTCGACGGTGAGCGTGTGGACGAGTTCCGTGAGTTGCGTGTTGTGTCGCAGTTCGAGCTCCTGCGCCTCGTAGTCGTGGTCGGCCTTCTTGCGGGTGAACTCGGCCTGTCGGTTCTGGCCGATCATCACGAACGTGGACAGGAAGATGGCTTCGAGCGACACGATCAGCGTGAGCGTCGGCCACGGGCTCTTCTCCGCCCAGACCATCCACACCGCGAACACGACCACGTGGATGTAGACGAACCACATCGATCCGGCGAACCGGGTGATCCAGTCGGCGATCCGCAACTGGACGTCCTCAGCGCGCTCCTTCTGCACCTCGAGGTAGGCAGGGTGCCGGCTCAGGCGGCCCCTATCGAAGCGACTCACCTGGACCGCTCAGGAGTTGGTGGACGGCTCCGTCCATGTCCAGGTGACGATCCTCGCTGCCCGTGGGCACCACCGCGAGGGTTCGTCGAAGGAAGGCACCCAGGGTCTGTGCCGGGGCGGTCACGACGACCGCCTCCTGCTTCGGACACGGGCACAGCGCGATGTGCACCTTGTCCGCCGCCGGGTCCCGGCAGGGCCAGACCTGGACGTCGCCGACGCCGGTGAGCTTCTCCAGCCCGTCCAGGAGGAGTTCGCGACCGACCACCCAGCGCACGGTCGTGTCGGTGCACATGTGGAACGTCAGGGAAACCGCGTAGGGATCGGCGCTGTCGTAGGACAGGTCCAGCAGCACGGGCCGGTCCACTCCTTCGGCGACGACCAGGCGGACCAGCATCCGGTACGCCACCTGCGTACAGCTGTCGGGTTCTCTCATCACATCACCGCTCGGTAGATCTGTGGGATCAAGGGAGGTTCCGAGGGCACACGGTGTGATGTGTCTTGCGACACTCGTGTGATTCTTGGACATGACGATTCTGCGACGCCCCCGTGGGTTCGCACCATCAGTCAAATGACCCGCAAGTCGCCGCGCAGTCACGTGACTGATGTTTGTCCTCGCGGGCCGTTGCACGGTGAGCCCAAGCCTTCCCGCCGTGCAGGGGGAGGACAGCGCCAACGTACGGAGTACCCATGTCACTCGGCTCGCGCGTCGAACGGTTGCCCCATACTCCTGCCGCGGACGCCGGTCAGCTCCCTGAGATGGTGGGGCGTGCGCGGCAACTCCGGGAGATCACGGCGCTGCTCGGGCAGGGCTCGGTCGCCGGCCGTGCACTGTTGCTCTCCGGGGAGCCGGGGGTGGGCAAGAGCGTGCTGCTCGGGGAGGTCGCCCGGGTCATGGCCGGGGCGGGTGCCCGGGTGCTGTCGGCCGTCGGCGTCCGGTCCGAGGCCGAGCTCGCCTACGCCGGACTCCACCAGTTGCTGTTGCCGCTGAACGACCGGATCGAGCGCTTGGAAGATGCTCATCGGAGGGTTCTGCGCGGTGCGCTGGGCTGGGGCGATCCGGTGCCCGACGGTCGTCACGTCGCCGACTCGGTCATCTTCCTGCTGCGCCAACTGGCCACCGAGCGGCCTGTGTTCATCGTCGTTGATGACCTCGGCTGTTTCGACCGGGCCAGTTCGGCGGTGCTGGGCTTCGTTGCCCGACGGTCGGTGGGCAGCCGTATCGGATTCCTCGCCGCCTGCAGATCGGGAGTCGAGACCTGCTCCGACCGAGCCGGGCTCACCGAGTACGAGCTGCCGCCGCTGGATCGCGACGCGGCCGAGGAGCTGCTCGGAGTCCGCTTTCCGGGGCTGGCCGGACCGGCGCGGGACCACGTCCTGGCGCAGGCGCAGGGCAACCCGCTGGCGCTCGTGGAGCTGCCCGCCGCGCAACGCGACGCGTCGGCCGATCTGCACGACGTACTGCCCCTCTCGCTGCAACTTCGCAACCGCCACGCTTCGCGCGTGGCCCGCCTTCCGGCCGAGTCGCGCCGGCTCCTCCTGCTGCTCGCCCTCGACGGCACCGGAGATCCGGGCGTCCTGCGTGCCGCATCGGGCGACCCGAAGGCCCTTACGGCGCTGTCAGCGGCGGAATCGGACCGTCTGATCACCTTCGACGACACGAACCGACGGTTCGTCTTCCGGCATCCGCTGATGAGGGTCGCGGTCGTAGGGACCAGCACCCTGACCGAGCGCTGCCAAGCCCATCGCACGCTGGCCGAGATCCGCGCGGAGGCACCCGAGCGGCGGGCCTGGCACCTGGGCCGGGCAACCCTCGTTCCCGACGAGCGGGTCGCCGCCCTGCTGGAGGAGGCCGGGCAGCGCGCCGGTCGGCGAGGTGACGCCACGGCAGCGGTCGCCACCTTCACCAGGGCCGCCGAACTGAGTCCCCGCCCCGCGGACCGCGCACGCCGGCTGACGTGGGCCGCCTATCTGGGGGCCGACGGGACCGGTGAGCTGCGCGCGGCGTCGGAGCTCCACGTCCGCGCCCGGTGCGCGGACCCGGACCTCACCGGCTCTCCGTTGACCGCCGCGACGGCGGCTCTCCTCCTGCTCAACGGCGGTGACGGCGACATCGACATGGCTCACCGTCTCCTGGTGGAGGCCATCGAAACGGGCAGTCACGGATACGACGCAGAGGACGACGCCCTCATCGAGACACTGCACGTCCTGCGACTGGTGTGCTGGTCCGGTGGTCGCGACGCACTGTGGGCACCCTTCCACGCGGCCATCGACCGCCTGAAGCCGACTGCTCCGCCGCTGCTCCGCGCCCGCCCCGACCGGCTCACGGAGCCACGGGACGTCTCCTGGCGTGCGGTCCGTCGGGGACGCGGGGGAGGCCACGTGCGCCGGCACATCGACGCGCTCATGCACCTGTGCCTGCAGGATTTCCCGGCCGGCCGGTGGGAGGAGACCGAAACCCTGGCCGCCGAGGGCCTGAGGATCTGCGCAGGGCGCCAATACCCGTTCTTCTCCTGGTATTTCGAATACCACCAGGCACTGCTGGCCGCCGTCCACGGGCGCTTCGAAGAGAGTCGAAGTACGGCCGACCGGATTGCGCAGTGGGCCATGCCCCATGGAGTGCTGGCCGCGGCGGCCTTCGCCGACCATGCGCGGGTCCTCGCCGGACTCGGTGCCGGCGACTACGAGTGCGCGTTCCGCCATGCCGTCGCGATCAGTCCCGCGGGCCGGCTCGCTCCGAACATGTTGTGGACCTGCATGGACCTCGTGGAAGCGGCGGTGCACACCCGGCGTACCGCTGAAGCAGAGGCACACGTGCGTGCGCTGCGGGAGGCCGGTGTCGCGGCTCTCTCTCCGCGACTGGCGCTGCTGGTGGCGGGCTCGGCCGCGCTGGTCGCACCGGATGACGGCGCGGTCGGCAGCTTCGAACAGGCGCTGGCCGTCCCGGGAGCGCAGGACTGGCCTTTCGATCTGGCGCGGATCCGGCTGGCCTACGGGGAGCGTCTGCGGCGCATGCGCTTCGTCACCGAGGCCCGAGTTCAACTGGACGAGGCGGCCGAGGTGTTCGAGAGCCTGGGCGCCCGGCCGTGGGCCGACCGGGCCACGGGTGAACTCCGCGCCACGCGGCGGTCCCGGACCGGAGCGAAGCACGGATCCGTGATCCTCACCGCACAAGAACGGGAGATCGCCGCACTCGCCGCTTCCGGAATGACCAACAAGCAGATCGGCGAACGTCTCCACCTCTCGCCCCGAACCGTGGGTTCGCACCTCTACCAGCTGTTCCCGAAACTCGGAATCGCCTCACGCGCGGCACTCAGGGACGCGCTCACGTCCCTTCCCGCGCGGCGAGAGCCGCGCCGAGGGTGACACGCGAGGTGATTCCGAGCTTCGGGTAGATCCGGTGCAGGTGGGCGGCGACGGTCCGGTGGGAGAGGAACAGCCGTTCGCCGATCTGTTTGTTGGTCAGTCCCGATGCGGCGAGGCTGGCGATCGCGTGTTCCTGCTCCGTGAGCGTGCCGACCTCCAGGTCCTGGTGGGCTCCCCAGGTGGCGGTACGGCCGGTGGCTCGCAGTTCCTCGGCCGCCCGCGCGGCCCAGGGGGCGGCCCCGAGACGGTGGAAGGTCTTGAGGGCGGCGGCGAGGTGCGTCCGGGCCTCCGGGACGGCCCGTGCGCGACGCAGGTGCTGCCCGTAGGCCAGGCGGACCCGGGCGAGGTCGAAGGGCCAGCGTTCGGTGCCGGGCACGGCGAGCGCCTCCTCGAAGGCGTCGGCGGCCCGGTCCTGGGGGGCGGCGAGCGCGGCCGAGCCGGCGGTGATGAGTGCCAGCCGGCCGGAGATGCCGGGCAGGCCCGTCTGTCGCATCACGGCGACATGGGCGAGTGCCTCGGTTCGCCGCCCGCTGCGCACGGCGGCTTCCACGAGGTCCATGGGGACCCACAGAGCCAGCGGGGCATGGGCGGCCAACACACCTGCAGGGCTGATCGCCGACGCGTCGACGTACGCCTGTTCGTGGTCACCGCGTCCCAGGGCGGCCAGGGCCGACATGTGCCGCGCGAAGTGCTCGACGGTCCGGGCGCCGCGGGGCACCGCCCACTCCGTGATCCCCTGTGCCAGCCCTCGCACCGTGCCGTCGTCTCCCCGCGCCGCGGCCAGCAGACCCTGGGCCCTTCGAAACTGCTGGGCCAGCGTCTGATAGCCGTGGGTCTTGCACAGCGCAAGCCCTTCCGTGGCGAGACGGCCGCACTCGTCCCAGCGACCCGTCATGAAGTCGTCCAGGCACAGCACCACCAGCGCGATGAGCGCCGAGGTGACCGCGCCGCCTTCGCGCCCGTCCTCGACGACGGGCCAGAGCGCCGCACGGCACCCTGTCGCCCGGTCCACGAACAGCGCCGCCATCGCGACCCGCTCGATCCGGCTCGGGTCCGTCTCCCGGTGCAGGTCGTGGATCACCGCGTCGAGCAGGGCGAGGGCTGTCGCGGAGGAGCGTGCCGGATCGCCGTAGACATCGCCGAGCAGTTCCTGGAGGGGAGGCATCGGCACGGTCAGCTGAGCCATGGCGGCCTGGTACGCGTTCCAGAACTCGGGTCTGCCCGCGCACAGACACACCCTGCGCAGGGTGCACAGCGCCTCGAAGAGCGCCTCGTCGTCGCCGTCGGACCTGCCGTCGCGGGTCGTGATCGCACCGACCAGCAGCCGGTGCGCGGTGTTCACATCGCCGTCGCGGTTGAGCAGTACCTGGGAGGCCGCGGCCGCCGCCCGCAGTGATCCCCTGAGTTCCGGGTCGGCACGTCGGGCCTCCACGAGCAGCTCGGCCGCGGTGCGCAACTCGCCGGTGACGTCCGCGCCCACGAAGGCGGCTTCGGCGAGCCTTCTGCCGCGGTCCGCGGGGCCGGGAGTGAGGTCGGCGGACCGTACCAGCGCGTTGAAGGCGCCGACGGCGTCGCCGCGTCGGCGGGCCTGGTGCGCGGTGTCCTCCAGGAGGGCGGCGACGTGCTCGTCAGGATCGAGTGTGGCCTCGGCCAGGTGCCAGGCCCGGCGATCGGGCTGACCGGCCAGCGCTTTGGCCAGAGCGTGGTGGGCGTCCAGACGCTGACCGCTGGTCGAGCCGGACACGACGGTCGCGCGGATCAGCGGATGGTGGAAGGACAACCGCCCCAGTCCTCGGTGCTCGATCCGCAGCAGCTGCGCCCGCTCCGCGGGAGCGAGCAGGGCCAGTACGTCCTCGCTCGGGACGGCGGCCCGCAGGACCGACAGGTCGCCGCCGCCCTCCAGCGCGGCCAGGAGCAGCAGCCGGCGGGTGGGAGCCGGCATCGCCGCGACCCGGGAGCCGTACAGGTCCTGCAGCCGACGGCTGAGCGGGAGCACCTCGGTCAGCAGCACTCCCGCGCTGCCTCGGGAGTCGCCGAGCGCGACCGGCAGTTCCAGCAGTGCCAGCGGGTTGCCCCGGGCCTGCGCGAGGACCCGCCGCAGCGCCTGCCCGGCGAGCAGCGGGAAGCGGGTGCCGACCAGGCCGGCTGCCGCCCTGTCGTCCAGTGGGGACACGGTGAGCTCGGGAAGCCCCGCGCGCTCGAAGAAGCTCTCGAACCCGGGCCGCGAGGCGGCGAGAAGGCCCACTCGGCTCCCGGTCAGCCGCCGGGCGACGAAGGCGAGCGCCGCGGCGCTCGCCCGGTCGACCCATTGCAGATCGTCGACGACCAGCAGAAGGGGACGACTGCTCGCCGCCCGGCGGAGCAGCGCCAGTACGGCCCCGTAGAGGACCAGCCGATCCACCGGGGCACCGTCACCCGCGCCCAGTGCCACGGTCAGGGCCTCGCGGTGCACCGGGTCGAGCCCGTCGTACTCGTGCAGCAACGGTTCGAGTACGTGGTTCAGTCCGGCGAAGCTCAGATCCGCGAGGAACTCGACCCCGTCGGAGCGCAGGACCAGCGCGCCGGCCGCGGTCGCCGCACTCGCTGCGGCATCCAGCAGCACGGACTTGCCGACACCCGGCTCCCCGGACAGCACCAGCACCCCACCGCGTCCGAGCACCTGGTCGACGTACGACCGAAGCAGCTCCAGCTCCCGGTCGCGTCCTACCAGCCCCTCGGTCGTGCCGTGCGGCATCGACCTGTCACCGGCCACGGTGGCCCCCTTCGAGAACTGATGCGGCGGACTCCTCGCCCCGGGCAGTGGCTCAGTCGGCGGAAGGCCGTGGGGCGCGCAGGTGGGCCCGCTTCGCCAGCTCTTCCTCTTCGACCAGCGTGAGCATCGGCCGGCCGGGCGCGCACAGCATGATGACGACGTACTTGGCCGGCGTGTCCGAAGAGGCGTTGCCGTTCTGGTAGTGGATCACGTCACCGCCCGGCTCCCAGAACGTCTCACCGGCCTTGATGACCCGCTCGGGTTCGCCTTCGAGTTCCCACCGGACGGCGCCTTCGGTGACGTAGCCGAAACACGGCCCCGAGTGCCGGTGCGGCGGCGTCCCGGGGTGTCCCGGAGGCCACTCGACCACCACGGTCATCGCCGAAGCGCCCTCCGGCACGAAGGGCGGCTTGACGTCCGCCAGCATCCTGGGCCCGGTCCCGTCCGTTCCACCCATCGATTCCTTGTCCAACACGTGTCACACCTCCGGTCGATCCGACTTGGTCCGCTTAACAGACAACGCACGGCCGGGATGTGTGACACAGCGAGCGACAAAGGCGGGACGCAGTCGAATGACTCATGCAACTCGCCGCCGGATTGCGGAAGCTGAGCCGGAGGTCGCGAGCCACCCCTGCGACACACGGAATCACAACGTTAGGAACCACACCATGTCTCACGGTCCCTTCAGCCCGCGGCGGTTCGACGGCGTGGGCGGTGTCGCATGAACGAACAGAACAGCTGTCTGACCGTCGGCGTCGATCTCGGCGGCACGAAGATCGCCGCCGGGACGGTCGACCCCGGCGGGGGAGTCGTCTCCCGGGTGCGCGTCCCCACCCCACGCGACCCGGACCTGATCGCCGGGGCGGTCGCCGAGGCGGTCCAGCAGGTCCGCAAGGGCTGGGACGACGTCCGGGCGGTCGGCGTCGGAGCCGCCGGATACGTGGACGCGGACCGCTCGACGGTGCGCTTCGCGCCCAACCTGGGCTGGCACGACAAGGAGATCCGGGACATCGTCCAGGAGGCCACCGGGCTTCCGGTAGTTGTCGAGAACGACGCGAACGCCGCCGCGTGGGGCGAGTTCATCCACGGAGCCGGTGCCGGACACGACGACATGCTGATGGTCGTGGCGGGCACCGGCCTGGGCGGCGGCATCATCAGCAGGGGCCGGCTCTTCCGTGGTCGCTTCGGCATGGCGGGCGAGATCGGCCACTACCGGGCGGTTCCCGACGGGCTCGGCTGCCCCTGCGGGCAGTACGGCTGCATGGAGCAGTACGCCAGCGGAGCGGCTCACACCCGCCGCGCCCGCGAGATGGCGGCGGCCGATCCGGCGCGGGCCGCGGCGGTGCTCGCGCTGGGCGACGGCACCCCCGACGGCCTTGACGGGCACCACCTGACCGAGGCCGCCCTCGACGGGGACCCGTTCTCCCTCGATGTGTTCGCGCAGTCGGGCCGCTGGCTGGGCCAGGCCCTCGCCGACCTCGCCTCCATCCTCGACCCGTCCGTCCTCGTCATCGGCGGCGGACTCGGCGACACCGGCGAGCTGATCAGGCGTCCGGCCGAGGTCTCCTACCGCCGGGCCCTCGGCGGCGGCGAGCACCGCGTCTACGCCGACGTCCGCACCGCCACCGTCGGATCGGACGCCGGCATCGTCGGCGCGGCGAACCTCGCCCGCCTCCACGAACTTCTCTCGGCCCCGGCGGCCGGCGTCTGAGCGGTGGTGGCGCGCTCACCGAAGGGCACGACAACCGGTGCCGCCCGGTCATCAGCGCAGTCGTCCACCCGATCCACGTGCTCTCCATCCTGTGAAGGAGTCCTTGTCCATGACCACGAACGCCTCTTCCGCGGGCCGGGCCCACTCAGGGCCTGCTGTCCGCCCGACCAACCTGCGGCGCGTCACCTCCATCTCGGCGGCCGCGTCGATCGGCGGCTTCCTGTTCGGCTATGACAGCGCCGTCATCAACGGAGCCGTCACCGGAATCCAGCACCGATTCGATGTCACCTCCAGCCAGACGGGCACCATCGTCGCCTCCGCCCTGCTCGGGTCCGCCTTCGGAGCGGCCGTCGCCGGGCGTCTCGCCGACCGTGTCGGCCGTCGACGTGTGATGCACCTCGCCGCGGTTCTCTTCGCGATCAGCGCGCTCGGCTCGTCCATGCCCTTCTCCGTCTGGGACCTGGGCGCCTGGCGCGTCGTCGGCGGTATGGCGATCGGCCTCGCCTCGCTGATCGGGCCCACGTACATCGCCGAGGTCGCGCCGCCCGACCACCGCGGGCGGCTGGCCTCGTTCCAGCAGGCGGCCATCGTGCTCGGCATCACCGCCTCACAGCTCGTCAACTGGGGCATCGCCCAAGGGGCGGACGGCAGGAGCGAGAACCCGCTGGGTGCCCTGCATGCCTGGCAGTGGATGCTCATGGCCGCCGTCGTACCCGCGCTCGCCTACCTGTTCCTCACGCTGCGCATCCCGGAGTCGCCGCACTTCCTCGTCGCGAGGGGCCGTGAGGTCCAGGCCCTCGCCGTGGTGCGTGACCTGCAGGGCACGTACGCGGGCTCGGAGGAACGGATCGCCGAGATCCAGCACGCTCTCAAGACCGACCACAAGCCGCGGGTACGCGATCTGCTCGACGGCCGCTTCGGGCTGCTGCCGATCGTGTGGGTCGGCATCGGGCTGGCCGTCTTCCAGCAGCTCGTCGGCATCAACGTCATTTTCTACTACTCGTCGCTGCTGTGGCAGTCGGTGGGCATCGACCAGGCCGACTCCCTTCTGATCAGCCTGTCCACGTCGATCGTCAACATCGTCGGAACCGTCGTGGCGATGCTGCTGATCGACCGGGTCGGACGCAAGCCGCTCGCGCTGACCGGTTCGGCCGGCATGGCCGTGTCGCTCGCCCTCGCGTCCTGGGCGTTCTCGTACAAGACGGGCAGCGGCGGCAGTCTGTCCATCCCCGACGCGCAGGGCACCGTGGCGCTGGTCGCCGCCCACGCCTTCGTGTTCTTCTTCGCGGTCTCCTGGGGTGTGGTGCTCTGGGTGATGGTCGGCGAGATGTTCCCCCTGCGGATCCGCGCCGCCGCGATGTCGGTGGCGACCGCCGCGAACTGGATCGCCAACTGGGCCGTCACCGAGAGCTTCCCCCGCATGTCGGACTGGAACCTGTCGTCCACCTACGCGATCTACGCGGGCTTCGCCGTGCTCTCGTTCGTCTTCGTCGCCGTCCGTGTGCGGGAGACCAACGGCAGGAAGCTGGAGGAGATGGGATGACAGCGCAACGTACCGCCTCCTGCCGAGGCGCCGACATCGAGACCTTCTTTCCCCCTCCGGGCGACCTGGCGGCCGTCCGACGGGCGCTGATGATCTGCGAGGAGTGCCCGGTGCGCATCCCGTGTCGCCGGTACGCGCTCGACCACCGCGAGCGGCACGGGATCTGGGGAGGGCTGACCGAGGAGACCCGAGAAACGCTCATCCGCATCGGGCCGCCGTCCGCCGTACAGACAGGACTTAAGTCGTTCTACCGATGATGTGATCGCCCCCAGGGTGTAACAGGCCGGGGCTAGGATGCGGTGCGACGTGACTCCCCGCACGGAGGAAGCCGCACATGCACAGCCCAGCAGCCGTGGCCCTCCCGAGGCCGAACCGGGCCCCCGCGCGATGATCGGCCGGGACCAGGAGCTGCGAGTACTGCGCGGGCTGCTGGCGGACGCGGCGGACGGACGCGGCGGTGCGCTGTTGATCCACGGCACTGCCGGCGTCGGCAAGTCGGCCCTGCTGCGCTCGGTCGGCGCCGAGTGCACCGAGGGCGGTTTCAAGGTGCTGAGCGCGGCCGGTGTGGAGACCGAGCTGTGGCTGCCGTTCGCGGCGCTGCAACTGCTGCTGCAACCGGCGGCCGACGGCATCGCGAAGCTGGCGTCCCCGCACCGCACCGCGCTCGTCGACGCGTTCAGCGCCACGCAGACCGAGCCCCACATCTTCCGTGTCGCGCTGGCCGTGCTCGAACTCCTTGCCGACGAGGCCGACCGGCAACCGCTCCTGCTGCTCGTCGACGATCTGCAGTGGGTCGATGCGCCTAGCCGGGACGTCCTCGCCTTCGTCGCCCGGCGCATCCGCGATCTTCCCGTGCTGATGGTGACGGCGTCCCGGCTCCACGCTCCCGACACCTACGCCCCGAGCGCACAGCCCGACCTCCAGCTGCAACCGCTCGGCCGGTCCGCCGCCGCCGAACTGCTCGACGCGGGTGCGCCGGACCTGTCGGCGCCGCTCAGGGCCCTCATCCTGGAGCGCGCCGCGGGCAATCCGCTGGCTCTGGTCGAGCTGCCCAAGACGGTCCAGGACATCGCGCCGCAGCTGGACGATCTCCCGCTGACCCAGCGGCTGGAGGACGCGTTCGCCGCGCGTACGGACTCGGCCGGCCCCGAGTGTCGAACGATCCTGCTGGCCCTGGCCGCCGAGCCCAACGCGCCACTGAGCCGGCTGCTGGAGGTGTCGAGCCGTCTGACAGGCACGAAGGTTTCCGTGGCCGCGGTGCAGGAGGCGATCGACGCGGGCCTGGTCGGTCTGGTCGGCCGTAATCTCGAGTTCCAGCATCCGCTGATGCGCTCGGCGATCTACACCCGCGCCACGGTCGCCGACCGGCTGGCCACCCACCGCGCCATCGCCGCGGCCATGGCCGACACCCCCGAGCGCAGGCTCCTGCACCTGGCCACCGCGACACTTGGCCCGGACGAGGAACTCGCCGCCCAGCTGGAACGTTTCGCCGACACGGCCCTGGCCCGAGGCAAGGTGGCCTCGGCCGTACCGGCCCTGCGCCAGGCGGCCGAACTCGTCCAGGACCCGCGCCGCAGGACCGAAATTCTGGTCCGGGCCGTCGAGTCCGCCAGCGAGATCAACGACCGGGTGCACACCCAGCTGTTGCTGGACCGGGCCGACATGAGCGAACTCGGCCCGCTGGAGCGGGCCCGCCTCATGGTCGTGTCCGACAAGGCGGCGTTCGAACCCGACGAGCCGCAGCGCCGGATCGAGGACATGGTGACCACGGCGGCGGGCGCCTTCGACACGGGGGACGTGCGGGTCGCCGAGAACCTGCTGTGGCGGGCCGCCGCCCGGTGCTTCTTCCAGGACGGCGACGCACGGGTGCGCACGCTGGCCGCGGCCGAGCTGGACCGATGGAAGCCCGATCCGGAGGCTCCCGTCGTCCTGACGGTACGCGCGTACACCGAACCGTATCGGTACGGCGCTGAGGTGCTCGCACGGCTCGGCAGCCTCCGGCCGGACCGCCAGGACGGCCGGATCATGCATTTCCTCGGCAGCGGTGCGATGGTCCTGGGCGAAGCCACCCTCGCCGCCCGGTACCTGTCCCTGGCGGCCACCGCATGGCGGTCCCAGGGCAGGCTCGGGCTGCTCGCCAGGTCGCTCGCGGGCAGTTGGCCGCGGGTGTACCTCGGTCAGCTCGATCGGGCCCGCGAGGAGTCCGGTGAGGGACTCGCCCTGGCGGAGGAGACCGGGGAATGGATCGTCTGGCTGGGGGTGAAGGCGACGGGGAGTCTGGTGGCTGCCCTGCGCGGGCAGACCGAGGACGCGGCGCGGATGCTCGGCGAACTGCGCGCCCATCGGCTGTTCCCCGGCATGCCGTTCGCCGCCGTCATGGCGCAGCAGGTCGAGGGCCTGCTCGCGCTCTTCGACGGACGCGCGGTAGAGGCGTACGACGCACTCGCGCGCGCGTTCGATCCCGCGGACCCGCACTACCACTCGGTCAGCCGCTGGCTGCTCGCACCGGACCTGGCGGATGCCGCAGTGGCCGCGGGTACCGTGCGGCAGGCCCGGGAACTACTGGCGGGGCTCCCCGAGTTGGCCACCCGAATGCCCTCCGAGATGATGGTGGTGGCCCACGTCTACACCGAGGCGGTGCTGGCCCCGGACGACACGTCGGAGGAGCACTACATCGCGGCGCTGGCCGCGTTGCCCGCCGGATGGGCCCTGGCCCGGGCCCGGCTGCACCTCCACCACGGCCGCAGACTGCGTCAGCGACGGCACTACGTCGATGCCCGGAACCCGCTGCGCCGTGCCCGCGACGAGTTCGACCGGATGGGGGCGCGGCCCTGGGCGGAGACGGCTCGCGAGCAGTTGCGTGCCGCCGGGGAGTCGAGTGGACGGCGGCACGCGAACACCAGCGACCGGCTGTCGGCGCAGGAGATGCAGATCGCGGTGCTCGCGTCGCAGGGTCTGAGCAACCGGGAGATCGGCCAGCGCCTGTTCATCTCGCACCGCACCGTCGGAGCGCATCTGTACCGCATCTATCCCCGCCTCGGCATCACCGGCCGGGGCAAGCTCGCCGGTGCGCTCGCCGCACTCCAGGACGGACATCCGGCGAGCGAATCATCGGGCGCGGACGCCGGCTGACGACACGAGGTCACCCGCGTGACCGGCCCCTCTGTTGTGCGGTGGGGCTGCCGAAAGAGGCTGCTCCTCCCAGTCGATCACGGGCGCGGCGATCAGCAGACGGATTACCATACTCAGCGAAGATTCATGACAAGGGAGCTGCCATGGCGAGGCGCGGTTCACGGGCCGGGCTCCTCGGCAGGGAGAACGAATGCAAGGCTCTCGACGATCTCCTGGCAGGCGCCAGAGCCGGGCGCAGCGGTGTCCTGGTCCTGCGCGGTGAGCCCGGGATCGGCAAGACCGAGCTGTTGAGACATCTCCTCGGTCGTGCCACCGGATGCCGCACCATCAGGGCGGCCGGCGTCCAGTCCGAGATGGAACTCTCCTACGCCGGCCTGCACCAGCTCTGCGCCCCTCTGCTCAGCGGTCTCGACCAGCTGCCCGAGCCGCAGCGTGATGCGCTCGGTACGGCCTTCGGGCTCCGCGGCGGCCCCGCGCCCGACCGGTTCCTCGTGGGTCTGGCCGCGCTGAGTCTCATCGCGGACGCCGGAGGCGAGCAGCCGCTGGTCTGCCTGGTCGACGACGCGCAGTGGCTGGACAAGGCATCCGCCCTGACCTTGGAGTTCGTGGCTCGCCGCCTGCTTGCAGAATCGGTTGTGCTCGTCTTCGCCGTCCGTGAACCCAGTGCCGGCCACGCCCTTGGCAGCCTTCCCGAGCTGTCCATCACGGGACTGACCGAGCGGGATTCCCGGACACTGCTCGATTCGGTCGTCACCGGTCCGCTCGATGAACGGGTGCGCGACCGCATAGTCGCCGAGTCACGCGGCAACCCCTTGGCCCTGCTGGAGCTGCCGCGCGGGTTGAACGCGGCGGAGATGGCCGGAGGCTTCGAGCGTCCGGACGCCTGGCCGCTGTCGAGCCAGATCGAGCAGGGGTTCCTCCGCCGGGTCCAGGCGCTGCCGGCCGAGACCCGACGCCTGCTGTTGCTCGCCGCCGCGGAACCGCTGGGCGATGTGACACTGCTGAGGTGTGCCGCCGGGCGCCTCGGAATCGACCCCGACACGGCCGTGTCGCACGAAGGCGTGATGGACCTGATCACGCTCGGCAACCGGGTGCGGTTCCGGCATCCGCTGGTGCGCTCGGCGGCCTATCGTGCGGCGGGACCGCTCGAACGTCGCGAAATACACAAGGCGCTGGCCGACGCCACCGACGCCGGGCTCGACCCCGACCGCCGGGCCTGGCACCTGGCCGACGCCGCCTCGGGGCCCGACGAGACGGTGGCCGCCGAACTGGAGCGCTCCGCGGGCCGGGCCCTCGCACGCGGCGGCATCGTCGCGGCCGCCGCGTTCCTCCAGCGCGCGACCACGCTGACCCAGAACCCCGCGCGACGCGCACAGCGCGCGGTGGCCGCAGCGCAGGCGAAACTCCACGCCGGGGCGTTCGAGCCGGCTGCCGCTCTCCTCGCCACGGCGGAGGCCGGCCCCCTCGACGAACTGGGCCGCGCGCGGATCGAGGTGCTGCGCGCGGGGATCGCCTTCGCACAGAACCGTGGCGGCGAGGCCCCGCTGCCGCTCCTCGTCGCCGCTCGCCGGTTCGGTCGGCTCGGCGATGTCACACTCGCTCGTGAGACCTACCTGGACGCCGTCGAGGCGGCGATTTTCGTCGGCCGCCTGGCGCGCGGCCCAGGACTGCTGGAGGTGGGCGAGGCCGCCCGTGAGGCACCGCCGGCCCGGCAGCCACAGGTGTCCGACATGGTGCTGGACGCCCTCGTGGTGCGTCTCACCGATGGCTACCCGGCCTCGGCGTCGATGATGGCGCGAGCACTCGAAGCGCTCTGCGACGAGCGGCTCCCCGTACCGGTGCAGCTGCGTCGGCTCTGGTTCGCCTCGTTCATCGCCTCGGACCTGTGGGACGACGAGCACTGGCACACGGCCGCGACGCGTCATGTGACGGTCACCCGCGAGGCCGGAGCGCTCAACGCCCTGCCCGACGCACTCGACTCCCGTGTGTTCGTGCACCTCATCGCAGGGGAACTGGCGGCTGCCGAGTCGCTGATCGAGGAGACCGCGGTGGTCTGCGCGGCAACCGGCAACAGCAACTCGGCACGCCTTGGCCCCCTCGGCCTGGCTGTCTGGCGCGGTCGCGAGGACGAGGCCCGTGCGTTGATCGCCGCGGCCCTGGCCGCGGCGCTGCCGCGGGGTCAGGGGGCCAGTGTCACCGTCACACGCTGGTACGAGGCGGTGCTCTGCAACGGGCTCGGTCAGTACGCGCAAGCGCTGGCCGCGGCCCGGGAGGCAGCGGCCGAGCAGCGGGAGTTCGCCTCGCCGCGGTGGGCCCTGACCGAGCTGATCGAGGCGGCCGTACGGAGCGGTTCACCGGAGTCGGCCACTGACGCGCTGGAGCGACTCTCGGAGGCGACGCGAGCCAGCGGCACCGACTGGGCGCTGGGCGTGGAAGCGCGCTCGCGGGCGCTGCTCAGCGAGGCCGACACAGCGGAGCGGCTCTACCGCGAGGCGATCGAGCGGCTCGAGCGGACCCGGGTCCGTATGGACCTCGCCCGTGCGCACCTGGTGTACGGGGAGTGGTTGCGCCGCGAGAACCGCCGCGTCGACGCCCGTGCCCAACTGGACGTCGCGCACGAGATGTTCAGCCGGTTCGGGGCAGAGGCGTTCGCCGAACGCGCGCGAGGCGAGTTGCATGCCACGGGGGCGAAGGTCCGCAACCACACGGTCGCGACGCCCACGGCTCTCACCCCTCAGGAGGCGCAGATCGCCCGGCTCGTGGGGAAAGGGCTGACCAACCCCGAGATCGGCGCCCAGTTGTTCATCAGCCGGCACACCGTCGAGTGGCACCTGCGCAAGGTGTTCTCGAAGCTCGGGGTCTCTTCCCGCCGGGAGATCCGCGCCATCCAGCTCGAGGGCGAGGCCACATCGGCCTGATCCGCGCGGTCGCGTCTGTCAGTCACATCCGTTTCATACGAGACCGTATCGAACGAGTCAATGGCGGTAAACTGGCCTCATGTCAAGCGAAGCCTCTTCCGACGCGGTCCCCGCGCGTGTGACCGACCGCCCCGGGGACGCGTCGCCCTTCGCGCTCGGCCTGCTGCTGCGCCGAGCGCACTGGCGGGCGGCCGCGGTGATGGAGGAGGCTCTGAGGCCGCTCGGCATCGAGCTCCGGCATTTCGCCGTCCTCATCGTGCTCGTCGACCGCGGGCCCACGTTGCAGCGCGACCTGGTGGCGGCGACGGGGTCGGACAAGGCCGGCGTCATGCGTGTCGTGGACGACCTGGAGCGCAAGGGACTTGCCCTGCGCAAGGCCGTCCCGGGGGACCGGCGGGCCCGGGCGGTGGAGATCACCGCCGAGGGTGTCGAGCTCTACGACTCCGCCCATGTGGCGGCGGAGCCGCTGGCCGAGCGCCTCGTCGTCGGACTGGCACCCGGCGAGCCCGAGCGGCTGATGGACCTACTGACCCGGTTCGCCTATCCCGCCGACACCGACGACTAGGCGACGCCGCGCACGCCCCGCAGTCGCTCCGTGAGTTGTTCGGCCTTGGCGGTCGCTTCCTTGAAGGCGCGTTCGCGGGAGGTCTCGTACAGGGGGACCAAGTCGCTCATGGCCGGATTCTGCGGCGCCAGTGTGAGCTCCGGGACGATGAAGTCGAGGTCCAGACCGAGGGTGTCCCTGAGGACGGCCTCCAGGTAGTTCTGTACGAACTCGAAACCCTCGCGCGGTGTGCCCGGCGCGTACGAACCGCCTCGGCTGGCGACGACGACGGCCGGGGTGCCCTGGGCGGAGGGGTTCTCGCCTGCGGTGCGGCCGAGCAGAAGCACACTGTCGAGCCACGTCTTGAGAGTCGACGGGATCGAGAAGTTGTGCATGGGCGCGCCGATCAGGATCGCGTCCGCCTGCTCCAGTTCCTCTATGAGCGCCAGACGTGCGGCGAACGCGGCGGACTGCTCCGGCGTGCGTTCTGACGGCGCGATGTAACCCGCGGTCCACGCGGCGGCCGTGATGTGCGGGACGGGGTCGGTCGCGAGATCACGGTGGATCACCGTGCCCTGCGGGTGCTGCTCCTCCCATGCCTTGACGAAGGCGGCCGTGACCGAGCGGGACGAGGACGCCTCGCCGGGTAGTACGGACGAATCGATGTGCAACAGCGTGACCATGGACGTTCTCCCAAGTAGTGGTGTCTGAAGGCAGGGACCCGCTCTCGACGATTCATTGGACTCGATCGAGAAGGTATTGAATGATACCATCTCGATCGCAACGGAATTCGACGGGTCGAGCGTCAGGGAAGAGGTAGGCGATCATGGATGTCCATGAGGCCGTGAGGAGTCGGCGTGCGGTGCGTCGCTTCAGCAACCGGCAGGTTCCGAGGGAGACGCTGGAGCGCGTGGTGACCAGCGCGGCCTGGACGCCGTCCGCGTCGAACCTCCAGCCATGGCGGGCCTATGTGGTCACCGGAAGTCCCCTGGCCGAGCTCAAGCGGCGCGCCGGCGAGCGACTGGCCTCGGGCGAGCCCTGGGACGAGGCGGAGTACCAGCAGTACCCACCTGCCCTCAAGTCCCCCTACCGCGAGCGCCGATCCGCCTTCGGCGAGCAGCGCTACGGAGCGCTCGGCATTCCGCGCGAGGACGTCGAGGCCCGTCAGAGGGCGGCCTCCGCGAACTGGCAGTGCTTCGGTGCGCCCGCCGCCCTGTTCTGCTACATCGACCGCCACATGGGTCCGGCCCAGTGGTCGGACGTCGGTATGTACCTGCAGAGCGTCATGCTGCTGCTGCGCGCCGAAGGGCTGCACAGTTGTCCGCAGATGGCCTGGGCGAAGTACCACAGAAGCGTCTCGGAAGTCCTGTCGCCCCCGAGCGAACTCATCCTCTTCTGCGGCATGTCGATCGGATTCGAGGACGCCGCGGAGACGGTCACCCGGACCGACCGGGCCCCTCTCGACGAGACGGTCACCTTCGTCGACGGCCGCTGACACCACCGGTCGACACTGTCTCACACCGCTCCACCGCGCATGTCACACCTTGGGCGGGTGCCCTGTCATAAAGGGGTGAGAGCAGGCATGAACCATGCCGACGCGAGGAGCAAAGCGATGACCGAGATGCCCCACGTCCGGCCGTGGCCGGAGAATCCGGAACCGTTGGGCCTGCGCGCGCTTCCCCGTCCTGTGGCCGTGGTGGTCGGCGCCGGTGGTGTGCTCGGCGCGGCGCATGTGGGCATCGGATACGCGCTGGAGCGGCGCGGATTCGTTCCGGACATGATCATCGGGACCTCGGTCGGAGCCCTCAACGGGGCCATCGCTGCCGCGCATCCCGAGGAGGCCGCCCCATGGCTGGACCATGTATGGACCCGGCTGCGCCGCCGTGAGGTGTATTCGCTCGGCCATCCGTCCTCGCGGGCCAGCGTCTTCACCGACCGCGGCCTGCGGCGACTGATCTCCCGGGCCCGACTGCCGTCGCGGATCGAGCAGTTGGCGGTCCCGTTCACCGCGGTGGCCATGGACCTCACCACAGGCGCTCCCGTACTGCTCGACCGCGGAGACCTCGAGTCCGCGCTCCTTGCCAGTGCGGCGATCCCCGGAATGCTGCCCCCGGTGGAGCGGGACGGCCGGACTCTCGTCGACGGGGGAGTGGTCGCCTACGTCCCGGTGCTGGCCGCCCTGCAGGCCGGGGCCG
Organism: Streptomyces sp. WM6386; assembly: GCF_000972385.1. Classification (GTDB taxonomy): domain Bacteria; phylum Actinomycetota; class Actinomycetes; order Streptomycetales; family Streptomycetaceae; genus Streptomyces. Next base: position 28,467 of record NZ_JXTE01000062.1, read on the forward strand.
CCAGTGTCGTGGTGGTGGCGGCGGGACCGGAGAGCTCGCCGTTGCGCCCCGTCGAACCGCGCCCACGTGCCGGGGCGATCGCCGCTCGGGCCGGCCTGCTGCTCCTGCACCACCAGATCGAGCGTGACTTGCAGGAGGTGTCCGGGCACATCCCCACCGTCGTGCTCCCCACCGGTATCGACACCTGGCCCGCGCCCTGGGACTTCCGCCACTCCCAGCGGCTGATCAGCACCGCGTGCCGGACAGCGGGGCGCTTCCTCGACGAACTGCGCATCAGCGGACCGGGGCTGTACCGCGTCGCCGACCCCTGCACGACATCCGCCGGCCCGTGCGGCCCATCGACTTCTTCGCCAGTGGAGGCAGGACTGTGAGCACCATCGTGTTCCTCAACATCGGCATGCACGGACACATCAACCCGACACTGCCGGTCGTGGCCGAACTCGTGCGCCGCGGCCACACCGTCGTCTACCACACCTCACCTGCCTTCCGTGAGGAGATCGAGGCCACCGGCGCGACGGTGCGCCTCGACCCCGGAGGCGACCAGCCCTTCCCCGCCGAGCCGACGCCGCTGGCCTGGATGGAGGCGCTGGCGGTCACCACCCTCGGCCGGCTGCCCGCCCTGCTCACCGAGCTCCGCCATGAAGGGCCCGACCTGGTCGTCCACGACAGCGCCTGTCCGTGGGGTGCGGTCGCCGCTCGTGAACTCGGCGTTCCGGCGGCCTCGTCGTTCACCACCTTCGCCTTCAACAGCCATGTCCCCAGCCCCACGCGGGCCTCCTGGGAGCTGCTGGCCGAGGCGAGGGCCCGCCCGCGCACCTTCCGGGGCTATCTGCGGTCCCGTCGGGAACTGCACCGACGCTTCGACACCTCGGGGCTGCCACTGCTCGACCTGGCGAACATCCGCCAGCCGCTCAACCTCGTCTACACATCGCGGGAGTTCCAGCCCGCCGTCGAGGAGTTCGACCGGTCGTACCGTTTCGTCGGCCCGAGCATCGGCGCCCGCCCCGTCGACCCGGCGTTCCCGGTGGACCGGCTCCAGGACCCGGTGTCGTACGCCTCGTTGGGCACGGTGTTCAACGCCGGCCCGCAGCTGCTGCGCAGTTTCGCCACCGGGCTCGCCGCCTTGGGCGGCACTGTCGTCGTGTCGACGGGACAGACCGATCCCGACGAGCTGGGACCGCTGCCCGCGAACGTGCTCGCCCGGCGCTTCGTGCCGCAGCCGGAAGTGCTGGCCCGCGCGGCGCTGTTCATCACCCACGGCGGGATGAACAGTGTCAACGAGGCCATGCACGCCGGGGTTCCGCTGCTGCTGGTCCCGCAGGGCGCCGACCAGCCGATGGTGGCCCGCCGCGTCGTCGAACTCGGTGCAGGCCTGACGATGCGCACCCAGGACGTCACCAGGGACTCCGTACGCGTCCTCGCCCGACGCCTGCTCCGCGAGCCGGGGTTCAAGTCGGCCGCGACGACCCTGAAGGCCGCTCAGCACAGGGCGGGCGGATACCGGCGGGCCGCCGACGAACTGGAGCAGTACACGCGGGCCGCGGGCTCGGTCCATGAGCCGGTGCCCGTCGATCCGTCACAGCGAGGCTGAGCGATGTCGATCCTCGTCGCGGTCCTGCTGCTGTTCGCGGGGGTGTCGGAGGCGGTCGGGCGCATCGTCCCCCTGCTGGCGCGCAGGCCCGGCATGCCACGCACCCTTGTCGCGGGGCTGCTGCTGGCCGCCGGGCTTGTCGAGGGCGCCGTTTTCGCGCTGTGGCCGCTGACCGCGTGGAACCTCGCCGAGCTGGTCGTGTCCTCCCCGCCGCCGGGAGAGAACCTGCCGTGGACTGCCGAGCCGGCCGCCCCGCTGCTGCTCGCCGCCGTCCTCGCGTTCCCGATGCTCGGGCGCTTTCTCCATCTGCTGCTCTTCGTGGGCGTCGGTGCCACTCTCGCCGACCCGCTGGCGACGGCCACGGGGCTCGGCTGGTGGAGTGCCGCCGGTTGTGTGGCCGTCGCCGGGGTCGGGCTCGGCCTGGCCGTGGAGACCGTTCGACGTCTGGTCGTGAGGATCAGCGTGCCCCGGGCAACGGAGTCGATCGCATGAACACCTACCTGCTCTGGGCCCTGGTTCTCGGCCCCGTCCTGATCGCCGAGGCCCTGCTGTCCCGTCACGAGGTGCTGGTCTACGGCGCCGGTCTGCGCACCCCCCTCACCCAGCTCCCGGAGGGCGTTCCCTACGCCCGGGGTGCCGACCCCGACCGCCCGCCGGACGCCTACTTGGTCTACCTGGACGGCATCGGAAAGCGTCGCGTCCGCGACACCAGGGACGGCGGCCAGCTGGTCCAGGCGGTACTCGCCGGAGCGCCGGAACTGCGGGTGCTGGGCCAGGTGCAGCCGTACTCACCGCTGGCCGACCCGCTGGCCGACCGGCCGGTGTGGGCGTGGCTGCGGCGGCGCATCGGGCTGCTGCTGTTCCTGCACAACGTCATGCAGGTCTTCGTCGCCGCCGACCACCGGTACCGCCCCCTGTACAACCGGGCCGTCGGATCCCAGATCGGCACGCAGCTCCAGCTTGCCGGATACCGGCCCGGCAGCGGCGTCCCCGTGGTGCTGCTCAGTTACAGCGGTGGCGCCCAGGTCGCCACCGGCGCGGTCGAGGAACTGTACGCCCAGTTGCGGGCCCGGGTCGTGGTGATCACGCTCGGCGGGTTCCACAACGGGGCCAACGATCTCACCCACGCCGAGCATGTGCATCAACTCACCAGCGCCGGCGACCGGATCGAGCGGGTCGGCACGTGGATCTTCCCGCAGCGTTGGCGCCTGTTCCGCCGCAGTGGATGGAACCGGGCCGTTCGCTCCGGGAAGGTCACGGTCCATCGGCTCGACCCGGCCACCCACCTCGGGCCGCACAGCTACATCAGCCCGGAGGGCCTGCTGCCCGACGGCCGCAGCTACCTCGACCACACCACCGACATCGTGATCGCGCTCGTCCGCGCCCACTGCGGCGCGACCGCGGTGACGGACGAACCGCGGCCGTGACACCGGACGCGGAGGGCGGTCAGCCGCCGGCGCCGCCTCGCTCGGCGGCGGTGCCCTCGTCGTCGAGGCCGCCGACCATGCCGCGCAGGAGGGGGCCGTACTCGGGGTGGGCCAGGGCAAGTGCCATCTGGGCCACCAGGTAGTCGGCCGGGTTGCCGGTGTCGTACCAGCGGCCCTTGATGACCTGGCCGTAGACCGCGCGGGTGGCGGCGTACGCGTTGATGGCGTCGGTGAGGTAGATCTCGCCGGTCCGGTGTTCGTACCAGCGGCGGGTCTGCTCGCGGAGTTCGTCGACGATGCCAGGTGTGATGACGTAGCCGCCGATGGCCGCGTACGACGACGGGGCGGCCGCGGGCTCGGGCTTCTCGACGAGGCCGGTGATGCGTAGTTGGCCGCCGCCGAGGTCCTCCTTGACGAGGGGCACGCCGTACCGCTGGGAGTCGGTGGGGTCCATCGGCAGGAGGGCCAGCACCGGGCAGCCGGTCTGCTCGTAGGCGCGGATCAGCTGCTGGGCGCGGGGCACCTCGGCGACGAAGACGTCGTCGGGCCACAGCACCAGCACGGGTTCGTCGCCGAAAGCCCGTGCGGCGTTCAGCACGGGGGTGCCGTTGCCGTACGGGCCGTACTGGTCGAGGTAGGTGATGTGGCCCCGGCGGGCGAGCTCGCCGACCTCTTCCACGGCGTCCGCGTAGGCAGTCTTGCCGTCGGCGCGGAGTTGCTCGACGAGGGCGGGATTGGGGCGGAAGTGGTCCTGGATGAGGCTCTTGCCGTCGGACACCACGATGGTGATGTCGGTGATGCCGGAGTCCACCAGCTCGCGCACGGTGTGCTCGATGACCGGCTTGTCGCCGACCGGGAGCATTTCCTTCGGTGTCGCCTTCGTCAGGGGCAGCAGACGCGAGCCGAGTCCGGCGGCGGGGATCACGGCCCTGCGGATCGTCGGAGACATCAGGTCCCTCTCGGTCGGGACGGCCAGGTCGGTGAAGCTCAGCCGATCCTGCCACGCCGGGCCCCCATACGGTTGACCGGGCCGGTCGTGCGGGCAGTCCGAGCAGAGCGCCGGAAGCGGCTTCGATCCGCTCGTCGAGGTACACCATCTCCTGGCGCACATCCCTGACACGGGCCTCGACCTGTGCGGCTTCGGCGGTCCGTGACACGACCGCGGCTGTCGTGTCGATCTGTTTCCCGGCGGCTGGAGTCATGGCGGGTCCAGGCGTATCGCCGAGATGCCTCGCGGGTGGCGCTCGCCGTCGGGGATACGTGTCAGTCACGACGACCCGGTCGAGTGGCGGGTCGCCGGCGCCAGTGCCGCGAGATGTGCGGGCGATGCTCGCCTGTGGACACGGAACGGATCAGGACCGGCGCCACACGAACGCGGTCGCGACATGCCAATGTTGTGACACCGTCACAGAACCTCCGGCTGTCCGGTCATTATCTGCGAACGGTTGTGTGAGCCCAGGAATGTGCGGCGGTCACAGTTCGCCCGTTCCGAGTGGGTCGTATGGAGGTGAAGCACAGTGTCGTGCACGGACTCAGTGAACGGGACCGGCGTTCAGCTCGACCTTGAGGGTGAGCCCGAGCGTGGGGTCAGGGCTGGTGAGACCTTGGTCGACGAGGACGAACTGGCCGAGCGGGCCTTTCTGCCTGCACCGCGTTCCACTGACTGACACGGAGGCAGCGATGTACGAGCAACGGACAGAGGCCGAGATGAGGTTGTACTCCGAGAGGACAGCCAGGGAACTCGCCCTGAAGAGGCTGCAGAAGGAGAGGGGCGACAACGACGACATCTCCGAAAAGTATGAGAGTGGCGGAGTGAACAGCGACTTCCCGGAGAACGGCTGTATCACTGAGCACGATGACGTCAGGGACATGTCGCCTCCGGCCGACGAAGCACGCGTGACCACGGGGACGACGGCGATCAGGGACTCGGAGCGAGCCGACTGACCGCCGGAGCCGGCCGACCTTGCCTGGGCGCGAACACCGCCGCCGACGTCTTCGAGGCAGCCGTTGCCCTTTGTCGGCTTCCTTGCCCCCCGCGCTCGGCGGGACGAGGACGAGACTTCGTCGAGTCTGCTCCTCTCCTCTCCTCTCCTCTCCTCTCCGGAGATCACGGACGAGGCTGTCTGGCGTCCCATCCGACCGCTCGTGGATGGGAGATGACAGGTGGTGGGCCGCTTGCCTTCGAGAGGCAAGGATCCGCGACGTTGGACAGCCTGGTGGCGGAAGTTGGGTCCGCGACGCTGTGTCACTACGCTCCGGCGTGGATGGGCTCGGCAGTGCGCTGAGAAGCAGGTCAGTCAGCATTGAGTCGGCACGCCGCTTCTTCTCTCCCGGTGCTGGTTCCGTGCTGACTTTGTCGGCCGCAATCGTGGAGATTGCGTCCTAGCCCCGATCGAATGGGTTGTCGTACGACTCGATGGTGGCCTCCACAGGCGGGTGGGTGCCAGCACCCGAGGCGGCTACAGGAGCGGGAACGTCAGTACCAGGAGGATCAGGAGAGCCAGTGTCCCCGCCCAGATCGCGGTGAACCGGTCCGGCCTGATCCCGTCGGCCATCCGTCGCTCCTTCGCGTCGTAGGAGGCCGCCACCCGGCCCGCGATCGGGTACAGGGCCACGGGAAGCACGAGCAGGACCGCACTCGTGCGAAGGGGCGCGGCCGGCACGTCGTCCGCCTGGAGCACGAGGTCGGCGACCTGCAGCAGGGGTATCACGCTCGCCACGTGATACGCCGGTCCCAGCCGTTGCGGCACCTGGCCGTAGCGCCGCGCCTTCTGCGCTTTGCGTACGAACGCGTGCACGCCGATCAGGCACATCCCCGCGGACGCCGCGAAGATGTACCAGCAGCCCGATGCGGAGATCGAGAACAGCATCCTGCCCCACCCTGTCGATCGCTCTGCCTCATTCTGCGCGGGACAGGGCGAACTGACCGAAACCGCGGGTTGGTTGGCAGGTTGACGCGAGGCGAACGGGGATCAGCTGATGCAGACCAGCCCGAGCAGGCAGAGCCCCGAGGGCGAGGACGACGACGAGGACTCGGACGGCGGGGGAGTCGCCGCCGATGTGTCCGTGCTCGACGTGTCGGTGCTGTCGGTGGCGGAGGGAGTGGGCGAGGCCGACGTCTGGGCGACCGTGTCCGTGGTGTCGGACACCGTGGAAGCGGCCTGTGACCCGGCGGAGGACACGCCTGTGGTCAGCGAATCAGTGACGCTGTTCTGCTGGACCGCCTCGGTGGTGGGCGTGGCCTGGGGCGTGGTGGCCGTCTGCTCGTGGGGTGCGTTCGCAGTGGACGAGCGGTTCGTGGACGAGGTGCCCTTGGACCGGTTCGTGTCGGCCGGCGTCGCCGAGGCCGGAACCGGCACGGTGGCCTGCTCCTCGGCGACGCCCATGGCTTCCCTGTCCGGTGCGGAGGCCGCCTGAGTGCGGTCCGTGGACTGGCGGTCCATCGAGGTGACGGTCAGACCGCCGCCGACCAGGGCGACGGCGGTGGCCACCAGTGCCCTGCGCTGGGTCTTCTTCCAGCGTTCCCGCTGGCGTCGGCGTGCCGCGCGGCCCGTCGGCGCGGGGGACGGGGCGCCCGGGCTGTCGTACGGGTGCTCCTGCGGTGCCTCGCCGTCTTCCTCGGCAACGGAACCCTGGTCGTGCCACAGGTGGCTCGGGGATTGCCACGTTGCCGCGACCGGGTCGGGGGCCGGTGCGGTCGTTCCGACGGCGAGGGGCGCGATGTCCGGGGCGTAGGCGCCGCACCCGGGGCACACCAGGGCGCCGTTGAGATGCCGACGGCATGTGGAGCAGTAGTCCATCTGCGGTCTTCCTGTGTTCACTTTTCGCACGGGGGAGCGAGTCGCGAGCAAAGGTAGCGACGCTTTCGAAGGGGCGTGTGCAGTCTGTGTGTCATCCCTGCGCAGATGTGCGCGTGGCGTGACCTCACAACGACACATCCCGGCCTTGTTTCCGTTGGTTGCAGGGTGTTTGGCCTGCTTCCCGGTCAAGCTGCGCGCTTGTGCATCACGCTGAGGGACTGCCGGTCGAAGGTGAGCCGCCTCAAACCCCCGGCCCGGCGTGCTGTCGGCGCACCATCTCGGAGATCCAGACGGGGGCGAACGGGGATGTGCAGCCGGGGGAGGTCGGGTAGTCCTTGAGGACCTGTAGGTACTCGCCGATGGCGACGGCGCGGGTGCGGTGCTCGGGGTGGTCGATGCCGATCTGGGCGAGGCAGTGGTTCATCGCCCATTGCAGGCGGTCCGGGGCGCCCTTCATGTCGGCCTCGATGACGTCGAGCAAGCCCGCGAGACCGAGGCCCTCGGGCCTCTTCGTGACCCGCTCGGTGGTCAGTGCCCAGCCGGCGCTCGCGACCACGGGATCCGGATCGGCGAACCAGGCCAGGCGCAGCTCTTCGGAGTGCGGGCTCTTCTTCACCACGTAGTTCACGAGCCAGTCGTGCACCTTGGGTGTGCGTGCCGTGCGCAGCATGCTGTCCAGCTCGTCACGCTCGAACGCCTTCGGGCGGCAGATCAGGGTCGCCAGCAGCTTCGCCGCGGTGTCGTCGGTCGCCCAGAGCCGGCGCGCGAGTTCCTGCTGTGTCTTGAGCCGCCTCGCGAGCGCGCGCAGCTTGCCGAGGTTGACACCGTGATCGTCACCGTGTCTCTCGTTGACCTCACGTGCCTTCGGGTCCTCGAGCCCGGCCAGCTCGGCCATCACCTCGGCCACCGTCGTCCCGGTCACCTCAGCCTCCTGTTCCTGGCCGCCTGGGCCTCCCGTCCGTCACGAGCGGGATTCAGCCTACGAGGGAAGTCATCGGTCGGGAGACCGTCGCGTCGGATGTCAGAGCCCGCAGGTCGGCGAGTACCTGTGCGTCCGTTCCTTCCAGGGCGGACAGTGCGCTGTGCCATCGGCGCCGGGCCGTGCGTTCGTCGCCGATTGCGCTGAGGACGTGACCGAGCTCGTGCTCGGTGAGGCCCCGCCCGTAGGAGTCGCCGCGTGCGGTGGTCTCCTGGAGCAGGACCATGCATGCTTCCTCGGCCTGTTCGAGGCGGCCAAGGGCGGCAAGAACGTGGTCTCGGCCGAGTTCTGCTGACCTGGCCCGGGGGCGCCCGCACTCGTAGACTCGGAGTCGATGATGGTCAAAAGCCGACAGGAGATTCCCGAGATCCCCTTCGCCGCCCCGGCCGGCACTCCTGCCGGGGTCGAGGTCATGTCGTTGGCCGAACTGCGAAGGCGGGCACCTGAGGACGTCCTGGCCCGGCCGCAGCGCCCCGACTTCCACCACCTGGTGACCCTCACCTCGGGCGAGCTCCACCACACCGTGGACTTCACCGGGCACACCCTGCGGCCTGGCTCCTGGCTGTGGGTGCGCCCGGGGCAGGTGCAGCAGTGGGGTGGCCTCACCGTGGCCGAGGGCACGGTGGTCCTGTTCCGGCAGGAGGTCCTGGACGCCGCCACGGCGACGGCCGCCCGCCTCGACGACCCGCACGCGCCGGTCCTCAGCACCCCTGTCGCCGAGGACGCGGAGGCCCTCGACCTGGCCGCGGAGCACCTGAGCCGTGAGTTCGACGCGCTCGGCCGGCTGCCCCTCGAGGTGCACATGGCGGCCCTGCGGCATCTCCTGGCCGTCCTCGTGCTGCGGCTGGCCCATCTCACCGTCCCGGAAGGCGCCCCCGCGCCCGTTCCCGACGAGACGTACCTCCGCTTCCGTGACGCGGTCGAGCGGAACTTCACGCGCACCCGGCGGGTGGAGGACTACGCCGACCTGCTCGGGTACTCCGCCCGTACCCTCGCCCGGGCCACGCTCGCCACCGCCGGCGTCAGCGCCAAGGAGTTCGTCGACCGCCGGGTCGTGCTGGAGGCCAAGCGGCTGCTGGCGCACAGCGAGCGCACCGCTGCCCAGATCTCGGACCGGCTCGGCTTCGCCAACGCCTCGCAGTTCAACAAGTACTTCACGCACCGGGTCGGCGATTCACCGATCGACTTCCGCGACGCGGTGCGGGGGCGCGCCGGGCAGCGGGCAGGTGAGAGCCCCGGGTGATCTTCGCGGTACCGGTCGGCTCGGGATCCCCGAGGTCTCGCAGCCCGAGCCGTACGGCAACATCGGGAGTCCTTGTCAGCGGGGCGGCATACCGCGCACGACGTCGGCGACGCTCCTGGCGGGATGCCCGGTGAGACGGGGAACGGCGTCGCTGACGCCGTCGAGTTGACCCGCCGCGATGGCCGTGTACGTGGACACCCAGGCGTCGAGCTCCCACTGCGGGGCACCGTAGGAGGCCCGGGAGGCGTATGCCTCCTCGATCGTCTCCGGGTGATAGGTGACCTTACGGCCCTGAACCTCGGACAGCACGGCCGCGGCCTCGGCCAGCGACAGGGACTCCGGTCCGGTCAGGTCGTAGACCGCACCGGCGTGCTCGGCCGGCCGGTTCAGGATCGCGGCGGCCGCATCGGCGATGTCGTCCTGGGAGACGAACGCGGCCCGCCCCTGCCCGGCCGGGCCGCGGATGACACCGTCCGCACCGGCCAGATCGGGCACGAACTCGGCGTAGATGTTGTCGCGCAGGAACGTGTACGCCAGCCCGGTGGCGCGGATGTGTTCCTCGGTGTGGAAGTGGTCGCGGGCCAGGGTGAACACGGCGTCGGGTGCCGCGCCGAAGAAGGAGACGTACACCAGGTGCCGTACGCCGGCCTCGACGGCGGCGTCCACGAAGGCGCGGTGCTGGGCGAGCCGGTCGGCGCTCTCGGAGGCGGACACCATGAGCACGGTCTCCGTGCCGGTCAGGCCCCGTACGACGGCCTCGTGGTCGTCGTAGCTCGCACGGACGGGTGTCGCCCCGGGGAGCCGCGGCGCCCGCTCGGGGCTGCGCACCAGCAGCCGCTGCGGCACGTCCCGCTCGGCCAGGCGGCGGGCGACGCGTCCGCCGAGGCGGCCCGTGGCTCCGGTGACCACCACTGTCGACTCGGACATGATCCAGATCACTTCCTTACACGGTCAGTGCGTTCAGGAGCCGGTCCGCACCGAACGGCAGGGACAGCGCACGGCTCCGAGGTCGGCGGGGACGTCCGGGTGGACGGGGCCGACCCCCACCAGACGCCCCCGGGGGTGTGGCGTACGAGATTCTCCATCGGCGCCGGATCACGCCCGGCACGGAGCGTGTCCGTCTCCCGCATGGCCTCCTCCTCCGGCTGGGTGTTCCGGCCTCATGGCCATGGCCGACGGCCGAAGCGGAACGGCCGAATCCCAACGTAGGGGGAGGAAGCGCACGCGGCGGAGCCGGATCACGACTGTCGATGGTCAGAATCCGACAATCTACTCCCCGGAGGGTGCGGTCAGCGCGACACCGAGGGCCACCGGGGTGCCGAAGTTGGGGGTGCCGTCCGCGTTCCAGGTGAACTTCTGCGCCCGGGGGGTCCGGTTCATGTCGCAGCCGCCGCTCGTGGAGTTGTTGGCGTGGTAGACGATCCAGTCCTCGGTGCCGTCGGGCGACTTGAAGAAGCCGTTGTGACCGGGACCGTACACGCCGTTGGCGTTGGACCGCTGGAAGACCGGGTTCGGGGACTTGACCCAGGAGGCGGAGTTCAACGGGTCACCGCCGTTGTAGGTGAGCATGCCCAGTTTGTAGTCGGGTGTGGAGCAGTGACTGGCGGAGTAGACGATGAACGTCTTCCCGTTGCGCTGGAGGACCTCCGCGCCCTCGTTGACGGCGCCGCCCACCGTCTCCCAGCTGTAGGTCGGGGTGGACAGGATCCGGCGGGTGCCGCTCGCGGTCCACGGGTTCGACAGCGGCCGGATGAACATGGGCTGCGAGCCGTTGTAGAAGGTGCCCAACAGATAGAGCTGTCCGTTGAGTTGGAGGATGCCGGGGTCCAGCTCCCAGGTGTTGTCCTGGGTCGGGTCGAGCAGGTCGGCCTTGAAGCTGTACGGCCCCATCGGGTCGAGGCCGGCGCTCTCCAGGACGTGGATGCGCTGGGTGCCCAGGTCGTACGGCTCCCGCCCGGCCGTGTAGTAGAAGTACCAGCGCTTGCCGTTGGGCCCGTCGAGCAGATGGAACTCCGGCGCCCACATCGTGCCCGCCCCGTTGGGCCTGGTCAGGTTGAAGATCACCTGGTCGGTGGCGGTGGCGAGACCGGCGAGCGTGTCGGCCTTGCGCATGGTGACCGTCGAGTTCCAGGTGGTCGTGGCGAGGTAGTAGTACCCGTCGTAGTACGTCAGCCAGGGGTCGGGTCCGTGCTGGGAGAGCGGGTTGGTGAACGTACCGGGGGTCGTGCCGCCGCCGGAGAAGCCGGGCAGCCGCCACACCCTGCCGTTGGCGGCGGAGCACGGCAGCTGCACCAGGTTGGTGTTCGGGGCCGACGAACCGCCGCTCGGGGCGACGCACTTGCCGGAACCGACGGAGACCAGGTTGAACGTCTTGTCGGTACCGGCGACCGTCACCGGGACGAGCCGCCACTGCTGGTTCGTGCCGCTGTGGCAGGGCCACTGGATGATCGCCGCGTTGTCCGCCGTGGACGCGCCGTACACGTCGACGCACTGGCCGGACTGGGTGGTGATCGTGTAGACGTCGGCCGCACCCGACACAGGGGTGAGGCCGAGGTTCTGGTTCGCGGCCGAGTTGCAGGCGAAGGCGCGCAGTTGAGCGCCGGCGGTCGCCGAACTGCCCGGCAGGTCCAGGCAGTTGCCCCCGTTCTGGTTCACCGCCGTCGAAGTGAGGGCGACGGCGGCGGAGGCGGGCGGTGCCACGAGGAAGGCGACCGCCATGGTGAGCGCGGCGAGGAGCGCGGACAGACATCGGGATCGGGTCACGGGCCGTACACCTTTGCTTCGAGGAGGCCGACGGAATTGGTGCCGTTGCTCGTGAGCAGCACCCGTAGTCGCGTGGTGCTCGTCGCGGTGAACGTGACGGAGTTGTACTGGTTCTTGGTCAGCGTGTACGCGCTCGCGCCGGGGACGTCGACGTAGGCGCTGCCGTTCCAGTACTGGAGCTTCCATGCGGACGGCATGTCGATGCCCTGGTCGTCGTCGAAGAAGTAGACGTCCGCCTTGTCGAGGTTCCTCGCGGACGGCCAGGTCAGCTCGGCCCACTGCCGGCCGGTCTCCGGCCAGGTTCCCCAGCGTGGGTTCACCGTGTCGTTGGAGGACGGTGGGTCGGTCCCGTCGTTGACCGCCGTGACGGTCTCCCAGGGGGAGGTGTACGACGCGGTCGCGGTGGCGGATCCGGCCTGGTTGACGGGTGGTTGGGCCCCGCCCCGGTTGAACACCTTCACCTCGGTGAGGCCCGTCTTGGCGCCGGAGGCGTTGGTGGCCAGGACCCGGACGCGCTGGGCGCTGAGCGCCGGGAACGTCACCAGGTTGTAGTTGGCGCGCGGGGCGGCCGGACTCTTGGTCTGGCTCGGCACGTTCACCCATGAACTGCCGTTGTAGTACTGGATGGTGTACGCCGACGGCGCCCGGTAGGTCGTGCTCGCCGGGCGGCTGTCCTTGAAGTACAGGCGTACTTCGTTGAGCGTGCGGGCGGTGCCGAAGTTCAGCTCGTACCAGTCCTGGCTGTTGGGGGAGCCGCCGGCGCCCCAGAAGGGTTCGTTGGTGGGGTAGCCGTCGACCGCGCCGGACGCGCTGGCGCCGGACCCGGTGTGGGAGGCGGACACGGTCGCGCCGGAGGCCAGGTTGGTCAGGTCGGCGGTGGGGTCGATGCCTGCCTTGGCGAGCATGTCGACCATCCGGGGGCTGCTCTGCACGACCTGGTTGGGGGCCTTGAGACCGGAGACGGCCGTGTGGTGGGTGACCGTGCCGTTGGTGGTCACGTCGCCCGTGGCCGGGTCCCAGGTGAACGGCACCAGGGTGCTGACCGTGGCGGCCCGGCTGCCGTTGACGTAGATCGAGTAGCCCTCCGGGATGCCCGGGTAGCGGACCACGCCGTCGGCCGGGTCGTCCCAGACGATCGACAGATCGGCGCCCCGGTAGCGGAGGTTGTTGACGGTGAAGTGGCTCCACCCGATGTCGATGGGGGAGAGCTCGACCTTGGCGTCGTTGCGGGGCCGCAGCCCGGCGACGTCCTCGATCACGGTCCAGTTGCCGCTGCCCAGGATGTTGTGGTGGATCCAGGAGCGGTAGTCGATCGAGCTGCCGTTCCAGTCCGCCCAGAACTCGTTGGCGTCGGGCCACTGGGTGTTGCCGCCGACGTACTGCGCCCAGGTGTTCCAGTAGAGGAGCTTCTTGTAGTCGGTCGCGTTCATCCAGGAGTTGGGGTAGTTGCGCAGGACCGAGGAGTAGAGCCGGAACTGGACGGTGGAGTTGATGGTGGAGAAGTTGTTGGAGCCCGGGTTCCCGGCGTCGGCCGCGGCCTGCTTGTCGACCTGGTTGGCTGTGTAGAAGGGGAAGATCGGGTACTGGGCCGGATCGTCGTACAGGCGCAACGCCTGCTTGTAGGTGGCCGTGTTGGGCACCGCGCCGACCGAGAACGGGTAGTAGTTGTTGATCTCCTTCCAGGGCACCCACTCGTTCGTCGACTTCAACCGGTGCTCGAACAACTGCCGGTTCGGGTTCCACAGCACGTTGACGATCGCGTCCTTGATCTGCGTCGCGAGCGTGCGCATCTCGGTGGCCTTCGCCGTGTTGCCGACCGCCTCATAGGCCTGGGCGGCTGCGAGTGCGCCGCTGTACTGGTAGGCGGATTCGGCGCGGTCCATGTTTCCGGGCTTCCAGTGGAAGGAGACGGCGTCGGCGTCGTTGCCGGTCAGGGCGCCCCAGTCGTACTCGATCAGCTTGTTGTTGTCGTGGTCGTAGTAGGCGAGCTGCCCCTTGACGTCGCCCTCGGCGTAGCGGGCCAGGTTGGCGGCGATGCCGGGCTGGCCGCCGTGGATCTGGTAGCTCTTCCAGGCCGCCTCGGCGATGTACTGGGTGTAGCTGTTGGACCAGTTCTCCGGGTCGCCCGGGTTGTCGAGGAACCGGCCGCCCTTGGAGACCTGGCCGACGCTCAGCCAGTCCCCGTACGCGTAGGACGGGTCCCGCAGGTACTTGAGGTCGTCGATGTGCATCGGCTGGGTCAGCGCGATCGCGTTGTTGTAGCCGAGGACGCCCTCGGTGGAGGTCGGGAACTGGAAGGTCTGCCCGGGGATGTCGGCGTCGAGGTTGTTGAAGCGCATCAGCCACCAGCGGTAGTAGATGTTCTTCTTGATCGCCGGTTCGGGCACGTCGATGTAGGGCACGTTCTGCGCCCACCACTGGTTGTAGGCCCGGACATGGGTCGCGAAGGCGGTGGTGTTGGAGTAACCGGCGTAGGCGTTGTACTCCGTGAGCGAGGCCGGGATCTCGTCGGTGACGAAGCCCATCACGACCTTCGCGGTCGCCGTGGCTCCGGCCGCGATGGTCACCGAGCGGTTGAGGCCGCCGCTGGAGACGCTGAAACCGTCGCCGGTGAGCCGGGGGCGCAGCGTGGTCAGGTTGTTGTACGCGTTGACCTGGCCGGTCAGCTCACTGCCGCTGCCTGTCGTGGCGTACGGCGAAGTCGCCCGCAACTGAAGGGTGGTGGAGCCGCTGCCGTTGTTCTTGATCGACAGGTTCGTCACCGCGACGTTGTTGTCGGTGATGAACTTGGTCTGGGTGACCGCGATCGACCCGCTGGAGTGCACGCTCCTCCAGTGGCTCGGCGCCTGCCACCGCTGGGAGACCTGCTCGGTGAAGGTGCCCGGGCTGATCGCGACGCTGTAGGCGTTCTGGTCGTTGACGCTCTCCCAGTAGGCGACGTTGCCGCCGAAGCCGAGCACCGCGGGGTTGTGCGTCTTCATGAACAGAGCACGCCCCCGGCTCATCAGCCAGGGGCCGGCCGGGTCGTCGCCGGAGCGGGCCAGCAGACGGTCCATCCAGAAGTCGGTGCCCGAACTCTCGGCGTCGTAGATCGCCTTCATCATGTCGCCGGGCGTGTGGGCGACGGGCGGGGCCGGGATCGCGGGGCCGCTGAAGGTGGGGAAGCCGATGGTCTGGGCGGCACGAGCGGGGGTGGCGGTGAGGACGGAACAGACGAGGAGTGCCAGGACGATCAGGAGGCGCTGTAAGACGGGCTCGGTTCGTCTTCGCATCGGATGCTCCCCTTGCTGAAAAGACCTAAAAGGTTTTCGCAACGTAGGAGCGGGCTGATGGAGTGTCAAGAGAGCTCGGAGAGGCCCGAGTTGGCGGTCCGTGCGGTTCAGGACAGTGGGGCTGTGGTGCCCCGGATCGCCACCCGGCAGGGGAGTGCCTCGATGCCGGAGTGCGTCGCACCGTCTATCGCGCCGAACAACGCCTGCGCCGCCGCCCGGCCGACCTGCTCCAGGTTCATGTCGACGCTGGTGAGCAGCGGGCGGGAACCGGAGGTGAGGACCTGCCAGTTGTCGAAGCCCATGACCGCCACGTCGTCCGGCACCCGGTGGCCACGCTCGCGCAGCACGTCCATGACGCCCCGGGCGATCTGATCGCTGCCGCACAGCACGGCGTCCACGTCCGGATGCCGGTCCAGCAACAGTGCCGTGGCCGCCCGCCCCCACCCCTCCGACCAGGCCCCGAACCGTGGCTCGCCGACCGGGACGACACCGGCGTCGGCGAGCGCGGCCCGCGCGCCCTCGACCCGGTCGTGCGCGGCGGCGTAGCCGGGATCCCCGGTGATGTGGGCGATCCTGGTGCGGCCGCAGGCCAGCAGGTGATGCACCGCCATCCGGCCCGCGTCGACGTTGTCCGGGACGATGGACAGGTCCGCCGGGTCGTCCGACGGCGCATACGCGTAGACGACGGGAACGGCCAGGTCGCGGCCGAGTGAGGGCCGGGGGTCGGTCCGGCTGCCCACCACGATGAGGCCGTCCACCCGACGCCCGAGCAGCGCGCGGACATGGTGCTGCTCGCGGATCGCGTCCCCCCGGGCGTCGCACAGGAACACCGCCACCTCGCCCGCCCCGAAGGCGTCCTCGGCGCCCATCAGTATCGGGATGCTGAACCGGCCCTCCAGATCGCTGGTGAGCAGACCCACCGTCCCCGTCCGCCCGGCGAGCAGACCGCGGGCCAGCTGGTTGGGGCGGAACGACAGTCGCTCCGCGGCCTCGATCACCCGCTGCCGGGTCTCGGCGCGCACCTGGCTGCGTCCGTTGAGGGCCTTCGAGGCGGTGGCGACCGACACCCCCGCCAACCGGGCGACGTCGCTGAGGGTGGTGGTGTGCGAACGAGCGGGGCCGGGGGCTGGTGTCATGCGTGTCTCCTGTCTCGCATCACGTCCGTAAACCGTACGCGAGAACTTTCGGCATGCACCTGAAACTCCGTTCGTACGCGAGGGATTGACGGGCTTTCAGCTCGGCTCTAGCTTGGCGAAAGCCTTTTCGGCCTGTTTCTTCCCGGTGTTCGTCGCGGAGGGAGATCGTCATGGGGAGCCCCACCGGATCGCACGGACGTGGCCGCCGCCTCGTCACGGCCGCGGTCCTTCTCACCAGCCTGGGACTGGCCACGGCATGCGGGTCGGGCGACGGCGATTCGGACGACGGAGACGGCGGGGGAGGGGTCGCCGCGAACGCCACCGGCGTCGACGACGGCGCCGAGCTGACGATGTGGACACGTGCGGCGACCCGCCCGCAGAGCGAGGCCCTCGTCAAGGCGTACAACGCGAGCCACAAGAACCGGATCAAACTCACCGTCATCCCCACCGACGACTACCAGGCCAAGGTCGGTGCCGCCGCCGGCTCCCGCGACCTGCCGGACCTGTTCGCCTCGGACGTCGTGTTCGTGCCCAACTACACCAGCAGCCGGCTCTTCGCCGACATCACCGCCCGCATCGACGCCCTGCCCTTCGCCGACGACCTGGCCCAGTCGCACATCAAGGCCGGCACGTACGAGGACAAGAAGTACGTCGTGCCGCACACCCTCGATCTGTCGGTGCTCTTCTACAACAAGGACCTCTACCGCAAGGCGAAGCTCGACCCCGCGAAGCCGCCCACCACCCTGGTGGAGTGGGACGAGCAGGCCCGCGCCGTCGACAAGCTCGGCGGTGGCGTCAACGGCACGTTCTTCGGCGGCAATTGCGGCGGCTGCGGTGTCTTCACCTGGTGGCCGTCCATCTGGGCCGCCGGGGACGAGGTGATGAACGCGGACGGCACCGCGGCGACGCTCGACTCCGCCACCGCGAAGAAGGTCTACGACACCTACCGCGGCTGGGTCGACGACGACATCGTGGCCCCCGGCGCCCGCGACGAGACGGGCGCCACCTGGACCGGACTGTTCCCGAAGGGACAGATCGGCGTGATGCCGATGCCGTCGACCACCCTCGGCCTGATGCCGAAGAACCTCGACCTCGGGGTCGCGCCCATCCCCGGTCCCGACGGCGGCAAGGCCACCTTCGTCGGCGGTGACGCCATCGGTATCTCCGCCACCAGCAAGTCGGCCGACCAGGCCTGGAACTTCCTCGCCTGGTCCGTGGGCGACAAGGCACAGGTCGACGTGGTCGCCGCGCACAAGGACGTGGTGGCGCGCACCGACCTCGCGTCCAACAAGTACTCGGACGCGGACCCGCGCCTGGTCACCATCAACGAGCTCGTGGCGGACGGCCACACCCCGTACGCGCTGAAGTTCGGCCAGACCTTCAACGACCCCAACGGGCCCTGGCTGACCATGATGCGCAACGCCGTCTTCGGCGACGGGAGTTCCGTCGACAAGGACAACGACGAGGTGAGCGCCTCACTGGCGGACTGAGCCCACCGAGCCGACCGACAGGAGAGCCATGCAGGTGAAGGCGCCCGACCGAGCGGCGGCCGAACACCGGGTCCGGCCCCCACGTCCGGCACGCCGACCCCGTACAGCCAAGTCCCTGTGGCGCTCCCGCACGGTCCAGGGACTCGGATACGCGGCTCCCACGGCCGTGTTCGTCGCCGTCTTCTTCATGTGGCCCCTGCTCCTGGTCGGCCGGATGTCCCTGAACGACTGGCCGCTCCTCGCGGGCGACCAGGGCCGCAACGCCCCCGAGAACTACACCGACATCACCGACAGCCCCCTGTTCTGGCCCGCCGTCCGCTTCACCCTCCTGTACACCGTGATCGTCACGGTCGTCCTCCTCGGACTCGCGCTCCTCCTGGCCCTCCTGGTCCAGGAGTCACGCCCCGGCGCCGGCTTCTTCCGCACCGTCTACTTCCTGCCCGGCGCCCTCGGACTGGCCTCCGCCTCCCTGCTGTTCTGGGGCCTGTACAGCCCGACCACCGGACCGATCAGCAGCACCCTCGAACACCTCGGCCTGGTCGACGAACCGGTGTCCTTCCTCGGCACCTCGACCAACGCCCTGCTGTCGACGGTGTTCCTGGTGGTCTGGAAGTTCGCCGGGTTCTACATGCTGATCCTGCTCGTGGGTCTGCAACGCATCCCTCACGAGCTGTACGAGGCGGCCCGCATGGACGGCGCGAGCCGCGGCCAGATCTTCCGCCGCATCACCCTGCCGCTGCTGCGCCCGTCGCTCGCCCTGTCCCTCCTCCTCTGTGTGACCGGATCGCTGCTCGCCTTCGACCAGTTCTTCGTCCTCACCAAGGGCGGCCCGGACAACAGCACGGTCACCATCGTGCAGTTGATCTACCGCGAGGCGTTCCAGCGGCTCGACCTCGGCACCGCGGCGGCGCTGTCGATCATCGTGTTGGGAGCACTGGTGCTGCTCAACGTCCTGCAGTTCCGCGGCCTGCACCGCGCCGACGAGTCGTAGGAAGGGGGACCCGCCATGCCCAACCGCGCCCAAGTCCTCGGCCGGACGCCGTACTTCGTCGTCGCCGGAGGACTGGCCGTCATCTTCCTGTTCCCCCTGGTATGGAACGGCTGGGCCTCGGTCAGTGAACAGCCGGGCACCGCACAGGACTCCGGCTACGGCTTCGGCAACTACCGCACCCTGCTCGACTACGACGCCGGCCTGTGGCAGTACCTCCTCAACAGCACCGTCGTCTCGGCGCTCACCGTGGCCCTGACCCTCGGGGTGTCCCTGCTCGGCGGCTACGCCTTCGCCCGCTTCCGGTTCCCGGGCAAGAACCTGCTGTTCCTGCTGACCCTGGCCATCCTCATGGTCCCGTACGCCACGCTCCTCATCCCGCTCTACGTGCTGCTCGGCAGGCTCCATCTGCAGAACTCGCTGATCGGGCTGAGCCTGGTACTGGCCATGTTCCAGCTGCCGTTCGCCACCTTCATGATGCGGATCTCCTTCGAGGCGGTACCGCGCGAACTGGAGGAGTCGGCCCTCGTCGACGGCTGCGGCCCGGCGGGCGCACTGCGCCGGATCCTGCTCCCGGCGGTGCGGCCGGGGCTGATCACCGTGGGACTGTTCGCCTTCCTCGCCGCCTGGAACGACTTCATCGCACCCCTGATCCTCATCTCCGACAGTGAGAAGGCGCCCCTGCCGCTGGTCGTGGCCAATCTGCGGCAACAGAGCATGGGCGCGGTCGACTACGGCGCCACCGAGGCGGGCGTGGTGGTGCTCGCGGTGCCCTGCCTCCTCGTCTTCCTGCTGCTGCAACGGCATTACGTGCGCGGATTCATGTCGGGTGCCCTGAAAGGATGATGCGTTGAAGTCGAACAGGAGCACAGATCCTGTCGCACCGGTGGCACCGAGCCGTGGTCGTCTACGGCCACTCGGCCTCGACGAGGTCAAGATCACCGGCGGCTTCTGGGCCCGGCGCCGGGAGGTCAACACCACCGCCACCATCGAGCACTGCCGCGACTGGATGGAGCGCGTCGGTTGGCTCGCAAACTTCCGCGTCCCCGTGACGGCCCGGCGCGGAAGGGAGTTCGCCGACTCCGAGGTCTACAAGCTGCTCGAAGCCATGAGCTGGGCAGGCACCGAGTTCGACACGATCACCGAGGCGATAGCCTCCGCCCAGGAACCCGACGGTTATCTCAACACCAACTTCGGCCGCCCCGGCCAGCAGCCCCGCTACAGCGACCTCGCATGGGGCCACGAGCTGTACTGCTACGGGCACTTGATCCAGGCGGGCGTGGCCCAGGCCCGGGCGCGCGGCGAGGGCGAGCTGACGCAGATCGCCCGCCGCGCCGCCGACCATGTGTGCGCCCTCTTCGACGCCAAAGGCACCCCGGGTGTCTGCGGGCATCCGGAGATCGAGACGGCCCTGGTCGAACTGGCCCGGCTCACCGGCGAGCAGCGCTACCTCGACCAGGCCGCGCTGTTCATCGACCGCAGGGGCCAAGGTGCCCTCGGCGACGGCGAGTTCGGCCGCGCCTACTACCAGGACGACATGCCCGTGCGGAAGGCGACCGTTCTGCGCGGCCATGCCGTCCGCGCCCTCTACCTCGCCGCCGGTGCCGTCGACGTGGCCGTGGAGACCGGGGACGAGGACCTGCTCGCCGCCGTCGTACGGCAGTGGGAGACCGCGGTCGCCCGGCGCACCTATCTGACCGGCGGCATGGGCTCGCACCACCGCGACGAGTCCTTCGGCGACGACTTCGTCCTCCCGCCCGACCGCGCCTACTCCGAGACCTGTGCGGGCGTCGCCTCCGTCATGCTCAGCTGGCGTCTTCTCCTCGCCACCGGCGAGCCCCGCTTCGCCGACCTGGCCGAGCGGACCCTGTTCAACGTGGTCGCGACCTGCCCGGCCGAGGACGGCCGGTCCTTCTTCTACTCCAACACCCTGCACCGGCGCCGCCGCGGCACCGCGCCCGCGGCCGACGTCCAGATCCCGCGCGCCGAGTCGAGCCTGCGCGCACCCTGGTTCGCGGTGTCCTGCTGCCCGCCCAACGTGGCACGGACCCTGGCCCTGCTGCCCGGATACCTGGCGACGACCGACGACCTCGGCCTCCAGCTCCACCAGTACGCCGACGCCGAGATCACCACGGGCGGCATCGCGCTGCGGATCCGTACCGACTACCCCTCGGACGGACGCGTGACCGTACGCGTCGCCCGGTCGCCCGACCACCCGTGGACCCTGTCGCTGCGCGTCCCGGCATGGGCTCAGGGCGCCACCGCATGGCTCGTCGACCCGGACGGGGGCCGCCGTGCGGTCGCCCCGGGCACGGCCGAGGTGACGCGTGTCTTCCGGCCCGGCGACGAGACAGTCCTCGAACTGCCCCTGCGACCTCGCTGGCTCGGGGCCGACCCGCGCGTCGACGCGATACGCGGCACCGCGGCCGTCCAGCGCGGACCGCTGGTGTACTGCGCCGAGTCCGTGGACCTGCCGCACGGCCACGAGGTCGACGCGCTGCGCGTGGATCCGTCCGCCCCGCCGGAGGGGAGGGCGGACGGATCCGTCGTGGTCGCGGGCGAGATCAGCGCTCCGGGGGACCGACCGTGGCCGTACCCGCCGTTCGAGGCCCCGCCGACGGCCGGCGACCGCACGGGCATCGTCCTGGTCCCCTATCACTCCTGGGCGAACCGGGGACCCTCGACGATGCGAGTGTGGTTGCCGACCGTGGACTCAGCGTCGTAGGAGCGTGAGGCGGTACGTCGTCGTCCGTGACCGGTCCTCGCTGGTGACGGTGACCACCGCGCGCCCACCGCTCCGCTCGACGTCGACCGTCGCGTAGGGGTCGCGGGCCGTCGCCGTGACCAGGGCGTGGTGCGGATCGGCGGTCCGGACCCGGTAGTCGGTCGTGCCGGGGGCGAAGTCCGCGACCGGGACGCCGGCCACCTCGATCGACGCGGCGGCCGCGTCCTTGGAGACGCCGGAGGCCTTGGCGTACACCTCGACCTCGCTCATCGTGATGTAGCCGCCGGACCGGGCGGTCATGACCAGCCGCACCCCGGTCGCCGGGCCCGCCTCGATGGGCACGTCGACCACCGGCGTGCCCTCGGTCCCGACCGTGATCTCCTCGCTCGCGTCGATCCAGGTGTCGTCCGTCGCGCGGCGCACCTGTGCCTTGAGGCTCGCCGGGAAGGAGACGCTGCTCCCGTCCCGGTAGAAGTGCGCCACGACCCGGTCCAGGTCGCGCGTCGTCGGGAGGGCGAAGGTGATCGTGTCGGACGGGTTCTTGGTGCCGGACCGCCAGTTGGACCAGCCCTTGTCGGAGGTGTCGCCGTTGCGCAGGCGCTCGGCGGAGTAGCCGCTCTCGGTGTACGTGGCCGCGACCGAGACGCCGGCGTCGGAGGCGATGTCGCTCTGCGTCGCCTCGGTGACCTGCACGCGTACCGACGCGCCGACCGTGCTGCCGTCCACCACTCGTGCGCTGCCGCGCAGTGTCACCACGCCGGCCTCGGCGAACGCGCCCTCGGGGGCCGCGTCCCAGGTCACTGAAAGGTCGGTGCGGCCGCCGTGCGCGCCGACGCCGACGACCGTGTCCGGCAGGCCGGGACTGCCGCCGACGTAGGTCTTGGCGCGGCCGGGCACCGTCGAGGCGATGGTGTCGACGGTGACGACCGCCTTGGCGCGGATCTCCCGACCGAGCGGATCGGTCGCCGTGCCCTTGACCCGTACCGTGCCCGGACCGGCCCACGCGTCGTGCGACGGCGGGTCCCAGACGACCGGCAGCGCGCCACGGGCGCCGTTTCGGTAGACCGGCGTCACCGTCTCCGGGAGCGCCGGTGTCCGGCCGGGCACGGTGAACACCTCGGCCTTCTCGGTGCGCAGTACGGTCTCGTCGCTCACCGTCCAGCGCTGGTTCGCCGCCGAGGTCGGGGTGTACGTCGACACCTTGGCGCCGTCCGCCGACGACTGTCCGCCGACGTCGAGCAGCCGGCCGGTGGCGGCGTTGACGAACGTCCACGTGTCGTCGCCGGTCGTCGACAGGATCCACTGCGCGGCGTCGCTGTCCGACGGATCCTCCAGGACGGCCTGGTTCTCGCGTACGGCGAGCTGCTTGCCGCTGGTGGCACTGGTGAGGGCGTAGCGCTCGCGATGGTCGGTCCCGGGCGTCAACCGGCGTACGGACCAGAGCTGTCGGGCGTTGCTCGCGTCGTCCGTGCGGATGACGACGCCGGTGCCGTCGTCCGAGGGGGCGAGCGACTTGCCGCTCTGTGTGCCCTTGAGCCGGTAGACATGGCCGGGCTGGACGAGCGCGGCGTCCTTCGCGACGCCGCTGACGCCCTTGACGAGGAAGCTGGTGACCGACTTCGCGGGGACGGTGAGGGTGGCCGACCGGTCGGTGACGCGGACCGGGGCGCCCTGGACGAGGGCGCCGTCCGTGCTGGTCACCACGGGGGTGACGGTGGCGCCTCGGGTGACCTTGCCGAAGCGGGACAGGTCGAGGGTCACGGAACGGGCGGTCGTGCCGCCGTTGACGTGCACCACGGTCGCGGAGCGACCGGACCTGGCGACGGCGGCGACGCTGGAGGTGTCGTCGACCTTCACGAAGCGGTCGCCGGGGCGGATGTAGTGGGTGAAGTTCCGGATGGTGTGGAACTTCGAGTTGGCCTGGATCGGGCAGCTCTCCAGGGTGTCCTCGGCCGTGCAGTTGAACGGGACATGGATGCTGCCCCAGTTCTTGCCGGCGGCGGCCTGCGGGAGGGAGTCCTCGATGGGCTGCCAGAACACCCAGGCGGAGGGCTCCAGTTCACGCATGTCGTCGACCATGCGGGTGGCGATGCCGAGGCCCGGCTCCATGCTGGTGAAGTCGGTGCCGGTGCCCCAGGTGCCCTCGACCTCGCTCATCCACAGCTTCTTGTCCGCGCCCTTGGCGATGTCGCGGGCGCTGGTGCGCTGGCCGGTGCCGTAGGTGTGCACGTTGAGCTGGTCGACGGCGGCCCGGGCCTCGGCGGTGTAGGCGTTCCAGTTCGTCGTGAAGATGCCGGGGTTGGTCTCGTCCATGGCGGAGACCTCGGCCTTGGTCGTGGCGCCATCGAGGGCCTTGTCCAGGGCGAGGATCACCTTCTGCTGGAGGGCGGGCCCGGCGTGCGCGCCTTCCTGCCGGCCGCCTGTGGGCCGGCCGTCGGCGCCCAACTGGGTGCCCCAGTAGGAGGTGTTGGGTTCGTTGAGCGGGTCGATGGTGTCGAAGGTGATGCCGTGTTCCTTCTCCATCTCCTCGGACACACGGACGAGGTAGGCGGCGAAGTCGTCGACGCGGTCGGCGCGGATCTGGTCGGCGCCGGAGTCGAAGCCGCCGGACACGTACCCGCTGACCGTCTGGAACCAGGGCGGCGAGTTGCTGAAGGCCTCCCACTTGGTGACCTTGTCCTTGACCTGGTCCACCCACCACCGCTGGTTCGCGTCGGCGTTCCAGTCCCAGTGGTCCGCGTTGTCCGGGTCCCACCAGTCCATGTCCTTCTGGGTGGTGCCCTCGGGCGCCTTCCAGAAGCCCTCCATGGTCGCGCCCGCTTTCATGTAGTCCTTGCGGACGTCAGGGGCGTTGCCGCCACCGATGTTGTAGCGCGCGATGTTGAGGGCCAGCCCGTCCTCGCCGAACAGCATGTCGACGAGCTGTCTTCGGATCGGCTCCGGATAGCCGCCCGTGGCGTTGGCGAACCAGACGAGACTCGTCCCCCAGCCCTCGAACTCCTGCTGCTGGTACGACGGATCGACCCGTACCGTCACCGAGCTGAGGGGAGCTGTGTCCGCGGCGGTGGCGGGGACGGCGGTGACGAGTCCCGCGGCGAGTGTGAGGGGGATGGCCGGCGTCAAGACCCGGACGATGCGGCGTCGGCTGGACACGGAGCTCCCTTCCGGAGCACGGAGAGGCACAAGCACGGAGAAGCACAGAATCAACCAGAAGCGATCAGGCTCAAGGCATGCTCATCGACGAAAATGAACACGTCAAGACACTGCGCACGCCGAACACTCATCAGGTCAAGCGTCCCGGACTATTGACTCGTAACTCGCCAGTAGCGATCCTCGTCGAACAGATTGCGCCGGTCATGACAAAACCATGGGGCGCCGACCGAGGGGCGTGGTATCGACCATGACTCGATGTTCGTATCGCAGACGCAAAGACGTGACCATCGTGTCGCTGCTCCTCTTCGTCCTGGCCATCGCCCTCGGCCCCACGCCGAGTTCGGCGGCCGCGAGCGACTGGTGGAACCCGAGCGCGCGTCCCACGCCGGACTCCCAGATCAACGTCACCGGTGAGCCGTTCACCGGCACCAACTCCGCAGGCGAGGTACGCGGGTTCGTCGACGCGCACAACCACCTGTTCTCCAACGAGGCCTTCGGCGGCCGGCTGATCTGCGGCAAGGTCTTCTCCACCGCGGGCGTCGCCGACGCGCTCAAGGACTGCCCCGAGCACTACCCGGACGGCACGCTCGCGATCTTCGACTACATCACCCACGGCGGCGACGGCAAGCACGACCCGGTCGGCTGGCCGACGTTCAAGGACTGGCCGGCGTATGACTCGATGACCCATCAGGCCAACTACTACGCCTGGATCGAGCGCGCCTGGCGCGGCGGGCAGCGGGTGCTCGTCAACGACCTCGTCACCAACGGCGTGATCTGCTCCGTCTACCCGTTCAAGGACCGCAGTTGTGACGAGATGACCTCGATCAGGCTGCAGGCCAAGCTGACCTACCAGCTCCAGGACTACGTCGACGCGATGCACGGAGGCCCGGGCAAGGGCTGGTTCCGGATCGTCACCGACACCGCGCAGGCCCGCCAGGTCATCCAGCAGGGCAAACTCGCCGTGGTCCTGGGCGTCGAGACCTCCGAGCCGTTCGGCTGCAAACAGATCCTCGACATCGCGCAATGCAGCAAGGCGGACATCGACAAGGGGCTCGACGAGCTCTACGACCTCGGTGTGCGCAGCATGTTCCTGTGCCACAAGTTCGACAACGCCCTGTGCGGCGTCCGCTTCGACGAGGGCGGCCTCGGAACGGCCATCAACGTGGGCCAGTTCCTGTCGACCGGCACCTTCTGGAAGACCGAGAAGTGCACGGGCCCCCAGCACGACAACCCCATCGGAACGGCCGCGTCCGAGGCGGAGGCGGATCTGCCGGCGGGCACCGAGGTCCCGGAGTACGACGAAAACGCCCAGTGCAACGTCCGCGGGCTCACCGACCTCGGTGAGTACGCCGTCCAGGGCATGATGAAACGCAAGATGATGCTCGAGATCGACCACATGAGCGTCAAGGCGACCGGCCAGGTCCTCGACATGTTCGAGGCCGCCTCCTACCCCGGCGTGCTCTCCTCGCACAGCTGGATGGACCTCAACTGGACCGAGCGGGTCTACTCCGTCGGCGGTTTCGTCGCCCAGTACATGCACGGCTCCGAGGGCTTCAGCACGGAGGCGAAGCGGACCGACGCGCTGCGTGCCAAGTACGACGTGGGCTACGGCTACGGCACCGACTTCAACGGCATCGGCGACCATCCCGCCCCGCGCGGCGCCGACGCCACGAACAAGGTGACGTACCCCTTCAAGAGTGTCGACGGCGGCTCCGTCATCGACAAGCAGACCGTCGGCTCGCGCACCTTCGACTTCAACACGGACGGCGGCGCCAACGTCGGTCTGATCCCGGACTGGATCGAGGACATCCGGCGCGTCGGCGGCCAGGGCGTCGTCGACGACCTGTTCCGCGGTGCGGAGTCCTACCTCGACACCTGGGGCGCCTCCGAGCAGCACCAGGCCGGCGTCAACCTGGCCAAGGGCCGTACCGCGACGGCGAGTTCGTCCGAATCCAACCCGTTCACCAGCTACCAGCCGGGGCGGGCCGTGGACGGCGACGGCGACAGCCGCTGGGCCAGTGACTGGAGCGACGACCAGTGGTGGCAGGTCGACCTCGGCGCCACCAACCTGGTCTCGCGCGTCACGCTCGACTGGGAGCGCGCGTACGGGAAGTCGTATCGCATCGAACTCTCCACGGACGGCACCAACTGGCAGACCGCCTGGTCCACCACCTCCGGCGACGGCGGCCTGGACACGGCCAAGTTCACCGGCACACCGGCCCGTTACGTCCGTGTCCACGGCCTCGACCGCGGCACCGACTGGGGATACTCGCTCCACGAGGTCGGCGTGAACAGCGCCTGACGAGCACGGGGGAGCCGCACATGGCACGCATGCCGTCGACCGAACGGCGTCGGCAACTGACGGAAGCGGCGATCAGGGCGATGGCCCGGGACGGCGTGGCCAAGACCACGACCCGGTCCATCGCCGCCGAGGCGGGCGTCTCCCTGAGCGTCTTCCACTACTGCTTCGATTCCAAGCAGGAACTGATCGAGTCCGTCATCACCACCATCACCGACCACTACGTGACCATCGTGAAGGAGGCACTCAAGCCCCGGGACACCCTCGAGGAGACCGTCCGGGCCGGCTTCCAGGCGTACTGGGACCATGTGCGCGCACACCCCGACGAGCACATGCTGACCTACGAACTCACCCAGTACGCCCTGCGCGAGCCGGGGTTCGAGCAGCTGGCGCGGCGGCAGTACGAACTGTACGGGGAGCTCTACACCGAGCTCATCGAGCAGCTGAGCCAGACCATCGACTTCCGACTCCGGGTGCCCGTCCCCGCGTTGGCCCGCTATCTGGCCGCCATGACCGACGGGCTCACCCTCAACTACCTGGTACTCGGCGACGAGGGGGCCTGGACCGACATCCTCGGCACCGTCACCGCCCATATCGCGGGACTGGTGACGGCTGACGGCTAAGCGGGTCGGGTGAGGTCCGCTACGGTTCGGCAGCGCCCTGAAGGGGCGCGGGGCCGTATCACTATGCGGCTCCGCCGCGGGGCGCGACCAGCCACGACGGCGCCGCGGACGGCCGACGGTTCCCGCGGAGCGCTTAGGCCTTGAGCGGGTTGGACCTCGCGGCGGCCAGCAGGTACCAGGCGGTGGCGCCGGTGTGCCGGTACGGGTAGTAGCCGAACCCGAAACCGGTGTCGAGCGGGCTGCTCGCCGACACGACCCCGGACCTGGCGGCCACTGCCCTGCCGCCGAAGGTCTGGTCGGCGCCCAGCAGATCCTGGGCCCGCTCGATGGAGGCGATCAGGCGCCGGGCGCGCTTCTCGTCCCCGGAGTCCTGGCGATGGCGCAGGGCGAGCGCCAGATGGGCCGTGCCCTCGAACCACACTCCGTTGCGGTCCGGCCTGGGCTGGCCGTCGGCGATCGGGGCGCCCTCGTTCGCCAGCAGGCTCGCGGAGCTGAAGGTGACGCCTTCGTACGACTGGCCCGCGGGGACCGTGCTGTTGGGGCGCTCGGGCGTGTCCAGAACGGCCAGTTCGGTGGCGCCCCAGTCCAACGAGCGGCCGTACACACGGGAGTTGAGGGCGAGGTGTGTCCAGGTCTGGGTGTCCTCGGGGATCGGCGACCTGTTGATCGTCACGCCGTCGTTGGTGCCGGTGTAGAAGAAGCCCCCGCCCGGCTCCCACATCTTCTTGACGAACGCCCCGGCGACCGCACGCCGTTCCCGCCACACCCGGTCCCCGGTGAGCCGGGCGAGCTGGCCGAACAGGCCGATGAGGTCGGTGTTGTGCTCGGTCGAGGTGAACGGCAGCTTCTTGTTCGCCCCGTCGACCCCGAACTTGAAACCGCCGAGCGGTTCGTCGGTGCGCCCGACGCGCTCGATCCACTCGCCGATCCGCACGGCACCGGCGAGGAAGCGGCGCTCCCCGGTCCGCCGGGCCAGCGCGGCGAGGGCGATGCCGGCCCAGGCCATGTCGCCCACGGCGGTGCCCGTGAAGCCGAACTGCCAACCCATGTTGGCCTTCCCGTCCGTCCGCACGAACCCGTCGGGCTGGAGGGTGCCGTCGTAGAAGGTGTACGGCCCCACGTTGTAGGCCTGACGGAGTCGGCCGTCGTCGTGGTCGGGATCGTTGGCCTGTGCGTAGAGAAGCGCGTCGCCGAGCGCTGTCGCGCGGGATCTGCCGCCCTCGGTGTCGCAGGCCAGGTTCGCCAGGATCGCGAGCGCGTTGTCGTAGGTGAACGCCGTGCTGAACAGGCCTGCCTGATCGGTGTAGCTCTGGGCGAGGCGGATCGTGCCGTGGTCCGGGTAGGCGTCCATGGCGGCGGCGAGGAAGGCCTGGGCGCGGCTCCGGGCGGAGGCGGTGGCCCTGTCCGCCGCGCGCGCGGTGCCCGAACCGGCGGCGAGGAGGACCGCGGCACCGAGTCCGGTTCCGATGAGTGCGCGGCGATTGAACGCGGGGCGGCCTTGGCTGCCGGTCATGGGTCTCCTCGAATCGAAGGGGCGGACGCGTTTGAGAGCGCTCTCAGGAGTGCGCGCTCATTCTGCTGTCGCCTCAGGTCCCGGTCAACGGCTGGGAGGGTTGGAGCAGTTGGGACGTCAGCTCCGGGGGCCGTCGCTGTTCGGGGGACGGGAAGCTCCCGGCGCCAGGGGATCGGGGGGTTGGACGGCCGGCGGGCCGGCCGCACCGGAGCGGAGCCGCTCGAAGACGAGGTCGAAGGTGAAGCCCGCGGTGAAACCGAGCGGGATGGTGAAGAACAGCAGACGGCGTACGTCCAGGTCGTCGAGGAGAGCGGGGACGGTCAGCAGCTGGGAGGCGAAGTAGAGAAGGACGGAGACCAGCCCGGCACCCAGACCCCGCACCGCGGCCCGCCCCCAACGCATATCGCTCTCGAAGGAGTTGCGGAGGATGGCCCCCGCGGCGGAGGCCACCAGCGGTGCGCCCACCAGGACCAGCAGATCCAGGGCGCCCGCCTGCCGTGACTGCTCGGCCGTCACCAGCGCCGCGAGAGAGGCCAGCATGCACACGGCTGCCACCGTGAGCCCCCGGGCCGAACGCCGAGCGGCCGTACGCTCGCCCTGCGCGCGCTCCGCGATGTTCCGCAGCCTGCGCTCACGCTGGCGCAGGAGACAGGCGATCAGCCGCGCGGCGGACACCGAGGACCAGTTGTCGCCCATAAGGCGGATGTCCGAGTCGTCCGCGTCGTTGCGGACCTTGTCGAAGTTGATCCACACCTGGCCGGCGCCGCCGCCGAACGCCGCCACCGACACCAGCGGCAGACGCTGCGCCAGGGCGATGATCCCGGCCACTCGGGTGGACTGGCCCCCGCCCATGAGCAGCACACCGTCGCAGGTCAGAAGGGTGTGGTAGAAGGCCACCTCCCACTCGCCGCTGCTGTCGCGGAGGATCTCCATACGGACGTGGGCATCCGGCGGCAGAGCGAAGTCGACATCGCTGTGGCGTGGCGGGAAGGCCGCCACCCGGCCTGGCTCCGCCTCGGTGCAGGCGTCCGCGTATCCGGCCACGACGTCCGTCTCGATGTACTCGGGGCTGCTGGAGAAGACGGCCAGATCGCAGCAGGCCCGTGCGAGTTCCCTGCCCAGCTGCCGGCAGGCCTCGGGAGCGAGATCGGCGGACCTGAGGGGATGGGTGAAGGAGCGGTGGGGGTCGGTGCTGCCGACGACGGCTATGAGCGGACGCGCGGAGTGCGGCGAAGTCATGTACCAGTCTAGGCAGTTGGCCGCTGTTCTCCTCGACCGGTTCTGCTCGGTTTCACCGGATTTCTTGGCGTTCGGGGTGTAGCCGGGGGCGTGCGGGGGGATAGGTGAGCCGACGGTGGGGAGAAGTGATGGCGGGCGTCAGCCGAATACCGGCCTACTTCAGTCACAGCTACTGGGCCGAGGACCGCGAGCTGAACGAGCACTTCTGGAAACTCTTCTGGGACGAGGGCTTCACCTTCGCGGTCGACCCCAAGACGAACCCCCTGTCTCCCACCCATCTCGAACTGATGATGGATCAGAGTGCCTGCTTCGTGGGTGTGGTGACGCATCGTCAGGAAGAGCGCTGGTACCGCGCCTCGCCCTTCATGGTGTACGAACACGACTTGGCCCTACAGGCCAGGAAGCCAAGGCTCGTGTTCATGGAGTCAGGGGTGTCGGCGGGCTTCTTCCCGGCCGCCGACGAGGAGCGCGTGGCGTTCAACCGCCGTCAACTGCCGGACGCGGACAGGGTGAAGTCCGCCATCGGACGCCTGGCCGGGCGGAGCGGGCCGGCCGATGACGCCACCCGAGGCCTCCTCGGCACGGTCGGACTGATCCTGCCCGACGACTCCGCCTACCGCGCCGCCGAACCGCACATACGGCGGGCGGTCGAGGACGTCGGATACCGAGCTCGCCTGATCAGCCTGGAGTTCCGGGACTCGTTCGAGTTCCTGCTCGCCGTCGACGAATGCGACTTCATCGTGGTCGACGTCGCCTCCCCGTTCGCGGAGCCCTGGGTCTTCCCCCAGCTCAGTGGACGCTTCAGGCCTACGCTCAAGCTCATCCACGAACCTCCCGACGGCCGCTACCGACCGCAGCCGTCGAAACTGCTGAGCGGAGAGGCCCTGAGGGCGGCCGAACCGGCGGACCGCATCGCCGTCCACTGGAGTGACCCGGAGGAACTCGCGGACCGGTTAAGGGACTTGGTGGCCCGGTTCTACCAGCCACGGCTGGAGTTCGAGACCTACGACGAAGGTGTCGGATACTTCCACAGCCTCGGGCGGGCACAGGGCAGCGTCTTCCTGAGCAACGCCCGCGGCGACGACTCGCTCGCCCAACGAGTCGGCCGCAGCCTCGAACTGCACAACCTCTCGTACTTCCACTACCTGCGCCGCAACACCATCGAACTCGGCGCGGACTGGCGCAGCCAGCTGTACGCGAACGTCGCCGCGTGCCGGCTGTTCCTGCCGCTCATCAGCCAGCACTACTGGGCAAGCGAATACTGCCGGGAGGAGTACAACATCGCCGAACGGCTGCGCGCCGACGGCCGGTTGGTCATTCTGCCCTACTTCCTGGGGCCGGGCGTGGCACGGCAGGTCACCTTCCAGGGGCGTGCCATCGGTCACCTCTCCCAGGACGAACAGGTCGCGGTCATCAGCGATGACGTGGACAACGAGTTCGTCGAGCGCCGCAGACTGGAGGAACGCGGCGTCACGCCGGGGGAGTCGGCTGCCGCGCCCGGACGCCGGTGCGACATCGCGATCGTCACGCTGCTGCCCGAGGCCCACGACGCACTGCGCCGGCATCTGGAGACCTCCGGCTCGCTCACCGGGACCGAGCGGCACGGCACCGGATGCGAGTGGATCCGTACCAGCATCGAAGCGGTGGGCCGCAGCAGCGCTTACGAGGTGGTCGTGGCACAGCCCTGCGGCGGCCCGGACGGGGTCGCCAACGCCCTCGCCGCCACGATCGAGGAGCACCAGCCCGAGACGGTCGTCTTCCTCGGAGCCTGCTGCGGCATCGCGCCCGACCTCGTGCCGGGCGACGTGGTGATCTCCAACCGGTTGCACGGCTACGCGTACGACGAGCTGGAACAGGCCTGTCTGCCGCGGACCGACCGCAGTCACCTGGCGCACGAGGGGGTGGCCGCGCTCGGCGACAGCATGCGCCTCAACTACACGTACTGGACCGAGAGGATCTTCGAGCGGCCGCCCGGCGGCCCCCGCAGCGACAGCCCGCGTGTCGTGGTCGGCCCCGTCGCCTCGGGCGACGCCCCCGTCGACGGCAGCGGGGACCCGGCCCTGCGTCCGGTGCTGGTGGCCTGGCCCGGGCTCGCGGCCGTCGAGCTCGGCGGTGCGAACGCGGCACGTGCCGTCACCCAGGCCCGCAGGGCGGGCCGGACCCAGGTGTCGTTCTCCATGGTGTGCGCGGTGGCCGCAACCGCGACCGACGGCATCTCCGTCAACTCGGCCCGCCCGGAACAGGAGAAGCCCTGGAAGCAGTACGCGGCCGACGTCGCCGCCACCCTGATCGTGGAAGCGATCCGGTTGGCCTGGCCCAGCCCGCCCAGGAGAGCAGGATGATGCGACGGGCCGGGCGGCAGCCCTGGACGCCCCCACCCACCGGCACCGCGGACGTGAAGGTTCCCGACAGCCTGCACGCCCTGATCGAGATCCTCGCGGAGGAGGCCCACGACAACTGGGCCCGCCAGCGTCTGTCCGAGGGCTGGCGGTACGGCCGCCGTCTGAGCCGTCGCGGGAAGACCCACCCGTTGCTGGTCCCGTACCGCGAACTGACCCATGAGCAGCAGGAGGCGGACCGGGTGGTCGCCATGGGCTCGGTGAAGGTGATCCTCCGACACGGCTACACGCTCCAGGAGCCCGCCGGCCGCTGAAAGGGGTGCTCCATGGCGACGATCGCGGTGACCGGGCACATCGACCTCACGGCGGAGACCTCCGTCCTGGTGCGCGCGGCCCTGGACCAACTCCTGCGGCGCCACGCCGGCGACGGAGAGCTGGTCGGGGTCTCCTGTCTCGCCAGGGGTGCCGACTGCGTGTTCGCGGAGGCCGTGCTCGCCGCCGGCGGACGGCTCGCCGTCGTCATCCCCTCCCAGGACTACCGCCGCACGCGGGTGCGGCCCGACCACGCCCCCGTGTTCGACCACCTGGTCGAGGCTGCCGAGGACGTCGTCGTCCTGCCGATCGAGACCGCCGGCCGACAGGCCTACGAGGCGGCGAACAGCGTTCTCGTCGAACGCGCCGACCGGCTCGTCGCCGTATGGGACGGCACTGCGCCCACCGGCAGAGGCGGCGGCACCGCCGACACGGTGCTCGAGGCCCGGGCGGCGGGCGTCCCCGTCGACGTGGTGTGGCCCGACGGGGCCGCCCGCACCCGCCAGGAGCGCCGCGAGGGCGCCGCCGACGGGGATGCCGGGATCAGACCGCCGTCGCCGGGAAGGTCGGGTACTCCACCCCGGAGACGTGCTGGACGACCCGGATGACCTGGCAGGAGTAGCCGAACTCGTTGTCGTACCAGAGGTAGAGGATCGCGTTGTCGCCGTCGACCTTGGTGGCGCCGGCATCGACGATCGAGGCGTGGCGGGAGCCGACGAAGTCCATGGAGACGGCGTCGGGGGCCGTGGTGAAGTCGATCTGGCGCTTCAGCGGCGAGTTCAGGGAGACGTCCCGGAGGTAGTCGAGGACCTCCTCGCGGCTGGTCTCACGGCCCAGGCGCAGGCTGAGGATCGCGATCGACACGTCCGGCACGGGCACCCGGATCGAGCTGCCGGTGATCGGCGCCTTCAGGTCGGGCAGCGCCTTGGCGACGGCCGAGGCGGCACCCGTCTCGGTGATCACCATGTTGAGCGGCGCCGAGCGGCCGCGACGGTCGGCCTTGTGGTAATTGTCCAGCAGGTTCTGGTCGTTGGTGAACGAGTGCACCGTCTCCACGTGGCCGCGCAGCACACCGTACTCGTCGGCCATGGCCTTGAGCGGTGGCACGATCGCGTTGGTGGTGCAGGACGCGCAGGACAGGATCTGCTCGTCCGGCTTCACGCTGTCGTGGTTGACGCCGTGCACGATGTTCGGGACGTCGCCCTTGCCCGGCGCGGTCAGGACGACCTTGTCGATGCCGGGGCGCAGGTGCTTGGACAGGCCCTCGCGGTCACGCCACTTGCCGGTGTTGTCGATGAGGATGGCGTTCTTGATGCCGTGCGCCGTGTAGTCGACCTCGGACGGGTCGTTCGCGTAGATGACCTTGATCGCGTTGCCGTTGGCGGTGATCGTGTCGGTGGCCTCGTCGACGGTGATCGTGCCCTGGAACTGGCCGTGGATCGAGTCGCGGCGCAGCAGCGAGGCCCGCTTCACGAGATCCTCGGAGGCCCGCCCGCCGCCCCCGCGGACGACGATGGCGCGCAGCCGCAGTCCGTTGCCGGAGCCCGACTTCTCGATCAGCAGGCGGGCGACGAGCCGGCCGATGCGGCCGAAGCCGTACAGGACGACGTCACGGCCCTCGCCGCGCTCGATCTTGTTGGCGCCGGTGGCGCCGGCGACGGCCTCGGCGGTGAACGCCTCGACCGACAGACCGCGGTCGTCGGCGCGGTAGGTCGCGGCGAGCATGCCGATGTCGATCTGGGACGGGCCCAGGTCGAGGGTGGTGAGTGCCTGCAGGAAGGGCAGCGTCTCGGTGACCGACAGCTCTTCGCCGGCGATCTGCCGGGCGAAGCGGTGGGTCTTGAGGATGCTGACCACCGACTTGTTCACCAGGGAGCGGCTGTGCAGCAGAACGGTGACGTCCCGCTCGCGGTGCAGCTTCCCGATGATCGGGATCATCGACTCCGCGATCTCCTCGCGAGTCTTCCAATTGGTGAACGAGTCCTCATTGACAGTCACAGATCTATCTCTCAGTCGAGCTAGGCGGCGCTCATATGCTAACCCTATGGGTGTTTGGTCCCTCGAACGGGGTGGGGCACGGGGCCTCGCGAGCCGCTATCGAGACGACCCGGCCTCCCGCACGTATCTGCGGGCAAGGGGCCGCTCGCTCCGGGACCACGCCATCGATGCAAGGGACGGACCTCATGAACGCAAGCGCAGCCATCGGCGTCACCGGACTGGGCGTGATGGGCCGCAACCTGGCGCGGAACTTTGCCCGCCACGGGGTCGCCGTCGCCGTCCACAACCGGTCCGAAGGCCGCACCCGCGCGCTCGTCGAGGAGTTCGTCGACGAGGGCAGGTTCGTCGCGGCCGAGTCACCCGAGGAGTTCGTCGCGGCGCTCGAACGCCCGCGCCGGCTGATCATCATGGTGCAGGCGGGGGCCGCCACCGACGCGGTCGTCGAGGAGTTCGCCCCGCTCCTGGAGCCCGGCGACATGATCGTCGACGGCGGCAACGCCCACTTCGCCGACACCCGGCGCCGCGAGGCCGCCCTGCGCGCACGCGGCATCCACTTCGTCGGTACCGGCATCTCCGGGGGCGAGGAGGGCGCGCTGCACGGCCCGTCGATCATGGTGGGCGGCTCGGAGGAGTCGTACCGCCTGCTCGGCCCGCTGTTCGAGACCATCAGTGCCAAGGTCGAGGGCGAGCCGTGCGCCGCCCACATCGGCACCGACGGCGCCGGGCACTTCGTGAAGATGGTCCACAACGGCATCGAGTACGCCGACATGCAGCTCATCGCCGAGGCCTACGACCTGCTGCGCCAGGTCGCCGGATACACCCCGGCCGAGATCGCGGGCGTCTTCCGCCGGTGGAACGAGGGCCGGCTCGGCTCCTACCTCATCGAGATCACCGCCGAGGTCCTCGCCCACACCGACCCGGCCACCGGCGCGCCCTTCGTCGACATCGTCGCCGACGCCGCCGGACAGAAGGGCACCGGCCGCTGGACCGTACAGACCGCCCTCGACCTGGCCTCCCCGGTCACCGCCGTCGCCCAGGCCACCTTCGCCCGCGCCGCCTCCGGCCAGAGCGAACTGCGCGCCGCCTACCGGGGGCTGCCCGGCGGCACCACGCCCCCGCTCAGCCGCACCGAGGCCGAGCGCTTCACCTCACAGGTGGAGCAGGCGCTGTACGCCTCGAAGGTCGTCGCCTACGACCAGGGCTGGACGATGATCCAGGACGCGGCCGCCGAGTACGGCTGGAAGATCGACCTGGGCTCGGTCGCCCGGATCTGGCGCGGCGGCTGCATCATCCGCGCCTCCTTCCTCGACCGCATCCGTGCCGCCTACGCCGCCGACCAGGATCTGGTGAGCCTGCTCGGCGAGATGGAGTTCGCCATGGAGATCACCGACGCGCAGGTGCCCTGGCGCGAGACGGTGGCCTCCGCGGCCCGCCGCGGCATTCCCGTGCCCGCGATCTCCGCCGCCCTCGCCCACTACGACACCCTGCGCGCCGACCGCCTCCCCGCCGCGCTGCTCCAGGGTCAGCGGGACTACTTCGGCGCCCACACCTACCGGCGCACGGACCGGCCCGGCACCTTCCACACCCACTGGGCGGCGGCGGGCAGGCCGGAGACGTCGGAGTGACGGTGAGGCTCGGGCGCCCGGTCGCGCGGCGGGCGTGACCTGGCGCGCGGTGCTCGCGAAGGGAGGCCGCGGGCCGCTCACCGGCCCGCCGCATCCCGGCCGAGTCCGCGTGCCCGCTGTGGTGTTTGAAAGGTCAAACGGCAGCCCGTTAGGCTGTGACCATGTCCACGACGCCACGCTGGCTCAACGCCGAGGAACGACGGGCCTGGCTGGCCTACATCGACTTCTCCACGCTGCTCAACGACCATCTGAACCGCCAGCTGCGGCGTGACGCAGGCATGACGCACGCCGACTACAGCCTGCTGGCCCAGCTCTCCTTGGCACCCGACCACGCCCTCGGCATGTCCGAGCTCGCCCAGCGTCTCAAGATCACCCGCAGCCGGCTCACCCATGCCGTGAACCGGCTGCGCGAGGCCGGTCTCGTGGACCGGCGCGAGGATCCGGCCGACGGGCGCGGACAGCTCGCGGTGCTGACGGACAGGGGACAGGCCTTGCTTCAGGAGATCGCGCCCGGCCATGTGGAGGCCGTGCGCCGGGCCGTCTTCGACGCGCTCACCCCTGAGCAGGTGCGTCAGCTCACGGAGATCGGCGAAGCGGTGAGTGACGCCTTGCACCGGGCGGAGGCCGCGGAGACGGACCCGACGGTGCTGCCCTGGCGTCGCCGGTAGGCGCTCAAGCCGCGGACCGCCCCGCCCACTTGGCCAGGACCGACCGCCGGGCACACGCAACCTCACACCCCTCCACGCCCTCCTATCAGGCACACACAGGCCGTCCACAAGGAGTGCGCGTTGGCAGAGCTGTCCCGCCGCAGATTCATGGTCTACACACTCGCCGCGTCCACCCTCACCGTCGCCGCACCTCTCGGCTGCGACGCCTCGGAGGCGGAAGGAGCCACGCGCCCGCGCTCCGACACCGTCGTGACCGGCACCGACGACGAGATGCTCGTCCTGGAGGTCACGCGGGAGAACAAGGTCGTCGTAAGGCTGCCGCGCGTCGAGGTCGGCCAGGGCGTCACCACCGCGGTCGCCATGATGATCGCCGAGGAGCTCGACGCCCGACTCGTCGACGTCGACATCCCCCTCGCCGATGCCCGCAGCCGGGGCAACCAGTTCACCGGCGGCTCCAGCTCGGTGAGTTCGCTCTACGACCCCGCCCGCAACCTCGCCGCCACGGCACGCGCCCGCCTGATCACCGCGGCGGCCCAGCGCTGGCGCCTGCCCCCGCGGGTGCTGCGTACCCGGGACACCATGGTCGTCGCCCCGGACGGACGCAGGGCCACCTTCGGATCGCTGACCGAGACCGCCGCACGGATACGCCGGCCGCGCGTGTCCAGCAAGCCCAAGCCGGCGTCCCGGCACCGGGTGATCGGGAAGCCGACGACGCGGATCGACGCGCGGGACATCGTCACCGGCCGGGCCCGGTACACCGGGGATCTGACGGCCGCCGGGGCGAAGCCGACCGTGGTGGCCCGGCCGCCCACGCTCGGCGGGAAGATCGTCTCGGTCGACGACCGCGCGGCCCGTGCCCTGCCCGGGGTCCTCGAAGTCGTCGGAGTTCCCGGGGGAGTCGCCGTCGTCGCGGACTCCTTCCACCACGCCTTCAAGGCCCGGGACGCCCTGAAGATCACCTGGAAGGCGGGGCCGCTCGCCGGGGTGTCCGACACCCAGATCCGCTCCCGGCTCAAGGCCGCCGTCCCCGCGCTCGGCAGTCCGCCGCGCGGATCGACGCAGATCGAGGCCCGGTTCGAGTTCGCGTTCGTCAGCCACGCCCCGATGGAGGTGCTGACCGCCGTCGCCGACGTACGGGCCCACCGCGCCGAGATCTGGTTCTCCTCCCAGACGCCCATGGAGGCACGCGAGAGCATCGCCGAGGCGGTCGGGTTGCCCGGGTCCGCGGTCAAGGTCCATGTGATCCGGGGAGGGGGCTCGTTCGGACGCCGGCTGAACTACGACGCGGCGATCGAGGCGGCCCTCGTCTCCAAGGCGGCGGGCCGCCCGGTGAAGCTGATGTGGAGCCGCGCCGACGACATCCGGCACGGCCGGATGCGCCCGGCCTCCCAGCACCGTATCCGGGCCAGCCACGCCCAGGGCAGAGTCGTGGCCTTCGCCCACGCGACAGCCTCGGTGAGCGAGTCGTACAGCGGGATCACCACCGCCTCCTTCCGCGCCGCCGCCCCACTGCCCAGCGACAGCGGCCTCTACAACTTCGGGAAGCTGTCCGGGGATTCGGGCTCGGTCGAGCTGGCCGCGATACCCCTCGGCGCCTGGCGTTCCGTGGACTCCGGGACGGTGCGGACGGCCGAGGAGATCGTCGTCGACGAAATCGCCCGGGGCCTGGCCGAGGACCCGGTCGCCTTCCGTCGTACGACACTCAGGAGCAAGGCCGTCAAGGCCGTGCTCGACAAGGTCGCGAAGGCCGGACACTGGGGCCGCACCATGCCCGCGGGGCAGGCCCAGGGGGTGGCCGTCCACGAGGAGTACGGGTCCTGTGTGGCCTGCCTGGTCGAGATCGACGCCGCCGATCCGAAGAACCCCCGGGTGACCAAGGTGGTGATGGCCGCCGACGTCGGCACGGCCGTCAACCCGCGCGGCCTGGAGGCACAGCTCATGGGCACGGCCATCGACGGCATCTCCACGGTCCTGCGGGCCGGCCTCCACATCGACCAGGGCGCCGTCCGCGAGGACAGCTACGCCGACTTCCGCTACGCCCGTCAGCGGCACGCCCCGCTCCACTTCGAGGCGCACATCCTGCCCACGGGCGGGGAGCCGGGCGGGGCGGGCGAACTCGGTGTCCCGGCGGCGGCCGGCGCCGTCGCGAACGCGTACGCCCGCGCGACCGGTACCAAGCCCCGCCGCTTCCCGATCGACTTCTGAGAAGGTGCAGATGCCGTCCCACTCCTTCGTCCTCAACGGCAGGCCCGTCACCGTCGAGGCCCCCGCCGACATGCCCCTGCTGTGGGTACTGCGCGATCTGCTGCACGTCACCGGCCCCAAGTACGGCTGCGGTGTCGGTGTCTGCCGCGCCTGCACCAGCCACCTCGACGGTGAGGAGATACAGCCCTGTGTCGTGCCCGTCGCCGACTGCGCGGAGCGGAACGTCACCACCATCGAGGGCCTCGCCGACGGCGACACCCTGCACCCCGTCCAGAAGGCCTGGCTGGAGTGCGACGTCTCCCAGTGCGGCTTCTGCCAGCCCGGCCAGATCATGGCCGCCGCCGCTCTGTTGAAGAAGACGTCCCAGCCCACCGACGCCGACATCGACCGCATCGAGAACGTCTGCCGCTGCGGCACGTACTCCCGCATCCGCGAGGCGATCAAGAAGGCGGCCGACGCCCAATGGGAGCTGTCGGGTCGGCGAGACTCGATGCCGTAGCCGCCGCTACTACGACAAGCAACGTGCACGCGAGGCCGGTTACCACCCAACCCTGCGGCAGGTCGGCAACCGCCTCGTCGGCATCCTCCACGGATGCCTCAAGACCCGAACCCTCCACGACGAAGCGACCGCCTGGTCGCACCACGCCCACACCCCTGCCGCTTGACGTCAAACGACATGGGGTGTCTGACCTCGTGACCAACCCCAGGAGGCGGTCGTTCCGGTTGCATGATCCACATGAAGCGCGGACTCACCACGGCCGCCCTGGTGTTCGCCGGACTCGCGGGGCTTCTCGCCCCCGCCGCCCACGCCACCGACAACGTCCCCTGTCACAGCCCCACCACCAGGGACCTGACCGACCCCCTGAGCGGCCGCCTCTGGCCACGCACGCAGGTCAGGTTCTGCAACCTCACCCGCGGCCATGTGCCGGTGTACGCGAGCCGCTCGCCCGGCG
Source organism: Streptomyces sp. WM6386 (assembly GCF_000972385.1). Taxonomy (GTDB): domain Bacteria; phylum Actinomycetota; class Actinomycetes; order Streptomycetales; family Streptomycetaceae; genus Streptomyces. The sequence continues at coordinate 68,808 of NZ_JXTE01000062.1, forward strand.
CCACCGTCGTCGGCCACCTCGAACAGGGCGGCGCCGCCAACTGGTTCGTCACCGAGATGCGGGGCGGGACCTTCCGTGACGGATCCGCCGAGAACCACTGGTGGGGCAGCACCCTGGCGGACAACGGCCGCTGGGGCTGGGTGCCCGAGGTCTACTTCGCGGGCGGCGAGAACAACGAGGACGACGCGGGCCTGCTGATGCCCGGCGGCTACACCTGCGCCAACAGCTGCCCGCCGCTGCCCTTCTGGGCGAGGTGACGCGGGGCACCGGGGTGCTTGACGCCCCGGTGCCACCCACTTAGCGTCACCTCGACACATGTACGGACAGGGAGGACGACGATGACGGACGCCCAGGACTCCCTCGACAACAGAGCCAGACAGCTCCAGGTGGAGACGCACGGCCTCGACGTGATCGGCGACGCCGAGCGCAAGGGCACACCGCGGACGCTGTTCTGGCCCTGGTTCGGCGCCAACGTCTCCGTGCTGGGGCTGAGTTACGGGGCCTTCGTGCTCGGCTTCGGCATCTCCTTCTGGCAGGCGCTGGTCGCCGGCGTCATCGGCATCGTCTTCTCCTTCCTGCTGTGCGGCTTCGTCGCCGTCGCCGGCAAACGCGGCTCGGCCCCGACGATGGTCCTCAGCCGCGCCGCCTACGGGGTGCGCGGCAACCGTCTCCCCTCGGTGATCTCCTGGGTGCTCACCGTCGGCTGGGAGACCGTGCTGTGCGCCCTCGCCACCATGGCCACCGCGACCGTCTTCGGCCGGCTCGGCTGGGGCGGCGGCACCGGGACACAAGTGGTCGCCCTGATCGTGGTCGCCGGGCTCACCGTCGTCGGCGGTGTGATGGGCTTCGACCTGATCATGCGGCTCCAGACCGTGATCACCGTGGTCACGGGAGTGCTCACGATCGTCTACATCGCCCTTGTCGCGGACCACATCCACTGGAGCACCGTCAGCGCCGTCCCGGCGGGCTCCGCACAGGAGTTCATCGGCGCGCTGGTCTTCATGATGACCGGCTTCGGCCTCGGCTGGGTCAACGCCGCCGCGGACTACTCCCGCTATCTGCCCCGCACCTCGTCGAGCCGCGGCGTGATCGGATGGACCACCTTCGGCGCCTCCGTGGCCCCGCTCCTGCTGCTGGTCTTCGGGCTGCTGCTCGCCGGGTCCTCCAGCACCCGCAACGAGGCCGTCGCCGCCGACCCCATCGGCGCGCTGACCACGATCCTGCCCACCTGGTTCCTCGTCCCGTTCGCCGTCGTCGCCGTACTCGGCCTGGTCGGCGGCGCGGTCCTCGACATCTACTCCTCCGGACTCGCCCTGCTGTCGGCGGGCATCAGGATCCCCCGCTACCTGGCCGCACTCCTCGACGGCGTCCTGATGATCGCCGGAGCCATCTACATCGTCTTCTTCGCCGACGACTTCCTCGGCCAGTTCATGGGCTTCCTGACCACCCTCGGCGTCCCCATCGCCGCCTGGTGCGGCATCATGCTGGCCGACCTGCTGCTGCGCCGCCGCGACTACGACGAGGGCGACCTCTACCGTCCGCACGGCCGCTACGGCGACCTCGCCCTCACCCCGCTGCTCCTCACCCTCGCCGCCACCGCGCTCGGCTGGGGCCTGGTCACCAACTCGGCCGCGAGCTGGCTGGAGTGGCAGGGCTACCTCCTGGACCCGCTGGGCCTCGGCGGCAAGTCCGGCTCCTGGGCGTACGCCAACCTGGGCGTCCTCGTGGCCCTCGCACTCGGCTTCCTCGGCACCCTCGCCCTGCGCCGCGGCCACGTCCGGGAGCAGGAGGCGCGGGACCCGAGCCCGGCGGAGGTACCCGCCGTATGACGACTGGTCGTCTGACCGTCATCGACATGCAGCACGTCTTCGCCGACCCGGACAGCCCCTGGGCCACGCCGCGATTCGCGCAGGCCGCGCAAGGTGTACGACGTCTGCTGCCGGCCTTCGAGGACCGGGTCACCTTCACCCGCTTCCTGGCCCCGGACCAACCCACCGGCTCCTGGCGCGCCTACTACGAGCAGTGGCCCTTCGCCCTGCGACCCCCGGATGCGCCGCTGTGGCGGCTGACGGACGAGTTCGCCGACCGGGCGCACCACGTGCTGGACGCCCCGACCTTCGGCAAATGGACCCCCGAACTCGCCTCCCTCGTGGGCCCGCAGGGCCGTCTGGTCCTCGCCGGCGTCAGCACCGACTGCTGTGTGCTGTCCACGGCACTCGCTGCCGCCGACGCCGGAGTGGAGGTCGTGGTCGTCGCCGACGCGTGCGCGGGCGCCGACGACGAATCCCACGCCAAGGCTCTGTACGTGATGGACCTGTACCGGCCCCTGATCCAGGTGACCACGGTCGCGGAGCTTCTCGCAGGGTTGGAGTGAGACACGGGTGACCGCTTCCGGGCCGGTCGTGACCGCCGATGAGATCCACGCGTATCTGGTCGGGCAGTTGAACCGCGCCCTGCGACACCCCGAGGGGTACGGGGGCGAGTTGGCGCTTGTGCTGCTGCACCAGCACCTGCTGTTCGCGGAAGGGCAGGCCGACGCCTGGGGCGAGGCTTCGGAACGGCTGCGGGAGAGCGGTGCGTGGACCGCTGTCGGGGCCAGGGGTGCGTACCGCGAGCTGATCCGGGGTGACGACTCGTCAGGCATGGCCTCGGTGCACGCGGAGTTCGCCCATCGGCGTGGCTGGCTTGCGACGGACCGAGTCCTCGACGCCCGCGCGCACCAGGCCCTTCTGGACAGGGCCCGCCAGTGGGCGGGGGACGACCGGGTGTGGGCGGATGTCCTCGCCGAGTTCGGTGCGCCCTCGGTGCTGCTCGGCGATGACGACCAGCGCTTCGGTAAGACGCTCGGCTACGTCAGCGAGGACCCCGACCGGCCGATCGTCTTCTTCCACCTCTGGAACGGCAGCCTGGACGAGGACGCGCCCGTGGGGAACCGGGCGTATCCGGAACCGGTTCTGTGGGCTGTGCGCTTCGGCGACGGACCGTTCCGCGAGAGCTTCACCTTCACTCCCGAGGGACGGCGACTCCAGCCCTCCTGATCCTCGCCCTCCGCCGGGACCTCTCTGTACAGAACCCTTTACGGGGCTGTCATGTCCCTGTAGCTTCCGCGAAGCCGCAAGAACTTTCAGGAACTTGCCGGCCGAGGCCCCGACCGCGCCCACCAAGGTCACCGCGAGCGCCACCAACACCTCGGTCGTGGTGAGCTGGGACGCCGCCACCGACAACGAAGGCGTCGCCAAGTACCAGGTCACGCGGACCGGTGGCACCAAGGGCACGTGTCGGCACCGGGCAAGGGCAACCTCCGGGTGCACCCCTGTCGCGACACGTACGGACGTCCTCGCACGTCAGGAGGCACCGTGATCGCCGCTCCCTCGCAAACACATCGCGCTCATCCCCTGCGTCCCCCGCATCCTCTGGATCCCCGAAGGAATGCTCGCGTCCGGATCGGGTACGCGAGCAGGGCCGCTCCGGGGCCGAGTACGCCCCGGGCCGACCGCAAGACCGCCGCTACCAGGGGATTCGCCATGCAGACACCCGCGAACGACAACTCCACCACACCGGCCCGGCGGGCGCTGGACGCGCTCGCCGAGAACACCGAGGACACGGTGGCGCTGGACAGGCTCGCGAGCAGCGACGTCCTCGTCCCCGTACCCGACGACGCCAGCGACGAGGACGCCGCCGATCCCACGGCGGTGGCGCTTCCCGTGATCGAGCAGCCCGGCGGAGCGCCGGTGGTGCCCGTGTTCACGTCGGAGTCCGAGCTGGCCGGGCTGCTGCCCTACGTCTCGCGCTACCGGCTGGTACCGCTGGGCGCGCTCGCCTCGGAGTGGCCGACGGACGATCTGGCGCTCACCATCGACGCCGCCTCCGAGCACCCGCTCACCCTCACCTCGGAGGGGGTGCGGACGCTGCTGGGCCGGTCGCACGGCTGACACGGGAGGGGCCCGGCCACCGGTGCCGGAGGAGGAGCGGCCGGGCCGGTGGAGGAGTGCGGACCGTCTCCCGCTCCCGCACTCCGGCCGGGTACGCACGGGCGGTGGGGGGAGGAGCGGCGCCGACTCCGTTCCTCCCCGGACGCCCACGATCGACGTGCCCCGACGATAGGACCGCACCGGCGGTCCCGTCACTCCGTGATACGCGGCAACTGTCCGCAAAACGCGGCGGATCGGGGCGGATGGCGTCACGCGCCGCGCAGCGTGTGCGAGGGAGCCTCGCCGAACCGCTCACGGTAGCGCCGCGCGAACCGGCCCAGATGGACGAACCCCCACCGGTGCGCCACGGCGGACACGGTCGTCGACCCCGGCGCCGAGACCCGCAGCTGGTCGTGCGCCCGCTGCAGGCGGACGTCGTACACGTACGCCATCGGCGACATGCCGACATGACTGCGGAACGCCTCCTGCAGGGTCCGCAGGCTCACCTGCGCGATCCCGGCCAGCCGGGCGGCGTCGTACGTCTCGGCGGGCTGCTCCTGTATGGCGTCCATGACCCGCTTGACCGCGGCGGGCCGCATGGGTGGCGCCGGGGTCTCCAGTTCCTGGCGGAAGGTGTGCTCGGCCGCCAGCAGCAACCCCTCGAGCAGGATCTGCTCGAAGCGGCCGCGGATGAGCGGACGGCGCAGCAGCCCGAGTGAGGTGTCGTTCTCCAGCAGACCCCACAGGGCGAGCTGCGCCCAGCTGCGGCCGGGCCCGCTCAGCACGTCGATGGACGGCCCGAAGACCGGCGGCCGGGACAGCCGCCGGTCGAGCAGGGCCTCCAGAGCCTGGTGCAGGGCCCCCTTGTCGATCTTCACGGTGAGGGCCCGGCACTGGGGCGACCAGGCGTCGATACGGATGTACTGGGCGGGATCGAAGAACACCGCGTTGCCCGTCGTCGCGAACACGACGTCCTCGCGCCCCTGCTGGACGCTGAAACAGCCGCTCACCGGCACGGTCACGTGGTAGGCGCCCGGCGCGGCGAAGCCGGTGCGGATCTCGGTGCCGAAACTGACCTCGCCCACGGTCAGCGATCCGAGGTCGAGCACGCTCAGGCGGGTCGACAAGTCCTCGGCGGGTCCCACGAGGCTCAGGCGCATGTCGTAGTAGTGCGCCGCGAGCGCGTCGTGCGTCGCCTCCAGGGAACGCGTCGCGTAGCTGTTGAATTCTGCGGTCCGGTCCCGCTGAACGGCCACGGCGAGGTCTCTCCCTCCTGCACGGGGTGTTCACCTTCAACATGGCCATGCGCGGAAGGGGTCATGCCTCGGTCTCTTCCGGTTCCTCACAGGCTCTTCCCAGGATTGAGAATTCCGCGAGGATCGAACACCTCCTTCAGCCGCCGCTGCAGTCCGTGCACGGCGGGTCCCAACTCGTCGGCCACCCACTGCCGCTTCAGTGTCCCCACCCCGTGCTCGCCGGTCAGCGTCCCGCCGAGCCGCAGCGCCAGCGCGAAGATCTCACCCGCCGCCTCCCAGGCCGCCTCCGGAAGCCGGTCCAGGGACGGGTCCACGACGATGATCGGGTGCAGATTGCCGTCCGCCGCGTGTGCGATGGTGAACACCGGCACGTCATGGCGCGCGGAGATCGCCCGGATCTCCCGCACGGCCTCGGCCAGCCGGGAGCGCGGCACCGCGATGTCCTCGATCAGCGGTCTGCCCAGCCGCTCCAGCGCGGGCAGAGCCCCGCGCCGGGCCGCCAGCAGCACCTCGGCCTCGGCGGGGTCCTCGGTGGTCTCGACGGTGATGGCCAGGGGTGCGAGCAGCCGCGCGACCGTCGCCGCCTCGACCGCGGCGCCCGCGCCGTCGCACTGCACCACCAGCAGCGCCGCCCCGCGCTCCCGCAGCACCGGATCGACGGCCTCCAGCACGGGCCCGTCGACCAACTCGGCGAGCGCGGGCTCGACGCCGGACCGGCCGATGGCGTACGACGCCTCGGCCGCCGCCTCGAAGGTGGCGAAGTAGGCGGCGAGCGTGGCGGTGGCCACCGGAACGGGCCGCAGCCGAAGGGTGGCCGAGGTGATGACCGCGAGGGTGCCCTCCGAGCCGGTGAGCAGCGCGGTGAGGTCGTAGCCGGTGACGCCCTTGACCGTGCGGCGGCCCGTGCGCACCACCGTCCCGTCGGCCAGCACCGCCTCGAGGCCCAGCACGCTGTCCCGGGTCACCCCGTACTTGGCGCACCGCAGTCCGCCCGCGTTGGTCGCGATGTTGCCGCCGATGGTGGAGAGGGCCGCACTCGCCGGATCGGGCGCGTACCGCAGTCCGTGCGCACCGGCCGCCCGGTCCAACTCGGCGGTGATCACGCCGGGTTCGACGACGGCGAGCTGGTCGTCCGCCGAGAGCTCCAGGATGCGGTTCATCCCGGACAGGTCCAGGACCAGGGAGCCCTCGCCCGCCGTCGCCCCGCCCGACAGACCGGTGCCCGCACCGCGCGGCACCACCGGCACCCGCAGGGCATGAGCGTGCCGGAGGGTGACGGTCACGTCCTGCGTCCGCCGGGCGTGCACGACGGCGAGCGGCTCACCGTCGGGCCTCGCACCGGAGCGGTCGGTGGCGTGCGCGGCGAGCACGGCCGGGTCGGTGGTGAGCCGGTCGGGCGGCAGATCGCGGGCGAGCAGGCCGAGGAGCCGGGCGGAGACGGTGGTTTGCGGGGCTGCGGTCACAGGTCGAGTGCTTTCGTTCCGACGGCGAGCAGGGAGATGTCCGCCTGGGGTGCGTGCACCGGGGCGCACTGGATGTCGCGGAAGTGCCGCTCCAGGGGGTTGCCCCGGGCCAGCCCCGGGTTCCCCAGCAGCCGCACCGCCAGCTCGACCGCCCGCACCCCGTGCCGGTCGGCCAGCACACGCGCGCCGAGGGCCTGCTCCGGGGTGTACGACGTGTCGCCGGCGTCGAGCTTGGCGGCACCGTCGAACACCAGCTGCTCGGCGGCGGCCAACAGCACCTCGATCTCCCCGGCAGCCCGCCGGAAGCGTTCCGTACGGGCCACCGGATGACCGAGGTTGGCGGGCACACGCGTGTGGGCGAACGTGTGGAAGAACGTCTGCGCGGCCCGGGCGACACCCAAGTAGAGCGCGGCCAGCGGGAGATGGAGCGCCGCTCCCGCGCGGTTGTCCTGCTCGGCGGCCCGGCCGTGCGGACCGAGCCCGATGACGTGCTCGTACGGGATCTCCACCTCGTCGAACGTCACGTCGTGGCTGCCGCTGGCCCGCAGCCCCAACTGGTCCCAGTTCCCGGCGATCTCGATGCCGGGTGAGCCGCCGGGCACCAGGAAGGTGCCCACGCGCGGCTCGGGTTCGTCGGTGGTCGCCCACACCAGGAACCAGTCCAGCCCCTCCGCGCCGGTCACGAACCGCTTGGTGCCGCTGACCGCCCAGCCGTCGGCGGTGCGCCGGGCCCGGGTGACGGGCAGTCCGCCCCGCGCGGGGGAGCCCAGGTCGGGCTCCACGCGCGCGTGGTTGACGAGAACGGGACGTGCGAACGACTCCTTGACCACGCGCGCGTACAGCTCTTTGGGCCAGTGCGGCTGCGTGGCCTGCCGGGCGTGGTTGGTGAGCGTCATCGCCGCGATCAGGGCGACGGAGGGATCGCCCTGCCCGAGCCGGTGCAGGATCCGCGCGGTCTCCTCCACGCCCGCGCCCCGGCCGCCGTAGCGCTCCCCGATGGTGGCGGTGAGCAGCCCGGCCTCGTGCGCGAGGCGCAGGGACTCGGCGGGAAAGGTACCCGACCGGTCGTGTTCGGCGGCGAGTTCGGCGATGCGGTCGGTCACAGGGCCTTCCTCAGTTCGGCGTTCAGAGCGGTGCTCCAGAACGACCTCACGTCCAACTTCGGCTTCAGTGCTCCGAGTTCGGTGAACACGTCGGCCACCTTCTGCTGCGAGGCGATGGTGTCGTCGCCGACGGTCCGGGCCTCGGTCGGGCGCTGGGCCTGTGCGGCGACGAGGTCCTTCCTCGCCTGGGCGAGCGGCTGGTGGGTGGCGTCGGCGGTGACCTTGGCGAAACCGTCGAGGTGCCCGTCACGGACGTAGGCGTACGCCTTGGTGATCCGGGCGATCAGATCGGCGGCCGCCGCCTTCTCCTGCGGGTTCTTCAGGACGCTGTCGCGGGCCGACCAGAGGAAGTTGCCCGACAGGATGTCCTTGCCCGAGCCGACGGTCGTGGCGCCCTGCTGGTGGGCGGTGATGATCGAGGTGCCGTAGGAGGCGAAGGCGTCGATGCTGCCGCCGTTGAGGGCGGCCAGGCCGTCGTTGGGCAGCAAGGGCTTGGCATCGATGTCTGACCACTTCAGGCCCGCCTGCTTCAGCAGCTCGTACAGGAAGTAGTGGGCGGTGGTGTTCTGGACGTAGCCGACCTTCCTGCCCTTGAGGCCGGCGATGCCGGTCACCTTCGAACCCTTGGGGACGACGACCTCCTGGTTGAGGGTGGCGCCGCGCTGCACGGCGACCACCTTGAAGTTCGGGGTGCCGTCGGCGGCGGCGAAGACCGGGGGGATCTCGCTGGAGGAGGCGAGGTCGAGGGCTCCGGCGCGGATGGCCTGGAGCTGCTGGTCACCGCCCTGGAAGAGGCTCCACTTCACGTTGTAGGGGGTGTCGTCGAGGCCGGCGTACTTGAGCACGGCCTCCTCGGTCTTCCAGCCGGTGGAACCGACTCTGAGGGTGACGTCGGCGGGTGAGTCGGCCTGGGCGTCGCCTCCGCAGGCCGCGGCGAACGGGAGCAGCAGGGCGAGCAGGGCGGCGGACGAGCGCAGGGTACGGCGGAACAACACGGGCTCTCCATCAGGCGGCGTGGGTGGTGGTCGTGGCGCGGTGGGCGAGCTCCTGCCGGACCAGCGGCAGGACATGGCGGGCGTAGTCGACGGCGTCGTTCAGCGGGTCGTAGCCGCGGATCGACAGCAGGTCGCAGCCGATGTCGACATAGTCGAGCAGCGCCTTCGCGACCGTCTCGGGCGTGCCCACCAGCGCGGTCGAGGCACCGGCGGCGTTGGTGGCGACGGCGGGCGCGGTCCACAGGCAGCGGTCGTGGACCTCGCCGCGCTCGGCGATGTCGAGCAGCCGCTGGGAGCCGACGTTGGCCGGACGGCCGGCGGTGCGGTAGTGGCGGAGCAACTCGGTGTTGCGCACCTGGTCCTTGAGGACGCCCAGGGTGCGGTGCGCCTTCTCCCAGGCCAGTTCCTCGGTCGGCGCGATGATCGGGCGGAACGACACCCAGATACGGGGGCGGGGGCGCCCGGCGGCGTCGGCGACCGCGTTCACGGCGGCGATCTGCTCGGCGGTCTCCTTCAACGGCTCGCCCCACAGACCGAAGATGTCGCCCTGCTGACCGCCGACCCGGTACGCGTCCTGCGACGAGCCGCCGACGGAGATCGGGACGAGCCCGTTCACCGGCTTCACGTCCGAGTAGTAGCCCTCGAACCGGAAGTACTTGCCCTCGTGCGAGACCGGCCCGTCGGCCTGCCACACCTTGCGCAGGATCTGGATGTACTCGTCCGAACGCTCGTACCGCTCGGCCTTGCCGAGGTAGTCGCCCTCACGGCGCTGCTCCTCGTCGCTGCCGCCGGAGATGATGTGCAGCGTGAGCCGGCCGTTGCTGATCTGGTCGAGGGTCGCGAGAGCACGGGACGCATGGGTGGGGGAAACGACACCCGGCCGGTGCGCCAGGATCGGGCGGATGCGCTCGGTGTGCGTGGCGACGAACTGGGCGATCTGGAAGGCGTCCGGCGAGGCCGAGTGGTAGGCGACCAGGGTGTGGTCGAAGCCGCCGTCGTCCAACGCGCGGGCGTACCTGCGCAGATGGTCGGTGTCGAGGCCGGTCCGGCTGGAGGCGGCGGGACCGGACGCCCCGGCGTCGGTGTGGACGGCGCTGATGAACTCGACAGGCATGAATGACTCCCGTGATTACTTGAGAAGGGACGTGTCGGACGACTTCGCGACGTCGACGTTCGGGTCCAGCACACCGATGCCGTTCATGAGGTCGGCCACGCCCTGGACGGTCGTGTCGATGTCCGGGGTGATCGGCAGCACCTGGTTGTACGCGGCCGAGGCGAGCGTCTTCGCCACCGACGTGTCGGCGCCGTTGCGCTCCTCGATGGCCTTGGCGTAGGCGTCCTGGTGGGTGCTGGTCCACTTCAGGCCCTTGCCGAGACGCTTGAGGAAGTCGGCGAGCGCGGCCTTCTTCCTCGCGTCGGCGAGGGTCTCCTCGGAGGCGTTGACGAAGCCGATACCGCTCACCCGGCCATCCCCGCCGTCCACGAGGAGCTTTCCGCCCTGTTCCAGGGCGACGGCCTGATAGACGCCGAAGATCGCCCAGGCCTTGATCCTGCCGGAGGCGAACGCGGCCTGTGCGTCCGTCGGCAGCAGGTACTGGACCTTGACGTCCTGGTAGCTGAGCCCGTTCTGCTTCAGCACATTGGCCAGCAGATACTCCGAGACACTGCCCTTGGCCGAGGACACCACGACCTTCTGGCCCTTCAGGTCCTTCACACTGCTGATGCCGGAGTCCTTGCGGACGACGATGCCGACATGGGTTCCGTCGTTCTTGAGCGCGGCGACGTTCTTGACCTTCACCCCGCCACTGAGCGCCTGGAGCGCGGGCAGGTCGGCCGAGTAGCCGGTGTCGGCGGCGCCCGCCTGGACGGCCTGGTACAGCGGGGCGGCGCCCTCGAACTCGGCCCACTTCACCCGGTACTTGGCGCCCTTCAGGGCGTCCGACGCGGCGACGATCGTCTGGAGGGTCTTGGCCTGGTCGCCGACGGTGAGCGTGACCTGCCCCGAGGACGAGGCCTCGGCCGAGGAGTCCGCGCCGCAGGCGGTCAGCGCCAGCAGGGAGGTCATGCTGAGTGCGGCGGCTGCGATTCTGCGGATCACGAGGGGATTCCTTCCAGGGTGTGGGTCACGCCGAGCCAGTTCAGGAGGCGGGCGCGCAGGTTCACGAACTCGGGGGCGGTCAGATCACGGGGGCGGGGCAGGTCGACGGTGAGCTCGTGGGCGATACGGCCCTCATCCATCACCAGGACCCGGTCGGCGAGCAGCAGCGCCTCCTCCACGTCATGGGTGACCAGGAGGATCGCGCAGCCGTGCCGACGCCAGAGTTCGGCGACGAGTTGCTGGACCCTGCCCCGGGTCAGGGCGTCGAGGGCGCCGAACGGCTCGTCCAGGAGCAGGAGTTCGGGCTCACGCACCAGGGCGCGGGCGAGCGAGACGCGCTGGGCCTGGCCACCGGAGAGCGTCTTGGGCCAGACGGTGGCCCGGTCCGAGATGCCGACCTCGTCGAGCGCCTTGAGCGCCAGGGCCCTGTCGGGACGGCCGGGCAGTCCGAGGACCACGTTGCGCCACACCTTCAGCCACGGCAGCAGCCGCGGCGACTGGAACGCGGCACTGCGCCGGGCGGGCACGGTCACCTCGCCGCCGATCGCGTCGTCGAGCCCGGCGAGGATCCGCAGCAGCGTCGACTTGCCGCAGCCACTGTGACCGAGGAGGGCCACGAACTCGCCCTCGCGGATGTCGAGATCGAGTTCGTGCAGAACGGTCTTGCCGTCGAAGGCCCGCGAAAGGCCCCGTATCTCCACGCTGTTGGGCATCTCTAGGCCTCGCCCTCGAAGTTAGCCCGCCAGGTCAGCAGCCGGCGCGACAGGATCCGTACGGCGAAGTCGCAGGCCAGGCCGAGCAGCGCGTACACGACGAGGCAGAGCACGATGACGTCCGTGCGGAAGTACTGCTGGGCGTTGCTCATCAGATAGCCGAGCCCCGCGTCCGCGTTGATCTGCTCGGCGAAGACCAGCGCGAGCCATGCGGTGGACAGCGCGTACCGGAGCCCCACGAGTGCCCCGGGCAGTGCGCTGGGCAGGATCACGTACTTGATCAGCCCGAGCCGGCCAAGGCCCATCATCCGTGCGGCCTCGACGAGTTGGGAGTCCGTGGAGCGGATGCCGCCGTAGATGTTGAAGTACAGCGGGTACGTCACACCGAGGGTGACCAGCGCGATCTTCGGGGTCTCCTCGATGCCGAACCAGACGATGAACAGGGGGATCAGGCCCACCCAGGGGATCGCCCGGAACATGCCCATCGAGGAGTCGATGACGTCCTCGCCGAGCCGGAACAGGCCGGCCAGCAGGGACAGGGTGAGCGCCACGCTCGCACCGATCAGGAAGCCGATGGCGGCGCGGCGGCCCGACGCGGCGATCGCGCTGGGGAGTTCACCGTTCCGGGTGAGTTCGACCGCCTGTTTGATCACGTCGACGGGGGAGGCCAGCACGGATTCCGGGAGCAGACCGGTGGCCGAGGTCAGGAACCACAGGAGCACGAGTCCCACGGGGCCGGCGGCCCGGCGCACGGAACGCGGGACGGAGAAGCCGCGGCGCGTCTTGGTGGTGCCGCGGATGGTGACACGGGTGGGTGCTTGTGCGGCCGGGGCCACCGTGTCCAGTGAAGCCGTCACGGCTGGTCCCCCTTCACGGCCGGGCGGGACGGATCCGTGGACCACGCGGACCAGGAGCCGGGGAAGAGAGCGGCCTCGAAACCGGCGATCTCCAACGCGGCGATCTGATGGGCGGCCGTGACACCGGAGCCGCAGTACACGCCGATCCGCGCGGCCGACCCCACGCCCTTCTCCTCGAACCGCTTGCGCAGCTCGTCGGCGGGAAGGAACGTGCCGTCCGCCGCGAGGTTCTCTCCGGTCGGCGCGGACACCGCGCCCGGGATGTGCCCCGCCCGGGGATCGACGGGCTCCACCTCGCCCCGATAGCGCTCGGCGGCGCGGGCGTCCAACAGCAGGCCGGTGGCGGCGAGTTCGGCGGCTCCGTCCGCGTCGGCGACCGGCAGTCCGCCCGGCTCCAGGAGGACGTCCCCGGGCTCCGGCTCGGCGGGGATCCCGGACTCCAGCGGCAGCCCGGCCGCCCGCCACGCGCCCAGTGCCCCGTCGAGCAGCGTCACCCGGGGGACTCCCGCGTGCCGCAGCAGCCACCAGGCCCGAGCCGCGGCGGTGTTGCCCAAGTCGTCGTGGACGATGACCGGTCGGCCCGATCGGATGCCCCACCTGCGTGCGGCGGCCTGCAGAGCGTCGATCGGCGGCAGCGGATGCCGTCCGCCCTCCGGGCTGGGCGGCGCGGCCAACTCGCCGTCCAGGTCGACGTAGACCGCACCGGGGATGTGCCCCTCGGCGTAGTGGTCGCGGCCGTGCGGATCGCCCAGGGCCCAGCGGACGTCGAGGACGACCGGAGGGTGATCGGAGTCCAGCAGGTCACGCAGCTCGCTGACTGTGGTCGTGACGCTCATGCCGGTCCCTCCACGATCGGGGGCAGCTCGGGGGACAGGCGCAGCCGCTCCAGGAAGAGCACGACGGTGGCGGCGGCCGTGCGGTGCAGCGCGTCGTTGAGGACGTCGTGGCGGCCGCCGTGGAAGGTCACCAGCCGTACGCCCGAGCCGGCGTAGGCCTCCCGTGCCGTCTCCAGAGGGCTCAGCGTGTCGTCGGTACCGTGCAGGGCCAGTACCGGGACGGTCACCCGGTCGAGACGCAGGGCGGGCAGCCGCGGGTTCTCGGCGAGCGCCCCGCGCCGGAAGTCCGGGTCGGCGGCGAGGCGGCCCTGGTGGGTGGGGCAGGCCGTGCGGGCCTCGACCTCCGCCTCCCAACTCCCGGACGTCCAGGGGGAGGTGGGCAGGCCCACGAGGATCAGCGCGTCGGCGTCCGCGGCCAGCTGGGCGGCGTAGTGGGCGCCGGTGTCCGAACCGACCACCACCTTCGGACCCGGCAGCGACTCGTCGGCGAGCAACTTGGCCGCCTCGTCGAGCACGGACGGATCGGCGGCCGGGTCGCCGAGTGCGCGGACCCGGTAGGCGTCGAAGGCGAGCCGGCGGCCGAACCGCTCGTACACACCACCGTGCTCGCCCCGTCCGGACAGCACGATCAGCGTGCCGCGCGCGGCGAGACCTTCGGGTTCGTCCCAGGAGAAGGAAGAGGACATGAGGTGATAACTCCCGTTTCAGGGCAGCGGAAAGGCCAGGGGAAAAGTCAGGGGAAAGGGCAGGCCGGAGCGGCTGTCACGTGTCAGACGGAGAAGAGGCGCGCAGCGTCAGAGTGCAGGCGCGGGCGCCCCGGGGCGATGAGCGGCAGGGGTCAGCGACAACGCGCGCTGCACGCCACGCCGAAGTCGATGACTCGGCGCTGCGTCAGAAGGGCAGCCGTAGCGGTCGCGTGCAACATGCGCCCATCATGACCGCCGACGAGCGAACACGTCCAACGATGATTCCGCATCGAAACCGATCAGGGATCGCGATCGATCGCGGTGAGCGGATACTGTCACGGCATGTCCCGACCCGTGCTCGACATCGTGGCCCTGCGCAGTCTGACCGCGGTCGCCGACTGCGGTGGGTTCCACCGTGCCGCGCAGGCGCTCTCGCTCAGCCAGTCCGCGGTCAGCCAGCATGTCCGCAAGCTGGAGAAGACACTGGGCCGCCCGGTCGTCGAGCGGGAAGGGCGTGGCACCCGGTTCACGACCGAGGGCCGGCTGCTGCTGGAACAGGCGCGCCGCGTCCTCGCCGTCCACGACGAGGCCGTACGCACCCTGCTCGGCTCGGACGGCGACACCGTCACCGTGGGCTCCACCGAACACGCCGCCGACCAGTTCCTGCCCCGGCTGACCGCCGCCGTCCAGGCGGTGCGCCCCGGCTGCCGGGTCCGTTTCCGCATCGACCGCTCCGCCCGGCTCGTCGAGGCCGTGGAGCGGGGGAGCGTCGACGTGGCGGTGTACGTCACCGAGGCGGCCGCCACCGAGGGCGTCTCCGTCGGCGGACTCCCGCTCACCTGGCACGCGGTCCCCGGCTGGGAGCGCCCGACGGCGCCCTCACCGGTGCCGCTGGTCGCGATCGAGGACCCGTGCGCGATCCGCCGCCGGGCCATCGCGACCCTCGCCGCGCACGGGGTGCCCGCCTCGGTCGTCGGCGACGCAGGCTATCTCGCGGGCGTCCTCGACATCGCCCGCACCGGCCAGGGCGTCGCCCTCCTCGCCGCGGTCGGCCCCGCCCCCGACGGCCTGACCCCGTACAACGGCCTACCGCCCGTCCCTCCGATCCCCATGAGCGCCCTGGCCCGCCCGGGCGCGGACCCGGCGACGGCGGAGGCCGCCTTCAACGCCGTACGGGATCTGCTGCGCCCGTGATGCCGTAGTCCCGCATCCCGCCCTCCAGCAGCGAGAACGCCTGGGCGGCGAGCCGGCGTACGTCGGCGGCGAGCGAGGCGGGGTCGTCGTCCGCCAGGACCCGCTCCCGCACATGCTCGATCAGGGCGCGGTGGACGCCGAACAGGGCATCCGCCACCACCCGGGCCGAGATGTCGCCGCCCAGCGTCTCGGCCAGTGCGTCGGCGCAGCCGGCGAGGGCGCGCTGCTCGCGGGAGCGAAGCGCCGGACTGTCCGCGATCAGTCCGTTGACCGTGCGGAGTTGGTCGAGTGCGTCGGCGTCCCCCGCCGCGACCCGTGCCAGCAGTCCCCCGGAGTCCAGCAGCCGCTTCCGGAAGGCGGCGAGGGCGGAGTCGCCGGACGGGCGGGTGCGGACGGCCTCGACGAGCCGCTCCCCGAAGGCCTCGAAGCGGGAGGAGAAGAGGTCCTCCTTGGCCGGGAAGTAGTTGAAGACCGTGGCCTCGGAGACCTGCGCGGCACGGGCGACCTCGACGACGGTGACCCGGTCGAAGCCCCGCTCCGTGAACAGCCGCCACGCGGTCTCGGCGATCCGGTCCCGCATCTGCCGCTTCTTCTGCTCCCGCAGACTCAATGACCCCTCCCGTTTGGGGTGACCCTAACATTAGAGCTACCCTAGCATTCTGCGATCGTCCGACAGGCCATGACCAGGGGGTCATCCATGGCGGCACAGACAGCAGTCCTCGACCTGATCCACGACCGGACGGCGGGAGAGGTGAGGAGCCGATGACGTCCCGCACCTACCTCAAGCCACCCTGGATGCAACGGAACATCGGCAACCGCCTGGCGCCGATCTTCGGCAGGTCCGTCGTGTCCCGGCTGTCCGTGCGCGGGCGCCGCAGCGGGCAGTGGCGCACGGTGCCCGTGGCGGTACTGGAGCACGAGGGGGAGCGGTACCTCGTCTCCTATCGCGGCCTCAGCGACTGGGCCCTCAATCTGCGGGCGGCGCCCGACTGCCGGCTGGCGGTGCGCGGCCGTGCCGAGGAGATCACGGCGCAGGAGGTGCCCGAGTCCGAGCGTCCGGCGCTGATGGCGGCCTATCGCAAGAAGTACGGCGGGATGCCGACGGTCTCCGACGTGCTCACCGCGCTCCCCGACCCCGCCGACCATCCCGTGTTCCGTATCCGGGCCCGCGACTGAGGGCCGTCAGCCGCCCAGCATCCGCTCCAGCACGTCCCGCTGCAGCGGCAGCACCTCGGCGTGCAGATCGCGGCCCCTGCGGGTCAGCGTCACGAACACGCCGCGCCGGTCCTCCAGGCACACGGAACGCTCCACCAGGCCGTCCTTCTCCAGCCGGCCGATGAGCCGGGACAGCGCGCTCTGGCTGAGATGGACCCGCCCGACCAGGTTCTGCACCCGGCACAGGTCGCCCTCCGCGGGCGCCTCGGCCGCGAGGATGTCGAGCACCTCGAAGTCGCTCGCACCCAGTCCGTGCGGGTGCAGCACCCGGTCGATCTCGCACATCGTGCGCGCGTGCATCCCCAGGATGTCCCGCCACTGTTCCTCGAGCCGGGAGCCGGCCGCGTTCACTGCCATACACCGAATGTTAATGCGCGTGCATCGACACCCGGTCGGGGCGTGCGCGCTCAGCTGTCCTGGGTGATCCCGACCAGGTTGCCGTCCGAGTCCTTCACGGAGGCGATCAGCTTGCCGCCGCCGACGTCCGTGACGTCCTGGAGCAGTTCGGCGCCCGCGCCGAGCAGCGCGGCGAGACGGGCCCGGATGTCGGTGACGTGCCAGTAGGGGACCGGCCCTGTCATGCCCCGGGAGTGACCGTTCGGGTCGAGGCCCACGTCCTGGCCGGCGTCCTTGAAACCGACGTAGTAGGGCTCGTCGGCGTAGGGCTCGGTCTCCAGCAGCGCGCTGAACAGGGCCTTCGCCCGGGCGATGTCCTTGACGGGGTAGATGATGGTGTTCAGTCCTGCGGTCATCGGGATGCTCCTCCGTGGGTTCCTTCGTCGGTGGTTTCACCGTAGGACGGGGGAGTGCGACGCGGCTTCTCCGATCCTGACCGCTTGCCGCGAGAGGCCACGCCGGAAGGTCGGGCACTGGAGCAGATCCTCGTGCGGACAGTTCGCCCCGCCCTCGAGCATCTCCAGGGCGGCCTGCGCCGCGGCGATCCGGGCCCGCAGATCCGCCGCCTCGCGTCGCAGCATCGCACGCCGTCGCTCGGCGTCGCCCGTGACCATCAGGCGGATCGCCTCCAACGACAGCCCCGCCTCCTTGCCGCACAGCACGAAGGCGACCCGCACCAGGTCATCGGCACCGTAGCGGCGCCGGCCCGCCGTGTCCCGGTCCGGGGCCAGCAGTCCCACCGACTCCCAGTGCCGCAGCACATGCGGCTCCAGACCGAAGCGCCGGGCGAGCGCGCCGATGCTCAGAGTCTCCTCGCTTGACCTCATGCCGACATTAAGTCGCAGCCTGGTGCCCATGACCAGGACACCGGAGGAAACCGACCGGCTGATCGCCCTGCTCGACGGCGTGGAGCGGATGCCGGGCGCACACGAACTGCGCCTGCTCTCCTACGACTTGCTGGGCGCTGCCGATTCCGCCGTGGATGTCGGCTGCGGCGGGGGCAGGGCCGTCGCCGAGCTCACCGAGCGTGGCATCGAAGCCGTCGGCGTGGATCCGGACGAGCGGATGCTCGCCGTCGCGCGAACTCGATGGCCGCAGGCCGACTTTCGCACCGGGGACGCGTACCGACTGCCGCTGCCCGACCATGCTGTGCACGGTTACCGGGCCGACAAGGTGTTCCACGTACTCGCCGAACCGCAGCGGGCGTTGGCCCAGGCCCGCAGGGTCCTCGCGCCCGGCGGACGGATCGTCCTCCTCGGCCAGGACTGGGACACGATGGTCATCGACTCCGACGACCCCGCGCTGACCCGCGCGCTCGTGCACACCCGCGCCGACCGGGTCACCGCGCCACGCGCCGCGCGTGCCCACCGCAATCTGCTGCTCGACGCGGGGTTCGAGGACGTGCACATCGAGATCCGCGCCCTCGTCCTCACCGGGCCGCAGGCACTCCCGGTGCTCACGGACCTCGCAGGTGTCACGGACGAAGGGCGCGCCGCCGGCTGGATGGCCGAGCAGCGCGCCCGCGCGGAGAAGGACCGCCTGTTCGTCGCCGTACCGATGTTCGTGGCGGCGGCGACGGCACCGGTCAGGTCGAGTCGCGCTTGACCAACTCGGTCGGCAGTATGACCGCGGCCGAGTCCTCGCCGCCGATCTGGGCCAGCAGCACCCGGACCATCTCGGCGCTGATGCGGTCATAGGGCTGGCGGATGGTGGTGAGCTGGGGACGGGCGGCGAGGGCGGCCGCCGAGTCGTCGAAGCCGCCGACCGAGACGTCCTCCGGCACCCGCCGTCCCGCCCGCTCCAGCGCTGCCAGCACTCCCTGCGCCATCAGGTCGGACGCGACGAACACCGCGTCCATGTCCGGGGCTTGGGCGAGCAGCTGTTCGGCGCCCGCCTCGCCGCTGGCCCGGCTGTAGTCCCCGGAGGCCACGAGCCGCTCGTCGATCTCGATGCCCGCTTCGGCGAGCACCTCCTTGTAGCCGGCGAGGCGGTCGACGCCGCCCGGGGAGTCCAGTGGACCGGTCACGACACCGATGCGGCGACGGCCCAGCGACAGCAGATGGCGCACCATGTCACGGGCGCCGTCCCGGTCGTCCGCGGCCACGTAACTCACCTTCGAGCCGGGAACCATGGGCTTGCCGCACTGGACCAGGGGTACCCCCGCCTCGTGCAGTTCCTTGGCGACCGGGTCGGCGGAGTGGCTGGACACCAGCAGCACACCGTCGACATGCCCCGCCGTGATGTACCGCGTTATGCGCCGCCGTTCGTCCTCGGTGCCGGCCAGCATCAGCAGCAGCGGGATGTCGTGCGCGGCCAGCGCCTGGGTGCAGGCCCGCAGCAGCACATTGAAGTTGGGGTCCTCGAAGAACCGCTCCTGGGGCTCGGTCAGCAGGAACCCGACCGAGTCCGAGCGTCCGGTGATCAGTGAACGGGCGTGCCGGTTGACGACGTAACCCGTCTTGCGGATCGCGGCGTTGACCGCCTCCTGGGCGGCCGGGCTGACGTAGTGCCCGCCGTTGAGGACGCGCGAGACGGTACCTCGTGAGACTCCGGCCTCGCGGGCCACGTCGTGGATCGTCGGCGGTCTGCGCCGGCCCCCCGTGTTGCTCATGGTCATGACTTTACGGCTCCGGAGAGCAGATCGAGGCTCCAGAATCGCTGGATGACCAGGAAGAGCGCGACGAGCGGGATGATCGCGAGGAACGCGCCGGTGATCACCAGTGTGTACAGGGCGGGGGTGTTGGCGCCCTGCTCAAGGAGCGTGTACAGACCGAGGGTGATCGGGAACTTCTCGTCGTCGCTCAGCATGATGTACGGCAGCAGGAAGTTGTTCCAGATCGCCACGAACTGGAAGAGGAACACGGTCACCATGCCGGGGATCATCATCGGCAGCGCGACGCGGGTGAAGATCCGCCACTCGCTCGCGCCGTCCATCCGCCCGGCCTCGACCACGTCGGCGGGGACCGCGGCGGCGGCGTAGATGCGCGCGAGGTAGACGCCGTACGGCGACAGGACCTGCGGGAGCAGCACCGAGAGGTACGAGTCGGTGAGGTCCGCCTGGGCCATCAGCAGGTACTGCGGGACGGCGAGGATGATCGGCGGCATCAGCACGCCCGCGAGCAGGACGTTGAACATTGTCTCGCGGCCGCGGAAGCGGTAGGTCGCGAGCGCGTAGCCGCTGAACGCGGACACGACCGTCGACAGGAGGGCGCCCAGAACGGCGTAGAAGGCGGAGTTGGCCATCCACTCCCAGTAGACGCCGTCACGGTAGGCGCTCAGGTCCTTGATGTTGTCGACGAATCCCGAGCCCGGCAGGAACGTGAACGTGGAGAACAGCTCCGTGCCCGACTTGGTGGACGCGATCACCACCCACGCCACCGGCAGCAGCGTGTAGAGGGCGCCGATCAGCAGCGTCACCGTCGGGACGAGCGAGATCCGGCGGCGCAGCGGCGGACCCTGGGCCGCGCCCGGCGTGGTGCCTGCGGCCGGTTCGGTCTTGCGGACGGCAAGAGAACTCATCGTGCTGCCTCCTGCTTCTGACGACGGTTCGCGGCCCGCAGGAACCCGAAGGACAGCAGCAGCGTGGCGAGCGCGATGATCACGGCCTGGGCGGCCGCCGCGTAGATGTCACCGGTGCCGAACGCGTCCCGGTACACCTTCATCAGCGGACTCCAGGTCGTGGACACGGAGTTGGTGAGCGGCTTCAGCGTGGTCGGTTCGTTGAACACCTGGAGCGTGGCGATGATCGAGAAGAAGAAGGTCAGCACCAGCGAGGGCGCCACCATCGGGATCTTGATCCGCAGCGCGATCTGCGTCGGGGTGGCGCCGTCCAGCCTCGCCGCCTCGTACACCTCGGCCGGGATGGACCGCAGGGAGGTGTAGATGACGATCATGTTGAAGCCGGTGCCGCCCCAGACCGCGATGTTCGACAGGGCGAGATACAGCGGACCGCCGTCCAGCAGGTCCGGCTGCGGCAGGCCCAGCTTCTCCAGCACGTAATAGAAGGGGCTGACGTCCGGCAGGTACAGGAAGCCCCACAGCAGCGCCGCCACGACGCCGGGGATGGCGTACGGCAGGAAGATCGCGAGCCGGGTGAAGGGGGTGAACCGCACCTTGTCGGAGTCGAGCATCAGCGCGAACAGCAGGGCGAGGCCGAGCATCACCGGGACGACGATGCAGCCGTAGCCGAGGACGCGCAGCGCGCCGTTCAGCAGCTCGCTGTCGGTGAGGGCGTCCGTGTAGTTCTCCAGGCCGGCCCAGACCTCCGTGCGGGCGCCCTTGCCCAGGCCGAGCCCGGAGACGTGCACCTTGCGGAAGCTGAGCCACACCGCGTACCCGATGGGCAGCGCGAAGAACAGCGCGAAGAGGATCGTTGCGGGGATGAGGAAAAAATAGGGGGCGCTTCGCGCTCGTTTGAGGGTGGTGGTGGGAGACGGGTGGGCGTACGGGGCCCCCTTGACCCCGTACGACTTCCGGCGTGCGCTCGTCACTCGGAGACTCCGAAGCCCTGCTTCTTCAGGTCGGCGACGGTGGTGTCCTGCATCTTGTCCAGGGCGGCGCCGAAGTCCGACTTGTTCTTGGCGGCGGCGCCGAACGCGTCCTTGAAGGTCGTGTACGCGACGTTCACGTTCGGACCCCAGGCCGAGGGCGCCGTGGTCTTCGCGATCTCGGAGGCCTTGGCGTAGAAGTCCGCCTGCTGGGAGAAGTAGTCCGGCGGGGTGGTGAAGGCGCCGCTGGTCTGGGCGTTCGTGGCGGCCGGGTAGATGCCGCTCTCCTTGGCCAGGGCCTGCAGGGCGTCGTCGTCGGTGTTCAGCCAGGCGGCGAACTTGGCGGCGGCCTCCTGGTGCTTGGAGTCCGTGGTGACGCCGGTGGAGGAGCCGCCCCAGCTGCCGGTCCTGTTCTCACCCGCGGCCCACTGGGGGAGCGGGGCCATGGCCCACTTGCCCTTGGTGTCGGGCGCGGCGGTGGTCAGGGTGCCCGGCGCCCACACGGCGGAGACCCAGGCGATCTGCTTGCCGGTGTTGAGCGCCTTGTTCCAGGCCGGGGTGTACATCGGCTGGTTGTCGATGGCGCCCTCCTTGACGAGGCCGCCCCAGAAGTCGGCGACCTTCTTGGTGGCCGTGTCGTTGATGCCGACCTTCCACTTGTCGCCCTCGGTGGTCCACCACTGGGCGCCGGCCTGCTGGGCCAGGCCCGCGAAGAGGCCGGAGTCGTTGGCGGAGAAGGTGGTGAGATCCGTGTCGGGGGACTTCTTCTTCAGCGCGCGGGCGGTCTCGGCGAACTCGTCCCAGGTGGTGGGGACGGTCAGGCCGTACTTCTTGAAGAGGTCCTGGCGGTAGTAGAACATCATCGGGCCGATGTCCTGCGGGACCGCGTAGACGGCGTCCGTGCCCAGCGTGGTCTGCTGCCAGACACCGTCGGCGAACTTGCTCTTCGCGTCGCCGACGTTCTTCGAGATGTCCGCGAGCGCGTCATTGCTGACCAGGGTCGGCAGCGCCTGGTACTCGGCCTGGACCAGGTCGGGGGCCTTGCCGGCCTTGTGCGCGGTGAGGATCTTGGTGATCAGTGTGTCGCCGGATGCCTGCTTCTTCACCGTGACGGTGATCTGGTCCTTCTTGCCCTGGCCCTTGTTCCAGAGGTCGACGACCTTGTCCATGCCCGGCGTCCAGGTCCAGTACGTGAGCGAGACCGGACCGGAGTCGGCCTCGCTGTCCCCGTCGGACGAGCCGCAGGCGGCGAGTGCGGTGGCGCCGAGGGCAACGGCGACGGCGGATGCTGCCACTCTGCTGAGCCGGCTGCGCTTCGTGATGGGCATGGATCTCTCCCCTGACCAGGGCCCCCGCCTGCTGCGGTAGGCCTGCCATGCGTCTGTGAGCGTTCACAGTAGAGAAACATCCCGGACACTTGTCAATGGTTGTTTCCATGCGGTTATCTTGGCCTCACACCGCTGATCAGCTGTGTGCACGTTCCCAAAAGATCGACCACAACGGGAGAAGCCCATGCCGGAAGCCACCCCCAGGGGCCTCACCAGGCTCGCCTTCGGTGGGGACTACAACCCCGAGCAGTGGCCGGAAAGCGTCTGGCAGGAAGACGTCCGTCTGATGCGCGAGGCCGGCGTCACCATGGTGAGTGTCGGAATCTTCTCCTGGGCGCTCCTGGAGCCCTCACGAGGGGTGTACGACTTCGGCTGGCTCGACCGCCTGATCGACCTGCTGCACGAGAACGGCATCCGCGTAGACCTCGCCACACCCACCGTGGTGCCGCCGGTCTGGTTCTACCGGGCCCACCCCGACGCCCTGCCGGTGTCGCAGGAGGGCGTGCGCTACGAGTTCGGCTCGCGCGGCGCCATCTGTCACAGCAACGCCGACTACCGCGCGGCCGCCGCGAACATCACCACCCGGCTCGCCGAGCGCTACGGCGACCACCCGGCACTGGCGATGTGGCACGTGCACAACGAGTACGGCGTCCCCGTCTCCGCCTGTTACTGCGACTCCTGCGCGGCCCACTTCCGCCGCTGGCTGGAGACGACGTACGAGACGGTGGAGGCCGTCAACGAGGCCTGGGGCACCGCGTTCTGGGGCCAGCGGTACGCGGACTTCGGGGACATCAACCCGCCGCGCCTCGCCCCGACCGTCGGCAACCCGGCCCAGGCGCTGGACTACAAGCGCTTCGCCGACGCCACCATGCGCGAGAACTTCGTCATGGAGCGGGACATCCTGCACCGCCTCGCGCCCGGCGTCCCGGTGACGACCAACTTCATGACCGCCCTCAGCCAGTGCGACTCCGTCGACTACTGGGCCTGGGGCCGTGAGGTCGACATCGTCACCAACGACCACTACCTGATCACCGACGGCCGCCGCACCCACGTCAACCTCGCGATGGCCGCCGACCTCACCCGCTCGGTGGCCGGGGGAGCGCCCTGGATCCTCCTGGAGCACTCCACCTCGGGCATCAACTGGCAGGCCCGCAACCCCGCCAAGGCCCCCGGCCAGATGGCCCGTAACTCCCTCGCCCACGTGGCACGCGGTTCCGAGGGCGCCATGTTCTTCCAGTGGCGCCAGTCCCGGCGCGGCGCCGAGAAGTTCCACTCGGCGATGCTCCCGCACGGCGGCACCGACACGCGCGTGTGGCGGGAGGTCGTCGAACTCGGCGCGTCCCTCGACTCGTTGAGCACCCTGCAAGGCACCCGCACCCAGGCCGACGTGGCCGTCCTGTGGGACTGGCACTCCTGGTGGGCGCAGAACCTCGCCTGGCGCCCCAGCGAGGACCACGACCCTCGCGAGCGCGCCGACGCCTTCTACGAGGCGCTCTACGACCGGCACCTCACCGTCGACTTCGCCCACCCGGAAGCCGACCTGTCGAGGTATCCCCTTGTCGTCGTACCCGCCCTCTACCTGATGACGGAGGCGGCCGGGAACAACCTCAAGGAGTACGTGGAGAACGGCGGCACCCTCGTCGTCTCCTTCTTCTCCGGGATCGTCGACGAGCACGACGCCGTGCACGAGGGCGCCTACCCCGGCGCGCTGCGGGACGTCCTCGGCCTGACGGTCGAGGAGTTCTCACCGCTGCTCCAGGGCGAGAACGTGCGCATCACCGGACCCGACGGCTCCGAGCTCAGCGGCGACGTGTGGACCGAGTTCGTGGTGCCGCGCGGCGCGGAGACGGTGTGGACGTACGCCGAAGGCCTCACCGAGGGACAGCCGGCGGTCACCCGCCACCGCCTCGGCCAGGGCACCGCCTGGTACGTCTCCACGCGCCTCGGCGCGGAGGGCCTCGACGCGCTGCTCGGCTGGGCGATCGAGGACGCGCAGGTCGCGACGCGTGTCGACCTGCCCCGCGACGTCGAACTCGTGCGCCGCACCGGCGAGTCGGGGACGTATCTCTTCGCGGTCAACCACACCGCGTCGGACGCCAAGGTGCCGCTGGAGGCCTCCGGCACCGAGCTGCTGACCGGTGAACGTGCCGCGGGCCGCCTCGAGGTCCCCGCGGGTGCCGTCCGGGTCGTACGGCTCGACGGCTGAGCCGGCCCCACCGGCCGAACCGACTCCCCTCCGCCCGTGCGAGCCGCTCGTGCCGCGGGCGGAGGGGCCCTTCGCCGGCCCCCGGCGAGGGACATCCCCAACCCCATTTGTCGAAGGGACGACGGACGAAGATGTTCCATCCCAGACGCACCCTCCGGGCCCTGCTCCTCCCGCTCACCGCGGGGCTCGCCCTCACCGCCCTGCCCGCGCAGACCGCGCAGGCGGCCAGTACGCTCACCAACGGCGGTTTCGAATCCGACGGCGCGGGCTCGGCGGCCCCGACCGGCTGGTCCGAGTACGGCTCGACCGCCGCCTCGTACTCCGAGTCCGGTGGCCACGGCGGCAGTTACCGCCTCAGCCACTACTCGTCCTCCGCCTACAAGGTGGAGACGTACCAGTACCTGTCCGGGCTGACCAACGGGAACTACACCCTCACCGCCTGGGTCCGCTCCGGCGGCGGGCAGAACTCCGCGTACATCTCGCTGAAGAACTGCGGCAGTTCCGAGCAGCGCACCAACCTGCCGGTCTCCGCCGGCGGCTGGATACGTGTCGTCACCTCCGTCGCGGTGACGAACAACCAGTGCACGATCAGCATCAACTCCGATGCCAACGCGGGCAACTGGATCAACGTCGACGACCTGACCTTCACGTCGGGCTCGACCGGCACGTCCATCAAGGGCTCGGACGTCTCCTCACTCGCCAAGAGCGAGGCCCTCGGCGGTACGTACAGGACCAGTTCCGGCACGACCGGTGACGCGCTCGCGATCCTGAAGTCCGCCGGGCAGAACTACGCCCGCGTCAAGGTCTGGGTGAGCCCGAAGGACGGCTACAACACCAAGACGCAGGTGCTGGCGCTGGCCAAGCGCATCAAGGCGCAGGGCATGAAGCTGCTGGTCGACTTCCACTACTCGGACACCTGGGCCGACCCGGGTGCGCAGACCGTGCCGTCCGCGTGGTCGGGACACAGCTACAGCCAGCTGAAGACGGACGTCTACAACCACACGTACGACGTCCTCAACGCGCTGAAGGCGCAGGGCACCACGGCCGACATGGTCCAGGTGGGCAACGAGATCAACGGCGGCATGCTGTGGAACGTCGGCTCCACCTCCAACTGGTCGCAGCTCGCGGGTCTGCTCAACTCCGGCTACGACGCGGTCAAGGCCGTCAGCTCCGCCACCCAGGTGGCGCTGCACCTCGCCAAGGGCGGTGACCTGACCGGCACCCGCTGGTGGTTCGACAACGCGGTCTCCAACGGTGTGAAGTTCGACGTCATCGGCCTGTCCTACTACGGCTACTGGCACGGTTCGCTCGCCGACTTCCAGACGACCCTGGACGACGCGGCCGCCCGCTACAGCAAGCCGGTCTTCGTCGCCGAGACGGCCTACCCCTTCCGTCTGGACAGCGACGACTCCTTCGAGAACATCATCGACCTCTCCAGCGAACTGGTCTCCGGCTACCCGGCCACGACGGCCGGCCAGACCCGGTGGATGAACGACGTCGCCAGTCTCGTGGAGGCCGTTCCGAACGGCCGCGGCCTCGGCGTCTTCTACTGGGAGTCGACCTGGACCGCGGTCACCGGCAACGGCTGGGACCCGACCGACGCCACATCCGGCAACGGCTGGGAGAACCAGGCGCTGTTCGACTACGACAACAAGGCGCAGCCGGCGATGGCGTGGTTCAGCCACCGGTAGTTCCTTCCTGACGGGGGCCCGGCCACAGCAGTGCGGCCGGGCCCCTTCGTGTTAATCGGTCGATGACCGGCGAACGACCGACCGGATCGCCCATAGGTACACAGACGTTCCTCGCAAGTCCATTCGGTATCGGACAAGCCGTGTGAAGTCCGTACACGGCGGCCTGGACTGCGGGACAGTGGGAACACGCGGTACGAGGAGGCCGGTCCGGAGGGGGACGACATGCTGAGGACTCCCGTCACTGAGCGACGGCTGGACATTCTGGAATGGCTGAAGGATCCGGCCGCACACTTCCCGTCGCAGCGTCGCCGCGATCCGACCGAGGACGGCGTCACCGCGGATGCCGTGGCCGCCAAGCTCGGGGTGCGTCGCCAGGTCGCCGACACCCACCTCGAACTGCTCACGGACATCGGCCTGTTGCGCGCCAGGCGGATCCGGCGGCGCACCTACTACCGACGGGACGAGGTGCGGATAGCCGAGGTGGCGCGCATGTTCGAGAAGGGCTGGTAAGAAGGGCTCTCGGGCCCCCAAAGGCTCAGAGGCGACGAAGGGCGGATGTCCGTGGAGCGTGCACAGGTGCTGGTCCCGCGCAGGTACGTCGCGATCGGCGGACGGGGCCCCGAGGACGTCGTCGCCGACAGCCGGGGCCGTGTGCTGACCGGTGTGGAGGACGGCCGTATCCTCCGCCTCGACGGTCTCGCCGACCCGGCCACGACCCGCGTCGAGGTACTCGCCGAGACCGGCGGCAGACCCCTCGGTCTCGAACTCCTCGCGGACGACACCCTGTTGGTCTGCGACGCCGAACTCGGGCTGCTGCGCGTCGACCTGAACACGGGCGTCGTGCGCATCCTCGCCGACTCGGTGGCGGGGGAGCGGCTGAGGTTCTGCAGCAACACCGTCGCCCTCTCCGACGGCACCGTGTACTTCACGGTCTCCAGCCGCCGCTACCCCCTCGACCAGTGGATCGGCGACCTCGTCGAACACACCGGCACGGGCCGGCTCCTGCGCCTCGCACCCGGCAGCGAGACACCCGAAGTCCTCCTGGACGGGCTTCAGTTCGCCAACGGCCTCGCCCCGAGCGGCGACGAGTCCTTCCTGGTGGTCGCGGAGACCGGTGCGTACCGTCTGACCCGCCACTGGCTCACCGGCCCGAACGCGGGCCGCTCCGAACCCTTCGTCGAGCACCTCCCCGGCATGCCCGACAACATCTGGCGCGCCCGGCCCGACGGACCCATCTGGGTGTCCCTGGCCGGCCCTCGCGTCCCCCCGCTGGACCTGCTGCACCGCGCCGGCCCGGCCGCCCGCCGTACCGCCGCCCGGCTGGCCGTGCACGCCCCCTTCCGCCCCACGGGCACGATCGGCGTCCTCGCGGTCGACGACCACGGCGAGACCGTCCACCACCTCACTCGCCGCCACTCCGGTTTCCGCATGGTCACCAGCGTCTGCCAGGCGGCCGGCCACCTGGTCCTGGGCAGCCTCCGGGAGCGGGGCGTGGCCCTGTGCGAGCCGCCCGCGCCCAAGTGAGCCCGGCGTTACCCTGTTGGCGGCCGTGATCAGGCCGTCCAGGCAGGAGACGTACGACCATGACAGCCCCGGAGACCGAGACTCTCCGTGTCCCCACCCCCCGGCAGCCGGTCCTGCGCGGCCAGGGCCCCGTTGTCGCCGTGGTCGCGCTCGGCGGTGCCCTCGGGGCCACGGCCCGGTACGCACTCTCCCTGTGGTGGCCCCCGCAGCCGGGCGGATTCCCCTGGGCGACCTTCTGGACCAACGTCGTCGGCTGTGCCGTGATCGGGGTGTTCATGGTGGTCATCACCGAGGTGTGGGCCGCGCACCGCCTGGTCCGGCCCTTCTTCGGCACCGGCGTCCTCGGCGGCTTCACCACCTTCTCCACGTACGCCGTCGACGTGCAGAAACTCCTCGACTCAGGCCACCCCGGCACCGGCCTGGCCTACCTCGCCGCGACCCTGCTCGCGGCCCTCGCGGCGGTGTGGCTCGCCGCGACGGCGACCCGTCGCGTCCTGAAGCGGAGGCAGCCATGACGAGGCTGACCGGTAACGCCCTGCGGGTGACCGTGCTCATCGGCGAGCACGACACCTGGCACCACAAGCCCCTCTACAGCGAGATCGTGCACCGCGCCCACGCGGCGGGTCTCGCGGGGGCCAGCGTCTTCCGGGGCATCGAGGGCTTCGGCGCCTCCTCGCGGATCCACACCTCACGGCTGCTGTCCCTGAGCGAGGACCTGCCGGTCGCGATCGTCATCGTCGACACCGAGGAGCGCGTACGGGCCTTCCTGCCACAGCTCGACGAACTCGTCACCGAAGGCCTGGTCGTCCTCGACGACTGCGAGGTCATCAGGTACGTCGGACGGGGTGAGGAATCCGGCGAACCGGACACGAACGGTAAGAGGTCGTTGTGAACTGGCTGCTGGTCGTCGCGGGCGCCACAGTCGGTGCCCCGCTCCGCTATCTCACCGACCGCGCGATCCAGTCCCGCCACGACTCGGTCTTCCCGTGGGGCACCTTCGTCGTCAACGTCACGGGCTGCCTGATCCTCGGCCTGCTGACCGGCGCCGCCGGGTCCCACCACCTCCAACTCCTGCTCGGCACCGGCCTGTGCGGCGCCCTGACCACGTACTCGACCTTCTCGTACGAGACCCTGCGGCTGACCGAGACGGGCGCGGGGCTGTACGCCCTCGCCAACGTGGGTGGGAGCCTGGTCGCCGGTCTGGGGGCGGCTTTCGTGGGCGTGGAACTCGCCCGCGCCGTCTGGGCGTAAGGCTTCGGGACACATCCGCGTGTAGTAAGACTGTCCCCGCCGAACCCCCTCCCCGCTGGAAGAACTGGAACCCATGAGCGCCATCAGCGTCGGTCAGGCTGTCGTCCTCGGAGCCGTCGAGGGGGTGACCGAGTTCCTGCCCGTCTCCTCCACCGGCCATCTGAAGATCGCCGAGGGGCTCATGAGCATCCCCGTCGACGACGACGCCGTGGTCGGGTTCTCGGCCGTCATCCAGGTCGGCGCGATCGCAGCCGTGCTCGTGTACTTCTTCAAGGACATCGTGCGGATCGTCTCCGCGTGGGGCCGTGGGCTGCGGAACAAGGAGGAGCGCTACCACCACGACTACAAGTTCGCCTGGTGGGTCATCTACGCCACGGTCCCGATCGTCGTCGTGGGCCTCGCCGCCAAGCCGCTCATCCAGGGCCCGCTCGCCTCGCTGTGGGTCGTCGCGGGCTCCCTGATCGTCGGCAGTGGGGTGATGTGGGCGGCGGACCAGATGGGCCGGCACAAGCGCGGGGAGGACGACACCTCGTTCAAGGACGCGATGCTCGTCGGCAGCTCCCAGATCCTCGCCCTGCTCTTCCCCGGCTTCTCCCGCTCGGGCGCCACCATGTCGACCGCGCTCATGCTGGACCTGGACCGCGTCGCCGCCACCCGCCTGTCGTTCTTCCTGGGCATCCCCGCCCTGACCGGAGCCGGGATCTACGAGCTCAAGGACGCGCTCGGCACCGGCGCGGGGGCGGCCCCGCTGGCCGTCGGCACGGCCGTCTCCTTCGTCGTCGCCTACGCCTCCATCGCCTGGCTGCTGAAGTTTGTGGCCAAGCACTCCTTCAACGCCTTCGTCGTCTACCGGATCGTCGTGGGCGTGCTGCTGTTCGGCCTGCTGGCGACGGGTGCGCTGAGCAGCTGACCGGACGCCGACGGGTGTGAGACGGCTTTCACGTCTCACACCCCATGAAATTCTCCATTCACACGCCTTGACAGCACCCTCCTCGGGCCCGGAGTATCACTCCCGTGAACCTGTCAGACAGCCGGACAGCCGGACAGCCCCCGCGACGCGTCAGTGCCATGGAAGCGGTGCTGGGGTATCTGCGTGGCGCCATCGAGCGCGGGGAGTACGCCATCGGCGACAAGCTCCCCTCCGAGGCCGAGCTCTGCCGCACCCTGGAGGTCAGCCGGCCCGTCCTGCGCGAGGCCCTCAGGGCCCTGCAGACCATGGGCCTGACCGTCTCCAAGACCGGCAAGGGCACCTTCGTCGTCGCCAACGCGGTGGAGGACCCCACCTTCGGCGACTACGCGGCCAGCGACCTGCTGGAAGTGCGCCGCCACGTCGAGATCCCCGTCGCCGGATACGCGGCCGTGCGCCGCACCCCGGAGAACCTCGACCACCTGGCCCATCTCCTGGACCGCATGGAGCGGGAGACGGACACCACGGCGTGGGTCGCGATGGACACCCTCTTCCATCTCGCCGTGGCCGAGGCCGCCCAGAACCCGGTCTTCCGCCGGGTCATCGAGGAGATCCGTGACGCACTGGCGCGTCAGTCGGCCTTCCTCAACGAACTGGGCGGCCGCCGGGAGCAGTCCAACCGGGAGCACCGGGCGATCGTCGAGGCGCTGATCGACGGTTCCGAGCTCGACGCGGTGGAGGCCATGTCCCACCACCTCGACCGCGTCGAGACCACCCTCACCGACATCGTGCGTTCCCCTGGCAAGGGCACGGACACCCCCACGGAAGGCAACCCCCAGGCGTGAGCGAGCAAAGCCTGCACGACGGCGTGCAGAAACGTTCCGGCCATGTCGATGCCGGAGACGAGGGCTACAGCAAGTCGCTGAAGTCCCGGCACGTCAACATGATCGCCATCGGCACCGGCCTCTTCCTCGGAGCCGGCGGCCGCCTCGCCGACGCCGGGCCTTCGTTGTTCATCGCCTACGCGGTCTGCGGAATCTTCGCCTTCCTCGTGGTCCGCGCCCTCGGCGAACTCGTCCTGTACCGCCCGTCCTCCGGCGCCTTCGTGTCCTACGCCCGGGAATTCCTGGGCGAGAAGGGCGCCTACATCGCGGGCTGGATGTACTTCCTGAACTGGGCCACCACCGGCATCGCCGACATCACCGCCGTGGCCGTCTACACCCACTACTGGGGCATGTTCTCCGACATACCGCAGTGGGTGATCGCGCTCATCGCGCTCGCCGTCGTCCTCACCGTGAACCTCATCTCGGTGAAGATGTTCGGCGAGCTGGAGTTCTGGTTCGCCATCATCAAGGTGGGCGCGCTCGTGGCGTTCATGCTGATCGGCATCTTCCTGCTGGTCACCCAGCACGAGGTCGGCGACACCACCCCCGGCCCGGCCCTGATCACCGACAACGGCGGCGTCTTCCCCAACGGCCTGCTGCCCATGCTGCTGATCCTCCAGGGCGTCGTCTTCGCCTACGCCTCGGTGGAGCTGGTGGGCGTCGCGGCCGGTGAGACCGAGAACCCCGAGAAGATCATGCCGAAGGCGATCAACTCGATCATGTGGCGCGTCGGCCTCTTCTACGTCGGCTCGGTCGTCCTGCTCTCGATGCTGCTGCCGTGGAACAAGTACACCGGCGGCCAGAGCCCCTTCGTCACCGTGCTCTCCAACATCGGCGTCCCGGCCGCCGGCGGAGTGATGAACCTCGTCGTCCTCACCGCGGCCATGTCCTCGCTCAACTCCGGCCTCTACTCCACCGGCCGCATCCTGCGCTCCATGGCGATGTCCGGCTCCGCGCCCAAGTTCACCGGCGTCATGAGCCGCAGCCAGATCCCCTACGGCGGCATCCTGCTCACCAGCGGCATCTGCGTCCTCGGCGTCGGCCTCAACTTCGTGGTCCCCGCCGACGCTTTCGAGATCGTGCTCAACTTCGCCGCGATCGGGATCCTGTCGACCTGGGGCATGATCATGCTCTGTCACCTGCTCTTCTGGCAGAAGACGGAGAAGGGCGAACTGACCCGCCCCGGCTACCGGCTGCCGGGCTCCCCCTGGACCGAACTCGTGACGATGGCGTTCCTCGCCTCCGTCCTGGTCCTCATGTACGCCGACGGCGGCGTCGGACGCACCACCGTGCTGTGCCTGCCGCTGATCGCCGGCGCCCTGGTCGCCGGGTGGTACGCCGTCCGCGGCCGGGTCGCCCGCACCTCCACCGAGACCGAATCCACCGCCGCCGACGCGTGACCCGCGTGGCGCACCCTTAGAAGCAGGAAGTGATGTACAGCAGTCTCGTCGCGGACCCACCCCTGATCCGCGAGCCCCTCCACGCCCCCGTCGCCCACCTCATACGCGGCGGGGTCGTGGAGGGCATCCACTACGGTTCCGTCGTCGTCCTCGGCGCGGACGGGCAGGTCCGGTTCCAGCTCGGCGACATCGAGGCGGCGTTCTATCCGCGCTCGGCGCTGAAGCCGGTGCAGGCCGTCGCCATGGTCCGGGCCGGGCTCCCGCTCGACGGTGAGCTGCTGTCGCTGACCGCGGCGAGCCACTCCGGCGAGGAACGTCATCTCGCCGGTACCCGGCGGATCCTGGAGCTGGCGGGCGTGGGCGAGGACGCCCTGCGCAACGTACCGGACATGCCGTACGACCCGGTCGTACGGGATGTGTGGGTGCGGGAGTCCCGACCGCCGTCGCGGCTCGCCCAGAACTGTTCCGGGAAGCATGCGGCGATGCTCTACACGTGCGTGCTGAACGACTGGCCGCTCGAGGGTTATCTGGACCCAGGTCATCCGCTTCAGCAGGCGATCGCCGAGATCGTGGAGGACCTCACGGGACAGCGGATCGCCCAGGTGACGGTGGACGGGTGTGGAGCGCCCCTCTTTTCCCTGTCCTTGAACGGGCTTGCCCGGGCTGCCGCGCGGATCACCTCCGCGGCGCCGGGTACGCCCGAGGCTCGGGTCGCCGACGCGATGCGGGCGCATGCGGAGATGGCGTCCGGGGCGGGGCGGGATGTCGCCGCGTTGATGCGGGCCGTGCCGGGGCTGTTGGCCAAGGACGGGTTCGAGGGCGTGCAGGTTGCTGCGCTTCCGGACGGGCGTTCTGTTGCTGTGAAGATCGCTGACGGGGCGAATCGGGCGCGGGTGCCTGTTGCTGCGGCGGCGTTGGCGTGGGCCGGGGTCGATCCGTCTGTGCTGGCCGAGTTCCAGGGTGAGGCTCTTCTGGGAGGCGGTCGGGAGGTCGGGCGGGTTCGGCCGGTTCGTTCGCTCGAGCCGGTTGTGGTTTCGGCTTGCGCCTAAGGATGTGCCTGGATTTGTCGTTCTGCGGCTGCGGGCCGGTTGTGGCTGGTCGCGCCGTTCCCCGCGCCCTGAAAGAACTCACCGCACCCCCCTCAGAAAGAGGAACCGAACCTCATGACCGCCGTCGCCGTCACTCGCCGCGAGCACGATCTGCTCGGTGATCGTGATGTTCCCGCTGATGCCTACTGGGGTGTGCACACCCTCCGCGCCACGGAGAACTTCGCCATCACCGGCACTCCCATCTCCGCCTACCCCCACCTCCTTGACGCCCTCGCCGCCGTCAAGGAGGCCGCCGCGCTCGCCAATGAGGAA
>NZ_JXTE01000062.1:102633-103753 GCF_000972385.1 Streptomyces sp. WM6386
CAGGGAGGCGCCGGCACCTCGACCAACATGAACGCCAACGAGGTGATCGCGAACCGGGCGTTGGAACTGCTGGGGTTCGAGAAGGGGCAGTACCGGTATCTGCATCCGAACGAGGACGTCAACCTCGGTCAGTCCACCAACGACGTCTACCCGACCGCCGTGAAGGTCGCGACGGTCTTCGCGGTGCGTGGACTGCTCAAGGCGATGGCGGTACTGCAGGACTCGTTCGCCCGTAAGGCGGTCGAGTTCCGTGATGTGCTCAAGATGGGCCGTACACAGTTGCAGGACGCGGTGCCGATGACGCTGGGGCAGGAGTTCTCCGCGTTCGCCGTCATGATCGATGAGGATCGTCATCGCCTTGACGAGGCTGTGCAGTTGATCCATGAGATCAACCTCGGTGCCACGGCCATCGGTACGGGACTCAACGCGCCCGCCGGGTATGCCGAGGCGGCCCGCCGTCACCTCGCCGAGATCACCGGGCTGCCGCTGGTCACCGCCGTCAACCTGGTCGAGGCGACCCAGGACTGCGGGGCGTTCGTCCAGATGTCCGGCGTGCTCAAGCGGGTCGCGGTCAAGCTGTCCAAGAGCTGCAACGATCTGCGGCTGTTGTCGTCCGGTCCGCGTGCGGGGCTCGGTGAGATCAACCTGCCGCCGGTACAGGCCGGTTCGTCGATCATGCCGGGCAAGGTGAACCCGGTGATCCCCGAGGTGGTCAACCAGGTCGCCTTCGAGGTGATCGGCAACGACGTGACGATCACGATGGCCGCGGAGGCGGGCCAGCTCCAGCTCAACGCGTTCGAGCCGATCATCCTGCACTCCCTGTCGGAGTCCATCACGCACCTGCGCGCCGCCTGCCTCACGCTCGCCGAGCGGTGCGTGGACGGCATCACCGCCAACACCGAGGTGCTGCGGGCGAGCGTGGAGAACTCCATCGGCCTGGTGACCGCGCTCAACCCGCACATCGGGTACACGGCCGCCACCGACATCGCCAAGGAGGCCCTCGTCACCGGCCGCGGGGTGGCCGAACTCGTCCTGGAGAAGGGCCTGTTGCCCGCCGAGACCCTCGCCGACCTGCTGCGTCCCGAGGTCGTCGCGGGCACCGGCCGGGCCCTGGCCTGAC
>NZ_JXTE01000620.1 GCF_000972385.1 Streptomyces sp. WM6386
GAGTACCTGGAGGACCCGACGAGGGGTATCGAGGGCATGGCCGAGGTGGCCGAGGACTCCCCTCTCCCCCTGGCGACCAACATGTGCGTGATCGCCTGGGAGCACCTGAAGCCCGCGATCGAGCAGAACGCGATCCAGGTGCTCCTCACCGACCACCACTACTGGGGCGGGCTGCGCCGCACCCGCGAACTGGCGGCCGTCTGCGAGGCGTTCGGACTGGCCCTCTCCATGCACTCCAACTCCCACCTCGGCATCAGCCTGGCCGCCACGACCCATGTCGCCGCGGCCATCCCCCACCTCGACCACTCCTGCGACACCCACTACCCGTGGAACTCCGCCGACGACGTGATCGTCCCCGGCGTCCTGGAAC
>NZ_JXTE01000621.1 GCF_000972385.1 Streptomyces sp. WM6386
CGCATTCCTGCGGGGCGCGGCATCGCCGGCTGGGTGGCGGTCTCCGGTGAGCCGATCGTGGTCGACGACCTTTCCGCCAGCACGTCCTTCGACCGCTCGCTGGCCCAGTCCACCCAGTACGTACCCGACGCCCTGATGGCGGCGCCGTTGATCCACGACGGCCAGGTGCTGGGCGTGCTGGAAGTCCTCGACCCGGCCGAGCAGGCCCGCTCAAGCCTGCCTGAGCTCGACCTGTTGTCCCTCTTCGCCAGGCAGGCTGCCCCCGCTCTGCGGTTCGCCACGTTGCGGCGCACAGATGCGGACCGCGTTTCGGCGGGTCCGCCGCCCGTCCGGCGGGCCGCGGCCACCCGGTTGATCCGCGAGCTGGAAG
>NZ_JXTE01000622.1 GCF_000972385.1 Streptomyces sp. WM6386
CAGGTGTTCCCTCCGTCGGCGCTGCGGTCCACCCAGATCTCGTCGCCGACCGTGCCCCCGGTAATGCGGCCCCAGGCGCACTCGGTGGTGCCGTTGTAGCGGAGCTCCACGGTACGGCCGAAGACGGTGGTCGACTTCGCCGTCCAGGCATCCGCCGAGTCGGGCTGTGTACCGTCGCCGCAGGACGTGTTGTTCTCCGCGCCGGCCAGAGTTCCGCCGATCGATGGGAAGTCGCCGCAGGATGGTACGTCCTTGAGCAACGCCGGCCCCTGGACGAAGAGATTGCTGATCCAGCTGTTGTAGTCCGGCAGATACGACCAGACGTTGTTCACCATGCCGTCGACCGTGGCCCGCTCACCCACCCGCTGA
>NZ_JXTE01000623.1 GCF_000972385.1 Streptomyces sp. WM6386
CGGCAGGCCGTCGCGGACGGCGCGGATCTGCTCGGTGTGGCCGGCGGTGACGGCACGCAGGCCCTGGTGGCTGGGGTGGCCGCCGCACACGACGTACCGTTCATGGTCCTGGCCGCCGGCACCCGCAACCACTTCGCGATGGACCTGGGCCTGGATCGCGCCGACCCCGCCGGTGGCCTGGACGCGCTGACCGACGGTGTGGAACTCCGCGTCGATCTGGGCGAGGTGGCCGGGCTGCCGTTCGTCAACACGGTCTCCTTCGGGGCGTACGCCGAGATCGTGCAGAGCCCCGACTACCGCGACGCCAAGGCGGTCACCGCCCTCGACCAGCTGCCGGACCTGCTGCTCGGCGAGGCCGCGGCGAAGCTG
>NZ_JXTE01000624.1 GCF_000972385.1 Streptomyces sp. WM6386
ACCGCCCCCTCCGATAACCCTGCCGTGGTGTCCACAGGAACCCACAGCGCCGGCCGCTACGCGTCCCTCACCACCACGGTGCCCAAGGAACTCGTCCATCGCGCCAGCGTCGCAGAGGTCATGCTCACCGATTGGAAGCGCCTGGCCGACGACCACTTCGCGCTCACCGCGCAGTGGCCGCGCCGGCACGGCTTCTTCGTCACCATGGACGACTGCCACGACCCGCTCATTGTTGCCGAAACGATTAGGCAGGCAGGAATCCTCATCGGGCACGCGGAGTACGACGTCCCCCTCGACTACTCCTTCCTGATGTGGGACCTCGCCATCGAGGTCAGGCCCCAGCACATCTTCGTCGGCACCGCCCCGGCC
>NZ_JXTE01000625.1 GCF_000972385.1 Streptomyces sp. WM6386
CGTCCTGCACGGCACCGGCCTGCACTTCTCCCTCTCCCACAGCCACGGCATCGCCCTGATCAGCATCGCGGACGCCCCTCTGGGAGTGGACGTCCAGCGCGTGCCCACGCTGGAGACCGTGGAGCTGTGCCTGCCGGAACTGCACCCGGCGGAACAGCGGGAACTGCGCGCCCTGCCCGACGCCGAACAGCCCCTCGCCTTCGGCCGGTTGTGGACCCGCAAGGAGGCGGTGGTCAAGGCCGCCGGCGCGCGCCTCACTCAGGGCTTGGGCCTGCCGGTGTTCCCCGACACCGACACCGACACCGGCGCCCTGCCCGAGGCCCCCGACTTCCTGGCCCGCGGCTTCGTCCACGACGACACCACCTTCGA
>NZ_JXTE01000626.1 GCF_000972385.1 Streptomyces sp. WM6386
CAGTACCGGGAAGGCGGTGATGGACATCGCGACGCCGAGATAGAGCGCGAACTCGGTGAACGGCACGGTCTTTCCGTTGACCACGTCGTGCGAGCCGTAGATCAGCCAGGCGAGCCCGACGCCGAGCGCCATGGGCAGTGCCAGTGAGCTGATCCAGATGGTGCCGGTGGAGCGGAAGCGGCCTTTGAGGGCGCCGCCGTTGAACTCCCAGCCGATGATGAACATGAACAGGAGCAGGCCCACCTGGGAGACGACGCCCAGATGGGGGCGTATCTCGGCGGGGAAGAGCCGGGCGGGGAGGCACCCGGGGAACAGGGCGAGGGGGGTGGGTCCCAGGGAGAGGGCGACGGTGGTCTTACCGGAGACG
>NZ_JXTE01000627.1 GCF_000972385.1 Streptomyces sp. WM6386
CACCAGGGCTCCCCTGCCTCACCGCGCGGCCGTACTGGGCTCCGACGCCTCCGAACTGATCGCCGGTCTACGGCGGTTTGCGGGCGGCGCGGACGGGCCCGGCCCACCCGAACGCCCGCCAGGTGTAGCCGGTTTGGCGTCTGCGCGGCGCCCACCGGAAGATCACGCCGGAGGCCACCCAGGCCAGTGCGAGCCCCACGGGGATGCAGAGCAAACCCCACCAGCGTGCCCCGTCCCCCTCCCAACCGGCGGTGTCCGCCACCGCGTCGCCCACTGCCCGGCCGGTGACCAGTACGACGAAACCCAGCATCAGGGGCAGGCCTGCGGCGAACGCGAGAGCGATCGACCGCGCGTACTTGTGCAGGAA
>NZ_JXTE01000628.1 GCF_000972385.1 Streptomyces sp. WM6386
GACGGGATCAATGAGGTGAAAGCTGCCGTGGACGCCGGGCACGCCGGCGGCGGCGTCCAGCACCCAGTCACGATCGTCGGTTGGCATCGGCACCCATACGGCCACGCGCGCGATCATCGCTGTCCCCTGTTCGTCGGTGTTTCCAGGCTGCCGCGGGCAGGGTCCCAAGCATCGACCCCATGGCCAACTGTGACACTCGGTGTGGCCAACTGAAGCGCTCAGTCGCACCTCGGCGCACCCGGCCTCGGAGTGTCGCTTGCACAGACAATCGAACAGGTGCCTCAATGGGGGGACGGAACGCGTAGACCTCCCGACCTTCCTGACGACTTGGTGTGCCTGCAAGCGGACTGGT
Source organism: Streptomyces sp. WM6386 (assembly GCF_000972385.1). Taxonomy (GTDB): domain Bacteria; phylum Actinomycetota; class Actinomycetes; order Streptomycetales; family Streptomycetaceae; genus Streptomyces. The sequence continues at coordinate 353 of NZ_JXTE01000628.1, forward strand.
ATCGCACCTACGACG
>NZ_JXTE01000629.1 GCF_000972385.1 Streptomyces sp. WM6386
GGCGTGAGTTCCGCTCGATGCTGGAGTACAAGGCGGCCTGGTACGGGCGGGAAGCGATTGCGGTGGACCGGTTCTTCCTGCGGGAGAGGATGCCGCTCAGCGTCCGTGCCTGGATGTGTGGGAACTGCGGGATGGCCCTTCACCGGGATGTGAACGCGGCGAAGAACCTTCTGGCCGCCGGGCTGGCGGCGACGGTCTGTGGAGCCGGTGTAAGACCTCAACGGAGCACTCCGGGCAGGCGGTCGGCGATGAAGCAGAAAACCCTACGGCGCGAGCCGTAGGAACCTCCTCGTTCACGAGGAGAAGGAAGTCAAAAGAGCGTTCACTCCCACCGATCACCGATCCGAGTGCGTGATGGAGATCGAA
>NZ_JXTE01000063.1:0-53939 GCF_000972385.1 Streptomyces sp. WM6386
CGGTCAACCCGCCCCCTTGCGGATACCTCATGTGACCGGCCTACTGCCACAACCACAACTTGTCAGCCCCCGCGACATCACGCCAGCAAGGTCAGTAACGGCGCCCCCTGTCCGGGACGGCCCGGATGACACGCGAGACTGTTCCCCATGAGTGAGTCCAGCGCCGCGCCCAAGACCGTCCTGCTCCGTCGAGGAGAGGTCCACAGCCCCGCCGATCCCTTCGCCACCGCGATGGTCGTGGAGCGGGGTCAGGTCGCGTGGGTCGGTTCGGAAGGTGCTGCCGACGCCTTCACGGACGGGGTCGACGAGGTCGTCGATCTGGATGGCGCTCTGGTCACGCCCGCGTTCACCGACGCGCATGTGCACACCACCTCCACCGGGCTCGCCCTGACCGGCCTGGACCTGTCCGACGCGCCCTCTCTGGAGGCGGCTCTCGCGCTCGTGCGGGACTTCGCAGGCTCCCGCCCGGACGACCGCGTCCTGCTGGGACACGGCTGGGACGCGGCCCGCTGGCCCGGCGGACGGCCGCCCACGCGCGCGGAGCTGGACGAGGCCACCGCAGGCCGACCGCTCTATCTGTCCCGGATCGACGTCCACTCGGCGGTCGTGACCACGGCCCTGCTCGACATGACGTCCCTGGGGCGCCCCGAAGGCCCGCTCACCGCCGACGCCCACCACGCCGTACGCGCCACCGCCCTGGCCGCGATCACCCCGGTCCAGCGCGTCGAGGCGCAGCGCACCGCGCTCGCCCGGGCCGCCTCCCTCGGCATCGGCTCGGTCCACGAGTGTGCCGGCCCCGAGATCTCCTCCGAGGACGACTTCACCGGCCTGCTGCGGCTCGCCGCCGAGGAGGCCGGACCGCGGGTCGTGGGCTACTGGGCGGAGCAGGATGTCGACAAGGCGCGGGAGCTGGGCGCTCTGGGCGCGGCCGGTGACCTCTTCGTCGACGGCGCCCTCGGCTCCCACACCGCCTGTCTGCACCAGCCGTACACCGACGCCGGTCACACCGGCACGGCCTATCTGGACGCGGCCGCCGTGGCCGCACACGTCGTCGCCTGCACCGAGGCGGGCCTCCAGGCGGGCTTCCATGCGATCGGCGACGCCGCCGTGACCGCCGTGGTCGAGGGCATGCGTGCCGCCGCCGAGAAAATCGGCCTGGCCCGTGTCCGCGCCGCCCGGCACCGCGTCGAGCACGCCGAGATGCTCACCCCCGAGACCATCGCCGCCTTCGCCGATCTGGGCCTGACCGCCTCCGTGCAGCCCGCCTTCGACGCGCTGTGGGGCGGCGAGGACGGCATGTACGCCCAGCGCCTGGGCGTGGAGCGGGCACGCGCCCTGAACCCCTTCGCGGCCCTCCTGAAGGCCGGCGTGCCGCTCGCCTTCGGCTCCGACAGCCCCGTCACCCCGCTCGACCCGTGGGGCACGGTCCGCGCCGCCGCCTTCCACCGCACGCCCGAGCACCGCGTCTCCGTGCGCGCCGCGTTCACGGCCCACACGCGGGGCGGCTGGCGGGCGGTCGGCCGGGACGACGCGGGTGTTCTGGTGCCGGGTGCGCCCGCCGACTACGCGGTGTGGCGCACGGACGAACTCGTTGTCCAGGCTCCCGACGACCGGGTCGCCCGCTGGTCGACCGACCCCCGCTCCGGCACCCCCGGCCTGCCCGACCTGTCGCCGGGCGCCGACCTCCCGGTCTGCCTGCGCACCGTGGTGGGCGGCCGGACCGTGTTCGTAGGGCCGGGCGAGTGATCTCCCGGGGTGGCGCGGCTCCGATCGGGCGCCGCCGCCCCGTCTCGCGACCTGCGTATCCTCCGCGCTGACCAGGGCTTTGAGTGAAGATGCGCAGGTCAAACAGCTGTTGACAGCCGACGGCAGGGGGCCGGTAGGTTCGGCCCAGTCCACCACCGGACGCCCGACCGGGGAACGTCCGTCAACTCGTCGCCGCGCCGCTGGGTCAGGGACGGTGTGCCGCACCGGGCACCGCCACTGGCAGCCAGGCTCAGCGCCCGCGCCGCCGCGAGGGAACGTTCCGGCCGGTCGGGGAGGTGTGACCCGGGTGGGGCCCGGGCGCTCAGTAGACAACGGCTTTCGGTCGATCCGCAGCCAGCGGGTCCCAGGTCGGCCCGAAGGGCGCCGGGCCCCCATCCGCAGTACGCACAGCTGCCGAGAAGTGCGCCCTTACCCCGCTTTTGTTAAAACGACACCACCATACGAACGTCCTGTCACGTCGGCCCAGGCGGCGACCACTATGGTGGACGCCTGCGTACGAACCTGAAGGGGCAGCAGTGAACGACGGCGACGGGACCCTCGCGGCACAGGGCCACGGGAGGCAGTTCGGCCCGCTCGGCACCGCCTTGGTGATCATTCCGACCTACAACGAGGCGGAGAACATCAAGTCGATCGTCGACCGGGTGCGCAAGGCCGTCCCCGAGGCGCACGTCCTCGTCGCCGACGACAACAGCCCCGACGGCACCGGCAAGCTCGCCGACGAGCTGGCAGCCACCGACGACCATGTCCAGATCCTGCACCGCAAGGGCAAGGAGGGCCTCGGCGCCGCCTACCTCGCGGGCTTCGCCTGGGGCCTGGAGCACGGTTACGGCGTCCTGGTCGAGATGGACGCCGACGGCTCCCACCAGCCCGAGGAACTGCCCCGCCTGCTGACCGCCCTCAAGGGCGCCGACCTGGTCCTCGGCTCGCGCTGGGTGCCCGGTGGCCGGGTCGTGAACTGGCCCAAGTCGCGCGAGTTCATCTCCCGCGGCGGCAGCCTCTACTCGCGCGTCCTGCTCGACGTTCCGATCCGGGACGTCACCGGCGGCTACCGCGCCTTCCGCCGCGAGACCCTCGAAGGCCTCGGCCTCGGTGAGGTCGCCTCGCAGGGCTACTGCTTCCAGGTCGACCTGGCACGCCGCGCGATCAAGGCCGGCTACCACGTCGTCGAGGTCCCCATCACCTTCGTCGAGCGCGAGCACGGCGACTCCAAGATGAGCCGCGACATCCTCGTGGAGGCCCTGTGGCGGGTCACCACGTGGGGCGTGGGGGAGCGGGTCGGCAAGGTGCTGGGCCGCGACAAGAAGGCCTGACGGCAGCCGTACGGCCGCACAGGCCCCGCTGATCGTCCCCTTATCCCGCGCTGAGCCGTGCCCAGGCACACTGGACACATGACGACTGGCGCTCCGACCCCGACGTACCCCGCCCGGCCCCCGCGCTCCCGGCTGCGCACCTTCCTGCCGCTGGGGATCGCCGCGTGGCTGGTGCTGGAGATCTGGCTGCTGACCGTGGTGGCGGGCGCCACGAGTGGGTTCCTGGTGTTCCTGCTGCTGCTCGCCGGCCTCGTGCTCGGCGCGGTGGTCATCAAGCGGGCCGGCCGACGGGCCTTCCGGAACCTCAACGAGGCCCTGCAGCGTGGCACGGCCCCCTCCGGCGGCGGTGGCAACGGTCTGCTGATGCTCGGCGGGCTGCTTCTCATGCTCCCCGGTCTGATCTCGGACGCGGTGGGCCTGGTCCTGCTGATCCCGCCGGTCCAGAAGGTCATCGCCCGCCGTGCGGAGCGCACCTTCGAGCGCAAGCTCCGCGAGGCCGGCCCGGGCACCCTGGGCGACGCCTTCCAGCAGGCCCGTAGGCAACGCCCCGACGGCAAGGTCGTCCAGGGCGAGGTCATCCGGGACGAGCCCGGGGACGCGCCTCAGGGGCCGCGTCCTCCTCTGATGGGCTGAGCCCCGCTCGGCTCGCGCCGAACGCACGAGACCGCGGGCGCCGTACAGGAAGTACGGCGCCCGCGGTCTCGATATTGCGTTGTGTTCCGCCCAAACCGCGGCGGGACTACGCGGACTTGCGGCTGTCCCTGGGGTGAATCGCGATGTTCATCGCCCCTGAGCGCAGAACGGCCAGGCGCTCCTCGAGGACCTCTTCGAGTTCCTCGCGGGTGCGCCGCTCCATCAGCATGTCCCAATGCGTACGCGCGGGCTTGGCCTTCTTTTCTTCAGGGCCGTCGCCGTCTACGAGGAGTGCTTGGGCCCCGCAGACCTTGCACTCCCACTCCGGCGGAATCTCCGCCTCGACCGAGAAGGGCATCTCAAAGCGATGTCCCTTCTCGCATGCGTACTCCACGGCCTGGCGCGGGGCCAGGTCGATGCCGCGGTCCGTCTCGTAGCTGGTCACCACGAGGCGCGTGCCGCGAAGAGCTCGCTCACTCATGAATCGTGCCTCCCGGGCTTGTCGCCCACAGGACAGGTGTCGCTGTCGTCGTCATCCGGTCAACGTCCGGTCGGCGGTAAAGATTCCCGTTCCGGGCCATGCGTCGCCGTCGTAGCCGCCCCTTGTTGTACCCACCTGCGCCCGGTTTGTCACATCTGCTAGCAGATGTCACCCAGCGTTTCGGCATCTTTGACGCGCAGTAACGGTACGCCTGGCAGGCCAAACGCGTACACTACCGCCCTTTCGCGCTGAATGCTAAATCTTCTCCGGAACGGGATTGCCCGCGTCGCTGATCGCCTGGCGTACCGGAACCCGTGCGAGCAGGCAGAACCCCAGGATGAAGAAGATCACCAGCGAGATGATCGCGTCCCGATAACTTCCGGTCAGCTGGTAGGTGATGCCGAACAGAAGCGGGCCCAGCCAGCTCATGCCGCGGTCGCTCATCTCGTACGCCGAGAAGTACTCGGCCTCCTTGCCCGGCGGGACGAGATGGGAGAACAGGGAGCGGGACAGGGCCTGGCTGCCGCCGAGGACCAGGCCGATGCCGGCGGCCAGTACGAAGAACCACACCGGCGCCCCGGCGGGCAGGAAATAGCCAGCCGCCAGGGTCAGCGTCCAGGCCACCAGCGAACCGAGGATCGTGCGTTTCGCGCCGTACACGCGGGCCAGCCGGCCCATGCCCAGCGCGCCCGCCACCGCCAGCACCTGGACGAGCAGGACGGCACCGATGAGCGTCGACTGGCCGAGGCCGAGCTCCTCGGAGCCGTAGACGGACGCCTGGGAGATCACGGTCTGGATGCCGTCGTTGTAGACGAGGTACGCCAGGAGGAAGGAGAGCGTCAGCGGATGGCGGCGCATGTCGCGGACGGTGGCCGCCAGTTGGCGGAAGCCGGGCGCGGTCGCCTCCTTCTGCGGCATCCGGCGGTCGTGCAGCCTTCGGAGCGGGATGAGGGTGAACGCACCCCACCACAGCCCCGCCGACGCCAGACAGATCCGCACCGCCATGCCCTCCGAGAGGCCGAAGGAGTCATGGCCGGTGTAGAGGACCAGGTTCACCACCAGCACCAGCGAGCCCGCCGCGTAGCCGAAGGCCCAGCCCCGGGAGGAGACCGCGTCGCGTTCCTCGGGCGGGGCGATCTGCGGGAGGTAGGAGTTGTAGAGCATCGCCCCGACGGCCGACGCGGCGTTCGCCACGATGAGCAGGACGCCGCCCAGCAGATAGCGGTCGCTACCGAGGAAGAACATGGCCGCCGTCGCCGAGGCCCCGGTGTAGGCGGCGGCCGCCAACAGCGGCTTCTTGCGGCCCGTGCGGTCGGCCGCCACACCGACCAGGGGCATCACCATCACCGCCACGATCACGGACAGGGACACCGAGTACGCGAAGAAGGCACCGGCCCGCACCGGAATGCCCAGAGGGTGGACGTATCCGTCCGCGTCGGCGGCCTTCTCGGCCACCGAGGTCAGATACGGGCCGAGGAACACGGTGAGCACGCTCGTCGAGTAGACGGAGCACGCCCAGTCGTAGAAGTACCAGCCGCGCTGTTCGCGCCGTCGCTCGGCGGCCTCGTCGGCGCCCGTTGTCCGTATGGCGTCGGTGCCCAACCCGGCCCCCTTGCTGGTCCCGCGCCCAGTCCGCGGTTCCAGGGGAGCGAGGGCCGTCAGACCCAGACGCCCCGGTCCTCCATGACCTTGCGCAACGTGTCGATGTGATCGGTCATGATGCCATCCACTCCCAGGTCCAGGAGCCGGTGCATGGCATCGGGATCATTGATGGTCCACACGTGCACCTGCAGCCCGCGCGCGTGGGCGGTCCGCACGAAGCGGTGGTCGACGACCTGGATGCCGTTCTGGGCCTCGGGCACCTGGGCGGCGACCGCGGAGCCGCGCAGCGCGGCCGGCACACCCCAGGAGCGCAGCCGCAGATTGAGGACGCCCCGGGTGCCGTACGAGGTCGCCAGCCGCGGGCCGGCCAGGCGCTGGGCGCGTACGACCCGGGCCTCGGAGAAGGAGCCGACGCAGATCCGGTCCCAGGTGCCGGTGCGCTCGATCAGCTCCAGGAGCGGATGGAGCGCCGGTTCGTCCTTGATGTCGACGTTCCAGCGGGCCTCGGGGAACGCCTCCAGGAGCTCCTCGAAGAGCGGCACCGGCTCCTTGCCCGCCACGCGCGCGTGCTGTATGTCCGCCCACGGCAGGTCCGTGATCCGGCCCGCTCCGTCGGTCATCCGGTCCAGGGTGCTGTCGTGGAAGGCGACGAGCCTCCCGTCCGCCGTGGCGTGGACGTCGGTCTCCAGATACCGGTAGCCGGTCTCGATCGCCCGCCGGAACTGCAGCAGGGTGTTCTCCAAGCCGTCCGCCGCCCCGCCCCGGTGGGCGAAGGGGATCGGGCCTGGGTGGTCGAGGTAGGGGTGGCGTATCCGGGTGCTCACCGACGCAGTATCGCGCGCCGGGGTTGCCCGGTGGCAACGACCGTGCTGCTGTCCGATGCCGAAGGAACGTCGAACAGCCGGAGGAAGAGCTGTGCGAGCGGGCCGATGGACACCGCGTAGAGCACCGTGCCGATGCCGATGGTGCCGCCGAGGGCGAAGCCGGTCGCGACGACCGCCATCTCGACGGCCGTGCGCATCAGTCGGATCGAGCGGCCGGTGCGCTGGTGCAGGCCGGTCATCAGACCGTCCCGGGGTCCCGGCCCGAAACGGGCGGCGATGTAGAGACCGGTGGCCACGCCGTTGAGCAGGATGCCCGCCAGGAGAAGGGGGATCCGTACGGCCAGAGTGCGGACCTCGGGCAGCGCGGCGAGCGTTCCGTCCATGGCGATGCCGACCACGAAGACGTTGGAGACCGTGCCGAGGCCCGGGCGCTGGCGCAACGGGATCCACAACAGGAGCACCGCCGCGCCCACGAAGATCGACACGACGCCGATCGTGCGGCCCGTCAGCTCGGCGAGGCCCTGGTGCAGCACGTTCCAGGGCTCCAGCCCCAGGCCCGCCTCGACGAGCAGTGCGGAACTCGCTCCGTAGAGGGCGAGACCGGCATACAGCTGGATCAGCCGGCGCCCGAGCCGGCTCTGTGCGGACAAGTGGTGCCCCCTGTGGTCGTGGTGGCCTGGTGCATGACACCCTGTGGCTTGGGTGGAAGCATCATCCATGGCCAATTCGGGGAAGGTGGACTGATTTTCATGGCGCAGTGGACCTCGGCGGTGGGAGCGGCGCAGCTCGCCCGGCTGCTCAACTCCCAGCAGGACCGTCCCGCGGGCCCCGGCACGCGACGCCCGCCCGCCTACCGGGCGCTCGCCGACGGGATCCGGCTGCTGGTGCTCGAGGGCCGTGTCCCGGTGGCCGCCCGGCTCCCCGCCGAACGCGAGCTGGCCCTGTCCCTGTCCGTCAGTCGTACGACGGTGGCGGCGGCGTACGAGGCGTTGCGCGCCGAGGGGTTCCTGGAGTCGCGGCGCGGGGCCGGCAGCTGGACCGCCGTTCCGGCCGGCAACCCGCTGCCGGCGCGTGGCCTGGAGCCGCTGCCGCCCGAGGCGCTCGGCTCGATGATCGACCTGGGCTGTGCGGCGCTTCCCGCACCCGAGCCGTGGCTGACCCGTGCCGTCCAGGGCGCCCTGGAGGAGTTGCCGCCGTACGCCCACACCCATGGCGACTACCCGGCGGGGCTGCCCGCGCTGCGCTCGATGATCGCCGACCGGTACACCGCGCGCGGGATTCCGACGATGCCTGAGCAGATCATGGTGACGACCGGGGCGATGGGCGCCATCGACGCGATCTGCCATCTTTTCGGGGGCCGCGGCGAGCGCATCGCCGTCGAGTCGCCGTCGTACGCCAACATCCTCCAGCTGATGCGTGAGGCCGGCGCGCGTCTCGTGCCCGTCGCGATGGCCGAGGGGCTGGCCGGCTGGGACATGGACCGCTGGCGGCAGGTGCTGCGGGACGCGGCGCCCCGGATCGCGTACGTCGTCGCCGACTTCCACAACCCGACCGGCGCCCTCGCCGACGACGACCAGCGGCGCCAACTGGTGGACGCGGCCCGGTCGGCGGGGACGGTGCTGGTCGCCGACGAGACGATGAGTGAACTGTGGCTGGACGAGGGGGTCGAGATGCCGCGGCCCGTATGCGGGTTCGATCCCGCCGGGTCCACGGTGATCACGGTCGGCTCGGCCAGCAAGGCCTTCTGGGCGGGCATGCGCATCGGATGGGTGCGCGCGGCCCCTGACATCATCCGCAGCCTGGTCGCGGCACGCGCGTACGCCGATCTGGGGACGCCCGTGGTCGAGCAGCTGGCCGTGAACTGGCTGTTCAGCACGGGGGGTTGGGCGCAGGCCGTGGACGTACGGCGTGGACAGGCACGGGAGAACCGGGACGCCCTGGTCGCGGCGGTGCGCCGGGAACTGCCGACGTGGGAGTTCGAGGTGCCCAGGGGTGGCCTGACGTTGTGGGTGCGCGCCGGGGGCTTGTCGGGGTCTCGGATTGCCGAGGTCGGCGAGCGGGTGGGAGTCCGGGTGCCGTCCGGGCCCCGGTTCGGGGTGGACGGCGCCTTCGAGGGGTATGTGCGGCTGCCGTTCACCGTGGGGGGAGCGGTGGCGGAGGAGGCTGCGGCGCGGTTGGCGATGGCGGCGAAGCTGGTGGAGAGCGGAGCGTCGGGCGGCGGGGAGGCGCCGCGCACTTTCGTGGCATGACGGCTGCTGCTCTCACCCAGGGGCGCGGGGCTGTATCGATGTGCGGCTACCGCCGCGCGGGCGCGACCAGCCCCCACGCACCCGCAGCCGCACGACTACGGCAACCCCTACGGCGCGTCGGCGACCACCGCTTCCACGGGCACCGCATCGGCCGGCGTCGTCCGCGGCGGCAGCAACGCCAGCACCGCCTGCCGGGCCGTGTCGCTCGTCGCCTCGTCGTGCGGGTCGGGTGTCGCCGGCACCTGAAGGCGATGGACGTGCCCCGTGCCCAGCCGGGCGTAACCACGGCCGGGCGGGACGTCGGCGGCCGGAGTCGTGCGCGGGGGAGCGCCCAGGACCGCGGCCAGCTGCTCCGGCGTCGCCGGGCCAAGGACGACACGCGCGCGTGTGTGCTGGCGTACCGCGTCGCTCAGCGCGTCCGCGCTGTCGAACTGGTCGGCCACGACCACGGTGACACCCGCCGCCCGGCCGTGCCGCAGGGGCACCTGGAGGAGGGACTGCGGGTCGCGATGGCCGTCGGCGGCGGCCAGGTGCGTGAACGCGCTCGGGCGGTCCAGGAGGATCCACAGCGGACGCTTCGTGTCGTCCGGTGGCTGGTGGCCCGCCTGGCGCGCCCGGTTCACGGCGATCAGGCGCCGCTCCGTCTCGGTGGCGGCCCACTCCAGGCTCGCCAGCGCCCCGGTCAGCCCGCACTCGACCGCCAGGACGCCGTCCCGGCCGGTGAGACAGGCGTACTCACCGGTGCCGCCGCCCTCGACGATCACCACGTCGCCGTGGAGGAGCGCCTGGAGCGCGATGGAGCGCAGCAGGGTCGAGGTGCCGCTGCCCGGCTGGCCCATCACCAGCAGGTGCGGCTCGGTGGAACGGACGCCGGTGCGCCAGACGACCGGGGGTACGTCGCGCTGCTCCTCGCCGTAGGTGAGCGGAAGCGTGCGCTGGACCTCGGTGGGGTCGGTGAAGCCGAGGACCGTCTCGCCGGGGGACGTGACGAAACGCTGGGCGGCGATGTCGGTCGGCAGCGGCGGCAGGACAGTGACGGAGAGCTGGTTGCCCTCCTCGTCCCATGCGAAGCGGTACTCACGGCCGCGGCCCGACTTGGCGTGCAGCAACTGCTCGATCCGCGCGCGGGAGTCGGGCTCGCCGTCCGTGAAGTACGCGGGGTAGCGGATCACGAGCTGAGTGATCCGCCCCGTCTCGTCGAACTCGTACACCGGGAACGCCTTGTCCCACTCGCCACCGTGGGTGAAGAGGGGCTCCGGGTCCTCGGCGGTCGAGAAGTACGGCACCAGGGCCTCGTACAGAGACCGCAGGCGCTGTGTCTGCGACTCGTCGGGGCCCTCCGGGGCCGCTGGGGTGCGGTCCCGGCCCTGCCAGGCTGCCGCCGCCATCAGGGTGATGACGGCGAGCAGCGGACCGTACGGCACGAGCGCCACGACCAGGACCACCGACGCCACCAGGAAAAGCAGCGGCCCGCGCTTGTCCTTGGGGGTGTCGGCCCACCTGCGCCGCCCGGCCGAAGCCAGCCGGCGCAGACCGCGAGTGATCGTGATCAGCGGGTGGAGGACGTCGGTGGCGCTGTCGGCCGCCGTCCGGGCCAGCTCCCGGCTCCGGGCGATCTGCGCGCTGCCTGTGCTCAGGATGCGGGGGAGGGGGCGCCGGGCCACTGCTGTCTCCTGGTGGTGCGTACGGACGGGAGGAACGGCGTCAGAACTTGATGCCGCCGAGGAGGCTCGCGAGGCTCTCGCCGCCCGCCTTGATGCTGGGGGCGATGGCCGTGCTTGCCAGGTAGAAGCCGAACAGGGCGGCGACCAGGGCGTGCGACGCCTTGAGGCCGTCCTTGCGGAAGAAGATGAAGACGACGATGCCGAGCAGCACGACGCCCGAGATGGAGAAGATCATGTGAGTGCTCCTGGTTCAGGTGGGGACAGTCACCATGAGTACTTCCAGGATCACAGGATGTATCCATACGATAAAAGGTGCAACTGGGTGAATTTCTATTGATTTCACTCGGGCGGCGGGGTCGGCTTCGGCCGGATGGGCAGGGGACTTGCGTCCGACCGGGTCAGTGGTGATCTTTACCTCCGGCACATCGGGTCATGTACGGCGCGAGCCAGTACCCTGGCGATTCACCTGAACGGTTGTATGAGAGGCGGTCCGGCCGATGACTGAAGCCCCCGACCCCGAGGTCGTGGAGCTGGCGACCAAGATCTTCGATCTGGCCCGCCGGGGTCAGACCGAGGCGCTCGTGGCGTATGTCGACGCGGGTGTTCCGGCCAACCTCACCAACGACCGTGGCGACTCCCTCGTGATGCTCGCCGCCTATCACGGCCACGCCGACGCGGTCCGCGCGCTGCTCGCCCGGGGCGCCGAGGCCGACCGGATCAACGACCGAGGCCAGACCCCGCTCGCCGGGGCCGTCTTCAAGGGTGAGACGGACGTCATCAAGGCTCTTCTGGAGAGCGGTGCCGATCCGGCCGCGGGGACCCCGTCGGCGCTCGACACCGCTCGGATGTTCGCCAAGACGGAACTGCTCGACTTGTTCGGCGCTCACTGATCCGGATGTTCTGACCAGTAAAAACACGGAAAACGGGGGAGGCGGTACAGGGCCGCCGAAATTTCGGTCGCGGCAGATGTAAGTGCCGAGTCATCATGACGTCGTGATTCACGGACGCGATGGCTGGGCAGGTGATGCCGCACCGCGCGGGCCGTGACGCGGTCCGCATGGGCCACCGACGAGAGGCAGAGGAAAATGGTCTACAGCAAGCAGGAAACGGCGGGCGCCCCGACGTGTTGTCACGCGGCCAGGTAAAGCAAGATCCCGGTTGCGTCGACGCTTGATGTGAGGCTGTTTCCCATGTTCGAACCGGTCATAGCGCCCAGCGGTACGCTGCTCGGCCTCCTCCAGAGGGGCCGCGGCGACGGCACACTGCACGCGCTCACCGCACCGCGCGCCGAGGCGCTGGCGGCTCTGAACCACTGCGTGCTGCGGGACCCCCGCCACGACTGGCAGGTGGAGAACCGCTCCCTTTACTACGCACGCCTCTACCTCGATCTGAGCGGCGAACTGGACGAGATCGAGGCCCATCTCTTCGACGTCGAGGACCACTTCGACGACGACGAGTGCCGTACGGGGCTCGCCCTGGCGGTCCTCGGGCACCTCGCCTCCTACGGCAGGCGGGACGCGCTCGAACTGCTGCGCGGGTACGCCGCCTCGGGCTCCAACTGGGCCTGGGCCCTGGACGAGCTCGCCCTCAGGGACGACGACGCCGGACTGCGCGCCCTGGCCGCCCCCGTGCTGGCCCGCTTCGGCACCGACGCCGAGGGTGAGGCCGAGCTGGCCGCCACCGTGCGCGATGCCTTCGAACCACGGCCGTGGCGGCTGTGGGCCGAGGATCCGCGCGAATCCATCGCCACACGCGTGCGTGCCGCGCAGGAGGCCGGCTGTTTCGACCGCTGGCAACGCCAGATGCGACCTACCGGGCCCCGTCCGGGGTGGAGCGTGCAGGCGGTCTTCGAATGGGCCGAGCAGGGCCTCGAACGCGGCGTCGCGCGCCATGTGCCCGCAGCCCGCTGCCTCATGGCCGTCGCCGGGCCCGAGGGCCGGGCCGAGATCGTCGCCGCCGCCAAGGACGGCACCGAGGGGGCCCGCTGCACCGCGCTGCGCTACCTGGCCGACGGCAATGATCCGGACGCCCTCGATCTGATCGAGGCGGCCGTGGTCACCGGCCCGGCGCCGATCGTGGAGGCCGCCGTCGACGCCTTCGAACGTATGTGCAGTGTCGCCGCCGTCGACCGGGCCCGCGGCTGGGTCCACCGGCCCGATCCGCTGGGCGCCGCCGCCGGACGCATGCTCGCCTGCCGCGGCGGCATGCAGGACACGGACCTGGTTCTCGCGGCCCTGCGTGAGGCCGTACGAGGCGAAGGGCCGGACGCACCGACCCTGTGGACCCTCGTCGACGGCACCGGACGGCTCGGCATCGCCTGCGCCGCACCCGTGCTCCGCCACATCTACCGGGAGACGGCCTCCTCCCATCTGCGCGGCCGGGCCGCCCGGGCCCTCGCCGCCACCGACCCCTCCTACCCCACCGGCTTCGCCGTCGAGTGCCTCTGGGACTGTGAGGAGACCACCCGCGAGATCGCCGCCCGGCACGCCGAGACCGGTGACGCCCGGGTCGTCGAACAGCTCCGCCGCCTCGCCGCCGATCCGGCCGAGGAAGCAGAGGTCCAGACAGCCGTACGCAGCCGGATCGGACCGGACGCCACCATGATGTGAAGGTCTGCCCTCAGGGTGAACTCGGGGTGGCCCGCGGGTCAGGCGCGCATGGACACGGCCTGACCTGCACGGGGGTGCGAGGGAACGCTCATGGGACGTTCCTCGTCCGGAAAGATCGACGTTGACGCGAGCACGTCCAGCACGGCGACAACACCCTTATGCGTGTCGTCATCGTGACCGAATCCTTTCCCCCCGATGTGAACGGCGTGGCCCACTGCGCGCTCCAGACCGCCCGGCACCTCGTAGATCGCGGTCACTCTCCGCTCGTCGTCGCACCGGCCACCGCGGCCGGTAGCGGGCCCGGCGTGGACACCCTCGCGCCCTGCCCCGTCGTCCGTGTCCCCTCCCTCCCCCTCCCCGGCTACCCCCAGGTACGCGTCGCCCTCCCCAGCCGACGCGTCGCCGCGGCCCTCGCCGAGCACCGCGCCGACATCGTCCACCTGGCCAGTCCCTTCGTCCTCGGCGTCCGCGGCATGGCAGCCGCCGCCCGGCTCGGCATCCCCGCCGTGGCCGTCTACCAGACCGACCTCGCCGGATACGCCCGTACCTATGTGCACGCGGGCGAGGCGGCCGCCTGGCGCCGCATCCGCTCCGTCCATGCCGCCGCGAACCTCACCCTCGCCCCGTCCAGCGCAGCCCTGCATGACCTGGAGACCCACGGCGTCCCCCGGGTGAGGCTGTGGCCGCGCGGCGTGGACACCGTCCGTTTCCGCCCCGAGCACCGGGACGAGGCGCTGCGCCGCGAACTCGCCCCGAACGGTGAGCTGATCGTCGGCTACGTCGGGCGGCTCGCCCCCGAGAAGCAGGTCGAACTGCTTGCCGGCGTGTGTGGCCTGGAGGGCGTGCGGGTCGTGGTCGTGGGCGACGGGCCGAGTCGGCCCGGGTTGGCGCAGGCGCTCCCGGGCGCGGTCTTCCTCGGCCGTCGGACCGGCGACGAACTCGCCCGGATCTTCGCCTCGTTCGACGTCTTCGCGCACACCGGTCCCTTCGAGACCTTCTGCCAGACCGTGCAGGAGGCCATGGCCAGCGGGGTACCCGTGGTCGCGCCCGCCGCCGGCGGTCCGCTGGACCTGGTCGCCCACGGGCGCACCGGCCTGCTGGTCCCGCCGCGCGACGCGGCCGCCGTACGAGACGCGGTGTGGGCCCTGGCCGCCGACCCCGGGCTGCGGTCCGCGTACGGCACTGCCGCGCGCGCCATGGTCGAGGGACGCACCTGGGCGGCCGTCGGCGATCAGCTGATCGGCCACTACACGAGCGTGCTCGCCACCCGGCGGACGGCGGTGGCGGCATGAGTGTGTCGCGTATCGACAGCGGCGCCGGTGTTGCCGCGTTGCGGATCGTCCGCCTCGCCAACTTCGTCGCGCCCGCCTCGGGAGGCCTGCGCACCGCGCTGCGCGAGCTGGGCAAGGGATACCGGGCGGCCGGACACGAGTCCGTGCTCGTCGTGCCGGGAGAGCGGGTCAGTGACGTCGAGACGGAACAGGGACGCGTGATCACCCTGCCCGGCCCGCTGCTGCCCGGCACCGGCGGCTACCGCGTGCTCGCCGACAAGCGGCGGGTGGCCCGGCTGCTGGAGGAACTGGCCCCCGACCGACTGGAGGTCTCCGACCGTACGACGCTCAGGTGGACCGGCAGGTGGGCGCGGCGGGCCCGGATACCCGCCGTGATGGTCTCCCACGAGACGGCCGACGGTGTCCTGCGCACCTGGGGTGTCCCGGAGGGCGCGGCCAGGCGAGCAGCGGACGCCCTGAACGTCCGCACGGCACACTCGTACGCGCGCGTGGTGTGCACCACCGAGTTCGCCGAGCGGGAGTTCGTGCGCATCGGGGCGCGCAATGTCGTACGGGCGCCACTGGGCGTCGATCTGGTGGAGCGGCACCCCGCGCTGCGCGACCCGGGGGTGCGTTCCCGGTACGCGCGCGTGGACGAGACGCTGCTCGTGACGTGCACCCGGCTCTCCGTGGAGAAGCGGCCCGGCACGGCGCTGGACGCCCTGGAGGCGCTCGTACGGCGTGGGCGGCGGGCGGTGCTGGTGGTGGCCGGGGACGGTCCGCTGCGGGCGCGGCTGGAACAGCGGGCGCGCGGGCTGCCGGTCGTCTTCCTCGGGCATGTCTCCGACCGCGGGCTGCTCGGGGCGCTCCAGGCCTCCGCCGACGTGTGCCTGGCGCCCGGACCGGCCGAGACCTTCGGGCTCGCCGCGCTGGAGGCGATGGCGTGCGGGACACCGGTCGTGGCGAGCGCGTCATCGGCGCTGCCCGAGGTGATCGGTTCCTCGGGGGCCGTCGCGGCGGACCACGGGGGTGCCTTCGCGGACGCCGTGGAGATGCTCCTGGAGCGGCCCTCGGCCGCGCGCCGGGAAGCCGCACGCACGCGTGCGGAGTGCTTCGGGTGGCGTACGGCGGTGGCGGCGTTCCTCGCCGCGCACGACGCGCCGGTCACGGTGCCCGGGGGCGTCCGATGAGACCGGTCCGGTTCGTCGCGCTCGGTGACTCGTTGACCGAGGGCGTCGGCGATCCCGTCGGCGAGGGGTGGCGCGGCTGGGCCGCGCTGCTCGCCGACGGGCTCGGCGAGTCCGTGGAGTTCACCAACCTCGCGGTCAGCGGGTCGCAGACGCGGGACGTGCTGGAACGGCAGCTGCCCGCCGGGCTCGCGCTGCGTCCCGACGTCGTGTCCGTCGTCGTCGGCGTCAACGACACCCTTCGCTGCACCTTCGACATCCATGCCGTGGCCTCGCGGCTCGACGCCGTGTACGCCTCCTTCGCCTCACAGGGTGCGGTGGTGCTCACGGCGTGTCTGCCCGACCCCGGCGCGATGTTGGGACTGCCGGGGGCGTTGGCGCGTCCGCTGGCCCGACGGCAGCGGGCGGTCAACACGGTGGTGCACGCGCTGTCCGAGCGGTACGGGGCGGTGCACCTGCACGCTGCCGAGGGGGCGTGGCTCATGGATCGGGCGATGTGGAGCGCGGATCGGCTGCACCCGGGGGAGCGGGGGCATCGGCAACTGGCCGTGCGGTTTCATGCCTTGCTGGCGCAGGCGGGGACGGCAACGGGGCGTGAGCCCTCGCCCGAGCCCGAGTTTCCGGTGACCACCACGTCGGCGAGTCTGTGGTGGCTGGCCACGGCGGGTACGGGGTGGGTGGCTCGGCGGTGCACCGATCTGTTGCCGCAGTTGTTGAGGCTTGCGGCGGATGAGGTCGGGCATCGGGCCCGGGGGACCAGCGCTCGGCTGGATCTGCGGGCGTCGGCTGCGGTTTCGGCGGCTTTGGCCGCGGTGGCTGTGTCCCTGCCGGAACGGGGGCCGGAAGCGGCGTGAGTGCCGCGCTGGGGTCGGTGGGGCACTGCGGGCCGGAGGGGGTTGATCGCGCCCACGCGGCGGTAGCCGCACATTGGCACAGCCCCGCGCCCCTGAAGGGGTCAGCGGCGGCGTACTTCCAAGAAGCGCACCGGGGTGCCCGGTACCGCTTGAGCAGCCGCCGGGAGGTCTGCCGTGCGGACTACCGCGATCACCGGATAGCCCCCCGTCGTCGGGTGGTCCGCCAGGAACACCACCGGGCGGCCGTCCGGTGGGACCTGGACCGCGCCCAACACCATGCCCTCACTGGGGAGTTCACCCGGCACGGCACGCTCCAGTGCCGGGCCCTCCGTGCGCAGGCCGATGCGGTTGCTCGCGGAGGACACCCGGTAGCTGCGGGACGTGAAGGTGCGCAGCGCCTCCGGTGTGAACCAGTCGTCGCGGGGACCTCGCGTCACGTGCAGGACCAGTTCCGCCGGAGGCGCCGACTGCGGGGCGGCGTCCACGCGTGCGTGGAGGTGTGTCGGGATGCCCAGGGGGAGGACCGCGCCGTCCGTGAGCGGGGGTGGGCCGAGGCCCGACAGGAGGTCCGTGGAGCGGCTGCCGAGGACCGGGTCGACGGTGATGCCGCCGGAGACGGCCACGTAGGTGCGCAGACCGGCGACGGCTGTGCCGACGTTCAGGAGGGCGCCCGCGGGGACCGGTACCGGGGCGCCCCAGGCGACCGGGCGGCCGTCCACCGTCACCGGGCAGGGGGCGCCGCCGACGGCCACGAGGACCGCCGAACGGGATCGTACGGCACAGCCGTTGAGCGTGGTCTCCAGGACGGCCGCGTCCCGGGCGTTGCCGACCAGGCGGTTGACGAGGGCCGCGGCGGGGCCGTCCAGCGCCCCCGAGCGGGGCACGCCCAGGTGGGCGTGGCCCGGACGGCCCAGGTCCTGAATGGTGGTCAGCGCCCCGGACCGCACGACGGCCAGTGCGCGGTCCGTCATGCCGCACCCACCGCTACGAACCGCACGCGCGTGCCCGGCGACAGCAGTGCCGCCGGCACGCGCGCGTGGTCCCACAGAACCGTGTCCGTCGTGCCGATCAGCTGCCAGCCACCCGGCGACGAGCGCGGGTACACGCCCGTGTATGGGCCTGCGAGCGCCACCGAACCGGGCGGGACGGCCGTGCGCGGAGTCGCTCTGCGCGGAACGTCGTACTCCTGCGGAAGGCCGGTGAGGTAGCCGAAGCCGGGGGCGAACCCGCAGAACGCGACGGTGAACTCGGTGGCCGCGTGGATGCGGGCCACCTCGTGCGGTGCGACGCCCCAGTGCGCGGCCACGTCGGGCAGGTCAGGGCCGTCGTAGCGCACGGGGAGTTCGACGACGTCACACGCGCGTGGGGGAGACGGTGGTACGGCGGAGGCGGTCAGCTCGGAGGCCAGCCGGGCCGGGTCGGCCAGGCCGTCCAGGAGGACCGTGCGGGCCGCGGGGACGATCTCGGCCACGGTCAGGGAGCCCTCCGCGCGGCGGCGCAGCAGCTCCGCGTGCAGCGACTGCGCCTCCTCGCCCGAGGAGACCTCGACGAGCAGCGCGCTGTCGCCGACGGGCAGCGCCCTCATGCGAAGGCCGCCACGAGGACGCCCGACGCCGTCAGCCGCTCCCGGACCCGGCGGGCCAGTTCCACGGCGCCCGGGGTGTCCCCGTGCAGGCACAGCGAGCGTGCCCGCACCTCGATTCGCGTGCCGGAGTGCGCGGTGACCGCGCCGTCCCGGGCCAGTCCCACCGACCGCTCCACGACGGTGTCCGGATCGGTGACGACCGCGCCCTCCTCGCCACGCGGCACGAGCGTGCCGACGTCGGTGTACGCGCGGTCCGCGAATGCCTCCGTGACTGCCGGCAGGCGAGCCTTCGCGGCCAGTTCCAGCAGACGCGAGCCCGGCAGGCCGAGGACGGGCAGGGTCGCGTCCGCGAGGAGCACACCGTCGACGACCGCGCCGGCCTGCTCGTCGTCGTGCACGACGCGGTTGTAGAGCGCCCCGTGCGGCTTGACGTACGACACGCGCGTGCCCGCCGCGCGCGCGAAGACCTCCAGGGCACCGATCTGGTACGCCACCTCGGCCGCCAGTTCGGCGGGCGGCACGTCCATCGCGCGCCGCCCGAACCCGGCCAGGTCCCGGTAGGAGACCTGGGCGCCGATCCGTACGCCGCGCTCGGCCGCCTGCTCGCACACCCGCCGCATGGTCGCCGCGTCCCCGGCGTGGAACCCGCAGGCCACGTTGGCGCTCGTGACGACGGACAGCAGCTGTTCGTCATCGGTGAGCTGCCAGCGGCCGAAGCCCTCACCGAGGTCGGCGTTCAGATCGATCGAGGTCATGGAATTTCCGAGTCTCCTTCCGAGGCCACTTCTCAGGCCACTCGGTACTGCTGGTCGCGGGCGTCCGTGAGGAACATCTGGCCGGGCGCGTGGGTGATGGCGAACGGCGGGCGCGAGGCCATCACCGCGGCCTGCGGGGTCACTCCACAGGCCCAGAACACCGGGATGTCGTCCGGCTCGGCGTCCACCGGGTCCCCGAAGTCGGGGCGATCGAGATTGTCGATGCCGAGGGTCGACGGGTCGCCGCAGTGTACGGGGCCGCCGTGCACCGCCGGGAGCAGACTGCTCTCCCGGATCGCGGCCGACAGGTGCTCCGGCGGCACGGGACGCATCGACACCACCATCGGGCCGTGCAGTCGTCCCGCCGGCCGGCACTGCCAGCTGGTCTCGTACATCGGGACGTTGCGGCCCTGCTCCAGATGACGGATCGGGACTCCGGCCTCGGTCAAGGCCCACTCGAAGGTGAAGCTGCAGCCGATCAGGAACGACACCAGGTCGTCGCGCCAGTGCGCGCGCACGTCGGTCGGCTCGTCCACCAGACGACCGTCCTGCCACACCCGGTAGCGCGGCAGATCAGTGCGCAGGTCGGCGCCGTCGGCCAGGACCGTCGTGGGGGAACCGGCGTCCGTGACGTCGAGCACCGGGCACGGCTTCGGATTGCGCTGGCAGAACAGCAGCATGTCGTACGCCCAGTCCGCGGGCACCGAGATCAGGTTGACCTGGGTGTGGCCCGCCGCGACCCCGGAGGTGGGGCCGGTCAGGCCCGCGCGGAAGCGCATCCGGGCGTTGCGCGGGCTCCACGCGTGCGCGTGCTCGTCGACGAGGGTCAGGGGGCGGTCCTCCGTGCGGTTCACTCCAGCTCCTTCCCGCGGGTCTCCGGCAGGCCGAAGAGCGCCAGCGCGGCGATGCCGTAGCCGATCGCGCCGAAGACCAGCGCCCCGCCCACACCCCAGCTGTCGGCCAGGAAGCCGACCGTGGTCGGGAAGACGGCGCCCACCGCGCGCC
The DNA here is from genome assembly GCF_000972385.1 of Streptomyces sp. WM6386. GTDB lineage: Bacteria > Actinomycetota > Actinomycetes > Streptomycetales > Streptomycetaceae > Streptomyces. Next base: position 19,797 of record NZ_JXTE01000063.1, read on the forward strand.
CGGCGTTGTACGTGAAGCCCTGTCCCGTGCCGCGCACCGCAGTCGGGTACAGCTCGGCCAGGAACGACCCGAAGCCGCTGAAGATCGCCGACATGCAGAACCCGAGCGGGAAGCCGAGCACGAGGAGCAGGGTGTTGGAGCCCTCCGGGATGTTGCCGTACGCCAGGATGCAGACGGCCGACAGGAGCGCGAAGAGCCAGATGTTGCGGCGGCGGCCGAGACGGTCGGTGAGGTAGCCGCCGGTGAGATAGCCGAGGAAGGCGCCGGAGATCAGGAACGTGAGATAGCCGCCGGTGCCGACGACCGACAGGCCTCGATCGCTCTTGAGATACGTCGGAACCCAGGTGGCGAGGGTGTAGTAGCCGCCCTGGACGCCGGTGGAGAGCAGGCCCGCGAAGATCGTCGTACGCAGCAGGCCGGGCTTGAAGATCGCCGTGAAGGAGGTCTGCCCGGCGCTTTTCTCGCGGACCGCGATGGCCTCGGGCGCGTCCTGCACCCGGCGTCGCATCCAGACGACGAGCAGCGCGGGCAGCGCGCCCGTCCAGAACATCACGCGCCAGGCCACGTCGTCGTCGAAGACCGAGAAGACCAGCGTGTACACGACCACGGCCAGGCCCCAGCCGACGGCCCACGAGCTCTGGACCGCGCCGAGCGTGCGGCCCCGGTGTTTCGCGCTCGCGTACTCGGCGACCAGGATCGCGCCGACCGCCCACTCGCCGCCGAAGCCGATCCCCTGCAGGGCGCGGAAGACCAGCAGCGATTCGAAGTTCGGCGCGAAGCCGCAGGCCACGGTGAAGACCGCGTAGGTGATCACCGTGATCATCAGGGCCCGGACCCGGCCCACGCGGTCGGCCAGCACGCCCGCAAGGGCGCCACCGAGCCCGGAGGCCAGCAGCGTGACGGTGGTGAAGAGGCCGGTCTGGCCGCTGTCCAGGCCGAAGTACGCGGCCAGCGCGACCATGCTCAGCGGGAGCGTGAAGTAGTCGTAGGAGTCGAGGGCGTAGCCGCCGAACGCGCCGGCGAAGGCGCGGCGGCCGCGCGGACCGAGGGCGCGGAACCAGCCCAACGCCCCGTCGTCGGCGGGGCGTTCGGTCGTCGTGGGCGGGGCGGTCGTGGCCTGTGGCGGGGGAGTCGTGCTCATGTGCACCTCGCAGTGGGAGGACGGAGGGTGCGGAATTGAGCCGTGCGGTGAGCAGCAAGGTAGAGGATTGTTCAACGATCCTTCAATACCCGTGTTGTTTCGTTCTCGTGTCTGCGGTTGAATTCCGGGCATGGCAGAGCAGCTGACCGGACTGGCCGACGACCGTGTCCTCCTGGGCCGCACCAGCACGGCGGAGCGGGTCTCGGACATCCTCAGAAGCCGTATCGCCGAGGGCTACTTCCCGCCCGGCACCCGGCTGTCGGAGGACAGCATCGGAGGCGCGCTCGGCGTGTCCCGCAACACCCTGCGGGAGGCGTTCCGCCTGCTCACCCATGAACGTCTGCTCGTCCACGAGCTGAACCGGGGCGTCTTCGTCCGGGTCCTGACGGTGGAGGACGTCGAGGACATCTACCGCACCCGCCGCCTCGTCGAGTGCGCCGTCGTGCGCGGCCTGGGTGAGCCGCCGTACGCCGAGGAAGGGCTCGCCGAAGCCGTCGCCGCCGGGCGGCGGGCGGTCCGTGAAGGTGACTGGAAAGCGCTGGGCACCGCCAACATCCACTTCCACCGGGAACTGGTCGCGCTCGCGGGCAGTGAGCGCACCGACGAGCTGATGCGCAGCGTCTTCGCCGAACTGCGGCTCGCCTTCCACGTGGTGGACGACCCGAAGGCGCTCCACGAGCCGTATCTGGCCCGCAACCGCCAGATCCTCGGGGCCCTGCAGGCCGGGGACCGCCGGGAGGCCGAGAAGCTGCTCGCCGTGTACCTGGACGACTCGCTGGAGCGGGTGGTCGAGGTGTACCGGCGACGGGTCGGCGAGGACGGCTAGCGTCCCGGTCGCTGTGACGCGGGGTCGCTTCTGTGACGTTTGGGCCGTTGTCAGACCGAGGGCCTAGTCTGTGCACCGTGACTTCGCCTGCAACGACGGACAGCGTTCCGCCCCAGCTCAGCGCGGGGCCGCGCCCGGCACCGGGCCCGGCCGCCGACGAGGGGCTGGCGCGGCGGCTGCGCGCGCTCGCCTGCACCGCGCCGCTGCACGACCTCGACGCACGCAAGGCCAACCTGGCGGGCGAGTACTCGGTGTACGGCATGGCGGAGGTGGCCCTCTCGGCCATCGACCTGGTCACCCTGAACATGGACTTCGACACCGGCGCCGACCACGACCAGATAGTCGCCCGCCTCATTCCGCGCATCGCCGCCCAGGCCCCGCAGCGGCCCGTCGTCGAGCATGAGCGGGTGGCCCGCTGGGTCCTGGAGAACCTGATCAACGTCGGCAGCGTGGACCGCGGATTCCGGGCGGTATACGGCACTTTCGCCACAGATGGCACCTATGTCCGGCGTGACTACGACTTCAAGCTGATCGAGGAGGTGCCCGGCCCCGGCGGCTCGGTGTATCTCCGTACGACGGACGAGGCCGTCAACGTCCTGGTCGGCGCCCTCGACACCGACGTCACCAGCGCCCAGATCGCCGCCGAGGTCAAACTGGAGGTGCTGATCAGCCGCGGCCGCCTGGCCGACGCCCAACTCGCCGCCGAGCAGGCCCGGTACCGGACCGTGCAGTACTCCGAGACCCTGCGCCGAGCCCTGGACGCCACCCGGCGCAACGTCCGGGCGGTGGACTGGCTCAACGCCGTGCCCGACATGATCACCGAGGCGCTCGACCACGTCGCCGACCGCTACCGCCACGAGAACGCGATCCTCACCAACATCCGCAAGGCCCGGGACGAGTCCGAGGACTCGGAGCAGAAGCGGCGGGCCGCCGAGCTGGTCGACATCGTCAAGGACTGCATCCGCCGCCACACGCAGCTGCAGTCCCGGCTGCTGGAGGCGGGACCGCTGTTCCGCGCCGAGCAGGACCGGCAGGCCTTCGCCACACCCATGACGACGTCGGGGATAGACCTCTACGGGCATCTGGTCGCGCCAGTGCTCCCGCTGCCCCTGGAGCGGGCGGTCCGGGTCACCGACGCGTTCTTCGCACGCGGGACCGGGCTGCGTACGCCGGTGTCGGTGCGGGTCGGTGACCTCGTCGACATACTGCTGACGCCGCCGGTGGAGCGCGAGCACCTCGGCGCGGAGATGCCCGAGCCGGACCTCATCGCCACGCCGGACGACAGCCGGTTCAGCGAGGAGCAGCTGGCCTCGGCGATGGAGCTGCTGGATCTGCCCGCCGATGCGCCGCGGCGGTTGTCGGGGCTGCTCGCGCAGGCTCGGCGACAGGATCCCGAACTGCCGTATCTGGTGGCCCTGTTGGCGGTTCACGCGGCCAGTCCGGCGGTGGGGACCGCGTATCGGCAGGGCGAGGAGAAGTTGTTGTTCGCCGTGGACGACGGGGCCGAGCTGGACGATCCCGAGTTCGGCGGGGCCGACCTGATCGTGGGGACGGCCCTGCTGGACGCGGCGGGGATGGCCGCGGACAGGACAGAAGCAGCATGAGCCGAGTGACAGCGCAGCAAGGAGACCGACCGTGACCGAGCACGTCGAGTGGAGTGAGCCGGAAGCCGGACCAGCGCCGGTCACCGCCGCCGTCACGCCCGCCGACGCCGCCGACGCCGCTCGGCTGGTCGCCTTCGGGCTGCAGCCCAAGCTGCAGCCCGCGCGGGACCAGGAGTACACCGAGCTGCTGCGGCGCTACCGCGAGGACCCGGCGTTCGCCCGGCTCGCCGACGCGGTGGCCGCCGGGCTCGGGCTGGTCGTGCTGGAGGTCTCCCCGCGCGCGGGGATGGCTGTGACCGCCGCCGAGGACTCCGTGTTCGCCGTGCGGATGGGTGACTACGCGCGACGCACGTCCGCCGACGGCTCGGACCGGTTCCTGCACGGGCTGGCCCATCTCGCCGTCGCCGCCATGGCGTTCCCGCGGCCCGAGGACCTCGCCGACGACGGGTACATCGGGCGGGTGAGCGTCAACGGCGTCGACGCGTTCGTCCGCCAGGCCTGCCGGCGGCTGGAGGAGCGGGCCGACGAGCTGGGCGAGAACACCGACCCCGCCACCGACGCGCCCGGGCTCGAGGCCGCCTGGCGGATCTGGGTGAGACGCAGCGCGACCGGTGCGACCAAGGACGCGCGCAGACTCGCGGGTTCCACGACCGGCATCGTCGGCAAGGCCGTCGCATTCCTCACCGACTCCGGGTTCCTCCAGCGCACCGGGGACGACAACGGCGGCACGTACCGCACGACGGCCCGTTACCAGCTCCAGGTGCGGGACATGGCCGGCAGCGCCGCCATGGCCGAGCTGCTGGAACTGGGCGTCGTCCCGGTCACCGACGGCACGCCGACACTGCTGCCCGCCGAGGACACCGCCGACGAGCTGGTGGCCGACGCCGGACTGCCGTTCCACTCCTGAACTCCCCCCACCTGCCGAAGACTTACGAGAGTCCGCCATGTACGAGCTGTCCCGGGTCCGCCTCTACTCCATCGGCCCCGCCGGTGCGCGCTATGCCGACACCGTGCTTGACCTGCGCGGCGTCGGCGCGGAAGTGCCCGACCCCGCCCCCACCCAGGCGGAGTTCTTCGAAGACGAGCCTGTCGGCCCGCCGCGCCGCCCCGCGCCCGCCGGCGTGCTCTTCCTGGAGAACGGCGGCGGCAAGTCCGTACTGCTCAAGCTGATCTTCTCCGTCATGCTGCCGGGCCACCGCAACACCCTCGGCGGCGCCAGCTCCGGCGTGCTGCGCAAGTTCCTGCTCGCCGACGACTGCGGGCACGTCGCGTTGGAGTGGCAGCACACGCTGACCGGCGAGTGCGTCGTCGTCGGCAAGGTGAGCGAGTGGCGGGGGCGGCAGGTCTCCAACGACCCGCGGAAGTTCGCCGAGGCCTGGTACTCCTTCCGACCCGGGCCCGGACTGTCCCTGGACAACCTGCCCGTCGCCGAGTCCACCGCCGTACGGCCGGCCGTCGAGGGCGCCTCCGGAGCACTGGGCCGACGCCGCACCATGAAGGGCTTCCGGGACGCCCTCACCGAGGCGGGCAAGGCGTATCCGCACCTGGAGGTGCACTGGGAGGAGATCCACGACCGCTGGATCGAGCACCTCGGCGACCTCGGCCTCGACCCCGAACTCTTCCGCTACCAGCGGGAGATGAACGCCGACGAGGGTGAGGCCGCCGGCCTCTTCGCGGTCAAGAAGGACTCCGACTTCACCGACCTGCTGCTGCGAGCCGTGACCGACACCCGGGACACCGACGGGCTCGCCGACCTCGTCAGCGGCTTCGGCAACAAGCTGGGCCGCCGGGCCGAGTTGATCGCCGAACGGGACTTCACCGCCGGGTCGGTGGACCTCCTCGGGCGGATCGTCGAGGCCGCCGAGGCACGCTCACGCGCGCGTGACATCCACACCGCTGCCGAACGCCGTACGCGGACGCTGGCCCGCAGACTCTCCGCGCGCGGCGCCCGGGAGCGGGTGCGCTCCGCGGACCTCGCGCAGCGGGTCACGGCCGCGGCGTACGCGGTCACGCATGCCGAGGGCTCGCGGGAGCGCAGTGCGCTGATCGCGGCCGAACTCGCCTTCCGGCATGCCTCGTTGGCCCTGGCCGCCGCCGAGAAGTCCGCCGCCGCGCAGAAGCGCGAGCTCGCCGACGCGCGCACCCTGCACTCGGCCTGGCAGGCCGCAGAGGCGGTGCTGCGGCATCGTGCCGCCGCCGACCGCGTCGCCCGCGTGTCCGCCGCGATCCAGGAGGCCGAGCGGGACGCGGCCCCCGCGCTGGCCGCCCGGGCCAGGGCCGCCGTCGATCTCGTACGAGCCCTGCACGCGGCCGCGGAGAGCGCCGAGACCCTCGCCAACGAGGGAGAGGAGCGGTCCGCCGCTCTTCAAGAGGTCGGCGAGGCCGCGCACCGGGACGCCACCGTGGCCGCCACCGAGGCGCAGCGCGCCCGCAGCGAGGTCGGGCACCTGCGGCAGCGGCTGACCGAGGTCGAGCAGGAGACCACCGAGGCCGTGCGGGCCGGCTGGCTCGACGACAGCGCGCCCGACGCCGACCCGGCGCGCGCGGCCCTCGCGGCCAGCGACGCCGAGAAGACCGCCGTCGCCGCCTGGGACGCCGCGCGCGAGGCCTCGCACCGTGCCGGCGAGCACGCGCGCGAAGCGGGCTCCTCGGAGTCCCGCGCCGAGCTGACGGCAGCACGTGCCGCGGACGCGGCCACGGCCGCCGAGCGGTCCTACGAGGCCGAGAATCGGCTCGCCGAGGCGCTGGCGGCGGAGCCGCGACTCGCGGAGCTGCTCAGCCTGACCGGGGCCGCCGAGGCCGGGCACGGGGGAGTGCCGGCTCCCCGGGCGGGCGCCGACGGCGCGAAGAAGGACGGTCCGGCCGGGCGCGACGGGGCCGAGGACACCCTCACTCCCGAGGAACTCGACCGGTTCGCCGACGAGTTGCGCGAGCTGCTCGACGACGCCGTCTCCGCCGCCGAGCGCCACCTTTTCGAGCTGCGCACCGCCGCCGCAGACGACTCCCGGATCCTCGGCGCCCTCGGTGACGGCGGACTGCTGCCGCCGGGCCCGGACGTGCTGGCCACCGTGGAGTTCCTCGGGGAGCACGGCATCCCGGCGCTGCCCGGCTGGCGCTATCTCGCCCAGGCCGTCGACCCCGTCGACCACGCGCGCGTGCTGGCCGCCCGGCCTGAGCTGGTCGACGGCGTGATCATCACCGACCCCGACACACACGCACGGGCCCGCGAGACGCTCAGCGAGGCGGCTCTGCTCCCGCGGTCCGCCGTCGCCGTCGGTACGGCCGCCGCCCTGCTCGCCCCGACTCCGGCGCCCGGCCCCGGGAGCGAGGCCGTCTTCCTCGTACCGCCGAACCCGGCCATGCACGACGAGCACGCCGCCGACGAGGAGCGACAGACACTGCGGGCCCGGGCCACCGAGCGCGACGAGGAGATCCGCTCGCTCGCGACCCGGCTCGCCAAGGACCGGGAACTGGCCGCGCGGCTGGCCTCCTGGCGTACCGGCTGTCCGGCCGGGCGGCTGGTCGAGCTGGCGCAGACCGCGCACGACGCGCGCGCGTTCGCCGAGGAGTCGGAGGCCGAGCTGGCCGAGGCGCGGACCGTGCGGGCCGAGGCCGACGAGACCGCGGCCGAGGCCGTGCAGGTGCGCGACGAGCGCCAGGAGGCCGCCCAGAAGGCCCGGCGTGCCGCCGACGCCCTCGCAGGACTTGCCTTCCGGCTGCGTGAGCGGGCCGGCTGGCAGGTCAAGCTGCGCGAACTCGCCGACGAGGCCACCGAGTCGGAGGCCCGTGCCCAGATCTGTCTGGAGCGCGCCAGGGCCGCCGACGAGGACCGGCGTGCCGCTCAGCGGGCCGCCGACGACGCCCGGCGCACCGCGCGTGCGCTGCGCGCCGAGCGCTCGGAGATCGCCGGCGCCCCCGACGACGTGCCGGAGAGCGACGCCGACGATCCGAAGGCCTCGCTGCCCGCCCTGAGGGAGGCCTATCGGGCCGCCTCACAGCTGTACGAGAAGGTCGGCGTCGGCGCCGACCTGCGGGCCGAGCAGGCCCGCGCGGAGAGCGAGTCCAGCGCGGCTCTGGCCGACCTGGACCGGCTGAGCAACAAGGTCCGCACCCGCGCGGAGCAGCTCCTGCAGTCTCCCGACGGTTCCGACGGGCCGTCCCGGCAGGCCGCCGCCGCCCGCGCGGAGGAGTTGGTGCAGCTTCTGGAGACGCGGATGTCCACCGCGAGCGAGCAGCTCGGACGGCTGCGCGGTGAGGCCGAGCGGCACGCGCCCGAGGACGGTGCGGCGCACACCGAGCTGTCCGAGGAGCTGGAGCCCCGTGACGCCGAGCACGCACAGGTGCTGCTGCGCACGGCGACCGCCGGACTCGCCTCCCGCACCGAGGCGTTGACGCAGGCCAGGGAGGCGCACGCCGAGCTCCTGGACGCCCACCGTGCCGCCGAGGACGCGGCCGGCGGCTTCGACGAGATCGCCGCGATGCTGCGCGACCTGCTGCGCGAGCACACCCCCGACGAGGACCAGGAGGAGCCGGAGCCGTACCCGGGCAGCCCGGAGGAGGCCCGGCAGTCCGCCGCCGAGGCTCGCCGGTCGCTGCGCGGCTGCGCCGCCGACCTGTCCGCCGCCGAGGCCGCCGTACGCGAGGCGAGCGACATCCTCGTCCGGCATGCCAACTCCACGCGCTACGAGCAGGTCCGCACGCCGGCGCGCCAGCAGATCCGCGAACTGCCCGCGTCCGCGCTGCCGGAGCACGCCCAGAAGTGGGCGGACGCCTTCGCGCCCCGACTGCGGGTCCTCACGGACGAGTTGGCGCAGCTGGAGCGGAACCGGGACTCGATCGTCGACCGGTTGCGCGGGCTCGTCGAGTCGGCGCTCGCCACCCTGCGATCCGCCCAGCGGCTGTCCCGGCTGCCCGAGGGGCTCGGCGAGTGGTCCGGGCAGGAGTTCCTGCGGATCCGCTTCGAGGAGCCCGACCAGGCGACGCTGACCGAGCGCCTGGGCGAGGTCATCGACGAGGCCACGCGCGCGGCGGTGAAGAGGAACTCCGATCTGCGGCGCGACGGAATGTCCCTGCTGCTGCGGGGAGTCGGGGCCGCGCTGCAACCCAAGGGGATCGCCGTGGAGATCCTCAAGCCGGATGCCGTGCTGAGGGCCGAGCGCGTGCCGGTCGGGCAGATGGGCGACGTGTTCTCCGGTGGCCAGCTGCTCACGGCGGCCATCGCGCTGTACTGCACCATGGCCGCGCTGCGGTCGAACGACCGGGGCCGCGACAAGCACCGGCACGCGGGCACGCTCTTCCTGGACAACCCGATCGGTCGTGCCAACGCGACCTATCTGCTGGAGCTCCAGCGGGCCGTCTCGGATGCCCTGGGCGTCCAACTCCTGTACACCACGGGCCTGTTCGACACCACCGCACTCGCCGAGTTCCCGCTGGTCATCAGGTTGCGCAATGACGCCGACCTCCGGGCGGGCCTGAAGTACATCAGCGTGGAGGAGCACCTCCGCCCGGGACTGCCGCAGCAGCCCCGTTCGGAGGAAGCGGGCCACAGCGAGATCACGGCGACACGGATGTTCAAGCGGCCGACGCCGACGACGTCCTGAGGGCAGGGCCGGTGCGTGGGGCGGTGGCGCCTGTCAGGAGTGTGACAACTGCCCCGCGCCGCCCCGCCGCTGTATCCGGGCCTGTGCCCGCTCCGCGGACCGCGCCTGGCGCCGGGCCCTGCGCCGCTCGCGCCGCAGGGCCCGGGCGGTGCTGCTCGGGGCCGACACGACGCCGTTGCGCTGGTTCCACACCTGACGGGTCACCCAGATGTCCAGGGCGCCCCACGTCGCCACCACGGTGCTCGCCACGCTGCTGAGGACCATCGGGAACGCCAGCCAGGATCCGGCCAGTGTGTACAGGAACGCCACCATCGCCTGGACCAGCGTCACGGCGATGATCAGGACCGCTCGCACCGACGACCTGCGCACGGGATCGGGCATCCGACGCCGCGGCGCGGCCTCGTCGATCCACAACGGCCGGTAGTACAACTCCTCTTCCGACGTGGCATGTTCGGTGGACCCGGTCTCGCTCTCGTGCGCTGGAATGCCGCGATCCAGTGCCTCGGGCCTCCGCTGCTCCGTCAAGCGCGCCGCAGCGCCGTCCACGAGCGCCTCTTGCCGCTCCGCCGTGCCCATCAACGTGTCACTCCCCACCGCCGGCAGACCCCTTGCTCCGTGTGCGAACACACGTCTCCCCAGTGGCTGCCCGGCTTGCGCTGTTTTACGCCGCCCGGGTGCGGGATGCGGCTCGTGTGGCCGATTCTGCACCCATTTCCCGAAGAGAAGGACGAACGAGACGCTGTGAAGATTCCCAAGAAACGAAAAATTCTGGCCAACTGGTCAGCCGTTACGGCCGGATCCGCATGAGCCGTCGAAGCGTGTTTCGGGGAGGCAATCTCCCGCAATGCCCGGACAACTCACCATCTCGCTTCACCGGTACGGAAGTTCGCCTTCCGGACGGGTCTTCGGGTTAACTGCGTGACGGTAGTAGGCTCGCGCCGTTTGTTGACGTACATGTGTACCCCCGGCCGGCGGGGGTCGATCTGGGGGAGGCCATGCGCTTTCGCGGGAAGTCGATCCGCCGGAAGATCGTGGCGCTGCTTCTCGTGCCGCTGGTGTCCCTGACAGCGATCTGGGGCTTCGCCACGGTACTCACGGGACGGGCGGTCGCCCAGCTGTTCCAGGTGTCGACGGTCGTCGAGGACCTCGGTTATCCCACCGAGGACGCCGTGCGCGTCCTGCAGCAGGAACGCCGCCAGACCCTCGTCTATCTGGCCGACCCACGGGCCTCGGACGCGCTCGCCGCGCTCCGCGAGACCCGCACGGCCACCGACGACGCCATCGCCAAGGTCCGTCAGAGCGCGAAGGACCCCGACGTCCGCGATGGCGTGGACGAGGACGACGAGGAACGTCTCACCGCTGTGCTGGACGCCTTCGACGGCGTGGACTCCCTGCGCCGCAGCGTCGAGGAAGACGCGGTGAACCGGGCCCAGGCCCTCGAGCGCTACAACCGCCTCGTGGATCCCTGCTACGCCCTGCTGGCCTCCCTCGACGGGGTGGACAGCGTGGAGATGGACAAGCAGGCCCGCGCCCTCGTCAACATCACCCGTGCTCGCGAACTCCTCTCCCGCGAGGACGCCCTGCTCGGCTCCGCCCTCGTGGTCGGCGATCTGACGCATGGAGAGATTCGCGAGGTCTCCGACCTGATCGCGCAGCGCACCGTGCTGTACGACATCAGCGTGCCGGTGCTGCCCGCGGCGGAACGCGAGCGCTACGACCGGTTCTGGAAGAACGCGTCCACCGCGTCGCTGCGCTCCGCCGAGAAGATCGTCGTCGACTCCGAGCCCGGCACCCCCCGCTTCATCACCGCCAAGAGCTGGGACGCCACCGCCGCCAGCGTGCTCGAATCACTCGCCACCCTCAACGACCAGGCGAGCGACCGCTATCAGGACCGGGTGCAGCCCGTCGCGATGGGCGTCATCGTCAAGGCGGCCGTCGCCGGCGTCCTCGGGCTGCTCGCCCTGCTCTTCTCGGTCGTCCTCTCCGTGCGCGTCGGCCGCGGTCTCATCCGCGACCTGCGGCAGCTGCGCCTCGAGGCCCACGAGGCGTCCGGCGTACGGCTCCCGAGCGTCATGCGCAGGCTGTCCGCGGGTGAACAGGTCGACGTGGAGACCGAGGTCCCGCGTCTGGAGTACGACAAGAACGAGATGGGCGAGGTCGGTCAGGCCCTCAACACCCTGCAGCGAGCCGCCGTCGAGGCCGCCGTCAAGCAGGCCGAACTCCGCGCCGGGGTCTCCGAGGTCTTCGTGAACCTCGCCCGCCGCAGCCAGGTGCTCCTGCACAAACAGCTCACCCTGCTCGACACCATGGAGCGCCGGACCGAGGACACCGACGAACTCGCCGACCTGTTCCGCCTCGACCACCTGACCACCCGTATGCGCCGCCATGCCGAGGGCCTGGTGATCCTCTCCGGCGCCGCCCCCTCCCGGCAGTGGCGCAAGCCCGTCCAGCTCATGGACGTCGTACGCGCAGCCGTCGCCGAGGTCGAGGACTACGAGCGCATCGAGGTCCGCCGGCTGCCGCGGGTCGCCGTCACCGGTCCGGCCGTCGCGGACCTCACCCATCTGGTCGCCGAACTCCTGGAGAACGCCACGGTGTTCTCCCCGCCGCACACCGCCGTCCAGGTGCTGGGCGAGCGCGTCGCCAACGGCTTCACCCTGGAGATCCACGACCGCGGCCTCGGCATGGCGGCCGACGCCCTCCTGGACGCCAACCTCCGGCTCGCGGAGACACCGGAGTTCGAGCTGTCCGACACCGACCGGCTGGGCCTGTTCGTGGTCAGCCGGCTCGCCCAGCGGCAGAACGTCCGGGTCTCGCTCCAGCCGTCGCCGTACGGCGGCACGACGGCCGTCGTGTTTATCCCGAACACCCTGCTGACGGACGACATCCCGGACACCAATGGCCTCGGCTTCCGCCTGGACCGCCCCCAGCCCTCCAAGGAGGCCGAGCTGGAGGAGGCCCGCCGGGCCCACCTCGCCCACGTGGCGGTGCCGCTGCCCGGCCTCACGGGAGGGCTCCTGGACGGTCCCGTCGAGCTGGAGGCGCCCGTCGACCTGGACGCCATCGACGACTTCCCCGGCGCGCTCGACGACGAGGACAGCGAACGCGGCGGACTGTTCCGCCCGCGCCGCGCCCTGGTCCGCACGGACACCACCCAGGGCGAGGACCGCCACGACGCCCCCGACCACGACCTGAACGCCCCGGTGCCGCTGCCCCGCCGCCACACGCCCAAGCTGGTCAGCTCGCACGGCCGTCCGGTGACCGAGCAGCGGGAGCAGAGCGACGACGAGGCGCCCGCGGGCCCGAACCGGTCGCTCCCCCAGGATGCTCCGCCGCTGCCCGCCCGCAGGCGCACGACGGGGCCGCAGCGCCGCGCCACCGGTGTCGCCGACCGCCTGGACGAGCAGCGCGCCGAAGCCCCCACGACCACGGGGCGCGAACTCGGCGGAGCGCCGCAGGGCACTTCCGCCCTCCCCAGGCGCACCCGGCGCGCCGAGATCGCGTCGAGCGGCGCGAGCGAGTCCTTCACGGCCGCTCCAGAAGGCGTCGCACCCCACCGGAGCGGCCCCGGCGCCGCCCCGGAGCGGACCCGCTCGCGCCCCGTGCCACAGGAGAGCGGTGCCGGGGCCACGCCCCAGCCGATCGGACGCGGCGCCACGCCAGGGGAGACCGCCCCGGGCACCGGCCCGCTGCCCCGCCGCGTACGCCAGGCCAACCTGGCCCCGCAGCTGAAGCAGAGTCCGGCCGGGCGCCGCACCGACGACAGCACGGGGTTCGACGAGCGGGACGCCGACCAGGTACGCAGCCGTATGGCATCGCTCCAGCGCGGCTGGCAGCGCGGCCGTGCGGAGAACGACGCCGTGGGCGATGACACCCACAGCGGCACAGCACCACGAGGAACTAAGGGGGACGGTCGATGACCGCACCGAAGGCGACCGGCCACAGCACAACCAACTCCGGCGAGCTGAACTGGCTCCTGGACGACCTGGTCGACCGCGTCGCAAGCATCCGCAAGGCCGTCGTGCTCTCCGGCGACGGACTGGCGACGGGGGTGTCCAAGGACCTGACGCGGGAGGACGGCGAGCACCTGGCCGCCGTCGCCTCCGGCTTCCACAGCCTCGCCAAGGGCGTGGGCCGCCACTTCGAGGCGGGCAACGTCCGGCAGACGGTCGTCGAGCTCGACGACGCCTTCCTGTTCGTGACGGCCGCCGGCGACGGCAGCTGCCTCGCCGTCCTCTCCGACGCGGACTCCGACGTCGGCCTGGTCGCCTACGAGATGACGCTCCTCGTCAAGCGGGTCGGTGTACATCTGGCATCCACTCCGCGCACCGATCTGCCTCAGGGCGGGTAGTGAGATGACATGAGCACAGACGGTCAGGGAAGAAGCCACTGGTTCGACGACGAGGCCGGACCGGTCGTCCGTCCGTACGCCATGACCCGCGGCCGCACCACCAGTGCGGCCCAGCACCGCCTCGACCTCATCGCGGTGGTCGTCGCGGAGGCTCAGGCGGACGACCCTGAAGGCGACCACACGCTGTCCCCGGAGCACGTGGACATCGTCGACCTGTGCCGGGACGCCCCGCAGTCGGTCGCCGAGCTGTCCTCCGAACTCGACCTGCCCATCGGCGTGGTACGGGTCCTCGTGGGTGACCTCGTGGACGCGGAGTTCGTCCATGTGAACCGGCCTGTGCCGCCCGCCGAGCTGCCGGACGAGAGCATTCTGCGCGATGTGATCAACGGCCTCCGGGCGCTCTGACCGGGTGCCCCGCCCACGAAGGCGGCCGTTCCCCCGGCGCCGCGAGCCGCTCACGGACGGCCCTGGGGAACGTGGCCGCGCGCCCGCCTTCCGGCCGAGCGGACCGGGCGTCGCAACAGTGCTCCCGATATGATCTGACTGATCGTCGACGACCATCCGCAGACGGTCTGCCGCCACTCTGCGGATACGGTGCCGAACAGCGCGATCGGGGAGACGGACGTGACGACAGGCTGGCAGTTCTGGGTCGACCGGGGCGGCACCTTCACGGACATCGTCGCGCGTCGCCCGGACGGCCGACTGCTCACGCACAAACTGCTCTCCGACAACCCGGCCCGCTATGGCGACGCGGCGGTCACCGGAGTCCGTGAACTGCTGAACGGCTCCCAGGACCCCGTGGAAGCCGTCCGCATGGGCACCACCGTCGCCACCAACGCCCTCCTGGAACGCAAGGGCGAGCGGACCCTTCTGATCGTCACCCGCGGTTTCCGCGATGCCCTGCGCATCGCCTACCAGAACCGCCCCCACATCTTCGCCCGCCGCATCGAACTCCCCGCGCTGCTGCATGAGCGGGTCGTGGAGGTCGACGAGCGCATCGCCGCCGACGGCACCGTCCTGCGCGCCCCCGACCTGGACGCCCTCGCCGGTCCTCTCCAGGAGGCGTACGACGACGGGATCCGCGCGGTGGCCGTCGTCTGCATGCACAGTCACCTCCACCCCGCCCACGAACAGGCCGTGGGACAGCTGGCCGCCCGGATCGGCTTCCCGCAGATCTCGCTCTCCAGCGAGGTCAGCCCGCTCATGAAGCTGGTCCCGCGCGGGGACACCGCTGTCGTCGACGCCTACCTCTCGCCCGTGCTGCGCCGGTACGTCCAGCACGTCGCCGACGAACTCCACGGCGTACGGCTGATGTTCATGCAGTCCAACGGCGGTCTCGCCGAGGCCGGTCAGTTCCGCGGCAAGGACGCCATCCTGTCCGGTCCCGCCGGCGGGATCGTCGGCATGGCCCGGATGTCGCGACTCGCCGGCTTCGACCGTGTCATCGGCTTCGACATGGGCGGCACCTCCACCGACGTCTCCCACTTCGCCGGCGAGTACGAACGCGTTTTCACCACACAGATCGCCGGCGTCCGGCTGCGCGCCCCCATGCTCGACATCCACACCGTCGCGGCGGGCGGCGGCTCGGTCCTCCACTTCGACGGCTCCCGCTACCGCGTAGGGCCGGACTCGGCGGGCGCGGACCCGGGCCCCGCCTGCTACCGCGGAGGCGGCCCGCTGGCCGTCACCGACGCCAACGTCATGCTCGGCCGCATCCAACCCGCCCACTTCCCCATGGTGTTCGGCCCCGACGGCGACCAGCCCCTCGACGCGGAACTCGTCCGTGACCGCTTCACCGCCCTCACGCGCGAGATCCGAGAGCGGACCGGCGACGAGCGCACACCCGAGCAGGTCGCCGAGGGCTACCTCCAGATCGCGGTCGCCAACATCGCCAACGCCGTGAAGCGGATCTCCGTCCAGAAGGGCCACGACGTCACCCGCTACGCCCTCACCACCTTCGGTGGTGCAGGCGGCCAGCACGCCTGCATGGTCGCCGAGTCGCTGGGCATCCGCACCGTCCTCGTGCCGCCCATGGCCGGTGTCCTGTCCGCACTCGGCATCGGCCTCGCCGACACCACCGCCATGCGGGAACGGTCCGTCGAGGCCCCCCTGGAGACCGCCGCGATGCCGGGCGTCCTCAAGACCGCCGACGACCTGGAGAGCGCCGCCCGCGCCGAACTCCTCGCCGAGGACGTCCCCGACGACCGGATCCGCATCACCCGACGCGCCCAACTCCGCTACGACGGCACCGACACCACCCTCACCATCGAGCTGACCGAGCGCGGCGAGATGCGCCAGGTCTTCGAAGCACGTCATCGCGCCACGTACTCCTTCACGCTCGACCGCCCGATCGTCGTCGAAGCCCTCTCCGTCGAAGCCACCGGCATCACACAACCCCCCGATCTCTCGACCCTCACCCCGTACCAAGGCCGCACGGCCGCTCCCGGAACCGTCCGCCTCCACACGGGCGGCGCCTGGCGCGACGTACCCCTCCATCGCCGCGAGGATCTGCCACCCGGCGAGATGGTCACCGGCCCCGCGATCATCACCGAGGCCGGCGCGACGACCGTCGTCGACGACGGCTGGCAGGCCGTTTCGCGAGACGACGGGCACCTGGTCATGGAACGCACGGCGGTTACGGAGAGTTCCGATCTCGACACGAAAGCCGACCCGGTTCGTCTCGAGGTCTTCAACAACCTCTTCATGTCCATCGCCGAACAGATGGGCGCCCGCCTCGAATCCACGGCCCAGTCCGTCAACATCAAGGAGCGCCTGGACTTCTCCTGCGCCCTCTTCGACCCGGACGGAAACCTGGTGGCCAACGCCCCACACATCCCCGTCCATCTGGGCTCGATGGGCACCAGCGTCAAGGAGGTCATCCGGCGGCGCGCCGCCGGGATGCGGCCGGGGGACACCTACGCGGTCAATGACCCGTACCACGGCGGAACCCATCTGCCGGACGTCACGGTGATCACCCCGGTCTTCGACACCGAAAGCACGGAGAGTGACCGGGAGCTCCTCTTCTACGTCGCCTCCCGAGGCCACCACGCCGAGATCGGCGGCATCGCCCCGGGCTCCATGCCCGCGAACAGCCGCACCATCGAGGAGGAGGGAATCCTCTTCGACAACTGGCTGCTCGCCGAGAACGGACGCTTCCGCGAGGACGAGACACGCCGCCTCCTCACCCAGGCGCGCCACCCCTCCCGCAATCCGCAGACCAACCTCGCCGACCTGCGCGCCCAGATCGCCGCCAACCAGAAGGGCGTCGACGAAGTCGCCCGCATGATCGAGAACTTCGGCCTCGACGTCGTCCAGGCGTACATGCGACACGTCCAGGACAACGCCGAGGAAGCCGTACGCCGGGCCATCGACGCCCTCGACGACGGCGAGTACGCCTACGAGACCGACTCGGGCGCCGTCATCCGCGTACACGTGCGCGTGGACCGCGACAACCGCTGCGCCACCGTCGACTTCACCGGCACCTCGGGCCAGCTGGACAGCAATTTCAACGCCCCGTTCGCGGTGGTCAACGCGGCCGTCCTGTACGTCTTCCGGACCCTCGTCGCCGACGACATCCCTCTCAACGACGGCTGTCTGCGCCCCCTGAGGATCGTCGTGCCGCCCGGCTCCATGCTCGCGCCGCAGCCGCCGGCCGCCGTCGTCGCCGGCAACGTCGAGACCTCCCAGGCCATCACCGGCGCCCTCTACGCGGCGCTCGGCGTCCAGGCCGAGGGCTCCGGCACGATGAACAACGTCACCTTCGGCAACGCCCACCACCAGTACTACGAGACCGTCGCCTCCGGATCCGGCGCGGGCGACGGCTTCCCCGGCGCACCCGTCGTCCAGACCCATATGACCAACTCACGGCTCACCGACCCCGAGGTCCTGGAGTGGCGACTGCCGGTCCGGATCGACGAGTTCGCCGTACGGCAGGACAGCGGAGGCGCCGGGCGGTGGCGCGGCGGGGACGGTGCGGTGCGCCGCATCCGGTTCCTGGAGCCCATGACCGTCTCCACTCTCTCCCAGCACCGCCGGGTGCCGCCGTACGGCATGGCCGGCGGCGCACCCGGCGCGCTGGGCGCCAACCGCGTGGAGCGCGCGGACGGCACGGTCACCGACCTCGGCGGCAGCGACGCGGCCGACGTCGGCCCCGGCGACGTACTCGTCATCGAAACCCCCGGCGGCGGAGGCTACGGCCCACCGTCGCCCCACCCCCACCAAGCAGGAGAAGAGACCGATGATCTTCGGGCGTTCTGAGCGCGGCAAGCCCCCGGTCGAGCCCGTCACGTTCAAGATCCTGGTGGCCGGCGGCTTCGGCGTGGGCAAGACCACGCTCGTGGGCGCGGTCAGCGAGATCCGACCGCTGCGCACCGAGGAACTGCTCACCGAGGCAGGACGCCCGGTCGACGACATCAGCGGTGTCGAGAGCAAGAGCACCACCACCGTGGCCATGGACTTCGGGCGCATCACACTCCGCGAGGACCTGGTGCTGTATCTCTTCGGGACCCCCGGGCAGGAACGGTTCTGGTTCATGTGGGACGAGCTCTCCGAGGGCGCGCTCGGTGCCGTCGTGCTCGCCGACACCCGCCGCCTGGAGGACTGCTTCGCCGCCGTCGACTACTTCGAGCGGCGCTCCATCCCCTTCGTGATCGGCGTCAACTGCTTCGAGGGCTCTGCCCGTTACCCCGTCGAGGAGGTCCGCCAGGCCCTCGACCTCGACGAGGACGTACCGCTCCTGCTGACCGACGCCCGCGACCGCGCGTCGGTCAAGGAGGTCCTCATCGGCGTGGTCCGGCACGCGATGGCCTACGCGGCGGAGCGTCGCCAGACCGCCGTCACGACCTGACCCATGGGTACGGCCCGTACCCCCGCCGACCGGGGTACGGGCCGCGTTTCATGAGCACCACGCGCGCGTGCGGTCGTAGTGGCGCACGCACGCGTGCCGCTAGTTCTCCCCGTCCTCCTGCCAGCCGAAGCTCTTCTCCACGGCCTTGCGCCAGTTGTGGTACTCACGGTCCCGCACCGAGGACTCCATGGCGGGCGTCCACTCGACGTCCTTCTGCCAGTGCGACTTGAGCTGGTCCAGGTCGTTCCACACGCCCGTGGCCAGCCCGGCCGCGTAGGCCGCGCCCAGGCAGGTCGTCTCGGAGACCTTCGGGCGGACCACCGGCACGTCGAGTACGTCCGCCTGGTGCTGCATCAGCAGGTTGTTCTTGGTCATGCCGCCGTCGACCTTCAAGGTCGTGATGTGCACTCCGGAGTCCTGGAACATGGCGTCCACGACCTCGCGCGTCTGCCAGCTCGTCGCCTCCAGCACGGCGCGCGCGAGATGTGCCTTCGTCACGTACCGGGTGAGCCCGGTGATGACACCGCGCGCGTCGGAGCGCCAGTAGGGCGCGAACAGACCGGAGAACGCGGGCACGATGTACGCCCCGCCGTTGTCCTCGACACCCGCCGCCAGCGGCTCGATCTCGTCGGCGGTGCGGATGATGCCGAGCTGGTCCCGGAACCACTGGACGAGCGCGCCCGTTATGGCGATAGAGCCCTCCAGGCAGTAGACCGGCGCCTCACTGCCGATCTTGTACCCCATCGTCGTCAGCAGCCCACTCTTCGACGGCACCGGGCGGTTGCCGGTGTTGAGCAGCAGGAAGCTGCCCGTGCCGTAGGTGTTCTTCGCCGTGCCCACGTCGTAGCAGGCCTGTCCGAAGACGGCCGCCTGCTGGTCGCCGAGGGCCGAAGCGACCGGCACACCGGCGAGCTGGCCGACAGCGGTGCCGTACACCTCGGCCGAGGACCTGATCTCGGGCAGGACCGCCTCGGGGATGTTCATCGCGGAGAGGATGGACTGGTCCCACTGGAGGGTCTCGAGGTTCATCAGCATGGTGCGGCCGGCGTTCGTGACGTCCGTGACGTGCCGTCCGCCGTCCGTGCCGCCGGTGAGGTTCCAGATGAGCCAGGAGTCGACGGTGCCGAAGGCGATCTCGCCGTTCTCGGCACGCGCGCGGAGCCCGGGCACGTTGTCGAGCAGCCAGACCGCCTTCGGCCCGGAGAAGTAGGTGGCCAACGGCAGCCCGGTCTGCTCACGGAAGCGGTCCTGTCCGTCCGAGCCGCCGAGTTGATGGGTCAGCGCCGCGGTGCGGGTGTCCTGCCACACGATCGCGTTGTGCACGGGCTTGCCGGTGGCGCGGTCCCACAGGACCGTCGTCTCGCGTTGGTTGGTGATGCCGAGCGCGCTGAGCTGGTCGGCGCGCAGCCCGGCCTTGGCGATCGCCCCGGCCACCACCGCCTGCACCTTGGACCAGATCTCGGTGGCGTCGTGCTCCACCCAGCCGGGCTTGGGGAAGATCTGCCGGTGCTCGCGCTGGTCGACGGCGACGATGGCGCCGTCCTGGTTGAAGACGATGCAACGGCTGGAGGTGGTGCCCTGATCGATCGCGGCGACGAACTTGTCCGTCATGACGTCCCCTTCGTCGGATGCTTCAGAACGCTGCGTTGAAGATGACCCCGGACAGAGCTCCGCCGATCAGCGGCCCCACCACCGGGATCCACGCGTAACCCCAGTCCGAGGTGCCCTTGTTGGGGATCGGGAGCAAGGCGTGGGTGATGCGCGGGCCCAGGTCGCGGGCCGGATTGATGGCGTACCCCGTCGGCCCGCCGAGCGACAGACCGATGCCGACCACCAGGAACGCGACGATCAGGACCGTGGTGCCCGACGTACCGAGACCCTCGGTCAGACCGAAGGCGAGGATCGGCAGCACCAGGCCGACGGTCGCGATGATCTCCGTGATGAGGTTCGCCACGGGATTGCGGATCGCGGGCGCGGTCGAGAAGATCCCCAGCGTCGGCTGCGCCTTGTCCTCCTCGGCATTGGCCTGGAACTGCGCGTAGTAGACCAGCCAGCACAACACCGCACCGAGAACGGCGCCGACCATCTGTCCCGCGATGTAGATGTGGACCTGGTCCCAGTCGCCCGTGTCGATGGCGATCCCCAGCGTCACCGCCGGATTGAGGTGGCCGCCGGACAACGGCGCGGCGGTGTAGGCCCCGGCCAGCACGCCGAAACCCCACCCGAACGCGATGACGACCCAGCCCGCGTCCTTCGCCTTCGAATAGTTCAGTACGACGGCGGCGACCACTCCCGCGCCGAAGAGGATCAGGATCGCGGTTCCGATGATCTCACCGAGAAATACGTCTCCGTTGCTCATGGCGGCTCCTAGGCCCTGGCCCGGGGTGATCGACCCCGGTCCTCCGTGCAGGGTGCGTTTCCCATGGCGACTTCAGCCGAAGGCAGGGAGATCCCGCGCCCCGCTCGGCGTCCGTGACGAGCGTGCCGTTGCAGCCGAATCGCCCGTGGGGGAACGGACCTTGACTCGGGGGGCCCGCGCAGCGCAGTGCGTGGATACGCCGAGAATGTACGACGATGTCGGCTGACATCGGAAGTGTTCACCGGTGTCCAGGGGGCGTCAAGGACGCGGACGGCAACGGTTGGGGGCACGAGCCCTCTTCGTGGTGAGCGGCTCAGCCCGGGCCGGGCTCCGCCACCCCGCATCCCACGGGCGCGGCGGAGGCCTGCGCCCCGCGCCGGACCTCGTGACCGGGCAGGCCCGCACGGCCCAGCACCCAACTCGCCCCACCGATCGACTTCGCGGCCTTCTTCAGCGGCGCCAGCCAGGCCGCCGCCTGTCGGTGGTCCGTGACACTGCCCGGTGTGCACAACACCGTGGCCAGGGACAACGACACCGCACGCCCGCCCGCGGACCAGGGCGCGTCCAGCACCGAGGCAGCCACCGGATCCAGCCCGTCCGGATCGGCCAGCACGAGGAAGTCGTCCCCTCCGATGTGACCCACGTGAGTGCTGCCCGATGCCGCATGCTGCAGCGCCCGCCCCACCGACCGGATCAACTCGTCGCCCGCCGCGAACCCGGCCCCGTCGTTGACCTGCTTGAAGTGGTCCACGTCCAGCCAACTCAGCGCGAACGTCCGTCCGTCCGCGATCCGCCGGTCCACCTCACCGGTGATCGCGTCCGAACCAGGCAGCCGCGTCAGCGGATTGAGACCGGCGGCCTCCTCCACCCGGGACTCGGCCAAGGCCCGTACGAGGTCGGCGAGACGTACGACGCCGACGCACCGGCCGTACCGGTCGACGACGGCCACGTCGTCCGAGGTGCGGTCCCGCTCGCCGACCGCCACCACGTCGAGCACCTCCCACGCCGTGGCGTCGATGCCCACCGTGCGCGGCGGATCGCCCAGCTTGGCGGCGGGGCGATCGGCGTAGAGGGCGTGCCCGTAGCGCCCCGACATCGACAGCAGGAAGCGGGAGCGGTGCACCGACCGGACCGGAACCCCGTGCGCGTCCACGAGCAGTACCCCGGACACCTCCGGCGACCCGGTCAGCAGCGCCCGCACACGGCCCGCGGACGCGGTGGCGGCCAGCAGAGCGGCGGGCCGTACGAACTGCCGAACCGACGGCCCCGACCGTGACGGTGCGGAGGCGCCGGGGGAGCGGGGCGGAACGTACACGTCCGCGGCGGGCAACCGGGCCGGGGGAGCGAACAGGTTGCCCTGCGCCAGCTGCGCGCCCGCCGACACCGCGGCCGCACACTGGAGTTCGGTCTCCACGCCCTCGACCGACAGCAGCGCCCCCAACTGGTCGCACAACGTCCGCATCGCCCGCACCGCCGCGGGCCGGGCCAGCAGCGAGGCGTCGAGCTTCACCAGGTCGGGCGCCAGGTCGGTGAGCAGTCGCAGGGGCACGTCCCCGTCCCCGACGCCGTCCGCGCCGATGCGGAAACCCTGGCCGCGCAGCGCGCCCACCGCCTCGAGCAGCGCCTGCTGCGGCACATGCGTGTACGGCGGCCCGACGTCGATCGTCACCTCCCAGGGGAGCCTGCCCGCCGCACGCACCGCGGTGTGCAGCGGGGTGAGCCCGCCGAGGTCGGCGAGGGTGCCGGCGAACACGTTGACGTGCAACGGCAGCAGCGTTTCCCTGCGTGCCGCCGCCCGGACCGCCGACACGGCCAGCCTGCCGTCGAGTTCCGGATCACGGCGGGCCTCGGCCAGGATGTCGCCGGTCTCCGGTCGGGCGAGTATCTCCAGAGCCGCGACCCCTCCCGTCGTCAGGTTGACCACCGGCTGGAAGGCGAAGCGGAGAGTGTCCGTCCAGGAGTGCACGGCAGCATGATGGCGCCGCGGGCGCCGGCCCGAGCGCAGTTCATGAGACGTTCACGCAGGATTCCGGGGCGATCACGGAGCGTATGAGAAAGCCCTTGCCCCGCCCGGTGGTCCGTTGGGTCTCACCGCACCGCGACCACGGCCGAACCGTGCCCGAACAGCCCCTGGTTCGCCGAGATCCCCACCCGCGCCCCGGCCACCTGCCGGTCACCCGCCGCACCTCTCAACTGCCAGGTGAGCTCGCACACCTGGGCGATCGCCTGCGCCGGCACCGCCTCCCCGAAGGAGGCCAGCCCGCCACTCACATTCACGGGTGTGCGCCCGCCCAGAGCCGTCGCACCCTCCCGCAGCAACTTCGCCCCCTCACCCTCGCCGCACAGCCCGAGGTCCTCGTACCACTGCAACTCCAGGGCGGTGGAGAGGTCGTAGACCTCGGCGAGGGATACGTCCTCGGGCCCGACACCCGCCTCCTCGTAGGCGGCCCGGGCGATCGACTCGCGGAATGTGTCGTCGCCGGGCTCCACCGCCGCCGCGGAGTCCGTGGCGATGTCGGGCAGATCCAGCACCGTGCTCGGGTATCGCGGCGTCACCGTCGACACCGACCGGATCCGCACCGGCGCCGCCGTCCCGTGCCGCCGCGCGAACTCCATGCTGGACAGCACCACAGCCGCCCCGCCGTCCGAGGTCGCGCAGATGTCGAGCAGCCGGAGCGGATCGGCGACCACGGCGGAGGCGGCGACCTCCTCGGCGGTGACCCGCTTGCGGTAGCGCGCGTTCGGATTCAGCGCTCCCATGGCGGCGTTCTTCACCTTGACCTGCGCGAAGTCCTCCGGTGTATCCCCGTGCACAGCCATCCGTCTGCGCGCGTACAGCCCGAAGTACGTCGGATTGGTGGCTCCTAGGACGCGGAACCGGAGCCAGTCCGGATCGTCGGGCCGATCGCCGCCCGCCGGCCGGAAGAATCCCTTGGGCGCCGCGTCGGCACCCACCACGAGCACCACGTCCGCGAGCCCCGAAAGGATCTGCGCCCGCGCGGTGTTGACGGCCTGCGCCCCCGACGCGCATGCCGCGTACACGCTCGTGACCCGTGCCCCCTGCCAGCCCAGCGCCTTCGCGAAGGTCGCCCCGGCCACATACCCCGGATAGCCACCACGCACCGTGTCCGCCCCGACGATCGAACCGACGTCCCGCCACTCCAGCCCGGCATCGGTGAGCGCCGCGCGGGCGGCCGCCACTCCGTACGCGACGAAGCTCCGGCCCCACTTGCCCCACGGGTGCATGCCCGCACCGAGCACCGCCACCTCTCCCGTCATGCCGTCACCCCCGTCGTCGGCTGCCACCGCCACGTCGTCCACAGCGTCTCCGCGTCCTCATGGAGCACACCGGGAACGATCTCCACCTCCATGCCCACCGCCAGATCGGCGACAGCGAGCCCCGGAACACCCTGCCCCAGCACCACGATCCGCTCGGCCTCCAGCTCCACAGCGATCAACGCGTACGGCTCCCACGAAAGTTCCGGATCGGTCACATAGGGTGACGGAGGCCGGTACCGGCTGTCCGTGTAGGACCACACCCGCCCGCGCCGCGACAGCGGAACCTCCTCCAGCTCGCCCCCGGGGCACGCGGGATTGCGGCAGTGGGTGTCCTCGCGAGGGAAGAAGACCGAGGCGCAGGCCGAACAGCGGGTGCCGAGGAGATGGAAGTCGCCCTCCTCGCCGGCGAACCAGCCTGCCACCACGGGCGTTCGCGCACGTGACACAGTTCCTCCCGGGCATAGGATCTGACGGAACGTCAGAAGTGTGTCACGGGAGGCCGGAGATGGGCAGAGGCAGAGGCATGACACGACTCTCCAGCGCAGTACGCGGCCTGGTCACCACGCTCGCCGCGCTGCTGACCGTGACCACCGCCGCCACCACCGCCCGGGCGACACCGGAACCCAAGGCGCCGAAGGACTTCGTCGCGCTGAGAACCGTGGACCCCACGATCATCCAGGAGATGCGCTACTTCACCCCGCACAACTTCGTGGGAGAACGCGTCGACGGATACGCGCAGCCGATCTGCATCCTCACCAGACCCGCCGCCGAGGCCCTCCACCAAGCCCAAACGAAGCTGCTCCGGCAGGGCTACACCCTCAAGGTCTACGACTGCTACCGACCCCAGCGCGCGGTCGATCACTTCGTCCGCTGGGCCAAGGACCTCGACGACCAGGCCATGAAGGCCGAGTTCTACCCGAACGTCGACAAGACCCGTCTCTTCACCGACGGTTACATCGCCGAGAAGTCCGGCCACAGCCGCGGCTCGACCATGGACCTCACCATCGTGAAGCTCCCCGCGAAGCCGACGCGGCCCTACCGACCCGGCGAACCCCTCGTCCCCTGCTACGCGCCCCAGGACGAACGCTTCCCCGACAACTCCGTCGACATGGGCACCGGATTCGACTGCTTCGACACCCTCTCCCACACCCTCGACCCCCGCATCCAGGGCGCACAACGAGACCACCGGCTCCTGCTCAAGACCACCCTGGAAGACCTCGGCTTCGTGAACCTGGCCGAGGAATGGTGGCACTACACGTTCAAACCGGAGCCCTACCCGGACACCTTCTTCGACTTCCCGGTGTCCTGGAAATCCCTCACGAGCAAACACTGAGCAGCCCCCGGAAGACGCCCTTCCTATGATCGGATACAGTCCGCCGCGTGTCCGAAACCCAACACCCCACCCCCAACTCCGCGCCCGACTCCCACTGTTCGAGCTGCGGAGCGCCCTACGGAGAGGGCGTCTCCGGTTGGCCCCGCACCTGTCCCGCCTGCTCCACCGTGGCCTACCGCAACCCGCTGCCCGTCGCGGTGGCACTCCAGCCGGTGTACGACACCAAGGGCGCCGCCCTTGTCGTCGTCACCCGAACCATCGCCCCCGCGCGCGGGGGCATCGCACTGCCCGGCGGTTACATCGACGACCGGGAGGACTGGCGCCAGGCCGTCGTCCGTGAACTCAAGGAGGAGACCGGCATCGACGCGGCGAGCCGCGACGTACGTCTCGTCGACGCCATGAGCTCGCCCGACGGCCACCTCCTCCTGTTCGGGTCCCTTCCGGAACGCCCGGCGGAGGGCCTGCCCACTTCCGCCGCGACGGACGAGACGGAGGGCTGGCATCTCCTGCGCAGGCCCGAGGAGCTTGCCTTCCCCCTGCACACACGTGCGGTACGGGCCTGGTTCGAGGGCCGGTACATCTGACCTAGCGCTCCCCGATCCCCCGCACACGCACAGGGTGAGGCGGCGCACTCACGCCGTCCTCACCCTCCCGCTCGACGACCACCCTCCGGCCCTGCCAACGGGCCACATACCGCTCGATCTCCGGCTCGTCCCACCCGTCACCCGCGTCGGGCACGACCAGCCCCCCGCCGGCCCGTCCCCGGGCCGGCGCCCACACCTCCAGCTCCAGCCCGCCGTCCTCCCCGCGCACGGGAAGAACGGCACCCGCGCGCGCGAGCACCGGGATCCGCGACAAGGGAGCGTCCACGAGGACCTGCCCCGGCCCCTGATACGCCCGCTCCGTCACGGTGTCGTACCAGCGCCCCCGCGGCAGCTGCACCGCACGCCGGTCCGCCCCCGGATCGAGCACCGGCGCCACCAGCAGACTGTCGCCCAGCAGGAACGCGTCCTCGCAGTCACGCAGCGCCCGGTCCTCGGGCGCCCCCCACCACAACGGCCGCACATACGGCGCTCCCGTACGCCTCGCCAGATGCGCCAGCGTCACGAAGTACGGCAGCAGCCGCCGGCGTTCCAGAAGCGCCACGCGCGCGTGCTTCAGCACCTCGGTACCGAACTCCCACGGCTCCCGGCGCCCCGCCCGCAGACTCGCGTGCGTACGGAACAACGGCAGATACGCGCCCAGCTGGAACCAGCGCAGATACAGCTCGGGCGACGGACTCCCGTCGAAGCCGCCCACGTCCGGCCCCGAATAGGGCACCCCGCACAGGCCGAGCCCCATCACCAGCGACAGCGACGCCCGCAGCCCCGGCCAGCCCGTGGCCACGTCACCCGACCACGTTCCCCCGTAGCGCTGCATGCCGGCCCACCCGGAGCGCGAGAACACGAACGGGCGCTCCTCGGCAGCCAGTTCCCGCACGCCTTCGTACCCCGCACGGGCCATGCAGAGCGCGTACACGTTGTGCGCCTCGCGATGGTCACCGCCTTGCCCGTCCAGCTGATGCCGGGCCGAACGCGGCAGGGTCGACTCCCCGAAGGCCGCGAACGAGGTGGGCTCGTTCATGTCGTGCCAGAAGCCCGAGAACCCCTGAGCGAGCCGCTCCTCATAGAGGCGACCCCACCACTCACGCACACGCGAGTGCGTGAAATCCGGGAAAACCGCCTCGCCGGGCCAGACGACTCCCCGCACGAGGCGCCCGGAAGCGTCCCGTACGAACGCGTCCTCGGCGACACCACTGTCGAACACGGCGTTGCCCGACTCGGCCCTGACCGCCGGGTCGACTATCGACACCAGCCGGATCCCGTCCCGCCTCAGCTCTTCGGCGAGCTGGGGCAGCTTGGGGAAGCGCTCCTGGTCGACAGTGAACACCTGGTGCTCGTCATAGTGGTCGATGTCCAAGTGGACGGCGTCCAGCGGCAGGCCGCGCTCCTGGTAGCCGCCGACGATCCGCCGCACCTCCTGCTCGCTCCCGAACCCCCACCGCGCGTGATGGTGCCCCAACGCCCACGCAGGCGGCAGCGCGGGCGCACCGGTGAGCGAGGCCCAGGCGAGCAGCACACGCGCGGGGGTGCCCACCATTACCCAGCAGCGCAGCGGACCACCGGCCATCCGCAGCTCGCACGTACCGGCCCGGTCGTGCCCGGAACCGGCCCCCTCCTCACCCTCCCGCAACGTCACCGTGCCGTCCCACGAGGTGTCGTGGAACGCCAGATGCGCGGCCGCGTCGGACACCACGAACTGCACCGGCATCGTGATGTACAGCGGATCATCGGCGGGACCGAAGGACCCTCCGGGATCGGTGTTCCACAGCCGGTACGTCCCGTTCCTCAGCCGCGGCCCCGAAGCCCGCCCGCCCAGCCCGAAGAAGCGCGCGTCCGCAGACACTTCCGATCGCTGCATCCAGCGCGCGGCACCACCGCCCACCGGCTCCCACCACCGCGGCGGCAGATCCCGGCGCACGGTCATCCCACCGGGCGTACGCACCTCGATCGCACCGTGCCGAGAGACGACGACCGTCGCCCGTTCGGCCACCACCCGCCAGCCGCCGTCCTTGTCCGGCTCCAGCACCGCCCGGGGATCCGGCTCAGGACAGCGCCCGGCCAGCGCGTACGACGGCTCGGGACCCGCGCCGTCCCAGCCCCAGAAGACCGCCCCGTTCACCGTGACCGTGATCCGCAGCTCGGAACGGCTGAACCGGACGACCCCGCCGCCGGGCCCCGGCTCCACATCCCGCACCGGCCCGGGCACCCGAGCGCGCTCGGCCCCCCGTGGCGGCAGCCCCGCGGCATCCGCTCGCCGCATACGCCACGAGGCCCGTACGGAACGCAACCCCTGGGCCGCCCCCGCCGAACCGACCGTCTTTATCGAACGCACCAGGTCACGACCGTTCATGCTGCTCACCCTGCCACTGACCGCCCCACGCGCGCGTGTCGTTCAACTGCCGTTCACCCGTGCCGGGACCACATCTTCACGACACGGACTATGTGGGGCGCGCCCTGGTGTAGAAGTCGATCACATGGCATCGTCCGTGTCATCCGCGTCGCGCGCACACCCCAGCCCGTGCGCGGGAGACGCACACGACGCGCACAGTCCGGGAGCCGCCCCATGTCGACCGTGAACCCCCAGCCGCTCTGGCAGCCAGATCCGGAACGCATCGCCCAGGCGCAGGTCACCAGGTTCCACGCCTGGGCAGCCGAGCACCACGGCGCCCCGGCCGAAGGCGGCTACCACGCCCTGCACCGCTGGTCCGTCGACGAGCTGGACACCTTCTGGAAAGCCGTCACGGAATGGTTCGACGTACGCTTCTCGACCCCCTACGCACGCGTACTGGGCGACCGCTCGATGCCCGGCGCCCAGTGGTTCCCCGGGGCGACCCTGAACTACGCCGAACACGCTCTGCGCGCGGCCGCCACCCGCGCGGACGAACCGGCCCTCCTGCACGTCGACGAGACCCACGAACCACGCCCCGTCACCTGGTCCGAACTGCGCCGCCAGGTCGGTTCCCTCGCCGCCGAGCTGCGCACCCTCGGTGTACGCCCCGGCGACCGCGTCAGCGGCTACCTCCCCAACATTCCGCAGGCCGTCGTCGCCCTCCTCGCCACGGCCGCGGTGGGTGGCGTCTGGACGTCCTGCGCCCCCGACTTCGGCGCCCGCAGCGTCCTCGACCGCTTCCAACAGGTCGAGCCCGTCGTCCTGTTCACCGTCGACGGCTACCGCTACGGCGGCAAGGAGCACGACCGTCGCGACACCGTCGTCGAACTCCGCCGCGAACTGCCCACCCTGCGTGCCGTCGTCCACATCCCCCTCCTCGGCACCGACGCCCCGGAAGGCGCCCTGGACTGGTCGGCCCTCACGAGCGCTGACGTCGAACCCACCTTCGAGCAGGTGCCGTTCGACCACCCCTTGTGGGTGCTCTACTCCTCCGGCACGACCGGCCTCCCCAAGGCCATCGTCCAGTCGCAGGGCGGCATCCTCGTCGAGCACCTCAAACAACTCGGCCTGCACTGCGACCTCGGCCCCGACGACCGTTTCTTCTGGTACACGTCGACCGGCTGGATGATGTGGAACTTCCTCGTCTCCGGCCTCCTCACCGGCACCACGATCGTTCTCTACGACGGCAGCCCCGGCTACCCGGACACCGGCGCCCAATGGCGCATCGCCGAACGGACCCGGGCCACCCTCTACGGCACCTCGGCCGCGTACGTCATGGCCTGTCGCAAGGCGGGCGTGCACCCCGGCCGCGACTTCGACCTCTCCTCGGTGCAGTGCGTGGCCACCACCGGATCACCGCTGCCGCCCGACGGCTTCCGCTGGCTCCACGACGAGGTCCGCGACGACCTCTGGATCGCCTCGGTCAGCGGCGGCACGGACGTCTGCTCGTGTTTCGCGGGCGCCGTACCCACCCTCCCCGTCCACATCGGCGAACTCCAGGCCCCCGGCCTCGGCACCGACCTGCAGTCCTGGGACCCCAGCGGCAAGCCCCTCACCGACGAGGTCGGCGAACTCGTGGTCACCAACCCCATGCCGTCGATGCCGATCCACTTCTGGAACGACCCCGACGGCAGCCGCTACGACGACAGCTACTTCGACACCTATCCCGGCGTATGGCGCCACGGCGACTGGATCACCGTCACCTCCCGCGGCTCCGTCGTCATCCACGGCCGCTCCGACTCGACGCTCAACCGCCAGGGCGTACGCATGGGGTCCGCCGACATCTACGAAGCCGTCGAACGACTCCCCGAGATCAAGGAATCCCTCGTCATCGGCATCGAACAGCCCGACGGCGGCTACTGGATGCCCCTCTTCGTACACCTGGCCCCCGGGGCCGTCCTCGACGAGACCCTGCTCGGCCGCATCAAGCAGACCATCCGCGAACAGCTCTCCCCACGGCACATCCCCGACGAGATCATCGAAGTACCAGGTATCCCGCACACCCTCACCGGCAAGCGCATCGAAGTCCCCGTCAAGCGCCTCCTTCAGGGCACCCCACTCGACAAGGCCGTCAACCCGGGCTCCATCGACAACCTCGACCTTCTCCACTTCTACGAGGACCTGGCCCGCAAGCGCGCCTGACACCTCGCCCAGCCCCGTTGTCAGTGCCCCCGGTTACTGTGAGTGAGCATTGATCGACAGCGCACAGGGGGAAACATGGCGCACACCGACCACCAGACCATGCGACGCGTTCTGCGCCGCGAGATCGCCGGCACCATCGGCCTGCTCACCGACGAGCACGACTTCCGCAGCATGCGGAGCTACCGCAGCTTCACCTTCGACGACCACTCCCTCTATCTCCAACAGGTGGAGGAACTCCTCAAAAGCCGCGCCTCCCAGGGCACCCACACCGCGGTAGCCCTCTTCGACCCACAGGAGTACGCCGACTACTGCGCCGACACCGGCCTCGAACCCGACATTCCCTCCAGTCGCACCCGCTTCACCGCCGAACTCGCCACCACGGGCCCGACCATCCCGTACGACGGACGCCCCCTGGCGGAACTCGTCCCCGAACTCATCGACGAAGCAGTACGGCAAGCCACGTGGGAATACGCCTCCACACTCCTGGCACGCCTCGGCGCCTGCGCCTCCTGCGGTGAGGACATCGGCCGAGCCGCCTTCGCCCGGGCCTCCGACCTACTCGTCCGCATCCTCGACACGGCCCATCCAGGCAACCGGCACCTCGTCTGCAGCGTCACGGCAACACCGGAAACACTCGTCTCCGTCCTCCACGCCGACATCGACGCAGACGGCACCACGCAGCTCGACGAGGCCGAAGCCCTCGAATTCGCCACGGTCCTGGCTCTCGGCCTGGCGACCCAAACCCCCGGCGGACTCGTCATGCGAACCAGCGTTCCCAAAACCACCGACCGCATCTACGGCTGGCGGCTGCGCGGAGAAGGACTGGAACCCCTCACCGCGGGCGAGGTCTTCGACGCGTACTGCACCGACATCGAATCCGGAGACCTCATCTCACCGGAATCCGGCGTCGACTACTGCGTGCCGCCCGACCTCGGACAGGACGGCCCGACGCCCGGACACCACCACTGAACGCAGGAGGGGCGCCCCACCCGCAGGTGGAGCGCCCCTCAAGAAGCACCGCCGACCGGTACGGCCGACTACTCGCCGGACAGCACCGCCTGAGCGGCGTTGCGCGCCTCATCGGCACTGTCCGCCGCCCGAGCGGCCGCCGCGGCCCGCTCGCACTGCGCCAGCGTGTACTTCGCCAGAGTCGCCCGCACATAAGGAATCGACGCGGCACCCATGGAAAGGGAAGTGACACCCAGACCGGTCAGCACACACGCCAGCAGCGGGTCGGATGCGGCCTCACCGCAGACACCACAGCTCTTGCCCTCGGCCTTCGCCGCCTCGGCGGACAGCGAGACCAGGTCGAGCAGAGCCGGCTGCCAAGGATCCTGCAGTCGGGACACCGCACCCACCTGACGGTCCGCGGCGAAGGTGTACTGCGCGAGGTCGTTCGTCCCCAGTGACAGGAACTCGACCTCCTGCAGAACCGAACGCGCCCGCAGGGCGGCCGATGGAATCTCGACCATCGCGCCGAACTTCGCCCGCAGCCCCGCCTCACGGCACGCGTCAGCGAACGCCTTGGCATCCGCTCGGTCCGCCACCATCGGAGCCATGACCTCGAGGTAGACCGGCAGCCCCTCAGCGGCCTTCGCCAGGGCCGTCAGCTGCGTACGCAGCACGTCCGGATGGTCTAGCAGCGCCCGCAGACCCCGCACACCCAGCGCCGGGTTCGGTTCGTCGCCCGGCGTCAGGAAGTCGAGCGGTTTGTCCGCACCCGCGTCCAGCACACGTACGACGACACGACCCTCGGGGAATGCCTCGAGAACCTGTCGGTAGGCCTCGATCTGCTTCTCCTCGGAGGGAGCGTTCTTGCTGTCGTCGAGAAAGAGGAACTCGGTACGGAAGAGACCGACACCCTCCGCACCAGCCTCGACGGCGGCCGGAACGTCCGCAGGACCGCCGATATTCGCGAGCAGCGGCACCTTGTGGCCGTCGGCCGTGGCACCCGGCCCGGTCGACGCCGCGAGCGCGGCCTTGCGCTCGGCGGCGGCAGCCTCCAGCTGTGCCTTCTTCTCCTCGCTCGGATTCACGAAAATGTCGCCGGTGCTGCCGTCCACCGCGATCACGGTGCCTTCGGCGAGTTCACCGGCACCCGGCAGTGCCACCACGGCGGGGACACCGAGTGCTCGCGCCAGGATCGCGCTGTGGCTGGTCGGCCCGCCCTCCTCGGTCACAAAGCCGAGCACGAGAGTGGGGTCCAGCAGAGCCGTGTCAGCCGGTGCGAGGTCACGCGCCACAAGGACGTATGGCTCATCGCTGTCCGGAATGCCCGGCATAGGCACCCCGAGCAGACGGGCGACGATACGATTCCGCACGTCGTCGAGGTCCGCGACGCGTCCTGCGAGGTACTCACCGGCACCCGCCAGTAGCTCGCGGTACGCGGCGAACGCGTCGTACACAGCCCGCTCGGCCGTGCTGCCGACGGCGATGCGCCGATCCACATCCGCCATCAACTCGGGGTCCTGGGCCATCAAGGCCTGCGCCTCGAGCACCGCCTGTGCCTCACCGCCGGCCAGATTGCCGCGCGCCATCAGGTCGGCCGCCACAGCTTCCACTGCCTTGCGGGCGTTCCCCTGTTCACGCTCCGCGTCCTGAGCCGGGATCTGCTTGGCAGGCGGCTCCAGAACCGCCGTCCCCATGTGCCGAACCTCGCCGATCGCCACACCATGGCTCACGCCGACGCCTCGCAGCGTTGTCTCCATCTCACCCGTCTCCGATAGTGCGGCGGGTCCCGCCGCCGCGATGGTTGCCACTACTTGCCGTCCCAGGACGGAGTTGATGTCACTTCCAGGCGAAGAGACTGTCGCCGGCCTTCACATCGCCGTCGTCGCGCAGGTCGGAGAGTGCTTCGGCCGTGGCTTCGAGCGCCACGATCGGACAGACCGGGGACTTGCCGGCAGCCTCCACGGCGGCCGGGTTCCAGCGCACGATGCTCTGACCGCGGGTAACGGTGTCGCCCTTGTTCACGAGCAGCTCGAAGCCCTCGCCGTTGAGCTGGACGGTGTCGATACCCAGGTGAGTGAGCACACCGTGACCCTGATCGTCGACAACGACGAAGGCGTGAGGGTGGAGCGAGACGATGACTCCGTCCACGGGCGCGACGGCCTCAGAGGCCTCGCGCACGGGGTCGATCGCCGTACCCGGGCCGACCATGGCCCCGGAGAAGACCGGATCGGGCACAGCTGCCAGTCCGATGGCGCGTCCTGCCAACGGGGACGTCACGGTGGTCATGGGAAGCCTCCCAGGGGTGGAGATCGATATGCGTCGTCACTGCCTGTCCTGGACGGCGCACTGTGAGCAGCGTATGTCATATGAACTGACGGTTCCGCATGGAAGATACCGCGTAGTGGTCTAGACCACCAGTCCGATCGATTTGCACGCACTTCAGAGGCCCGTGTACAGTCGTACTCCTGCTTGAGGCCGAGCGGCGCTAGTAAGCGTCCTTGCTCAGCAGCACCCAAACTCGTCAGATCCTATCTCGGGGTCACCTTCTGCATGTCCGCAGGAGAGTGGTCAGGGAGTCGGAAAACACTGATAGAGTTTGAAACACCGAAGGGAAGCGCCCAGAGGAAAGCCCGAGAGGGTGAGTACAAAGGAAGCGTCCGTTCCTTGAGAACTCAACAGCGTGCCAAAAATCAACGCCAGATTAGTTGATACCCCGTCTC
>NZ_JXTE01000063.1:54030-59000 GCF_000972385.1 Streptomyces sp. WM6386
GGTAAACATTCACGGAGAGTTTGATCCTGGCTCAGGACGAACGCTGGCGGCGTGCTTAACACATGCAAGTCGAACGATGAACCACTTCGGTGGGGATTAGTGGCGAACGGGTGAGTAACACGTGGGCAATCTGCCCTTCACTCTGGGACAAGCCCTGGAAACGGGGTCTAATACCGGATACCACTACCGCAGGCATCTGTGGTGGTTGAAAGCTCCGGCGGTGAAGGATGAGCCCGCGGCCTATCAGCTTGTTGGTGAGGTAATGGCTCACCAAGGCGACGACGGGTAGCCGGCCTGAGAGGGCGACCGGCCACACTGGGACTGAGACACGGCCCAGACTCCTACGGGAGGCAGCAGTGGGGAATATTGCACAATGGGCGAAAGCCTGATGCAGCGACGCCGCGTGAGGGATGACGGCCTTCGGGTTGTAAACCTCTTTCAGCAGGGAAGAAGCGAAAGTGACGGTACCTGCAGAAGAAGCGCCGGCTAACTACGTGCCAGCAGCCGCGGTAATACGTAGGGCGCAAGCGTTGTCCGGAATTATTGGGCGTAAAGAGCTCGTAGGCGGCTTGTCACGTCGGGTGTGAAAGCCCGGGGCTTAACCCCGGGTCTGCATTCGATACGGGCTAGCTAGAGTGTGGTAGGGGAGATCGGAATTCCTGGTGTAGCGGTGAAATGCGCAGATATCAGGAGGAACACCGGTGGCGAAGGCGGATCTCTGGGCCATTACTGACGCTGAGGAGCGAAAGCGTGGGGAGCGAACAGGATTAGATACCCTGGTAGTCCACGCCGTAAACGGTGGGAACTAGGTGTTGGCGACATTCCACGTCGTCGGTGCCGCAGCTAACGCATTAAGTTCCCCGCCTGGGGAGTACGGCCGCAAGGCTAAAACTCAAAGGAATTGACGGGGGCCCGCACAAGCAGCGGAGCATGTGGCTTAATTCGACGCAACGCGAAGAACCTTACCAAGGCTTGACATACGCCGGAAAGCATCAGAGATGGTGCCCCCCTTGTGGTCGGTGTACAGGTGGTGCATGGCTGTCGTCAGCTCGTGTCGTGAGATGTTGGGTTAAGTCCCGCAACGAGCGCAACCCTTGTCCTGTGTTGCCAGCATGCCCTTCGGGGTGATGGGGACTCACAGGAGACCGCCGGGGTCAACTCGGAGGAAGGTGGGGACGACGTCAAGTCATCATGCCCCTTATGTCTTGGGCTGCACACGTGCTACAATGGCAGGTACAATGAGCTGCGAAACCGTGAGGTGGAGCGAATCTCAAAAAGCCTGTCTCAGTTCGGATTGGGGTCTGCAACTCGACCCCATGAAGTCGGAGTTGCTAGTAATCGCAGATCAGCATTGCTGCGGTGAATACGTTCCCGGGCCTTGTACACACCGCCCGTCACGTCACGAAAGTCGGTAACACCCGAAGCCGGTGGCCCAACCCCTTGTGGGAGGGAGCTGTCGAAGGTGGGACTGGCGATTGGGACGAAGTCGTAACAAGGTAGCCGTACCGGAAGGTGCGGCTGGATCACCTCCTTTCTAAGGAGCATCTAGGCCGCCAGGCTTGCCTGGTGGTCCAGGGCCATTACGCAGGCAAACGTTCTGCGGTGGTTGCTCAAGGGTGGAACGTTGATTATTCGGCACTCTCAGTCATCTCGGACTGCCAGTACTGCTCTTCGGAGCGTGGAAAGCTGATCACGAGTGGCGAGGGTGCCGGGCACGCTGTTGGGTGTCTGAGGGTATGGCCGATTGGCTGCCTTCAGTGCCGGCCCCAGTGAACTCGGAGTGAAGCTCCGGGGTGATGGGTGGCTGGTCGTTGTTTGAGAACTGCACAGTGGACGCGAGCATCTGTGGCCAAGTTTTTAAGGGCGCACGGTGGATGCCTTGGCACCAGGAACCGATGAAGGACGTGGGAGGCCACGATAGTCCCCGGGGAGCCGTCAACCAGGCTTTGATCCGGGGGTTTCCGAATGGGGAAACCCGGCAGTCGTCATGGGCTGTCACCCATACCTGAACACATAGGGTATGTGGAGGGAACGCGGGGAAGTGAAACATCTCAGTACCCGCAGGAAGAGAAAACAACCGTGATTCCGGGAGTAGTGGCGAGCGAAACCGGATGAGGCCAAACCGTATGCGTGTGAGACCCGGCAGGGGTTGCGCATGCGGGGTTGTGGGATCTCTCTTTCACAGTCTGCCGGCTGTGAGACGAGTCAGAAACCGTACAGATAGGCGAAGGACATGCGAAAGGTCCGGCGTAGAGGGTAAGACCCCCGTAGCTGAAATCTGTACGGCTCGTTTGAGAGACACCCAAGTAGCACGGGGCCCGAGAAATCCCGTGTGAATCTGGCGGGACCACCCGCTAAGCCTAAATATTCCCTGGTGACCGATAGCGGATAGTACCGTGAGGGAATGGTGAAAAGTACCGCGGGAGCGGAGTGAAATAGTACCTGAAACCGTGTGCCTACAAGCCGTGGGAGCGTCGCTGTATGTGCTTGCACATACAGTCGTGACTGCGTGCCTTTTGAAGAATGAGCCTGCGAGTTTGCGGTGTGTTGCGAGGTTAACCCGTGTGGGGAAGCCGTAGCGAAAGCGAGTCCGAATAGGGCGGTATAGTAGCGCGCTCAAGACCCGAAGCGGAGTGATCTAGCCATGGGCAGGTTGAAGCGGAGGTAAGACTTCGTGGAGGACCGAACCCACCAGGGTTGAAAACCTGGGGGATGACCTGTGGTTAGGGGTGAAAGGCCAATCAAACTCCGTGATAGCTGGTTCTCCCCGAAATGCATTTAGGTGCAGCGTCGTGTGTTTCTTGCCGGAGGTAGAGCACTGGATAGGCGATGGGCCCTACCGGGTTACTGACCTTAGCCAAACTCCGAATGCCGGTAAGTGAGAGCACGGCAGTGAGACTGTGGGGGATAAGCTCCATGGTCGAGAGGGAAACAGCCCAGAGCATCGACTAAGGCCCCTAAGCGTACGCTAAGTGGGAAAGGATGTGGAGTCGCAGAGACAACCAGGAGGTTGGCTTAGAAGCAGCCACCCTTGAAAGAGTGCGTAATAGCTCACTGGTCTAGTGATTCCGCGCCGACAATGTAGCGGGGCTCAAGCGTACCGCCGAAGTCGTGTCATTNNNNGATGGGTAGGGGAGCGTCGTGTGCCGGGTGAAGCCGCAGCGGAAGCTAGTGGTGGACGGTTCACGAGTGAGAATGCAGGCATGAGTAGCGATACACACGTGAGAAACGTGTGCGCCGATTGACTAAGGGTTCCTGGGTCAAGCTGATCTGCCCAGGGTAAGTCGGGACCTAAGGCGAGGCCGACAGGCGTAGTCGATGGATAACCGGTTGATATTCCGGTACCCGCTGTGAAGCGTCAAACATCGAACCTTCTGATGCTAAGGCCGTGAAGCCGTTCCGGACCCTTCGGGGAAAGGAAAGTGGTGGAGCCGCCGGACCAAGGTGGTAGTAGGTGAGTGATGGGGTGACGCAGGAAGGTAGTCCAGCCCGGGCGGTGGTTGTCCCGGGGTAAGGGTGTAGGCCGAGTGGTAGGCAAATCCGCCACTCATTGAGGCTGAGACCTGATGCCGAGCCGATTGTGGTGAAGTGGATGATCCTATGCTGTCGAGAAAAGCCTCTAGCGAGTTTCATGGCGGCCCGTACCCTAAACCGACTCAGGTGGTCAGGTAGAGAATACCGAGGCGTTCGGGTGAACTATGGTTAAGGAACTCGGCAAAATGCCCCCGTAACTTCGGGAGAAGGGGGGCCATCACTGGTGATCCGATTTACTCGGTGAGCTGGGGGTGGCCGCAGAGACCAGCGAGAAGCGACTGTTTACTAAAAACACAGGTCCGTGCGAAGCCGTAAGGCGATGTATACGGACTGACGCCTGCCCGGTGCTGGAACGTTAAGGGGACCGGTTAGTCCGACTTCGGTCGGGCGAAGCTGAGAACTTAAGCGCCAGTAAACGGCGGTGGTAACTATAACCATCCTAAGGTAGCGAAATTCCTTGTCGGGTAAGTTCCGACCTGCACGAATGGCGTAACGACTTCTCGACTGTCTCAACCATAGGCCCGGTGAAATTGCACTACGAGTAAAGATGCTCGTTTCGCGCAGCAGGACGGAAAGACCCCGGGACCTTTACTACAGTTTGATATTGGTGTTCGGTTCGGCTTGTGTAGGATAGCTGGGAGACTGTGAACTCTGGACGCCAGTTCAGGGGGAGTCGTCGTTGAAATACCAGTCTGGTCGTGCTGGATGTCTAACCTGGGTCCGTGATCCGGATCAGGGACAGTGTCTGATGGGTAGTTTAACTGGGGCGGTTGCCTCCTAAAGAGTAACGGAGGCGCCCAAAGGTTCCCTCAGCCTGGTTGGCAATCAGGTGTTGAGTGTAAGTGCACAAGGGAGCTTGACTGTGAGACCGACGGGTCGAGCAGGGACGAAAGTCGGGACTAGTGATCCGGCGGTGGCTTGTGGAAGCGCCGTCGCTCAACGGATAAAAGGTACCCCGGGGATAACAGGCTGATCTTCCCCAAGAGTCCATATCGACGGGATGGTTTGGCACCTCGATGTCGGCTCGTCGCATCCTGGGGCTGGAGTCGGTCCCAAGGGTTGGGCTGTTCGCCCATTAAAGCGGTACGCGAGCTGGGTTTAGAACGTCGTGAGACAGTTCGGTCCCTATCCGCTGCGCGCGCAGGAATATTGAGAAGGGCTGTCCCTAGTACGAGAGGACCGGGACGGACGAACCTCTGGTGTGCCAGTTGTTCTGCCAAGGGCATGGCTGGTTGGCTACGTTCGGGAGGGATAACCGCTGAAAGCATCTAAGCGGGAAGCCTGCTTCGAGATGAGTATTCCCACCCCCTTGAGGGGTTAAGGCTCCCAGTAGACGACTGGGTTGATAGGCCGGATCTGGAAGCACGGTAACGTGCGGAGGTGACCGGTACTAATAGGCCGAGGGCTTGTCCTCAGTTGCTCGCGTCCACTGTGTT
>NZ_JXTE01000630.1 GCF_000972385.1 Streptomyces sp. WM6386
GCCAAGGACGGCAAGCCGCTGGCGCTGACGGTGAAAACCGTCTCCGGCTGGACCGACTACATCACCGCGGTGAACATGATCGGCCAGCAACTCAAGAACGCCGGCATCAAGGTGACCCCGCAGCAGCTGTCCTGGAACGAGTTCGTCGACTCCAGGGACCGCGGCTCCTACCAGCTGATCATCGACTCTCTCTACCAGGGACCCGCGCCGGACCCGTACTACCTCTACACCTACTTCTTCAGCACCGCGCAGACCGCCAAGGTCGGCGCCAAACCCGGCTCGAACTTCAGCCGCTTCTCCGATCCGCAGATCGACCGGGCTCTCGACGGGCTCAAGCACATCAACCCCACCGACACCGCCGGGCA
>NZ_JXTE01000631.1 GCF_000972385.1 Streptomyces sp. WM6386
CGCCGGCCTCACCCCCGGGCGCGTGCTCGACGTCGGCTGCGGCGAAGGCGCGGACGCCGTCTGGCTCGCCCGCGGGGGCTGGGACGTCACCGCGCTCGAGGTCTCCGGCGTGGCACTGGAGCGGGCGGCCGGGCACGCCCGGGATGCCGGCCTCACCGTTCACTGGGTCCACGCCGCACTCACCGAGGCAGCGCTCCCGCCGGCCTCCTTCGACCTGGTCTCCGCGCAGTACCCGGCCCTGCTGCGCACTCCCGACGCCGCCGCCGAGCGAGCACTGCTCGCGGCCGTCGCACCCGGCGGCGTACTGCTGCTCGTCCACCACGCGGGGATGGACACCCAGCAGCCTGACGACGGCGGCTTCGACC
>NZ_JXTE01000632.1 GCF_000972385.1 Streptomyces sp. WM6386
CCTTGGCGCAGGCGGCCTGCATCTGGGCCCATGTCGTCGGGGCGGCGCTGACGCCGGCCTTTTTCAGCAGGTCGGAGCGGTAGTAGAGGATGCCGCCGTCGGAGGACTGCGGGACCGCGTACAGGTTGTCGCGGTACTTGGTCGTCTCGACCACGGGCTTGAGCATCTTGTCCAGCGGGAACTGCGCGGCGGGCAGCTGGTCGATCCACTGGTGGGCGGCGAACTCCGAGGTCCACACGACATCCAGGGAGAGCACCGTGTAGGCGTCGGACTTCGTCTCGGCGTTCTGGATCATCTGCTGGCGCTGCTGGTTCACGTCCGCCGGCAGCTGGACGAAGGTGACCTTCTCCTTCGGGTGCAGCTTG
>NZ_JXTE01000633.1 GCF_000972385.1 Streptomyces sp. WM6386
CGCACGTGACGGTCGCCGACCTCTTCTCGCACCGAAGCGGCCTCCCCGACCACGCCGGATACCTCCTCGAATACCTCGGCTTTTACCGCGCGTACGTCCTGTCCCACCTGCGCTACGAGCCCCTGACGCCGTTCCGCGCCAGCTACGCCTACACCAACTTCGGCCTGACGGCCGCCGCTCAGGCCGTCGCGGACGAGAAGGGCGTGTCCTGGGAGAAACTCGCCGCCGACACCCTGTACAAGCCGGCCGGCATGAACTCCACCAGCTCCCGCTTCGAGGACTACGCGAAGGCCGC
The DNA here is from genome assembly GCF_000972385.1 of Streptomyces sp. WM6386. Lineage (GTDB taxonomy): Bacteria > Actinomycetota > Actinomycetes > Streptomycetales > Streptomycetaceae > Streptomyces. The sequence goes on from NZ_JXTE01000633.1 coordinate 296, forward strand.
CGACCGCGCCTGGGGCCACGTCAAGACGGCCGACGGCGACTGGAAGGCTGAGTTCGTACGGGACCCGGA
>NZ_JXTE01000634.1 GCF_000972385.1 Streptomyces sp. WM6386
CACCTACGCGTACCCCGCCAACACCGCGAAGACATCGACGGCCAAGGACTACCTCGACCAGCGCCTCGCCCTGGAGGCCAAGCGACTCCTCGACCACGGCACTGAACCCGGCCTCCACCGTCGCAGCCCACCTCGGCTTCACCAGCGCCACCCACTTCGGCAAGTTCTTCCAACGCCACACTGGCCGCACCCCCCTGGCCTTCCGTTCCTCCAACGTGCGTCGCCGCCCGCATAGTCGCCCAGAGGCTGCAAGGTGGGTACTTCCGGGTCGGCCTCCGAACGCCTCCGGCGGCACCCCCAGCTCCTTGGGTCCGACAAGCCCGAACGAGGGGCCTCGGGTGAGTCAGAGCAGCATGGCAGGGC
>NZ_JXTE01000635.1 GCF_000972385.1 Streptomyces sp. WM6386
TGAACTGCTGGGCCACGAACATGCCAAGCATGTACATGCCGGCCTTCTTGGCCACCAGCGTCTGGGCGGCGTCCTGCCAGGTACGGCCGACCGCGCCCTCCTGGTGATAAGGCAGGCTCTCGGCCCAGGTGTCGAAGACCTTGCGGACCTTCGCGTCGGTCCATGAGGCCTTGCCCGCCATCAGCTCGACATGGAAGTCGTAGCCGTTGAGGCGGAAGTTGATCTGGTCGAAGGAGCCCATCGCCGGCCAGGCGTCCTTGTCGCCGTACGCGATCGGGACGAGGCCGTCCTTCTTCATCTGCTTGCACAGGGCGATGTACGCGTCCCATGTGGTGGGGACCTCGTAGCCGTACTTCTGGAAGA
>NZ_JXTE01000636.1 GCF_000972385.1 Streptomyces sp. WM6386
CCATGTCCTGCACCCGCGCCACGCGGCCCTCTACCAGCCTTCCGGGCTCCGCGCTCTCGCAGACCATCTGCACCCCGGCGGTGTGTTCGCCCTGTGGTCGAACGACCCGCCGGACGCGGAGTTCGCCTCCACTCTCACGCCGGTCTTCGCACAGGCAGCAGCCCACGTCGTCGACTTCGACAATCCCCTGCAAGGAGGCACCTCGGCCAACACCATCTATCTCGCCAGCACAGCGCCGGACACACCGTAGGACGGCGGCTCGGCGGGATCCGCGGGCGGTGCGCGCGCTCACGTACGGCAGAACAGCCGTTCCCGGGGAGAGCCCAGCACCTGCAAGGCGGACTCCGGGATGCACCGGCCGA
>NZ_JXTE01000637.1 GCF_000972385.1 Streptomyces sp. WM6386
TCGCGGTACAGCCGCTGTTGGCCCTCGGGCTCGGCGGGGTGCCGTCGGCTTGTGGCTGTAGGCGGGGCCGGGTCGTGCGCCCCGCCCGTCAGCCGCGGTCAGTCGCAGACGCTTCCGTTCAGGGCGAAGGCCGCAGGAGAGGGGTTGTTCCCGCTGAGGGACCCCTGGACACCGAAGCTCGCCGTTGCGCCAGGTGCGATCGCCCGGTTCCAGTCGGTGTTGCGGGCCACGACGGCGGCCCCGCTCTGGGTGACGGTCGCGTTCCAGGCGCTGGTGACACGCTGACCACCCGGGTAACTCCACGTCAACTGCCATCCGTCGATGGCGGATTGGCCCGTGTTCTTGACGGTCACGGTCGCCGT
>NZ_JXTE01000638.1 GCF_000972385.1 Streptomyces sp. WM6386
GGAAAGCATGGAGCCCGTCTCCACCTGGCTGAATGATGCCGAAACTGCTCTCCGGCACCTCGTTCCAGGCGCCGAGAGGGCGCCCAGCGGTTCGGAGACGACCAGGCGAGTGTCCTCGGAGATGTCCCGCAGGAACGCGGCATCAGGGTGGAGCACACGCAGGGCGCCCACCTTGGTGCTGAAATACAACGACCGCGAGCGGTCCTCGCTGGAGTAGCGGAAGGCCCATACGCGTTCCCCGTCGGCCACCGCGAAGGACATCTGCAGCGGGTAGCGGGTGCCGTGCGCGACCCCCACCTAAATGGTTCGATGGCGGCCCAGGTGATCAGACAGCGATCTGGTGCCCGTTGAGCGCCGCGAGG
>NZ_JXTE01000639.1 GCF_000972385.1 Streptomyces sp. WM6386
CGGTGGGGCCGCCCTGCTCGGCGAAGCGGCGCTGTACCGCCTCGGCAACCGGTGCGGGCGAGTGCCCGGCCATCGCGCCCGTGTCGCCGAGGCAGAAGTCGATGTACTCGTGCCCGTCGATGTCGGTGACCCGGGCGCCCCGGGCGGTGTCGAGGTAGCGGGGAAAGGACCCGGCGGTCTTGTTCATCCAGGTCATCGGCACCCGCCCGAAGAGATGCCCGGCGCGCGCGTACGCCTCCTCGGAGCGTGGGCAGCGACGCTCGGCCTGTGCCCTTTCGCGGGCCAGGAGGTACTGGAGACTGGTGCGGTCCATGGGCTCTCCGAGCGTGCGTACGAAAGAAAGCGAGGCATCTTCACTCTAG
>NZ_JXTE01000064.1 GCF_000972385.1 Streptomyces sp. WM6386
AAACGCCCGGTTACATTCCGAACCCGGAAGCTAAGCCTTACAGCGCCGATGGTACTGCAGGGGGGACCCTGTGGGAGAGTAGGACACCGCCGAACAAATATTAGAAAAGGCCCACGCCGTCAGGCGTGGGCCTTTTTGCGTTTAGGGTAAATGGCATGCGCTATGACCTGGTTATCTTCGACAACGACGGCGTCCTCGTCGACAGTGAGCCGATCTCCAACCGGCTGCTGGCCGCCTATCTGACCGAGGTCGGGCATCCGACGTCGTACGAGGACTCGATCCGGGACTACATGGGGTCCGCCATGCATCGGATCCATGACCTGATCGAGGAGCGGTCCGGGCAGCGGTTGCCGGTGGACTTCGACGATGTCTTTCATGGGCGGGTGTTCGCCGCGTTCGAGCGGGAGCTGAAGCCTGTGGCCGGTGCTGTGGGCGTGCTGGAGAAGCTGGCTGCGGATGGGGTGGCGTACTGCGTGGCGTCGTCCGGGAGCCATGAGCGGATTCGGGTGGGGCATCGGACGACCGGCCTCGACCGGTGGTTCGAGGATGCGTGGATCTTCAGTTCGCAGGATGTGGGGCGGGGGAAGCCGGCGCCGGATCTGTTTCTGTACGCCGCCGAGCGGATGGGGGTCGCGCCGGAGCGGTGTGTGGTGGTCGAGGACAGTCCGTTGGGGGTGCGGGCGGCTGTCGCGGCGGGGATGGATGTGTACGGGTTCACCGCGATGACGCCTGCCGACAGGCTTGCTGGTGCCACTCAACTTTTCGCCGACATGGGCGAGTTGGCGGACCTGCTGGTCTGATCCGGGGTCGGACATTTGTCATGCGGAGCTCCGGACGATCGTTTCTACTGGGGGACCCCGGCCGGGCGGGAAGCTGAGGGCATGACGAAGACGAGCAAGCAGAACACCTTCGCCCCGCTGATCGTGGACGTGGCGGTGCCTGTCGGGTCGTACTACCTCTTCAGGGACGCCTTCGGGATGAGCACCTTCGCGGCGCTTGCCTGGAGCAGTGCGGTGCCGGCCGGGCGGACCTTGTGGAGTGTGGTGAGGGAGCGGACGGTCAATGGGCTGGCTGCTCTCATCCTCGTCGTGAATGCCGTGTCGCTGCTGCTCGGTCTCGTCTCCGGGGATCCGCGGCTGATGCTCGCCAAGGACAGTGGGGTCAGCAGCATCATCGGGGTCGGGATTCTGGTGTCGGTGGCGCTGGGGCGGCCGATGATGACGGCGGGGTTCAAGCCCTTCCTGGTGCGGGGGGACTCGGCCAGGGAGGCCGCCTGGCGGCGGTTGGCCGACGGCACCGCGGAGGGCTCGGGTGCCTTTCGTCGGGCCGAGCGGGTGTTCTCGGTGGTGTGGGGCGTCGTACTGCTGGCGGAGTGTGTGGCCCGGGTCGTCGGCGCGTACACCCTGCCCGTGGACACCATGGTCTGGCTCGGCTCCGTCATCCTGGCCGGTTCGATGACGCTGGCCTTCGTGGTGAGCCGGGTGCTCGCCGCCGAACCCATGGCGCGGCTGCTCGTCGCCGAGGTGAGGGGCGCCGAGGAGGCTGTGAAGGCGGAGGTCGCGGTCGCCGCCTGAGGCCTGGTGAGCCCTCCTGAACAAAGCTGAGTGAAATTCATCTTTGGCTGGATCTACCCACGGGTAGTCCGGGGCCCTACGCTCGCCGCCATGACAGATGTGCTGCGGCGCGGTAGGGCCTCGTTGGCGTTCAGCTTTTTCGCCCAGGGGGTGGCCTTTGCCCTGCTGGTGACCCGGATTCCCGCGATCCAGGACCGGTACGGGGTCTCCGACGCGTTGCTGCCGGCCTTTCTGGCCGCCGTGCCCATCCTCGCCGGGGTGGGGAGTGTGTCGACCGAGAAGCTGGTGAAGCGGATACCGCCCAGCCGGCTGCTGCGCTGGGCCCAGCCCGTCGTACTGCTGGCACTGCTAGGGGTCGGGGCGGGCGAGTCGACGGTCGAGCTGGGGATCGCGCTGGGCGCGTTCGGGCTGGCGGTGGGTGTGCTCGACGCGTCCATGAACATGCTCGGGGTCAGTCTCCAGCGGGCGTACGGGCGGAGCATCATGCTCAGCTTCCACGCGGTGTTCAGTCTGGGCGGGATGGTGGGGGCGTCGCTGGCGTGGGTGGGGGCGCACTGGGATCTCGCGTTGTTCGTGTCGTATCTGCCGGTCGTGGTGGTGCTGCTGCCGGCCGCGCTCGTGGGGAGTCGGTGGTATGTCGACGGGGGCGCCGAGCCGGTGGAGGACAAGGCCGGTGGTCAGGGCGGGACCGTCGCCTTCAAGCTGCTGTTGCCGCTGTGTCTGGTGATGACCTTCGCGTACATCGGGGACTCGACCGTCTCCAACTGGAGTGCGAAGTACCTCCAGGACGTGCTGGGGAGCAGTGAGCAGATGGCGACCGTGCCGTACAACGTCTATATGGTCACCACCTTGATCGGGCGGGGCCTCGGGGACTTCGGGGTGCGGCGGTTCGGGGCCGTGACGGTGGTGCGGGCGGGGGCCGTGGTGGCCGCGCTCGGGTTCGCGGTGGTGGCTGCGGCGCCCGGGGCCTGGGTCGGGATGCTGGGATTCACCTTGCTGGGGCTGGGGTTGTGTGTGCTGGTGCCGCAGACCTTCGCGGCCGCCGGGCGGTTGTTCCCCGGGGCTTCCGACGCGGCTGTCGCTCGGCTCAATGTCTTCAACTATGTCGGGTTTTTGATCGGTTCGCCCTTGGTGGGGGCGTTGGGCGATGCGTGGAGTTATCGCGGGGCGATGCTTGTGCCGATGGTGTTGGTGCTGGTGACGCTTGTGTACGCCCGGTCGTTCGCCGCTCAACCGGACCGATACGGTGGCGGGCATGAGCGGCCGCGCACAGCTGATGTGGGACGAGGCAGTAACGGGCTATGACTTCGGTCCGGATCATCCGATGGATCCGGTCCGGTTGGCTCTGACCCGGGGGTTGGTGAGCGCCTTCGGGCTGGACCGGGAGGTGGACGTCGTAGCGGCGAAGCCTGCCGGGGAGTCGACGTTGCGGCTGGTGCACCGGGAGGACTACATCGAGGCCGTGAAGGCGGCGTCGGTGGAGCCCGGGGCGGCGGATGGGGCGTATGGGCTGGGGACCATGGATGATCCGGCCTTCGCGGGGATGCACGAGGTGTCCGCCCTGATCGCCGGGCAGTCGGTGGGTGCTGCCGAGGCGGTGTGGCGTGGGGACGCGCTGCATGCGGTGAACTTCGCGGGCGGGTTGCATCATGCGATGCCGGGGGGCGCGTCAGGGTTCTGTATCTACAACGACGCGGCGCTGGCGATCGCGCGGTTGTTGGAGTTGGGGGCCGAGCGGGTCGCCTACATCGATGTCGATGTGCATCACGGGGACGGGGTGCAGGCGGCGTTCTGGGAGGACCCGCGGGTTCTGACCATCTCCTTGCACGAGCATCCTCGGACCTTGTTTCCGCAGACCGGGTGGCCGGAGGAGACGGGGGCGGACTCGGCGGAGGGCAGCGCGGTGAATGTCGCGCTGCCGGCGGGGACCGGGGACGCGGGGTGGCTGCGGGCGTTTCATGCGGTCGTGCCGGAGTTGATCGCCGATTTCCGGCCGCAGGTGCTGGTGACTCAGCACGGGGCCGATACGCACTTCGAGGATCCGCTCGCCCATCTCGCTGTTTCGCTGGATGCGCAGCGGGCCGTGCAGGTGGCGTGTCACGACCTGGCGCACGAGTACGCCGACGGGCGGTGGGTGGCGCTGGGTGGGGGCGGGTACGCGGTGGTCGATGTGGTTCCGCGGTCCTGGACGCATCTGGTGGGGGTCGCCGCGGGGCGGGCCGTGGAGCCGGAGAGTGTGATTCCCGAGGGCTGGCGGCAGGAAGTGTTCGCGCGTACTCGGCAGTTGGCGCCCATGCGGATGACCGACGGGCGGTGGCCGGTGAGCTGGGCCGACTGGGAGGCGGGGTACGACCCCGCGGACCGGTTGGACCAGGCGGTGCTGGCCGCTCGGCGGGCGGTGTTTCCGCTGCGGGGGCTGCTGGCGTAGGGCGGAGGCCTCGTTACGCCAACTGTGCGGTGTTTCTTCGTTCGCCTCCCGTGTCCTGCTTCCGTCCGTCACCATCACTCCCGTGTTGAGCACCGGCGCACTGCGCGCCCATTTGTTGGCTGCTCGTCTGGCTGGGCCTGTGGCTACCTCTCGTGAGGAGAGCCTGCGGAGTTATCGGCTTTTCGCTGCTCGTGATCCAAGAGTGATGATCGGGATCGATCCCGAATGGACTTGGGGGCAGCGGGATTTGATCGGTTTGATGGCCGATAAGTGTGGGGTTTCTGGCGATCCGAGGCAGACGCAAGGCCATGATGTGATCGATCCTGAGCGGACTCTGGTCGCTCTGGATGCCTTCGCCGAGCGGATCGGGGCAGTTGCCCAGCGTGGCGGCACCGTGCTCCTCGGGACCGGGCATCCGCACCGACTGCTCGGGTTCTACGCCGCCTTGGCGGACGCGTTGTCGGCGGCGGGGTGTACCGTCCTCACCCCTGCGCATGGTCGCTGTGTCGACATAACGACCCGGTTCGGTCTACGTACGTACAACCTTGACTACGTACGAGGAGTCGCGTTCGTGCGAGAACCGGGGGCGCCGAGCTCCGGTCGTGCGACCGGCGCACACACGCACTCGCCCCTCCCGGTTCGGGCTGTCCTGGCCGCCGCCGCGGACGAAGGCGGCGTCCTTCCCGAGCTTGTCATCGGGGATCACGGCTGGGTCTGCGGGGCAGGTCAGCTGGGGTTTGAGGCCATTGGGCTCGCCGATACCGATGACCCCGCGCTCTTCGTGGGGGAGGCCGAGGGGGTCGTGTCCGTCGTCGTTCCACTTGATGACGCCGTGCGGTCTGATTACTACCGACCGCTTACCCGCTACGTACTCAATCGAGCGTGTCTGTCACAGTAGGCCGCCGATGGGTGCACCTCTTCCCCACTCGCATCACCCGCCCCTACATTGGGGAGTGAGCACGCAACGACGAAGAGTCACCGGAAGGGGAAGCCGGTGGCCGTCGAGTGCGGAAGGTTCAGGTGTGTCATGGCTGCAGCTGGCGAGAGGCCTCTGAACGAGGTTCAGTTCCTTACCGTGGCGGAAGTCGCCTCGGTGATGCGAGTGTCGAAGATGACCGTGTACCGGTTGGTGCACAGCGGTCATCTGCCCGCGATTCGGGTGGGGCGGTCCTTCCGCGTCCCCGAGCAAGCGGTTCACGAGTACCTTCGCGAGAGCTATGTGGGGGTGGAAACCGCCTGACGGCTGTGGGGCGGGGGATCCTCAGGGCACAGCAGGGATCCCCCTTTCCCCCTCGATTACGAGCTCAGCGCTCAGGCGGGTAGGCTAGCCCCTCGTAGGTCGTATGGGCCCATGGCGCCCAAACGCCGAGTGATGAGAAGTGAGCGAGGGTAGTCGTGGGCTCTGTTATCAAGAAGCGGCGCAAGCGGATGGCTAAGAAGAAGCACCGCAAGCTGCTCAAGCGCACGCGCGTTCAGCGTCGTAACAAGAAGTAAGACGACGCCGCGCGAGCAGCGTGATTTGTGGCCCCCCACCACACCCGGTGGGGGGCCACACGCATACCCGGAATCGGATGCCGGGATCTGTGCGTACGTCTGGCACCGGCCGGCTTGGTCTCGTCGTACGTCTGTGGAAGTCGTCACTTCGTGCATTGGGTGGTCATCACAGCGCAACATCGACCCGCTAGGTTGGCCGCACACGGGGAACACGGCAGGGTACGCGGGGGACGAGTGCTGGAAGAGAGGCGCTGAATCTTGGGCAAGGTCGTGCTCGTGACCGGGGTGGCCCGTCAGCTGGGGGGCCGGTTCGTACGACGGATCCAGCGTGACCCGCAGGTGGACCGGGTGATCGCCGTCGACGCCGTGCCGCCGGAGCATCATCTGGGCGGTGCCGATTTCATCCAGGCCGACATCCGGCAGTCCGGCATCGCGCGGGTGCTCGCGGAGACGGGCGCCGACACGGTCGTACACCTGGATGTGACGGCCATGGCGCTGGGCAGTGGCAGCCGGACCACGGTCAAGGAGACCAACGTCATCGGCACCATGCAGCTGCTCGGTGCCTGCCAGAAGTCGCCGACGGTCAAAAGGCTCGTCGTCAAATCCAGTACCAATGTCTATGGGTCCGCGCCTCGCGATCCCGCCGTCTTCACCGAGACGACTCCTCCCAAGTCGCTGCCCAGCGGCGGCTTCGCCAAGGACACCGTCGAGGTCGAGGGGTATGTGCGGGGGTTCGCGCGGCGGCGGCCCGATGTCGCCGTGTGTGTGCTGCGGTTCGCCAACATCCTGGGGCCCAGCGCCGATACGCCCCTCGCCTCGTACTTCTCGCTGCCGGTGCTGCCCACCGTTCTCGGGTACGACCCGCGGCTGCAGTTCGTGCACGAGGACGATGTGATCGAGGTGTTGCGCATCGCCTCGCACGAGCCGGAGCGGGGCACGCTCAACAGCGGGACGTTCAACATCGCCGGTGACGGGGTGCTGCTGCTGTCGCAGTGCTCGCGCAGGCTGGGGCGGCCCACCGTGCCGCTGTTGCTGCCGGCGGTCACCTGGGCCGGCTCGCTGGTGCGTACGCTCGGGGTGACGGACTTCTCGCCCGAGCAGATCCGGCTGCTCACGCATGGCCGGGTCGTGGCGACGGACCAGATGCGCGAGACGCTCGGATTCCAGCCGAAGTACACGACGGCGGAGACGTTCGCGGACTTCGCGCGCGGCCGCGGACCCGGACTGGTGCCGCCGGAGGCCATTGCGGGGACTGTCGACCGGATCGCCGCGCTGCCTGTCCTGGGCGGCGGCCACCCCACGACGCAGAGCGCCAACTGAGGAGCGCATCAACGATGGCGGACGCCAAGGTCATTCCGTTCGACGACGACCGGTCCCGTGGGGCTGCCGTACAGCGGCCGTCGCGGCGCCGGAGCGCGGGGAGCAGGCGCAAGGGTGCCGAGCCCGCGGTGGTCCGAGAGGTCCAGCCCCTGCCCAGCAAGGCGCCGGCGCAGGATGATGTCCCTGTGACGCGTGAGGAACAGCCGCCGCAGAAGGCGCAGGACGACGGCGGTATCGAGCGGCGGATCGCGGGCGGGCTGTCCTTCCTGCGGCGCCGGCTCACCGGTGACTACGACGTCGATGACTTCGGTTACGACGAGGAGTTGACCGACCAGGTCCTGATGTCCCTGCTGCGGCCGGTGTACGAGAAGTACTTCCGGGTCGAGGTGAAGGGCATCGAGAACATCCCGGCGCAGGGCGGCGCGCTGATCGTCGCCAACCACTCCGGGACGCTCCCGCTGGACGGTCTGATGATGCAGGTCGCCGTCCACGACAACCATCCCGCGGGACGGCATCTCAGGTTGCTCGCCGCGGACCTGGTCTTCATGCTGCCGGTGGTCAACGAGCTCGCCCGCAAGCTCGGCCACACCCTGGCCTGTGCGGAGGACGCCCAACGGCTGCTCGGCCAGGGTGAGTTGGTCGGGGTGATGCCGGAGGGCTTCAAGGGCATCGGCAAGCCCTTCAGCGAGCGGTACAAGCTCCAGCGCTTCGGCCGCGGCGGCTTCGTCTCCACGGCGCTGCGCAACGGGGCCCCGATCATCCCGTGCTCGATCGTCGGCGCGGAGGAGATCTATCCGATGATCGGCAACGCGAAGACCTTGGCTCGCCTTCTCGGCTTCCCGTACTTCCCGATCACGCCGACCTTCCCGTGGCTGGGCCCGCTGGGCGGGATCCCGCTTCCGACCAAGTGGACGATCCAGTTCGGCGAGCCGATCCTCACGGACGGCTATCCACCGGAGGCGGCCGAGGATCCGATGCTCATGTTCAACCTGACGGACCAGGTCAGGGAGCAGATCCAGCACACGCTCTACAAGTTGCTGGTGCAGCGGCGGTCGGTCTTTTTCTAGGGGTACGACGGTGGGGGCGCCCTTCGGGAGAAGGGCGCCCCCACCGTCGTACTGGAAGGACTAGCTCGCATCCTCGCCGTCGATGCCCAGGCCGGGCAGGAGGCCCGGGAGGAGGGGCGGGAGCGTGACGTCCGGTTGGGACGGGGTGCTCGTGGACGGGGAGGCCGTGCTGGTGCTGTCCTGGGTCGGGTCGAGCAGGCCGCCGGTGTTGCCGCCGAGGAGCCCGTCGCTCTCGTCCTCGGACGTGGACGAATTGCTGGGGCTCTTGCTGCCGCTCGAGCCGCTGTTGTCCGAGGTGCCGTTGCCACTGCTTGGCGCGGCCGAGCGGCCGGAGCCGGACGTGCCGGTGGACGCCGAGCCGGAACCGCCCTGCCGCTGACCCGGGCCGCCGTCCTGGGCCGGAGGCTGGGGCAGCAGGGACTGCAGTGGGGCCACCTCTTCGTCTATGGCCTCGAACACCGACGACACCTGCTGACTGACATCGCCGAGCTGGACCGGCAGCCGGTCGCGCAGCGCCCCCCAGACCTCGCGGTGCGAGCGGGAGAAGGTGTCGAGGGCCTGGATGGGGCCCAGGGAGCCCGGGTCGCGCTCATACGCCTCATGGAGCAGCCGGTGGCCCTCGGAGGCGTCGTGCTGCATGCCGGACAGGGCGCGACGGATCTCGCCGACGGACTCGTGGTCGAGGTGGCCGCCGCGGTCGCGGTCCATCAGTCGACGGGCCTCGTTGAGACGCGTGGAGGCCTGGTCGAGATAGCCCTGGCCGCGCTCGTCGTCCCCGTCGGACAGATAGTTGAGCTTGAAGTCCTCGATGCCGCGCTTCAGGCCGTACAGCGAGTCGCCCGGGAGGGCGTCCGAGCTGGCGGCGGCGACTCCGCCGAAGGCACCCGCGGCGACCCCGACGCTGAGTCCGCCGGCCGCGAGGCCCTTGGTCAGTCGGGACCGCGGTCGCAGTTTGCCCAGCGGGGATGCTCGGTGCGAACCCCGCGCCCGATGGGAGCGCTGTTCGGGCACCGAAGGATCCGCTGCCTCGCCTCCGACGGCGCCTTCCTGGAGCATGGCCTCGAACGCGGCCACCAGCTGGGCCCGCTGGACGACCTTGACCGCGGGGTCCAGCTTCGGCCTGGGCAGCTCGTCGAGACATTCCGTAAGGGCCAGCATGCGGCCCTGCTCGGTCTGTTCCGCAGCTGCCGAGGCCGGCGCCGGTCCTTCGGACTGCTCGGCCGCCGGGCCCTGGTCGGACTGCTCCTCCAGGGCCTGGGCGAAGGCGTTCGCCCGCCGGTGTGCCGATACGTTCGCGATCACTGGCGGCACCTCCTCTCGTCATGACGGTCGACTCCCCAGGGGGTCCTGAGGGTTGCACGCCCTGACCTCTTCCACTCGATCGAGTGATCGAAGTCGGCCAGGGAGTGACCACAGGGAGCCTGCATCCCGCACAACGAGCAACGCGGCACTTGGGTTACGGACTGCGGATGATCGGATCGGGAAGTCAACGGACTTTCACTGAGAGCGAGTTGGGCGCTACGGGGCGTGTTCTCTCAGCGTGCGTCGTCGGGGAGGAGCCGGGCGAGGGTGCGCACGGCCCGGTACTGAAGGGTCTTGATGGCGCCCTCGTTCTTGCCCATCACCCGGGCGGTCTCGGCGACCGAGAGGCCCTGGAGGAAGCGGAGCGTCACACACTCCTGCTGCTGTGGATTGAGGCGGCGTACGGCATCGAGGAGGGCGGCGTTGGAGAGGGACTCCAGGACGGAGTCCTCCGGGGACCGCTCGACCTCGTTGGCGTCGAGCATCTCGCCGGTCGTCACCTCGAGACGGAAGCGGCTCGACTTGAAGTGGTCGGCGACGAGGTTGCGGGCGATGGTCACCAGCCAGGCGCCGAAGTCGCGGCCCTGCCAGGTGAAGGTGCCGATCCTGCGCAGCGCGCGCAGGAACGTCTCGCTGGTGAGGTCCTCGGCGGTCGCCTTCCCTCCCACCCGGTAGTAGATGTACCGGTACACGGTGTCGCTGTACTGGTCGTAGAGGCGTCCGAAGGCGTCGGCCTCGCCGGCCTGGGCGCGCTCGACGAGATCCATCATGCGGGCGCTGTCGCTGTCCGCGGCCGGGCGGCGCGCGGTGGTGGTGCCGGTCGAACGCCCTCGTCTGCCGACGGCCGCGGAGCCGTCGGCGAGTGCGTAGCACGGGCCGATCGGCGCCGTGGCTACGGCGAGGGCGGGGACGGCGTACGCGGTGGGGACGAAGCCGCGCAACAGGTCTTGGACCGTTGCGCGCAGCGTAGCCAGGCCCGAGGCGTCAACCCCGACGTGTGGGTACACGGGACTCCCAGAGGCAGAGCTTCCATCACGTGCAGTGCGGGACCGTTCACCCGTCGTGGCGACGGAGGGGTACCGGTTTGCGTCTGAGGAGAATAACGCTTCGTGCAGGCACTGCTACACCCAGTTGCTCAAATCATCGATTACGTCGCTTCTGTAACCGAATGAAGCCCGTTCAAGTGCCGCAGAGTGACCGGTTGTTGATCAGATGAGATCGAGTTCCGGTCATGGTCGGGGCGTGTTGTGGCCGTGTGCCGACAAGAGGACTGGATGAAGGGGGGTGGGGGTATCGGTTGTCATTCGGTGGGTCAGCGGCGGCGGCGGTGCAGGGCGATCGCCGCTGCTGTGCCGCCCGCAACCGCTCCTACGCCCGCTGCTGCCGGGATGCCCACCTTTGCCGCCTTGCGGCCCGTTCGGTAGTCCCTGAGGCGCCAGTCCAGATTCCTCGCGTGCCTGCGGAGCTTGGTGTCCGGGTTGATCGCGTAGGGGTGGCCCACCAGGGAGAGCATGGGGATGTCGTTGTGGCTGTCGCTGTAGGCGGCGCAGCGGTTGAGGTCCAGGCCCTCCGCCGATGCCAGCGCCCGGACCGCCTCCGCCTTCGCGGGGCCGTGCAGGGGTTCGCCCACGAGCTTGCCCGTGTAGACGCCGTCGACGGACTCCGCGACCGTGCCCAGGGCGCCGGTCAGGCCGAGGCGGCGGGCGATCACCCCGGCGATCTCCACGGGGGCCGCTGTGACGAGCCACACCTTCTGGCCCGCGTCCAGGTGGGCCTGGGCGAGGGCGCGGGTGCCGGGCCAGATGCGTTCGGCCATGTACTCGTCGTAGATCTCCTCGCCGATGGACATCAGCTCGGAGACGCGGTGGCCCTGCACGATCGACAGGGCCGAGTCGCGGGCCTCCTGCATGTGTTCGGGGTCCTCGATGCCCGCCAGCCTGAACCACGCCTGCTGCCAGGCGAACTTGGCGAGGTCGCGGGTCTCGAAGAACTTCCGCTTGTACAGGCCCCGGCCGAAGTGGAACAGCGACGCGCCCTGCATGACGGTGTTGTCGAGGTCGAAGAAGGCGGCTGCCTTGTCGTCACCGAGTACCGGGAACGCCGGTTCCTCACCTGGGGCGGAGGTCTCCTCGACCTCCTGTGACGACTTGCGCGCGGCCTCCGCCGAGGCCTCGCCTGCCAACACGCTCCGCGCCGTGGCGGAACGCCTACGGGGAGTGAGCCATCCGAGAGCGGCCATGACGTGAGCATAGCCAGTCTGTTCGGTGCTTCCGGAGCCGAGAGGTTCGAAGGGTGTGAACTCTCCGCGACCGGGCCGTTAAACAAGGGATCCCGGCCCGGCGCCGGTCGCGCGAGAATGGCCTGCATGAGTCCCATCTTCCGCCGCAAGCCGGCCAAGGCTCCCGAGGACCGGCTCGTCACCCTCATCCGTAAGCCGGGGTGTCATCTGTGTGATGACGCACAGATCGTCATCGAGCGGGTGTGCGGGGATCTCGGGGTTCCCTGGGAGCGGAAGGACATCTCCCAGGACCCCCAACTCCACGACCAGTACTGGGAACAGATCCCGGTCGTCCTGGTCGACGGGGACCAGCACACGTTCTGGCGCGTGGACGAGAAACGCTTGAGGACGGCACTGACCGAGTAGTCCAACTCGCTCGACCGGTCGCTTAGGATCGATGGCGACTTGGTCCTGGGGGGCGGGATTGTTGAGGAGAGTGTGCGGTTTTGCCCCCGAGAGAGACGCGCGTGACCCCGGTCACGTTGGCCGGGCAAATCGGACACCATCTTTGTGCACGCGTTCACAAAGACATAGCCTGCTTTCGACGGGGCGGTCTGGGTACGTGTGACCGCCTGCAGCCCCGCTCTACCCGCAGGAGCACCGTGGCAACTGGCCGAACTCACCGACCGGCGACCCGTAGCCGAGGGATTCCCGAGGCCACCGTCGCCCGGCTTCCGCTGTACCTCCGCGCGCTGACCGGACTGTCGGAGCGCTCGGTCCCCACGGTCTCCTCCGAGGAGCTCGCGGCCGCGGCGGGCGTCAACTCCGCGAAACTGCGCAAGGACTTCTCCTACCTCGGGTCCTACGGGACGCGTGGTGTGGGCTACGACGTCGAGTATCTCGTCTACCAGATCTCCCGCGAACTGGGTCTGACCCAGGACTGGCCGGTTGTGATCGTCGGTATCGGTAACCTCGGCGCCGCTCTCGCCAACTACGGCGGCTTCGCCTCCCGCGGCTTCCGGGTCGCGGCCCTCATCGACGCCGATCCGGGTATGGCCGGAAAGCCGGTGGCCGGTATTCCGGTCCAGCACAGCGATGACCTGGAAAAGATCATCGAGGACAACGGCGTCTCCATCGGCGTCATCGCCACCCCCGCCGGTGCCGCCCAGCCGGTCTGTGACCGGCTCGTGGCCGCCGGCGTCACCTCCATCCTGAACTTCGCGCCGACCGTGCTGACCGTCCCGGACGGCGTCGACGTGCGCAAGGTCGACCTCTCCATCGAGCTCCAGATCCTCGCCTTCCACGAGCAGCGCAAGGCCGGTGAGGAAGCCGCCGCAGCCGACGCTGCCGGTGCGGTCGCCGCCGGTCGTGGTGACTCCGCCGACAAAGGGCCCGACGGGGACGTACCCGCCGTGATGCCGGCATGAGTCTCCTCGTCGTGGGGCTGAGCCACCGCAGCGCTCCGGTCAGCGTGCTGGAGCGGGCGGCGCTGAGCGCTGACGCCCAGGTCAAGCTGTTGCAGGACGCGGTCGCCGCGGAGCCGGCCGCCGAGGCGGCGGTGCTGGCCACGTGCAACCGGATCGAGCTGTACGCCGACGTCGACAAGTTCCACGCCGGTGTCGCCGAGCTGTCCACGCTGCTCGCCCAGCACAGCGGGGTGGGGCTCGAGGAGCTCACGCCCTATCTGTACGTGCACTACGAGGACCGGGCCGTCCATCACCTGTTCTCGGTGGCCTGCGGGCTCGATTCCATGGTCGTCGGGGAGGGGCAGATCCTCGGACAGATCAAGGACTCCCTTGCCAAGGCGCAGGATCTGCACACCGCCGGGCGGCTGTTGAACGATCTGTTCCAGCAGGCTCTGCGGGTCGGTAAGCGGGCGCACTCCGAGACCGGGATCGATCGGGCCGGGCAGTCGCTGGTCACGTTCGGGCTGGAGCAGCTGGCTTCCGGTACGGCCGTGGACGCGTGGGCCTCGGGCAAGAAGGCGCTCGTCATCGGTGCCGGGTCCATGTCCTCGCTCGCCGCGGCGACGCTCGCGCGGGTCGGGGTCGGCGAGATCGTGATCGCCAACCGGACCTCGGACCGGGCCGAGCGGCTTGCCGAGATCTTGAACGACGCCGATGACCTGGACGTGGTGGCCCGCGCGGTACCGATGGATGCGGTGCCGGGCGAGCTGACACGTGCCGATGTCGTGGTGTCCTGTACGGGGGCGACCGGGCTGGTGCTCACGGCATCGGAGGTCGCCGAGGCCGTTGCCGCGGGCCCGGTGGCGGGTTCGCCCGCCGGCGCCGGCGAGGTGCCGCCCCGCTTCGGGTCGGGAGCCGCCCTGGGTGGCCCGAATGCCCGCGGCTCGGCTGACGAGGACTGTCCGCTCGACCTGAACTCCGTCCAGGCCACCGCCGGGTTCTCCGTACTCGGGGAAGCCGCCGTCGCCGGGATGGCCACCACTGAACTCGAGCAGCACGCGGCCTGGGTCGACAACGGCATCGTCCGAGTCCCCAGCGCGGCCGACGAGGCCGACGCCATCGCCGCGCTCGCCGCCGCTGCCGCCGCCGTCGGGCGGATTCCTGAGCGTCGTAGGCCCGAGCCCGTGGCTCCGCAGCCCGCGCCCGGGGTCTTTCTGCTCGATCTGGCCATGCCGCGTGACATCGACGCCGCGGTGCACCGGATCCCCGGGGTGCGGCTCGTCGACATCGAGTCGCTCGCCGACGCGTCGGCCGACGCACCGATGGCGGCCGATGTGGACCTGGTGCGGCGGATCGTCGCCGACGAGGTCGCGGCGTTCGGCGCCGCGCTGCGCGCCGCGCACATCACGCCCACCGTGGTCGCGCTGCGCACCATGGCCGCCGATGTGGTCGCCGGGGAGATCGCCCGGCTCGAAGGGCGGCTGCCGGGGCTCGACGACAAGCACCGCAGTGAGATCACCCAGACCGTGAAGCGTGTGGTCGACAAGTTGCTTCACGCGCCGACCGTACGGGTCAAGCAGCTCGCGGCCGAGCCCGGCGGTGCCGGGTACGCGGACGCGCTGCGGACCCTGTTCGACCTCGACCAGGAGACGGTGGATGCCGTGTCCCGCGCCGAGGACAGCACCGAGAACAGCAAGAACCGAGGGTCGGCATGACTGAGAAGGCACTGAGGCTCGGGACAAGGCGAAGCAGACTCGCCATGGCCCAGTCCGGGCAGGTGGCGGACGCCGTGAGCCAGGTGACCGGACGGCCTGTGGAGCTCGTCGAGATCACCACGTACGGCGATGTGTCGCGGGAGCAGCTCGCGCAGATCGGCGGCACGGGCGTGTTCGTGACGGCGCTGCGGGAGGCCCTGCTCAAGGGGGAGGTCGACTTCGCGGTGCACTCGCTGAAGGACCTGCCCACCGGGCAGCCCGACGAGCTCGCGCTCGCCGCGATCCCCCTGCGCGAGGACCCGCGTGACGTCATCGTCGCCCGGGACGCGCTGAAGTTCACCGACCTGCCCCGCGGGGCGCGCATCGGCACCGGGTCGCCCCGGCGGATGGCCCAGCTCAACGCGTACGCACGCGCCCATGGGCTGGACATCGAGACCGTTGCGATCCGGGGGAACGTCGACACCCGGATCCGGTACGTGCACGACGGTGAGCTGGATGCGGTGGTGCTGGCCGCGGCCGGGCTGCATCGCATCGGGCGCATCGACGAAGTGACTGACTTTCTTTCAGTCGACACGGTTTTGCCCGCTCCCGGCCAGGGAGCACTGGCGATCGAATGCACCGCGGACAACGCGGACCTGATCGCCGCGCTCGGCGAGCTCGACGACCCGTTCACGCGGGCCGCCGTGACTGCCGAGCGGTCACTGCTCGCCGCCCTGGAGGCCGGTTGCAGCGCACCTGTGGGCGCGCTGGCCGACCTGCTGGCCGACGGACAGATTGTCAAGGAAATGCGCCTGCGCGGCGTCGTCGGCACGACCGACGGCTCGCGGATGGTGCAGTTGTCCACCACCGGTCCCGTGCCCGAGACGTACGACCAAGCAATGGCGCTCGGCCGTGAACTCGCTGCCGAGATGCTTGCCCAGGGCGCGGCCGGTCTGATGGGGGAGCGAGCACAGTGAGCCCCACCACCCTTCCTGCCGCCGGACCTGAACACGGGCACGTCACCTTCCTGGGTGCCGGACCCGGGGATCCGGGACTACTCACTCTGCGCGCCGTCGAGGCGCTGGGGAACGCGGACGTTCTCGTCGCCGAGCACGAAGTGCTCGACGTCGTGCGCGTCCACGCTCGCTCAGGCGTCGCCGTCGTGGACACGGATTCGGATCCCTCGTCGGATCCGCATCCGGGCACAGGCGCGCCCCAACTAAAGGTTGTTGACGGTTCGTCAACAACCGCTGCCGTCCCCGCCGTGCGGGATGCCGCACATCTTGTCATGGAGGCCGCGCGGGGCGGCAGGCGGGTCGTACGTGCGGTGTCCGGGGACCCCGGGCTCGACGCGTACGCCGCCGAGGAGATGCTGGCGTGCGCCGCCGCCGGGGTGCCCTTCGAGGTCGTTCCCGGTGTCGCCGCCGCGGTCGGCGTGCCCGCGTACGCGGGTGTTCCGTTGCGGGACGCCCAGGGCGCCGATGTGCGGTTCGTGGATGCGCGGACGGCTTCCGACCGGTGCTGGACCGAGGTCGGGGCGTCCGACGGGACCGTTGTCGTCTCGGCGACCCTGGAGTCCGTGGCCGCCGCCGCCGGTGAGCTCGTCGCCGCCGGGCGCAAGCCCGACACTCCGCTGACGGTCACGGTCGCTGGTACGACCACTCGTCAGCGGACGTGGACGGCGACGCTGGGGACCATCGCCCAGCTGCTCAAGCAGACCAAGGTGCTGCCCTCGCCGGATGGCGGGCGGCCGGTGATAGCCGTGGTCGGTGAGCGGTCCGCCGCTGCTCAGCGTGAGCAGCTGTCGTGGTTCGAGTCCAAGCCGCTCTTCGGGTGGCGGGTGCTCGTGCCGCGTACGAAGGAGCAGGCGGCTTCGCTCTCCGACCAGCTGCGGTCCTACGGGGCCGTGCCGCACGAGGTGCCGACGATCGCCGTCGAGCCGCCGCGGACGCCTCAGCAGATGGAGCGGGCGGTCAAGGGGCTCGTCACGGGCCGCTACGAGTGGATCGCTTTCACCTCGGTGAACGCCGTCAAGGCCGTGCGGGAGAAGTTCGAGGAGTACGGGCTCGACGCGCGTGCCTTCGCCGGGATCAAGGTCGCCGCGGTGGGCGAGCAGACCGCCAAGGCGCTCGTCGCCTTCGGTGTGAAGCCGGATCTGGTGCCCTCCGGGGAGCAGTCCGCTGCCGGGCTGCTGGAGGACTGGCCGCCGTACGACCCCGTTTTCGACCCGATCGACCGGGTGTTCCTGCCGCGGGCCGACATCGCCACCGAGACACTGGTCGCGGGGCTCATCGAGCTCGGGTGGGAGGTCGACGACGTCACGGCCTATCGGACCGTGCGGGCGTCGCCGCCGCCGGCCGAGACCCGGGAGGCGATCAAGGGGGGTGGCTTCGACGCCGTTCTCTTCACGTCGTCCTCCACCGTGCGGAACCTGGTGGGTATCGCCGGGAAGCCGCACAACGTGACCGTCATCGCGTGTATCGGTCCCGCTACCGCGAAGACCGCCGAGGAGCATGGGCTTCGGGTGGATGTGATGGCTCCCGAGCCGTCCGTGCACAAGCTGGCGGAGGCGCTGGCCGACTTCGGGCTGAAGCGGCGGGCGGCCGCTGTCGAGGCCGGGGATCCGGTCACCCGGCCGAGCGAGCGTCGGCCCGGGGCGCGGCGGAGGCGTAGCACCACCTGATCCTGCGGGAGCGGGAGCGGGAGCGGGTGCGGCGGTCTGGCGTTCTTGTCAGGCCGCCGTCACCGTGTGGCCGTAGCGCAGCAGGTTCTGTGGGTCGTACGTCTCCTTCGTGCGGCGCAGCCGGTCGTAGATCTCCGGGGTCCAGGCCCGGGCGCGGTCCTTCGCGTCGCCGGGGCGGCCGTGGAGGTTGGGCATCGTGCAGCCGGTGGCGTACGGGCTCATCGCCTCGTACAGGGCGGTCGTCGCCGTTTCCACGGCCGTGGCCGCCTCGGGGCCGGCCAGGACGCCCACCGCCTCCAGGAGGTAGGCGGCGTTCCGCGCGCAGACCGCGTCCTCGGTGGTCGCGGGGCGGGAGAGGGCGCCGCCCATGTGGCGGAGTTCCACCAGGAGCAGGGCGTAGTCCTCTGCCGTCGGGCCCGCCTCGTCGAGCAGTGTGGTGACGGCGTCGGGGGTCAGTTCGCCCAGGCAGCCGCAGGACTCTCTTGCCGGGAGGGGGTCGTGGGGGTCCTGGTAGATCATGTCGACCGCCGTGTAGTCCATCTCCGTCACCGTGTCGAAGACCACGGGGGCCGCGTTGCGCAGCGGGGTCAGGAGTTCCTGGCCTTCGTCTTCCGTGCCGGTCCAGGCGACCGCCACGCGGGACCAGAAGCGGCCGCGCAGGGGCTCCGGGATCTCCGGGAGCGGGGGCAGGCGCAGCAGCGTGAAGCCGGTGCACATCTCGTCGGGGACCGTGGGGGTCCACTGCGCCCACGCGCGCAGGAGGGGTTCGGCGTCCTCGCCCGTGCAGTAGATGCCGCCGCCGAGGATGCGGGACAGGGCGGGGAGTTCGGTGACCATCTCCGTGACGATGCCGATGTTGCCCTTGCCGCCGCGCAGGGCCCAGAAGAGGTCGGGTTCCTGGGTCGCGGTCGTTTCGTGGAGCGTGCCGTCCGGGGTGACCACCTTGAAGGAGCGGACCAGGTCGGAGGCGTAGCCGTAGGCCCGGCCCAGGACGGGGAGGCCGCCGCCGAGGGTGTAGCCGACGGCGCCCACGTCCGTGGAGGAGCCGTTGAGGGTGGCCAGGCCGTGGGGGGCGGCGGCGTCGATGACGTGACGCCACTTCGCGCCCGCGGCGATCGTCGCCGTGCGGGTCACGGGATCTATGTGTACGTCCGTCATGCGGGACGTGTTGATCAACAGGCCTGTGTCTATCGGGAAGTTGGCGCCGTGGCCGGTGGCCTGGACGGCGACGGGGGTGTGGGTGGCCGAGGCCCAGCGCAGTGCGCTGACTATGTCGTCCGTGCCGGTCGCTCCTATGACCACGTCCGGGGTGTGCGGGGAGGCCAGGTTGAAGCCGGTCACCTCGGTGGCGTAGGCCTCGTCGGTGGGGCGCAGGACGGGGCCCTTGATGGCCGAGAGGGCGAACAGGTCCGGGGTGGGCATGGTGTCCTCCTCCTGTGTCGGTGGAGGGGCCTGTTCCTTCAGCTTGGACCCGTCGTCGGTGTGGCGCATGCGGGGTGAAGGCCTTGTCCTCGAACGCCGGACGGGCTGGAACGCGACCCGGCCCGGCCGACGTCTCGTCGGCAAAGGGGGGCCTGGGGCGGGCGTAGCGTAGGGGTATGACGACGTACGGAACCTTTCCCGGCAGCCGGCCGCGGCGGCTGCGGACCTCTCCCGTCATGCGGCGGATGGTCGCCGAGACGAGGCTGCATCCCGCTGACTTCATCCTTCCCGCCTTTGTGCGCGAGGGCGTGAGCGAGCCGGTGCCGATCGAGGCCATGCCGGGGGTTGTGCAGCACACCCGGGACAGCCTGAAGAAGGCGGCCGCCGAGGCTGTCGAGGCCGGGATCTCCGGGATCATGCTGTTCGGCGTGCCAGAGGACTCCAAGAAGGACGCTCTGGGGACGCCGGGGACCGACCCGGACGGGATCCTTCAGGTCGCGCTGCGGGATGTGCGGGCCGAGGTCGGGGACGAGCTGCTCGTGATGTCCGATCTGTGTCTCGACGAGACCACGGACCACGGGCACTGCGGGGTCCTGGACGACCAGGGGCGGGTCGACAACGACGCCACCCTGGAGCGGTACGCCGAGATGGCTCAGGTGCAGGCCGATGCCGGGGCGCATGTCGTCGGGCCCAGCGGGATGATGGACGGGCAGATCGGGGTCGTGCGCGACGCCCTTGATCAGATCGGGCGGGCGGATGTGGCCATCCTCGCGTATACCGCGAAGTACGCGTCCGCCTTCTACGGGCCCTTCCGGGAGGCCGTCGGGTCCTCGTTGAAGGGGGACCGGAAGACCTATCAGCAGGACCCCGCCAACGCGCGGGAGTCGTTGCGGGAGTTGGCCCTCGATCTGGAGGAAGGGGCCGACATGGTGATGGTGAAGCCGGCCGGGCCCTATCTCGACATCCTGGCACGGGTCGCCGACGCGGTGGACGTGCCCGTCGCCGCCTATCAGATCTCCGGTGAGTACTCGATGGTCGAGGCCGCCGCCGAGAAGGGGTGGATCGACCGGGAGCGGGCCATTCTGGAGACGCTGACCGGGATCAAGCGCGCCGGGGCGCAGAACATCCTCACCTATTGGGCTGTTGAGGCTGCGCGGATGCCGGCGGTTCGGTAGTCGTCGTTGTCGTTGTCTGTGTCGTGGATGTCGACGGGCCTTCGTCGCGGAGGCCCTCGCCGTCCTCGCACGCGGTCAGGGTGAGGGTGGCGAGTACGACCGTCAGGGCTGCCAGGAGGCGGGGTGCGCGGGTGTGCGCGTTCGCTGACACGGGCATCGGCAGGGGCCTCTCTGTCGGTTGTCTGTGAGGAGTGGTCCCAGCCTGGTGCCTGGGTGGGTGTGGTGACCATAAGGTGCCTCGCGTTCTGGGACGGGCAGGGTGCGGGACGGTCTCTGAACTGCGGGGGCGCCGCGTCCCGGGGGTGTGGTGCGGGACATCAATGTGCACGCGGGGGTCGGGCGTAAGGGCTGATCCCGGATCCTGGAAAGCTGTTTGTAGGCGGCACCTATATCTCTAGGGTGCTCGGCATGACCCTTACGAGCACCTTCGCCGCCCCGCCTTCGCTCGCCTCGCGCGTCCGGTCGACCGGCGGGTCGGCGGTACGGGAGATCCTTGCCGTCACCGCGCGGCCCGAGGTCGTCAACTTCGCCGGGGGGCTGCCCGCGCCCGGGCTGTTCGACCGGGAGGGCGTCGCGGCGGCGTTCCGGCATGTACTGGAGGAGGTGCCGGGGCAGGCCCTGCAGTACTCGACGACCGAAGGGGAGCCGCGGCTGCGGGAGTTGCTGGCGCGGCGGACGGCGGTGCGGGGGCTGGCCACCGGCGCCGAGGAGCTTCTTGTCACCACCGGGTCGCAGCAGGGCCTGTCGTTGGTCGCCGCCGCGCTCGTCGAACCCGGTGACACCGTCCTCGTCGAGGATCCCTGCTATCTGGCGGCACTTCAGGTCTTCGGGCTGGCGGGGGCGCGGGTCCTCGCCGTGCCGGGGGACGCGCAGGGGCCGGATGTGGATGCCCTGGCGGAGCTGGTGGTGCGGGAGCGGCCCAAGCTGTTCTACACCGTCCCCACTTTCCAGAATCCCAGCGGTCGGACCATGTCGGCCGAGCGGCGGGCCGGTGTGGCCGAGGTGGCGGGGCGGTGCGGGGTGTGGATCGTCGAGGACGATCCGTACGGGGAGCTGCGGTTCGAGGGGGAGCGGCTGCCCTGGATCGCCTCGTATCCGGGGGCCGAGGACCGGACCGTGCTGCTCTGCTCCTTCTCCAAGGTGATGGCCCCCGGTCTGCGGCTGGGGTGGTTGCGGGCGCCCAGTGAGCTGCGGCGGGCCTGTGTCGTGGCCAAGCAGGCCGCCGATCTGCATACTCCGACCGTCAACCAGCTTGCCGCGGCCCGGTATCTGGAGGAGCGGGATCTCGACGCGCATGTGGCTCGGGTCGCGGCCGTGTACGGGGAGCGGCGGGACGCGATGCTGGCCGGGCTGGCCGAGGCCCTGCCGGAGGGGGCGTCCTGGAATCGGCCCGAGGGCGGCATGTTCCTCTGGGCGCGGCTGCCTTCGGACTACGACACGACCGCCCTGTTGCCCCAGGTCGTACGGCATGACGTGGCCTATGTGCCGGGGGCGCCCTTCCACGCGGGGCAGGCCGACCGGGCGACGCTGCGGCTGTGCTTCGTGACGGAGACGCCGGAGCGGATCCGGGAGGGGCTGCGGAGGATGGGTGTGGGGCTTGGGGCCTAGGTCTCAAGGAGTGGTGCGGTTGCGGCTGAGGGCTGCCGACGGGACTTGAGGGTGTGCCTAGGGTTGAGGCATGTCCGACACAGTGGAGTTCGACCTCGACGCGTATCTCGGCCGGATCGGGTGGGAAGGGGAGCGGGTCGCCGACGTGGAGACCCTGCGGGCTGTGCATCTCGCGCACTCGCGCGGCATCCCTTACGAGAACCTCGACGCCATGAGCCGCACGGCTCCCTCACTCGCCGTCGGTGATCTGCTGGACAAGCTGGTCCGCAGCCGGCGCGGGGGCTACTGCTACGAGCACAACATCCTGTTCCTGCACGCCCTGGAGGCGCTGGGCTTCGGGGTGACCAGGCTGGCGGCGCGGGTGATGGTGGGTGCGGACGGGTCGGAGAGCTCGGGCCGTCCGCGCACCCATATGACCCTGCTGGTGGAGGTGCCGGGGGAGACCCGGCCCTATCTCGCCGACGTCGGCTTCGCGGCGATCGGCGCGCTGCTGGAGCCGGTGCCGCTGGTGGCCGGCGTCGAGTTCGAGGGCGCGGGGCGCCGCCACCGGCTGGTGCGGGTGACCCACCCGGGGCCCCTGGACCTGTGGGTCCTGGAGACCTATGTGCCGGGTTCGGCATGGGGCGACGGCTGGCGGCGGCAGTACAACTTCACGCTGGACCCCGCCGAGCGGCCCGACTTCGAGGTGGCCAACTGGTACGTCGCCACGCACCCCCGCTCCCCCTTCGTCCAGCGCCGGTTCGTGCAGCGGCTCAGCGGCGACCAGCATGTCCTGCTGCTCGGCCAGGAGTTGACGGTGACCTCCCCCGACGGCACGGTCAGCAAGCGGGAGGTCTCCGAGGAGGAGGTCTCACGGCTGCTGGACGAGGAGTTCGGGATCGACGTCCCTCAGTCCCACCAGAAGGACCAGACCGGCTGATCGAGCAACTGGCGTTCGGCGTAGGCCTCCAGGATGGTGTCGCTGCCCTGCCAGAGGTTGTCCGGGCAGAACGCGAAGTGTTCGGAGGCCAGGGCCTGCGCCTCGGCGAGTGTCGTGGGCGGCGCCGCCACGGAGACCCGGAGGTGGTCGAAGCCGAGCGCCACGACCCGTATGCCGAAGCGGTCCTCCCAGGAGCGGAGCACCGCGCTGAGGCGGGCCGTGTCGTCGCCGTGGTTCACCGCGCCCATCCAGCCGAGCGCCGTCGGGATGTCGGCGCTGCGGCGGGCCGGGACCAGGGCCAGGCGGGGCTCCTTGAGGGGACCGCCGGCTGAGAGGAGGCCACTGGCGATGTCGGTGGCCACCGCGTCCGGGTCGGCCGCGGCGGCGGTTGCCTCCGCCAGGCCCGGCCAGTCGCCGGCCTCCTGCGCGCAGCACTCCTCCCAGAAGTCGGCCAGGACCTCCTCCGCGTCGTGATCACCGGGGTACGACACGTCGGCCGGCGCCAACTCCCAGTCCTCCGGGCCGCCGTGACCCCCGCCGACGTCCAGGACCACCGGGAGCAGGCCGAGCGCGCGGGGCGCCCGCTGGAGGGCGGCCCAGCCGGCCGGGGTCGCCCGGTCGTCGGCCAGCCAGAGCAGCGGCTCGTGCCACGGACCCTCGTCCGTCGTGTCGATCAGCTTGCCCGGCGGAAGGCCGAGGCCGAGGGAGGCCAGCCTCGGCAGCGGGTTGGGAAGCGTTGCCATGCCGACGACTGTAGACGCACCCACTGACAACGGGCCCAGCCCCCGGCACCGTCGGACGGAGCGGCCGCCGGTGGCCATGGGGACGGGAAGGATTGGCAGATCTGTCCCACGCGAGGAGGACGCCACCTGCGGTTTTGCAGTCAAGGCGTGGGACAGATCTGCCAATCCTCGGGCGCCGGTCCCCCCGGAGGACGGGGGCGCCGGGTGGGCCCGGGTGCGGCGTCGGTCGTCGCCGCACTGGTGGGGCTGGGAATTCACGTAGTCACCCTGATCCGCCAGGAGTTGAGGCTACGGTGGGCCGAGCGTCGGGAGCGCGAACGGGCGGCGCGTTGCCAGTGCGCCCCGGACGGGAGGGAGACGGCGTGACGGAGCCGGGCCCGCGGGAGGACGATTCCAGGGAGCCGCTGCCGGTCGGCGGCGCCGCGGACGGCGTCCCCGAGAAGGGCGCTCCGGCCGAAGGGGTCACGCAACCGTCGTACGGCCTGTCTCCCGAGGACGAGGAGACGTTCAGCCACTTCTACCGCGCCTACGTGCCCAGGCTGACCGCGTACCTCGTCTACCAGGGCGCCCCCGTGGACCGGGCCGGGGAATTCGTGCAGGACACCATGGTCAGGGCCTACCGGTCATGGCACGAGATCAGGTCCCACAAGAGCTGGGCCTACACGGTCGCCTACCGGGAGTTCGTCCGCCACGCCACGCGCGTGGAGGAACCCGTCGAGGAAGTACCCGAGTCCACGACCCTGCTGCGCCGCCCCGAGGCGACCGAGTCCTGGTTACAGGAACACGAGATCGTCCGGGTGCTACGGGGCCTGCCCGCACGCCAACGGCAGGTGCTGGCCCTCATGCTCGACGGGTGGAAACCGGCCGAGATCGCCAAGCTGATCGGGATCGAGGGCGCGGCGGTACGGTCGAACCTGTTCAAGGCGCGCAAGGCCGTCGCCCAGCACCTCGCGCGGCGGGAGGAGGACTGATGGCCGACGAGTGGCTCTCCCACGAGCACGAGGAGTTCCGCCTGGGCCTCTCCCGGTTCCTCGACCCCGACGCCGGGCTGCGTGAGGTGCGCGAGCAGGCCGGAGGGCATGAGGACGTGGTCCGTGGTCTGGGGCTGGTGCTGGACGTCGAGGGCGGGCTGGCGAGCATCCTCCATGCCGAGGACGCGGCGGACTCCGACTCCGCTACGACGGACTCCGCAGACCGCGCGTGGAAGTCGGAGGCCGATGTCGCCGAGGCCCTGCGCGCCCTCCCGGTGCAACAGCGGCTGGCCGCGCGAAAGGATCCCGCGATCGCCGCCTGCGTCAGCGGCGAACTCCTGGTCCGGGCCCTGGAACTGCTCGACGACCTCGTCCGGGAGGAGAAGCGACTGGGGACCGGCGAGGGCTTCCCCGCCCCGCACACCCAGCGCTTCGCGGACCTCGCCCGGGACTACGCCCGCGCCCGCAGGTTCGCGCTGGCGGAACCGCCCGCCCTGACCCTCGCCGCCGCCCTCAACCTCGCCGCGGTCTTCGCCCGCACCTTCGAACACGACCTCGGAGCGGCCCACCACCCCGGCGACAGCGCCCACGCCCTCACCGACACCCTCGACGCAGCCGCCCGCGCCCGGGACCCCGACCGCCTCCGTGGCATCGACCTCGTGGCACGCCCGCTCGCCGGCAGCCTCGCCCTCGAAGCCGGCCACCGTCTCCGCCTCCCGACGGCGGACGGTCTCGTCACCGCGCTGCTCGACGGCACGCTGGACGACTTCACCGACGCGGACCTCACCGGCGTGAACCCGAACGACCCCGGGCTCAACGGCATCCAGTGGTCCGACGCGGGCACCCGGTGGCCGCCCGGCACGGACATCGAGGCGCTGCGGAACAGGTCCGAGGAGACCTCGCCGTACTCCCGGGTGTATGTGCTCGGTCGGAGGCCGAAGGGAACGAGCAGGCCTGGGGCGGGGGTTCGGGTCTAGGCGGTGGTCGCGATGAATGCCGACCAGGCCGTGGCGGTGACCTGGAGGGTCGGGCCGGTGGGGGTCTTGGAGTCGCGGATGTGGATGGTGTGGGGGCAGGTGGCGATCTCGACGCACGCGCCGCCTTCGCTGCTGCTGTAGCTGGACTTCTGCCAGGCGTAAGCGACTTCGAGGCATTCGCCGCCCTCGTCGCTGCTGTACGTCGACTTGAACCACTGAAGTGCCTCGGTGCTCATTGCTCTCCTAGCAGACGGTCCAGCAGGCCTTTCGACTCCAAGGGGGATAGGGCCTGGGCTCGCAGCATCGCATACTTGCGCGCAAGCCTGGACACCTCATCTGCGTCGGAAACCCACTGGCTGCCGCGTTGCCCCTCGATGTAGGCCAAGTGCTGGTGGTCGGGCGTCTCCAGGAGGATGAAGGGGCCTGCCAGCCCTGCGTGAGAGAGGCTGGCTGCGGGCAAGAACTGGAGCGATACGCAGGGGAGTTCGGCGCAGGCGCGTAGATGGCGAAGCTGTTCCGCGCGGACTTCCCGGCCCCCGATGCCCAGGAGCAGCACGGGCTCCCAGATGACGAAGCTGAGCGTGGGTGGGCTCTTGCGATGCAAGATCTCCTGCCGCTCCATCCGTGCCGCCGTCTTCGGCTCGATCTCTTCCTCTTCGTATGCCGGGACTCGCTCTCGGAGTACGACTTCCGCGTACGCCCGCGTCTGAAGCAGGCCCGGCAGCACCTGGTTGGCATAGAGGGACAGCGCGATCGCCTCCCGCTCATGCTCCATATACAGCTCCGCCCACATGGGGAACTGGTCGATCTCCGGCAGGTTCGCCACCCCGACCGACAGCATTCCCTTGGTCTGGAGGATCTCGTCCAACAGGGCGGCCAGGTCCGGTTTCAGCGCCCTTCTGCCCTGCTCGATCGAGGCGATCGTCTCCTCGTCGACCTGGACGAGGGCGGCCAGCGCACTCTGGGTGTAACCCGCGGCGCGTCGGGCAGCCCCCAGTTGCTTGCCCAGCATCTTCATCGAGGTCAGGTTTTTCGGCCGCGGTGGCTTCTTCGCGCTCATGCTGCTCTCAATCCCCCAGGTCCCGCGTACGTCACCGGGTCTGCGCCCGTAC
Organism: Streptomyces sp. WM6386; assembly: GCF_000972385.1. Taxonomy (GTDB): domain Bacteria; phylum Actinomycetota; class Actinomycetes; order Streptomycetales; family Streptomycetaceae; genus Streptomyces. The sequence continues at coordinate 26,114 of NZ_JXTE01000064.1, forward strand.
AAAGAATCCGTACGGGTTCACTCGCTGATCAACGCTAGTGACTCTGCGCGACATTCGTACCGTGAATGAGCAAAGCCAACTCGCCTTCCAGCGCGACCAGTTCTATCGGCGCGACCGCCGTTCCGTGGGCGCCGCCAGGCGGTTCGCGCGGTGGTCCCTCGTCCACTGGGGGATCTCGGCGTGGGAGCGGGCCGATGATGTGTCGCTGTGTGTGAGCGAGTTGGCGACCAACGCGCTCGTGCACGGGGCGCCGCCGGGGCGGGGGTTCCTGCTGCGGGTGCGGTACGACGGGGCCGTACTGCGGGTGGAGGTGCATGACAGCGGGGGTGGTGAGCCGTGTGTCGCGGAGGAGGCCGACGAGGGTGGGCGTGGGTTGTTGCTCGTCGCCGCGCTCGCGGACAAGTGGGGGGTGGGACAGCGCGACCCCGGCAAGGTGGTGTGGTGCGAGTTCGTCCACCCTGCCGGGGCCTGTGCGATCAACTAGCTTCTGGCTATGTGCAGTTGTGCGCCGCGCTCGTGCTCGACGCGACCACCACGTCCGCGCCGCCGAGGCCGCTGATGTGGAGGGCGTTGACCGTGAGGCCGGTCGCCGTGCGCGTCTGCTCGTTCACGACGACCTTGGCTCCGGCGCCGAGGTCGATCGCGTAGTCGGGGATGTCCGGGACGGTGACCGGTGTACCCGCGATGGTGAGTTTGAGATCCGTGGTGCCGGTGCTTGCCGTGCAGGTGCTCGTCGAGGTTGCGGTGATGCCGGTCGCCTCGATGACGGGGAGGCCGGGCAGGCCCAGACTGAGCTTGGTCAGCGTGGACTTGGCCGTCGAGGTGCTCGGGCCGGTCGTCGTCGTGACGTTGGCGCACAGGGCGTCCGCCGTCAGGACCACCGCGCTGATGTTCTGTGTGCAGGCGGGGGCCACCGCCTTGGCGTCGGCCGTGCGGACCTCGCCCGTGTCCGGGGTCGGTGCGATCACGATCGGCAGCACCAGGACGGGGACCGTGGCGGAGAGGCCGTACGACCGGCCCGTGACGTACTGGAGTTTCAGCTCGGCCGTGGCCTCCGAGGGCTTGTACGCCTCGTCGCCCGCGAAGGTCGCCTTGAGTGGCACGGTGGCTGAGTCGGTCAGTGGCTGAGCCACTGCCGCGATGGTGCAGGCCGCCTTGCCCGCCGCGTCGGTCTTCGCCTTGCAGGTCTGGTCCGTGCCCAGGGTGAGGGTGACCTCCCGGTCGGCGACCGGGGCGCCGCCCTCCTTCTCGGTGAGCTTCGCCGACAGGGGCGCCGGGGAGCCGTTGGAGACCGTGGCGGGACCGTCGTAGGCGAGGGCCGTGTCCTTCAGGACGGGGGGATCGGGGTCGCCCGGGTCGCCGTCGCAGCCGTTGGTGCTGGTGATGAACTTCTCGCCGTACTCGGACGGGTAGGGGGAGAGGACGTTGCCCTCCAGCTCGATGTCCTGGTGTACGCCGTTCAGTTCCTGCTCGTAGTGCAGGTGCGGGCCGGTGGTGTTGCCGGTGCTGCCGACCGTGCCGATCACGGTGCCCTGGGCGACCTGGGCGCCGTCCGCGACCTCGTAGGTGGCGAGGTGCATGTACTCGGTGGTCCAGCCGTCGGCGTGGGTGATCCGGATGTACTGGCCGCCGCCCCCGGGCTGGTTGTGGCGGGTGGCGGTGCCCGCGGCCGAGGCGAGCACGGGGGCGCCGGCGCTGGCGCCCTCCGCCTTGACGAAGTCCAGGACGTTCCCGTGGTCCGGGTAGGTGGAGTACGTCCAGACCGAGTCGCACTCGAAGGGGGCCAGGAAGGCGGGCTTGGCGAGCGTGCCGGGCTCGTCGGCCGCGCTTGCCGTCCCCGTCGCCGGGGCCGTCAGGGCGAGGGCCAGTGTCGTGAGCAGGCCCGTGAGAAAGGTTCCGCGTCTCTTGATGCGCATTCTGAACTTCCCCCGATTCACGTGCAGTTGTAGGCGTCCGTGGCGCTCGACGCGATGACCACGTCCACGCCGCCCGCCGCCGTCAGATGGGCCGCGTTGACCGTCAGGCCGTTAGCCGTCCTGATCTGCTCGTTGAGCACGAGCTTGGCGGCCGGGCCGAGGTCGATCGAATAGTTCGGTACGTCACCGATCTCGACCGGTGTGCCCGCGACCGTCAGCGACAGGTCCGTGCTGCCGGTGGTGGCCGTGCAGCTGCTGGTCGAGGTCGCCGTCACGCCGGAGAGGGCGACCACGGGCAGGCCGGGCAGGCCGATCCTGGCGTTCTCCACGGTCGCGGTCGAGGTGGAGCCGCTCGGTCCGGTCTTCGTCTCCACCTTCGCGCAGAGGGTGTCGGCGGACAGGACCAGCAGGTTGATGGGTGCCGCGCAGGGCGGGGCGACCGTCTTGGCGTCCGCCGCGCGGACCACGCCGGTGTCCGGGGTGGGGGCGATGCCGATCGGCAGGGCCAGGACCGGGATCTGGGCGGAGAGGCCGTAGGCGCGGCCGGTGACGTACTGGAGCTTGAGCTCGGCCGTGGCCTCGGAGGCCTTGTAGGCCTCGTCGCCGGCGAAGGTCGCCTTGAGTGGCACGGTGGCTGAGCCGGTGAGTGGCTGAGCCACCTTGTCGATCGTGCAGGTCGCCTTGCCCGCCGCGTCCGTGTTCGCCGCGCAGGTCTGCAGGGCGTCCGTCGGGCCGAGGGTGAGGGTGACCTCGCGGTCGGCGACCGGGGCGCCGCCGTCCTTCTCCGCCAGGGTCGCGGCCAGGGCCGCCGGGGAGCCGTTGGAGACGGTGGCCGGACCGGTGTAGGTCAGGGTCGTGTCCTTCTGGACCGGGGGCTGGGTCGAACCCTCACCGACGTCGAGGAGGTCATTGTCGAGGTCGAGGGTGATACCGCCGTAGGTCTCCTCGTTGGGGTCGTCCTCGGTCGGGCCGTCGTACTGCTTGACCCGCTGGTGGTTCGCCCACATGTCGGCCGGGATCGCCCGGTCCTCGGTCGTCTCCTCCTCGTCCCAGCGGGCGAAGTTGATGACGTCCGGCTGGGTGTAGCCGCCGCCGTTCGCCGCCACCAGGTCCTCGACGAGCGAGCCCGCGCTGCCGTAGGCGCCCGAGCGGTAGCCCAGCTCGTGGATCGTGGTGGTCCAGGACTGGAGGAAGGCCAGGACCTTCTCGCGGCCGGAGTCGTAGTGCTCCATGTTGTAGTAGAGGACCGAGCCCGCCGGGAGGCCGTAGTTCTGCGCCTGCGCGACCGCGTCCCGGGCCGATGACGCACCTTCCGGCACCGGGTCGGTGATCGCCACACAGTCGCCCGTGCAGCTGCCCGAGCCCGCCTCGGCCTGCGGGCCGACGTAGATCGGGATGAAGCGCCAGCCGTTGTCGTACTGGGTCTGCACCCACTCGGCACTGGCCTGGTCCTTGCAGCCCGCGTTGACCCCGCCCATGTAGAAGCCGATGGCGCCGTACGGCGAGGCCGCCTTCCAGGCGTTCATCGTGGCGGTCGGCGGTGCGGCGCAGCGGTCGAAGCCCTTGCCCTGGTAGGACGTGGCGTCCGCGGGAACGGCCCGGATCGACGGCCGTGCCGCTGCTGTGGCCGCAGGCGTCGCGGCCGGGGTCGCCTTGTCGGCCGGGAGGCCCGCACTGGCGAGGATCTTCTTGATCTCGTCCCGGTTCTCGCCGTAGGACGCGGTGACGGCGATGCCGTCGGCCGTCGCCCAGTATGTGCGCGAGGTGCTGTTCTCCGAGACCTGTGCCGTTGCGGAGCCCTTGTCCGGCTCCAGTACGAGCGCCTCCGTACGGCCCAACACATCGGCCGGGCAGCTCTGTTGGGCATCCGCCGCCGGTTTGCCGAGGTACACGGCGTGGCGGTCGTAGCGGACGCAGGTGTCCGGGTTCTTGGCGAGATCGATGACGTCCCAGGTCGCGGGGACGGAGAACGTGCGGCCCTGGTAGGTCACCTGGGCCGTGTCCGACGCCTCTGCGGCTTGAGCCGGGTCGACCAGCGCGGTGACGGTGAGTGTGGTGGCGGCGGTGAACGCCAGCAGCGCCCCGCGCACCGAACGTAATGATCTGCGGTGAATTTTGATGACTTCCCCCGTGGTTGCGGCACCGGCTCATCCGGGCCGATGCGACTCGGAGTGACCAGGGGGAGCGTGACGGGGTTGTTGTACATCGGTCAACGACGGGGGTGGCCGAACAGGACGTTGTTACGGCCGGGTAAAAGCGAGAGGCGGCTGGGAGCGCCGACTTGATGTGTGCGAAGCGTGGTGTGGGGGGTTGGTGAAGTGCCGGGTCCTGTCCGGGGCCCGCGGGGGCTGGTGGGGCGCGGGTGCACGAGGTCTTCACATGCCGGGGTACGGCGGGACTTGTCCGGATGCGGACCACGGTAGGGGATATTCCGGCAGCGGGCCCGGTGTTCCGCCGACTCGTGTGAGTCCGAGGATGACCGCCGGTCCCGACTCAGGCCCGCCGTTACGCTGTTGACAGCGTGACCGGTGACACCAAAGGGGGATGGGATGACCGACGTGCCAGAGCTGGGGCGGCTCCACTTCGGGCGTGAGGATGCCGAACGGGACGTGACGGAAGGACTGTTGCTGCGCGGCGTCTTCCGGCGGAACGCCGCCTACCGGGGTGCGCGGAGCGGGCAGAAGATGCTGATCATCGGCCGCAAGGGATCCGGGAAGAGCGCCGTCTGCATGCGGTTGATGGCGGACGGCGGGCACGACGGCGGCAGGATCCTGATCACCCCGGACGAGGCGGCGGGCGAGGAGATCCGGCGGTTCGAGCTGCAGGGGCTGCCCGGGGACTCCGCCAAGGCGCTGATCTGGCGGTACGTCTTCGCGGTGCACGCGGCCCGGCACATCGTGGCGCACGCCAAGGGTGCGCACGACGGACACCGGCTCGGCTCGGTGAGGGCGCTCGGGCGGTTCCTCAAGCAGAACGGTGAGTCGCCGGACGAGACGCCCGGTGGCGGCCGGCTGGGAGAACGGCTGGCACAAGGCGCGCGAGGGTTGCAGACCTCCCTCTCGCTGGAGGCGCTCGGCGTCAGGGCGAGTATGGATCTCGCGCATTCCCCCTCCGAAGGCGCCCGAGCGCTACGGCAGCTGGAGGTCGTCGAGCAGGGGGTGGCGAAGGCTTTCGGTGACCTGGGCTGCGACGGTGGCGTCCATGCTCCCCTGCTGCTCATGGTCGACCAGCTGGAGCAGGTGTGGTCCGCCGAGCCGGACAGCAACTCCATGGTGATCGGGCTGCTGCTGGCGGCGAAGCACGCGGCGAGTCGGTACGGCCGGTCGGTACGGTTCCTGCTGTTCCTGCGCGCCGACATCTACGACTCGCTGTCCTTCGGGGAGGGTGACAAGTTCCACGGGGACGAACTGCGGATCACCTGGACCGAACAGGCCTTGAAGGACCTCGCATTCGTGCGGGCGCAGGCCTCCGTCGGGGAGCAGCTGAGCGAGGAGCGGCTGTGGAAGGAACTGTTCCCGGAGACCGTGGGCGACGAGGAGATCACCAGCTACATCTTCCGCCGCTGTTTGCCCCGGCCGCGCGACGCCATCCAGTTCCTCAACATCTGCCAGCAGAAGGCCTGGCTGGAGCATGAGCGGGACCGGATCACCGAAGCGGACGTGGAACTGGCGGCCCGGCAGTTCTCGCAGTGGAAGCTCAACGATCTGGCCTCGGAGTACCTGATCGCACACCCCTTCCTCCGCAACCTGTACCCGCTCTTCCAGAACACCGGATACGTCGTCACCCGCGCCGTATTCACCCGACGCTTCGAGGCGGCCGCCGGGACACTCCACCAGACCTTCGGGGAGTACGCCGACGCGCTCACGCCCTCCGGGATCATCGACGTGCTCTACGGCGTCGGCTTCCTCGGGGTGCGACGCGGAAGCGAAGTGGTGTACGCGGGCGACGACGCGCTGTCGGTCCAGCCGCACGAGGCGGAGTTCCAGATCCATCCCTGTTTCCGGGTGGCGCTCGGTGCCACCAGCGCCTTCGATCTACGGCGCTTCGAGCCCCAGTTCGTGGAGACGCGGATCGTCTCCGGCAACTTCAGTCCCAGCGCCTCGGGCTCCTCCTCCCTCAACCGCGACGACCGTCTGCTCATCCAGCTCACACGCTCCTTACACTCGATCCAGGCCCAGGTCGGCCGGGCGGTGGGGCTGGCGCCGGACGTCGGGGACGAGATCATGCTCCAGATCAACCGCCTGCTGGACGACGTCAACCGCATTCCCCCCGGGGCCGCCGCCTCCGTCGGCATCGACGTGGATGACTACCTCCTCACCATCGCCCACTACCTCACCACCCTTGCGGCCCAACTCCGTGACAGTGGACTGGAGGAGGCCACCGGCATCGGCGACATCGTGCGCCGCATCGACGAGGAGGCTCGGCGGCTGCGACGCTCGGTGGGTGGGGCGTACGGCAGCTCGGGTGACTCGTCGGGACACTGAATTCGCCATACTGGTAAGGGAGTTACCGGGCAGGAAGCCGACGGGGAGGAATCCGGTGCTGAACGAGGTGCTCGCCGATCGGTTTCAGATCACTGGCGAGTTGGGTTCCGGTGGCATGGGTCGAGTCTGGGCCGCCGTGGATATGCGGATGCGGCGGAACGTCGCGGTCAAGGTCATGCACCCGCAGCACCCCGCGGACGAGGCCGGGGCGCGAGCCAGGTTCGAGCGCGAGGTGCAGCTGGCGGCGCGCCTGAACCATCAGAACATCGTGACCTTCCATGACTGGGGAGAGGTCTCGGTCGGCGGCAACCAGACCCTCTACATCGTGATGGAGCGTGTCGACGGGATCGCCCTCGACAAACGGCTGGCGGAGCCAACCCCCCTACCCTGGTCGCACGCCGTCGGGTGGGCAGCGCAGATCGCTCATGCGCTGCACGCAGCGCATGACCGGGGCGTGGTTCACCGGGACATCAAGCCGGGAAACGCGGTGCTCACGGACGACGGGACGGTGAAAGTCCTGGACTTCGGGGTCGCGAAGTTCCTCGGCGACACCATCGGCGCCCGCAAACTGACCGCCGGCACGATGCTCGGCTCCGTGGAATACATGTCTCCCGAACAGATCGACGCCGCCGAGACGATCGATGGTCGCAGCGACCTGTACTCCTTGGGCTGCTTCCTCTACCACGCGGTGACCGGGACGCCGCCCTTCGGCGGCAGCCAGGCGTCCATCGTCCACAGGCACAAGTACGAAGCCCCTGTCCCGCTGAGTAAACATGTTGAGGGGCTTCCACCTGCCTTGGACGACCTCGTCATCCGCCTGCTCGAAAAGTGCCCCGAGGACCGGCCAGTCAACGCCACGGTCGTTCGCGAGGCCCTGGTGGCGATCCTTTTCGACCATGACATGGCGTCACCCTACGGTGACACCATGGACGTCGCCCAGCTCGGTCACGGAGCCTCCTTGTCCGGACTGCTTCTGAGAACGGCACGGATGAAGGCGCATCGCCTCGTGGAAGACGCGGACAAGAATGCCGCGCGGCGGCAAGCGAGTCTGGAGGGTGACCTGGAAAGACGCCGCCAGGCTGTCGACGCACAGCTCAGGGAGGTCGCGGCAACGGCGAAGCGGACATCTGACCAAGCCCACCGGCTGCTGGACGAGTCACGGTCCCACGCCGAGCAGACCCTGCACGGCGCCCGCGTGGAGGCGGAAAGGATCACCGAACAGGCCAGGGGCGACGCCGCCAGGGCGAAGAAGGTCGGCGACGCGCGCAACGCGCACCTCTCGCGGACGGCAAAGGAAGACGCCGACAAGCAACTCGCCGATGCCAAGGCCGAGTCCGCGCGGATCGTCGAGGAGGCCGGGGAGAAGGCCCGCCGCATCGAGGCCGCTGCCTACCGCCGTACCGTCGCCGACTGGCACGATCATCCGTTGCGTCAACGACTCCTGGGTTGGCGGGCCATCCCGCACCTCGACGGGTCGGCGCGGGCACCTGGGGTAGGGGCCACCCCACTGAGCCCTTCGGTCAGTTTTCGCGAGACGCGACGGGGCTACGAGCGCGCCCCCGTCAACGAGTTCATCGGCAAACTGGAGGAACGGCGGAACGCGGCAGCGGTCCGCCTCTCTGTGATCGAACAGCAGCTCGTGTATCTGGGGGCGACGAACGGACAGAGCTCTCCGGGGCTCCTGGTCCTGGAGCGCGAACTCGCCTTGAGACGTATCGCCGCTGCCAAGACCTGGACCGACCTGAAACACCTGAGCCTGGCGACGCCGATGCCGTGCCCTGCTCCGTCCGACCCATTTCAGGTGGTGAAGGAAGGCTACGACAGCGAGCAGGTCGACCAGCGCATCCAGCAGCTCGCGGAGGAGTGCGAGTACCTCTGGGCGCTGGTCGCCACGCTGGAAGAGCTCCTGAAGTACACACCCCCGGAGCCCTCCAGCGGCTGACGGCCGACCGACGGACCGGCTTAGAGACTTTAGAGCTTCTCGGGCGTCCTGATGCCCAGCAGGGCCATGCCCTGGTGGAGGGTGCGGGCGGTCAGGTCGCACAGGAACAGGCGGTTCTCCGCGATGTCCTTCGGCGGCTCGGGCTTGATGACCGGGCACTGGTCGTAGAACGTCGTGAAGAGCGACGCCAGCTGGTACAGGTACGCCGTCAGCTTGTGCGGGGCGTACTCCGCCGTGGCCTCCGCGAGGAGGTCGCCGAACGCGTCCAGGTGCAGGCCCAACGCCCGCTCCGCCGGGGCGAGTTCCAGCTCCGGGTGGGCGGTCGGCCGCTTGCCGTCGGCCTTGCGCAGGATCGACTTGATACGGGCGTACGCGTACTGGAGGTAGACCGACGTGTCGCCGTTCAGCGAGACCATCTGGTCCAGGTCGAACTTGTAGTCACGGCTCGGCGACGTCGACAGGTCCGCGTACTTCACGGCGCCGATCCCGACGTACCGGCCGTTCTCGACGATCTCCTCCTCGGTCAGGCCCACCTTCTCGGCCTTCTCGCGCACGACGGCCGTGGCCCGCTCGACGGCCTCGTCGAGGAGGTCCTCCAGCTTCACCGTCTCGCCCTCACGCGTCTTGAACGGCTTACCGTCCGCGCCCAGCACCGTGCCGTAGCCCATGTTGTGCGCGGTGACGTCGTCGCCCAGCCAGCCGGCGCGGCGGGCCGTCTCGAAGACCATCTTGAAGTGCAGCGACTGGCGTACGTCGACGACGTACAGCAGCGTCGTCGCGTCCAGGCCGACGACACGGTCGCGGATCGCCGTCAGGTCGGAGGCCGCGTAGCCGAAGCCGCCGTCCGCCTTCTGCACGATCAGCGGCACCGGCTGGTCGTCCTTGCCGCGGATCTCGTCGAAGAACACGACCAGGGCGCCCTCGGAGCGGACCGCGACGCCCATCTCCTCCAGGAGACGGGCGGTCTCGGGCATGCCCTCGTTGTACGCGGACTCGCCGACGATCTCCTCGTCGCGGATCTCCATGTCCAGCTTCTCGAAGACGGAGTAGAAGTAGACCTTCGACTCGTCGACGAACTGCTGCCACAGTTCGAGGGTCTCCTTGTCGCCGGACTGGAGGGCCACGACCCGCTTGCGGGCACGCTCCTTGAACTCCTCGTCCGCGTCGAAGACCGCGCGCGACGCCTTGTAGACCCGGTTCAGGTTCGACATGGCCTGCTCGCCGTCGACGTCCTCGGGCGGGGCAAGCTCGCCCGGGTTCTCGACCAGGTACTGGATGAGCATGCCGAACTGGGTGCCCCAGTCGCCGATGTGGTGGCGGCCGATCGTCTGTTCGCCGGTGAAGTCGAGCATGCCGCGCAGGGCGTCGCCGATGACCGCGGAGCGGAGGTGGCCGACGTGCATTTCCTTGGCGACGTTGGGCTGGGCGTAGTCGACGACGGTGATGCCGGGGTTCTTCTTCGGCGGGACGCCCAGGCGGGCGGGGTCGGCGTAGCGCTCGGCGAGGTTCTCGATGATCGCCTTGTCGGAGATCGTGATGTTGAGGAAGCCGGGGCCGGAGACCTCGATGTCCTTGATCACGTCGCCGGACTCGACCTGTGCGACGACCTGCGTGGCCAGCTCGCGGGGGTTCGCCTTGGCCTTCTTCGCGAGGGCCAGGATCCCGTTGGCCTGGTAGTCGGCCCTGTCGCTACGTCGCAGCAGCGGGTCGACTCCGTCGGTTTCCGGGAGAGCGGAAGTGAGGGCGTCGGTGAGGCGCTGGTGGACTTGGTCGGTGAGCGACGTGACCGAGGTCATGGGGTGGGAGCCGTTCTCCTCGTGGGGTTGTTTCAGACGTGGCCAGTATCCCACGGGGGGTAAAGCGGATTTTGCGGCTATGAGCTCGGGGGGAGGGCGGTGCATTGCCGGGTGGGGGGCGGTGGGGGCTTGTCGCGCAGTTCCCCCGCGCCCCTGGGCAGGCGGCTGCGCCGCCTGTCGGGGGTGGTCGCGTAAAGGCGTTTTCGCGCTCGCCCGCCTAACTGGGACAATGGATCGCGCCAGCCGTAGACCGTACCGGCTGCTTCAGGAGAGAAAGAAGGACGTGCCCCGTGGCTCAGAGCACCGAGACCACCGACTGGGTCTCCCGTTTCGCGGATGAGGTCATCGAGGAGTCGGAGCGTCGGGCCCCGGGCAAACCGGTCGTCGTCGCGTCCGGGCTGTCCCCCTCGGGGCCGATCCACCTCGGGAACCTGCGTGAGGTCATGACCCCGCACCTGGTCGCCGACGAGATCCGGCGCCGGGGGCTCCAGGTCCGCCACCTCATCTCCTGGGACGACTACGACCGTTACCGCAAGGTGCCGGCCGGCATCGCGGGCGTCGACGAGTCCTGGGCCGAGCACATCGGCAAGCCGCTGACCTCCGTGCCCGCGCCGAAGGGATCGTCGTACCCGAACTGGGCCGAGCACTTCAAGGCCGCCATGGTCGAGGCGCTCGCCGAGCTGGGTGTGGCATTCGACGGGATCAGCCAGACCGCGCAGTACACCTCCGGGGTGTACCGCGAGCAGATCCTGCACGCCATGAAGCACCGCGGTGACATCGACGCCATCCTCGACCAGTACCGGACCAAGAAGGCGCCCCCGAAGAAGCAGCAGCAGAAGCCCCTCGACGAGGCCGAGCTGGAGGCCGCGGAGGGTTCCGGCGCCGCGGACGAGGACGACGGCTCCTCCGGCAGCGCCGGGTACTTCCCGTACAAGCCGTACTGCGGCAACTGCGAGAAGGACCTGACGACCGTCACCGCGTACGACGACGACAGCACCGAGCTGACGTACACCTGCGACGTCTGCGGCTTCTCCGAGACCGTGCGGCTCAACGAGTTCAACCGCGGCAAGCTGGTCTGGAAGGTCGACTGGCCGATGCGGTGGGCGTACGAGGGTGTCGTCTTCGAGCCGAGCGGTGTCGACCACTCGTCTCCGGGATCCTCCTTCCAGGTCGGCGGGCAGATCGTCGGGATCTTCGGCGGGCAGCAGCCCATCGGGCCCATGTACGCCTTCGTGGGTATCTCCGGGATGGCGAAGATGTCGTCGTCCAAGGGCGGCGTGCCCACGCCCGGTGACGCGCTCCAGATCATGGAGCCGCAGCTGCTGCGCTGGCTCTACGCCCGGCGCCGCCCCAACCAGTCCTTCAAGATCGCCTTCGACCAGGAGATCCAGCGGCTCTACGACGAGTGGGACAAGCTGGACGCCAAGGTCGCGGACGGCTCCGCCCTCCCCGCCGACATCGCCGCACACACGCGTGCGGTGCGCACGGCCGGCGGCGAGCTGCCCCGCACGGCGCGGCCCCTGCCGTACCGGACCCTCGCGTCCGTCGCGGACATCACCGCCGGGCACGCGGACCAGGCGCTGCGGATCCTGTCCGAGCTCGACCCCTCCAACCCGCTGGGCTCGCTGGACGAGGCCCGGCCGCGCTACGACAAGGCCGAGGCCTGGATCAACACGCACGTTCCCGCCGACCAGCGGACCATCGTGCGGGACGAGCCGGACACCGAACTCCTGAAGTCCCTCGACGAGGCTTCCACGGAGTCCCTGAGACTGCTGGCCGACGGGCTCGCCGAGCACTGGTCGCTCGACGGGCTGACCCACCTCGTCTACGGCGTGCCCAAGGTGCAGGCCGGGTTCCCCGCGGACGCGACGCCCAAGGAGCTGCCGGCGGAGATCAAGACCGCCCAGCGGACGTTCTTCGCGCTGCTCTACCACCTGCTGGTGGGCCGTGACACCGGTCCGCGACTGCCCACGCTGCTGCTGGCCGTGGGCCAGGAGCGGGTGCGGACCCTGCTCGGGGCGTAGCGGCCGGTTCTACGACGATGGGGGCGCCCGGTGGTTCACCGGGCGCCCCCATCGTCGTACGCGATCGTGGTCACGCGATGTGGTCCTCTTCCAGTTCCGCGTTGTAGCGGTTCGTGAAGCGGTTGACCATGCGCTTGGACTCGTCCGGCGGGAGCACGATGCTGAACTCGGCCTCGACGTTCTCGCTGAACTCACGCGGAGTCGGGTAGCCGCTGCCGCTTATCGACTTCTTGAAGACCTGGTAGTACGACTCCTCGTCCGGCTCGGGACTGCCGCCGCCCTCACCGAGTTCCCGGGTGCGGCTGGGGCCCACCGGGATGGGGAAGCTGCCGGTCTCCTCCGAAGAGGGCTCCTCGTGAACCGGCCGCTGCTGTTGCTGGTACTGCTCGGCCTGCTGCTGCTCCGCGTACCACTGGGCGTACTGGTCCGGGTCGTACGCCGGGTCGTAGTCGCCCTGGTACTCGATCTGCTGGGGCGGAGCGAACCAGGGGCTCTCTTCCGGCACCGGCTCGTACTGCTCCTCGGTGGGAGCCACCGCCTGCTGCGGGACGGACGCCGCCTCCACGGCCCGCTGCTGCACCGGCGCCTCCACCTGCGGTGCCGACCTCGGTACCGGCGCCGGGGGGAGCAGCGCGGGCTCGATGCCCGCCGCCGCCAGGCCCGCCGGAGCCGTCTCCGCTAGCGGGACCCCGTACCGCGCGAGCCTCAGCGGCATCAGGGACTCCACCGGAGCCTTCCGCCGCCAGGCACGGCCGAAGCGGGACCGCAGCCTCGCCTGATAGACCAGGCGCTCCTGCTCCAGCTTGATCACCTGCTCGTAGGAGCGCAGCTCCCAGAGCTTCATGCGGCGCCACAGCAGGAACGTCGGCAGCGGGGAGAGGAGCCAGCGCGTGAGGCGGACACCCTCCATGTGCTTGTCGGCCGTGATGTCCGCGATACGGCCGATCGCGTGCCGGGCGGCCTCCACCGAGACCACGAACAGGATCGGGATCACCGCGTGCATGCCGACGCCGAGCGGATCCGGCCAGGCGGCCGCGCCGTTGAAGGCGATCGTCGCCGCCGTCAGGAGCCACGCCGTCTGCCGCAGCAGCGGGAACGGGATGCGGATCCACGTCAGGAGGAGATCCAGGGACAGCAGGACACAGATGCCCGCGTCGATGCCGACCGGGAAGACGTAACTGAAGTTCCCGAAGCCCTTTTGGAGGGCGAGTTCACGGACGGCCGCGTACGACCCCGCGAAGCCGATACCTGCGATGATCACGGCGCCGAACACGACGACGCCGATGAGAACGCGGTGCGTCCGGGTCAACTGCACTGGTGCGGCCACCCGTAATCCCCTCCCCTTGCGTGTTGTTGCGCGCAACAGAGTGGCACATGTGTGTGGCGCACGGGTGGCCGGTAGGGACCGTCAGCCCTTGTTCAGCTCTTCTTCGCAGTCGACTTGGACGGAGATGCGGACTTCGACGTGGACGTCGAGGGGGACTTGGACGCGGACTTGGATGCCGACGGGGACGGGCTCGCCGCGCCCCCCGTACCCGTGCCGCCGCCCGAGTTCGCCTTCGTCACCGCGGCCACCGCCTCCTTGGCCGCCTTCTTCACCAGCTTGGCCAGGCTGTCCGCGCTCGGCGTCTTCTCGCCCGCCAGACCCGCCCCGTTGTAGTCGACGGTCACGACGACGTTCTCGACGCGCGTGACCAGCGTCTGCTGCTTGAAGGAGCCTTCCTTTTTCTTCAGGTCGTACGTCACCAGCGTCGCCGCCTCGCCCGTACCGGTGACCGGCGCCGTCTTGGCGTTCTTCGCGCCGTCCACCGACTGAGCGTCCTGGACCTGCTTGTCGAAGTACTCCTGCGCCAGCTTGTCGCCCTCGCCGCGCGTGACATCCGAGTCGAAACGGAGCAACGAGACGTTCAGCCAGCGGAACTGGGAGCCCTTGACACCGTTGTTGTCCAGGCTCGACCAGGAGCAACTGCCCCGCGTCGCCACATCATCCGACTTGCCCTGCTTGCCGGACTTCGGCGCCTTCGGTACGAGATCGCCCAACGTGTCCTTGGACAGGGTGTCGCACGGGTCGGGGAGCGAGGCATACGTCGCCGCCTGCACCGTCGGCGACGCGCTCACGGACGCGGAGGCACTGGCACCGGATTCCTTGCCGCCGGCGTCGTCCGAGCCGGAGTCCGAGGAACAGCCGGCCGCCACCAGCATCACCGGGACTGCCGCCGCGCCGAGAAGTACCCGGCTCAGGCGCCTCACTCTCCCCCGCTGCCCGAAAGGCGCGGGAGGGACCCCCAGCTCACCCTGGTCTCGCTGTGCTGCTCGCTGCATGGTTCCTTCACTCATGACGCTGCTCGTGCTCCTGCGGTCGGCTCGGGTCCGAGGGGCCACGGTACGCGGTGAGGCAGCAGTGCGGCTCTGGTTCACCTGCTTTGCCGAGGCGCCCGAACGCCCCTCAACTCGCCAGCGCCTCCGCCAGCCGAGAGGCCAGCTCCCTTGCCCTGTCCTGCATTTCCTCACTGTCCGGCACCACGCCGACCGTCGCCGGCTGCTCCTCGTACACGATCGTCACGATCACATTCGACGTGCGGAACGCCACAGTCACCGTGCGCTGCTGAGCCGTCGAACCCGAGCTGCTGAGCGCGTCGTCCAGGAACGCCTCGTCACCCAGATCGTCGAGCAGACGGGGCTGCAGATCTGTCGGAGTGGCGCTCGGAGGGGTGCTGGAGGACGGAGAAGAAGGGGAAGAAGGAGGGGAAGAAGAGGACGAACTCGGGGTCTCGCTCTCGGTACTCACATCGGAGGTGCTCGACTCGGAGTTCGTGGGCTCCGGGAGGTCGGCGGCCTCCTGCTTCTTCGCGAACAGTGCCTCCGCCTGACTGTCGTCGCTCACCGCGTTGTCGTACGACACCACCCGCTCCAGATCGACGAGCAGCCGGTCCGTCGCGTCCGTCGACTCGACCTTCCAACGGCAGCCGACCTTGCGGTCCGTGTCGAACGTGACCGTCGGCTCGCCCTCGTACGCCTTCTCGCGCTGCGCCTCGTCCGTGATCTGCTGGATGCCTGGCAGGAGCGCGTCGAGGGTGCTCTGCCCGGCCGCGCCGCAGGGTTCCGGGAGCGTGCGGTAGCGGCCGGGCTCGGCGGCGGCCGACGCGGTGCCGACGTCGCCGGGGTTGGCGTCGTCCGTGGTGCCGCCGTCGTCCGAGCCGCCGGTGCAGCCGGCCAGCAATGCCACGAGGAGCGCCGCGACGCCGGGTACATAGGCCTTCCGCTGCACGGTCGGCTCCTCTCGCTGTGTGCGTGTTCCCGCTGCTTATTCGCTTGCCGGGCAGGGGTGACCCCTGGGCACCATGTGTATCGCACGCACAGCCGTGGACGCCGGTCCGTTGTCCTATTCGTTGATCTTGGCGCCGGTTTTGCGATTTGAGACTTTTACACAATTCCGGGGGAATGAGGACGATATGTCGTACGTGGAGATGCCGGGCGCGAAGGTACCGATCCGTATGTGGGCCGACCCGGCGTCGGTCGAGGACGGCGCGCTCCAGCAGCTGCGCAACGTCGCGACCCTGCCGTGGATCAAGGGGCTCGCCGTGATGCCGGACGTGCATTACGGGAAGGGGGCGACGGTCGGGTCGGTCATCGCGATGCAGGGGGCTGTTTGTCCTGCGGCGGTGGGGGTGGACATCGGGTGCGGGATGTCGGCCGTCAAGACGTCTCTGACCGCCAATGATCTGCCGGGGGATCTGTCTCGGCTGCGGTCGAAGATCGAGCAGGCCATTCCGGTGGGGCGGGGGATGCATGACTCTGCCGTTGAGCCTGGGCGGTTCCATGGGCTCGCTACTGCGGGGTGGGATGAGTTTTGGGGGCGGTTCGATGGGGTTGCGGAGGCGGTGAAGTTTCGGCGGGGGCGGGCCGGTTTGCAGATGGGGACGCTCGGAGCCGGCAACCACATGATCGAAATTTGCCTTGATCAGTCAGATTCGGTCTGGCTCATGTTGCACTCCGGATCCCGGAACATCGGCAAGGAGTTGGCCGAGCACCACATCGGCGTCGCTCAGAAGCTCCCGCACAACCAGGGTCTCGTGGACCGTGACTTGGCGGTATTCGTATCGGACACTCCGCAGATGGCCGCGTACAGGAACGATCTGTACTGGGCGCAGGAGTACGCCAAGTACAACCGCGCGATCATGATGGCCCTCTTGAAGGACGTGATCCGCAAGGAGTTCAAGAAGGCCAAACCGACCTTCGCGTCCGAGATCTCCTGCCACCACAACTATGTGGCCGAGGAGCGCTACGAGGGCATGGACCTGCTGGTCACACGTAAGGGCGCGATTCGTGCGGGATCCGGTGAGTTCGGGATCATCCCCGGTTCGATGGGCACCAGTTCGTACATCGTGAAGGGGCTCGGTAACGAGAAGGCCTTCAACTCGGCTTCGCACGGGGCGGGCCGGCGAATGAGCCGGAACGCGGCGAAGCGGCGCTTCACGGTGCGGGACCTGGAGGAGCAGACACGGGGCGTGGAGTGCCGTAAAGATTCCGGTGTCGTGGATGAGATTCCCGGTGCTTACAAAAACATCGATCAGGTGATGGAGCAGCAGCGTGACCTGGTTGAGGTCGTCGCGAAGCTGAAGCAGTTCATCTGTGTGAAGGGCTGATGCACGAGGCCCCCGATCGGGGGCCTCGTGTTATCGGCTATCGCTCGGTGGGCATCGGGGTCTGGCCGGTCCGCAGGCGCCAGAGGCGGATGTAGCAGCTCTTCTCGGTTCGGCCGAGTTCTTTGGCTGCCGCAGCGTCGTTGTTCAGGCGCAACAACACGCGGTCCTCGTGCGCGGTCCAGCGGCGGCGGACCGGTGCAACCTTCATATCGGCCGGGCGAATCCAGGCGGATAGTGAGTCAGCCGCCGCTTGCTTGCGCTCCAATGCAAGGCAGCCAGGGTAGTAGAGGTGTGCGCTCAGCGCCTGGGCCGCCTCCGTCCAGTAGAGGATGTTGTAGATGCCGTCTCGTCTATTGCGCTTGAGGCTGCGCTCCATCCCTGTGACCTTTCCTGCGTAGAAGCAAAGGTAGGCGCCAATGGCTGTGCTGGCGGTGGTCAGAGAGATGAAGGGCAGGCCCTTGCTGGTGTAACCCACGGAGCCGTCGGCATCGAAGACACCTCGGAGGTAGTCGAGGCGTGCGAAATCCCCGTGTGGTGGGGAGATCGTCTTCGATTTGCGGCCATAGGGCAGACCGAGGTTATTGAGCAGGGTCCGGGCTTCGAGGGAACACAAGCTCCAGGTGGCCGAGTTGTGCGTCTCAGCGAAGTTCGTGGACCGCGTGCGCTCGTTGATGCTGCTGTAGTACGGCGTGAGTTTCTGGAACTTGTGCAGGAGGTCGATGTCTCGAGCGTTGATCTCGACGGTCAGGCGGCCTTTCTGGCCTGTCCCTTTCGCCAGGTGCCCGTCCGCCTGCAAGAAGCCGAACATGTACGCGTACTCCGGGACCGTGAGGTCCATGAACCGGTGAGCGTTAGGCTCGCAGTCAGCCATGAGGAAGCTGATCCTTCCTTGCTGGTCAGGCCCTCGGTTGGGATGCCAGTCCCAGCCGAGGGCCGTCGATTTGATGTTGTGGTGCGAGCCTAGATCGCCTGTTCAGGGGCCGTTTGGGTGATCGATGAGGTTCACCCCTGTGAGTTAACCGAGGTGCTTCTCCAGCAAGGTCACCGCGTACGGGCTGCCCGATCCGTCGTCCTTTGTGGGCTGTTCGCCGACGGCTGTGTAGCCCGCGGACTCGTAGTAGGTGCGGAGGCGGGGGTTGGTCGACAGGCAGTCCAGGCGGGCGTAGGGGCGGGCTGACTCTGAGATGCGGGACTCCGCGTGGGTCAGGAGTTCTCGGCCGGTGTGGGGTGGGGCCGTGTGGGGGGTTGTCATCAAACGGTGGATGTAGCCGGCGTCGGAGGGGCGGGGGCCCCAGGCTGCTTCGTCGGTCCACCAGAGTTCGTACGCGCCGGACAGGGTGTCGCCTGTGTGGGCCAGCCAGACTTCGCCTTCTCGCATGCGGGTGATGAAGTGGGCCTCGGTCTTTTCCTGGGGTTTCCACTGGTCGATTCCTCTGGCCAGCATCCAGAGGGAGAGGGAGTCGCGTAGGTGGACCAGGGTCTTGGCGTCCGCCGGGGTCGCCCTTCGGTAGGTGAGGGGGTGCCAGGTCGTCGGGGCCGGTTCCAGGAGGTTTTCGCGGAGCTTTGAGGAGAGGGCTTCGGCGTTCAGGCCCAGGGCCTTCGTGACGTAGCCCTCTACCGAGCCGTAGCGCGTGTTCAGGGATTGCAGGAACAGGCGCATCACCGACTCCGGGGCGCGGGCGAAGCCTGGCCAGGTCGGGGATCTGCCCTCGTTCCTCTCCCGCCAGTCCGCCAACAGGGACGAGGTCGCCAGTTCCGTGAGGCTGAAGTCCTCGATGATCGTTCGCTCGTCGACGCCGAGCAAGGAAAGGATCAGGGCCGCCAGTTCGCCCGTGCGGTCCTTGCCGGTGGCGCAGTGGAAGGCGAGCGGGGTGTCGGATTGTGCTGATTCCGCTACCAGTTCCAGGGCCTGGCGGATTTCCTTCGTGCCGTCCTCGGCCACTTCCATGAAGCGTTCGGCGAGGTAGGGGCCGGGGTCGATGTCGGGGCCCAACGCCGCCTGGTTGTAGGGGCGGTGCTCGATGCTGAGGTTGACGTACTCGAAGGACGGGTGGGAGGGGACGCGGCCCTTCGCCGAAATCTCCCAGTCGTAGCGGAGGTCGATCACCGTGCCGATACCGAGGGACAGGAAACGGCTCCAGTCCGCGGTGCCCTCGGCCAGTTTGCCTAGGGAGTCCGCTCGGTAGAGCCTGCCCGCGCGGACACGGCGGCCGTCGGTCGTCCGATAGCCGCCCACGTCGCGGAAGTTGTGCAGGGTCTCGAAGCGCAGATGTCTGTCCACGGACAGCGACCCTACTTCGCGTGCGTCACCGCGTAGATCATCACGAAGGCCACGATGTGGATGCCGAAGAGGAAGTACGCGAGGTAGTACCAGACGAAGCGTTCGCGCTTCTTCTCCAGTGCGAGGTGCCGGCGGTCCGACTCGTCATCGAGGTCGCCTGGGTCGCCGTGGTCGTCGGGCATCTACAGCTCCCTGTGGACCTTCGTGTTCGACGCCTGCGCGCGGGGGCGCAGGACCAGCAGGTCGACGTTGACGTGGTGGGGGCGGGTGACGGCCCAGGTGATCGTCTCCGCGACGTCGTCGGCCGTCAGGGGCTCGGCGACACCCTCGTAGACCTTCTCCGCCTTCTCCTTGTCGCCGCCGAAGCGGGTCACGGCGAACTCGTCCGTCTTCACCATGCCGGGCGCGATCTCGATGACGCGGACCGGCTGGCCGACGATCTCCAGGCGGAGGGTCTCGGCGAGGACGTGGGCGCCGTGCTTGGCGGCGACGTAACCGGCGCCGCCCTCGTAGGTGCCGTGGCCGGCGGTGGAGGAGACGACGACCACCGTGCCGTCACCGCTCGCGACCAGCTTGGGGAGGAGGGCCTGGGTGACGTTCAGGGTGCCGAGGACGTTCGTCTCGTACATCGAACGCCAGTCGGCCGGGTCGCCGGTCGCGACCGGGTCGGCGCCGAGCGCGCCGCCGGCGTTGTTGACCAGGACGCCGATCGTCCGGAAGGCCGACGCGAACTCGTCGACCGCGGCGCGGTCGGTGACGTCCAGCTGGTATGCCGTGGCCTGGGCGCCGGACGCGTTGATCTCCGCCTCCAGGGCCTCGATGCGGTCCTTGCGGCGGGCGGTCAGGACGACGCGGTAGCCCGCGGCGGCGAGCTGTCGGGCCGTGGCGGCGCCGATTCCGCTGCTCGCACCGGTGACGACGGCGATGCGGGAGGCTGCGGACGGTGCGGCGGTGGCCATGGGCTGCTCCTCGGGCGTGCGGACGAATGGCTCTCGCCAGGATAGGCCGGTGGGGGCGGGGTGTGATCCGTGGTCTCAGCGGGCGGGCCCCTCGCGCCTTGCCGTGGGAAAATCGAGGTGGGTGATCCTCTGTTCCTGGAGGTGGACCATGGGAGAAGCGCGTGAGGTCATGGACCGGCTCACCGAGGCGGTGACGCACCCGGACCTGAAGGCCATCGCCGAGCTGTACGCGGAGGACGCGGTCGCGTTCACGCCCGACGAGGGGGAGCTGCGCGGGCGGGAGAGCATCGTCGAGTACTGGCGGCAGATGACGGAGGCGGTGCCCGAGGCGACGTTCGAGACGCTGCACGCCTACGAGACCGGTGACACGGCCATCGACGAGGGCATCTTCAGCGGGCGGAACACCGGTCCGATCCAGCTGCCCACCGGGGAGTCGCTCCCCGCGACGCAGAAGGACGTCAGGATCCGAGGGGTGGACATCGCCACGGTGAGGGACGGCCGGATCGTGGACTACCGGCTCTACTTCGACGAGATGGAGTTCCTGGGGCAGCTCGGACTGCTGCCCGACGAGACGCCGTAGCCGCCGGGCTCGCTCAGTTGCCCCGCGGCGCCCACATGATCACCGCCATGCCCGCGAGGCAGACCAGTGCGCCCGTGACATCCCAGCGGTCGGGTCGGTAGCCGTCCGCGACGGCGCCCCACAGGATCGAACCGGCGACGAAGATCCCGCCGTACGCGGCGAGGATGCGGCCGAAGTGGGCGTCGGGCTGGAAGGTGGCGACGAAACCGTAGGCGCCGAGAGCCAGCACGCCGCCGGCCATCCACAGCAGGCCGCGGTGCTCCCGTACGCCCTGCCAGACCAGCCAGGCCCCACCGATCTCGAAGAGGGCGGCGACGACGAAGAGGGCGGCCGAGCGCAGGACGAGCATGCCGCGCAGCCTGCCATATGGGTCCACATCACCTGGCCATATGGGTCCAGTCACCTGTTGGAGGGCGCCTGTCGCCCGCTCCGCGTGGGATACATCCGACGGTATGGCCAGGCTGGAGTGAGGAGTGCCGGTATGCGGGTTGTTGCTGTGTGCGTCACGGCCGTGCTGGCGGTGTGTGGAGTGGCGCCGGGGGCTTTCGCGGGGGCGGGGGCGGGGGCCTTTCCTGGTGGGCCCGAGGCCGATCTGGCCTATCACGGTGCCGTCTCCATGGCCGCCGGCCAGGTCGAGGTGCGGTTCACGCCGCGAAATCACGGGCCGTCGGCGGTGCCCGACGCGACGGTGCGGCTGCGCTGGTCGGAACCGCTGGCGAACCGACAGCTGCTGCCGGACGGATGCGCACGGTCGGGCCTGAGGGTGGTGCTGTGCCGGGTGGGCGCGCTGGCCGCGGACGGCCTGGGCAACCAGATCGGCTTGCGGCTGAACCTGAGGGGCAAGCCGTCGGAGGCCTTGCTGGAGCTCGACACGGTATGGAGCGGCGGAGTCCTGGACCGAAACCACGTGAACGACCAACAGCGGGTCCTGATCCTGGACACAGGCGACACGTACTACTTCTGACCGCGGCTGGGTGGGTGGCTGGAGGGAGGGATTGGCAGATCTGTCCCACGGTCCAAAGGGAAAACCGCAGGTGACGGTCTCCCCGCGGCGGACGGATCTGCCAATCCCTCCCTTCCCTGTTCCCCGGTGCGTCGTACGATCTCTGCATGGTGGAGGTGGAGGGTGGGGCCGGGCGGCGGCGGTTGCTCGATGAGTTGGGGGGCGTTTCTCGGCGGTATATGGCCTCCTACGCTCTCTTCAATCAGGCCTTCGCCGATCATCTGGGGTTGCATCCGACCGATCTGCAGTGCCTGAATCTGCTGGCCCTGGAAGGGGGGCCCGTCACCACCGGGCGGGTCGCCGAGCTGACGGGGCTGACCACCGGGTCGGCCACGCGGCTGGTGGACCGGCTGGAGCGGGCCGGGTACGCGGTGCGGGAGCGGGACGTGGCGGACCGGCGGCGGGTGCTGGTGGCCACCGTGCCGGAGAAGCTCGCGGAGCTGACGCGGGTGTGGGACCGGCTGGGGGGCGGGTACAACGCCCTCTTCGACGACCTCGGTGATGCCCAACTCGCCCTGATCATCGAGCACATGAGGCGTACGACGCGGTTCAGCGCCGAGCAGGTCGAGCGGCTGCGCTCCGGCGACGTCTAGTCGGACGGCCGGACAGCCAGTCGGTCAGTCCGCGTCAGTCCGTGGTGTCGTAGCGCTCGCGGGCCTGGTGGACCTCGTCGATGTGGGTCTCCGCCCAGGCCTTCACCGCGGTCAGGAGTACGGCCAGGCTGTGGCCGAGCGGGGTGAGTTCGTAGTCGACGCGGACCGGGACGGACGGGGTGACCGTGCGGACGAGGATGCCGTCGCGTTCCAGCGCGCGCACGGTCTGCGTGAGCATCTTGGGGCTGACGCCGGCGATCTTGCGGGTGAGGTCGCTGTAGCGCATCGGGCCGGTGGAGAGGGCCGCAACGACGAGGCTGACCCACTTGTCGCTGAGCCGGTCCAGCAGCTGGTTGGTGGGGCAGCCGCGGATGAACGCGTCGTACTCGACACGGGCCTGCTCGCGCCGCTGGGCCGCGGTCATGGTCGGCATGGCTCACCTCCGGGGTGCTTACGCACTTCCAGGTAACTACTTACTGATAGATAGTAACTCTTCCTAGGGTTGTTGGCAGTGAAGGGGGATTCCTTTCAAGCGGGGAATGCCCACAAACGCCAATAAAACCAGGAGACTTGGCATGCGTGCTGTTGTGGTGAACGCGTTCGGTGGGCCCGAGGCCGTGGAGGTCGTGGAGACCGAGGTGCCCGAGCCCGCCGCGCGGCAGATACGGATCAAGGTGGCGGCGGCCACGCTGAACCCGGTGGACGCCGAGGTGCGGCAGGGCGTCTTCGGGGGTGCGGGCAAGCAGATCGGCCTCGGCTGGGATGTCGCCGGCACGGTGGACGCCGTCGGGGTCGCGACTGCCTGGAGTGTGGGGGATCAGGTGGTCGGGCTCGACTACGGCATGGTCGCGCCGCTGGGCACGCACGCCGAGTACGTCGTCCTGGACACGGACGCGGTGGCGCGGGCGCCGAGGACGGTCGACGTCGTGCACGCGGCGACGCTGCCGCTGAACGCCCTGACCGCCGTACAGGCCCTGGAGCTCACGGAGTTGACGGAGGGGCAGTCCCTGCTGGTCACCGGTGCGGCGGGTGCGGTCGGGGGGTTCGTCATCCAGCTCGCATCCCGCCGGGGGATCTCGGTGACCGGGCTCGCGCGGGAGGGGGACGAGGAGCTCGTACGGTCCCTGGGTGCCGCGGGCTTCACGTCCGGTGCGGTTGAGGCGGGGGCCTTCGACGGCGTACTGGATGCGGCGGTGCTCGGGGAGGCGGCGCTGGAGTGGGTGCGGGACGGGGGTGTGTACGTCGGGGTCATTCCGCAGGCTCAGCCGGCGTCGGTGCGGGGGATGCGGACGACTGCCGTCGAGGTGAGTGCGGATGGGGCGCGGCTCGATGAGTTGGTCGGGTTGGTCGAGGAGGGGGTGCTGACGTTGCGGGTGGCGGAGACGTTTCCGTTGGAGGAGGCGGTGAAGGCGCATGTCCGGCTCGCCGAGGGCGGGGTGCGGGGGCGGTTGGTGTTGGTGCCGGGCGCCTAGTGGGGTGGTGGGGACTGTTGCGCGGCGGGTGCGGGTCGTGTGTGGCTTGTCGCGCAGTTCCCCGCGCCCCTGGCGGAAAGGCGGCTGCGTCGGCCTTTCCGCCAGGGCTCAGTGGTGCTCGTTCTTCTGCGCCTTGCGCGGCAGTAGGCCTACCAGGGGCAGGCACAGGGTGAGCGCCGCGGTGACCGTGATGAGGCTGATGGTGGTGGCGTGGGTGGTGTTGCCGGTTGTCCGGAAGTAGACCGTGGTCACCGCTGCCGCTCCGATCGCGTTGGCCAGTTGCTGTACGGCGTTGAGCGAGCCGCTCGCGCTGCCCGACTCCGCCGGGGCGATGTCGCCGATCGTGATGTCGTAGACCGTGCCGAAGCAGGTGCCCATGCCGATGCCGAGGATCAGCAGGGGTGGGACGAGGGACCAAGTTCCGGTGTGGGTGCCGGAGTTGTGGATCAGGAGGGTCAGGTAGGCGCAGCCTGCGATGAGGGTCAGGAGGCCGGCGTGGATGAGGCGGCGGCCGTGGGTGTGGATCAGGCCGTGGCAGGCGATCGAGGCGATGACGATGCCGATGGTCAGGGGGATCAGGGCGAGCGCGGTGCCGGTGGGGGAGCGGCCGAGGCCCTGTTGGAGGAAGAGGGAGAGGACGTAGAGGAGGCCGGCGGTCGCGGCGAAGGCGACGATGCCGAGGGCCAGGCCCGCGGCGAAGCCGCGGTTGTGGAGCAGGGTCGGTTCGATGAGTGGGTGGGGGGCGGTGCGCTGGCGGCGGCAGAAGGCGGCGAAGAGGGCGAGGCCGATGGCCAGGAGGATCAGTGGCCGACTGGTCCAGCCACCTGTCCAGCCTTGCGCCGAGCCGTCGATCAGCCCGCCCAGCAGGCCGAGCAGCGCGCCGGTGAGCAGCACGGCCCCGCGGACGTCGACGGAGACGGTCCGGTCGCCCGGGTCGCGCGGCAGCAGGCGGGCGGCGGCGAGCAGGGCGGCGCCGCCGAGCAGCAGGTTGATCAGGAACATGGGGCGCCAGCCGAGGCCCAGGACGTCGGCGTCGACGAGGAACCCGGCGAGGATCGGGCCGCCGACCGCGGACAGCCCCATCGCGGGCCCGAACAGGCTGAACGCCTTGCCGATCTGGTCGCGGGGCCAGGTGGCGCCGAGGATGCCGAAGCCCTGCGGGATGACGAGGGCCCCGAAGGCGCCCTGGGCGAGCCGGGCGACGACCAGCGTCGTCGGGTCGGGAGCGAGCCCGCAGGCCAGTGAGGCCGCCACGAACCCGGCGAGCCCGAGCAGGAAGAGCCGACGGCGCCCGTATCTGTCGCCGAGCCGTCCGCCGGGGACGAGCAGCACGCCGAGGGCGAGTGCGTAGGAGGCGCCGAGCCACTGGACGAGGCCGGGGCCGCCGCCGAGGTCCGCGGTGATCGTCGGGGCGGCGATGTTGGTGATCGTGGCGTCGAGGAGGTCCAGGACGTCGGCGGCGAGGATCACGGCGAGGATCGCCCAGCGGGTGCGGGCGGGAAGAGGCGGCTTCTCCCGTCCTTTATCTGTGTCGTGCAATATCTGCGTCACGCAGATGAATATGAGGCAGGAAGGGTTGGTGGGTCAAGTGGAATAACGGGGCGGGGGTGGCCGTTCAGCGGTATAGTTGAACGGTCAACAACTTGGAGGGTGAGCGACCATGCAGTTCGGGATCTTCAGCGTCGGCGATGTCACGCCGGACCCCACCACGGGCCGGACGCCGACCGAACGCGAGCGCATCAAGGCCATGGTCGCCATCGCGCTGAAGGCCGAGGAGGTCGGGCTCGACGTCTTCGCGACCGGCGAGCACCACAACCCGCCGTTCGTGCCCTCGTCACCGACCACAATGCTCGGCTACGTCGCCGCGCAGACCGAGAGGCTCATCCTCTCGACCTCCACCACCCTCATCACCACGAACGACCCGGTGAAGATCGCCGAGGACTTCGCGATGCTCCAGCACCTCGCCGACGGCCGGGTGGACCTGATGATGGGCCGCGGCAACACCGGCCCCGTCTACCCCTGGTTCGGGCAGGACATCCGCGAGGGCATCAACCTCGCCATCGACAACTACGCCCTGCTGCGCCGCCTGTGGCGCGAGGACGTCGTGAACTGGGAGGGGAAGTTCCGTACGGCGCTCCAGGGCTTCACCTCCACACCCCGCCCCCTGGACGGCGTACCGCCCTTCGTCTGGCACGGCTCCATCCGCTCGCCCGAGATCGCCGAACAGGCCGCGTACTACGGCGACGGCTTCTTCCACAACAACATCTTCTGGCCGGCCGACCACACCAAGCGGATGGTCGAGCTGTACCGCAGCCGCTACGCGCACTACGGCCACGGCACGCCCGAGCAGGCGATCGTGGGACTCGGCGGGCAGATCTTCATGCGGAAGAACTCCCAGGACGCGATCCGCGAGTTCCGGCCCTACTTCGACGTCGCGCCGGTCTACGGACACGGGCCGTCCCTGGAGGACTTCACCGACCAGACCCCGCTGACCGTGGGCTCCCCGGAGCAGGTCATCGAGAAGACGCTGGGCTTTCGCGAGTACGCCGGTGACTACCAGCGCCAGCTGTTCCTGGTGGACCACGCCGGGCTGCCGCTGAAGACCGTCCTGGAGCAGATCGACATGCTGGGCGAGGAGGTCGTTCCAGTGCTGCGCGAGGAGTTCGCGAAGGGCCGCGCGAAGGATGTCCCCGAGGCGCCGACCCACGCGTCGCTGCTCGCCGAAGTGAAGAAGGAGACCGTCGTATGAAGCTCGTCGTCGTCTCTGCGGGACTGAGCGTGCCGTCCTCCACGCGACTGCTGGCCGACCGGCTGGCGGCGGCCGTGGACCAGGCCGCTCCGGCCGAGGTGCAGGTCGTCGAGGTCCGTGACCTCGCCGTGGCGATCGCCCACCACCTCACCAGCGGGTTCCCGGGGCCCGCTCTCGCCGCCGCGCAGGACGCCGTGGCCGGGGCGGACGCGCTGATCGTCGTCACTCCGGTGTTCTCGGCGTCGTACAGCGGACTCTTCAAGTCGTTCTTCGACGTCCTCGACAAGGACGCGCTGGCCGGGAAGCCGGTGCTCCTCGCGGCGACCGGCGGCAGCGCGCGGCACTCGCTGGTGCTGGACCACGCGCTGCGGCCGCTCTTCTCCCATCTGCGGGCCGTCGTCGTGCCGACCGGGGTCTACGCCGCCTCGGAGGACTGGGGCGCGGAGGGGCTGGAGGGGCGGATCGAGCGGGCGGCGGGGGAGCTGGCGGCGCTGCTGCCCGAGGGCCGTACGGAGGCCAAGTCGGTCACGTCGGCCGCTTCGGTCACGTCGGCCAAGGCCAGGGACCGCTTCGAGGTGGTCCCGTTCGCCGAACAGCTGGCGGCACTGTCGCCGACGGGCGCGCCGGCGGTCTGAGGGCTCGGTGGCTGGGTCCCTTCGTGGCTGGGTCACCCGGCCACCTGGTCCCCCGGCCACCTGGTCCCCCGGCCACCTGGTCCCCTGGTCACCCGGTCACCCGGTCACCCGGTCACCCGGTCACCCGGTCACCCGGTCACCCGGTCACCCGGTCACCCGGTCACCCGGTCACCCGGTCACCCGGT